>DVFJ01000010.1 GCA_018713325.1 Candidatus Onthenecus intestinigallinarum | reverse complement strand
CACGACCTGCACCTGATAGGTGTCGTCGTCGATCTTGGTGACCATCGTCTGCGTGGCGTCAAACAGCGAGCCGTAGGTCATGCCGATGACGTCGGAGGAGACGATCTCGTCGGTGTTGTAGCCGAAGGACGCGGAGGCCTGAGCCTTCATCGCGGCGTTGATGGAATCCTTCGTCACGTCCTTGCCCTTGACAACCGCCACCAGGATGGTGGTGGAGCCGGTGCACACGGGCACACGCTGCGCAGAGCCGATCAGCTTGCCGTTGAGCTCCGGAATGACCAGGCCGATGGCCTTGGCAGCGCCGGTGCTGTTGGGCACGATGTTCTGCGCGCCGGCGCGGGCACGGCGCAGGTCGCCCTTGCGGTGCGGGCCGTCCAGGATCATCTGATCGCCGGTGTAGGCGTGCACGGTGGTCATGATGCCGGAAACGACGGGGTACTTGTCGTTCAGGGCCTTGGCCATGGGCGCCAGGCAGTTGGTGGTGCAGGAAGCCGCGGAGATGATCTTGTCTTCCTTGGTCAGCGTGTTCTCGTTGACGGCGTAGACGATGGTGGGCAGGTCATTGCCAGCGGGCGCGGAGATGACGACCTTCTTGGCGCCGGCCTCGATGTGGGCCATGGCCTTGGCCTTGCTGGTGTAGAAGCCGGTGCACTCGAGCACGACGTCCACGTCCAGCTCGCCCCAGGGCAGCTCGTTGGCCTTGGGCTTGGCGTAGATGGTGATCTCCTTGCCGTTGACGGTGATGGAGCCCGGCACCTTCACGGTCTTGCCGTCCTCTTCGAAGACAGGCTCCTTGTAGGAGACAGAGTCCTTGAACTTGAAGCCGCCCTGCGCGGTGTCGTACTTGAGCAGGTGCGCCAGCATCTTCGGGCTGGTCAGGTCATTGATGGCGACAACCTCGTAGCCTTCAGCGTCAAACATCTGACGGAAAGCCAGACGACCGATGCGGCCAAAACCATTGATGGCAACCTTAACCATTGGAATCTCCTCCTGAATCAATAAATTCAATGTCAGCCGGCGCCCTTGCAAAGGGCAACTGGCACCATTTATATTGTAACCAATTGCGCGGCAATTTGCAAGAGCCTTGCGACAATTTCAGCCTTCTTGTGAAAATTTTCCCAAAGGTTTGCCCCCGCCGGGCGGCTCACTTGAGCGCGTCGGGATTGAGGCAGCGCAGATCCTTCGGCAGGAACAGGCCGTCCTTGCGGATCAGCTCGCCGTCAAAGTACATCTCTCCGCCGCCGTATTCGGGCGTCTGGATGCACACCAGATCCCAGTGGATGGCGCTCTTGTTGCCATTGGGGCACTCGTCGTAGCAGTTGCCGGGCGTGAAGTGGAAGGAGCCGGCGATCTTCTCGTCAAAGAGCGTGTCCTTGATGGCCTGGGTGATGTAGGGGTTGACGCCGATGGCGAACTCGCCCACGTAGCGCGCGCCCTCGTCGGTGTCGAAGATGCGGTTGACCTTCTCCGTGTCGTTGGCCGTCGCCTCGATGATCTTGCCGTCCTTGAACGTGAGGCGCACGTTTTCAAACGTCGTGCCCTGGTACAGGCTGGGCGCGTTGTAGGTCAGCGTGCCGTTGACGCTGTCGCGCACGGGCGCGGTGAACACCTCGCCGTCGGGGATGTTCAGCCTGCCGTCGCACTTGATGGCGGGCATGCCCTGAATGGAGAACGTCAGGTCCGTGCCCGGGCCGACGATGCGCACCTGCTCCGCCTTCTCCATGCGCGCGACCAGCGCGTCCATGGCGCGGCTCATCTTGGCGTAGTCGAGGTTGCACACGTCGAAGTAGTGGTCCTCAAACGCCTCGGTGGACATGTTCGCCGCCTGCGCCATGGAGGGCGTCGGGTAGCGCAGCACGACCCACTTGGTGTGCGGCACGCGGATGAGGCTGTGCACGGGGTGGCTGAACAGGCGGGCGTACAACTGCTGCCGGTCGCCGGGCACGTCGCCGGTCTCCATCATGTTGTCGCCCGCGCGGATGCCGATGTAGGCCTGCATGTTCTCCATGCGCAGGCTCTCCACCTGCGCCATGAGCCGCAGCTGCTCCTCCGTCGCGCCCTGCATCAGCGCGCGGTTGACCGCCGGGTCCTTGATGTCGACGAACGGACGGCCGCCCGCCGCGTACACCTCGCGCACGAGCGCGACGACGAAGGCGCGCTCAAAGCCGGTGTTTTCGATCAGCACGTTTTCGCCCGGCTTCACGTCGCACGCATAGCGCACGATGTTGCGGGCCAGCTTTTCCAGTCTGGGATCCTGCATGGGAAATGCCTCCTTCCTGCGCGTCAACCACGGGCGCGCAGATCGTCCTTTGGCTTGCGCCCCGCCCTGCGGGCGCTATAGACACGCGCGCCCAGGCGCGCGATGGGCCGCTCGAATGCGTAGGTGATCAGCGTGGCGACGAAAAGCGCCAGCGCAAAGCACAGCAGCGTGTACTGCCACTGCCAGGGCATCTCGCCGTCGAAGTTCGGCTGCGCGGAGACGGAGGGCGGAATGCCCCACTCCCGCAGCTTGACCGCCAGGTACTGATGCCAGATGTAGAAGTTGAACGAGACCGCCGACAGGTAGCGCATCAGCCGGTTGGAGAAGAGGAAGCGCCACAGCGCGCCCGCGTTGGCCGTGCAGACGATGAACGCCGAGAGCACCGCGCTGAACGCGTAGCGGTGGATCATCTGCCCGCGGCGGATCTCCTCGGTTGAGCCCGAGCCCGCCTGGCGCACGACGATGTGCCACACGACGCACAGCAGCATGACGGACAGCGCGGTGAACAGGATGCGCGTACAGGGCGTATGGCGCAGGTCGCGCGTCAGGCGCACAAACACGACCGCCGCGAGGAAGCCGTTGGCGTACACGTCGAAAAAAGCCGGCAGCTGGTTGACCAGCAGCGTCGTGTCCGTGCACGTGGCCAGCACCAGCCCGCGATACAGCAGCGACGCGCCCAGCATGAGCGCATACGTCAGCGCGGGCTTTCGGAAGAACGCGCGCGCCAGCAGCGGAAAGATCAGATAGAACTGCACTTCGACCGCCAGCGTCCACAGCACGACGTTCAGCTGCGTGGCCACATAGGTGTCGTAGGCGAACACGTGCGTGAACGTCAGGTGGCTGATCAGGTCGCGCAGCATGTACGACGTGCTGTGATACGCGCCCGATGGCAGCGCGGCGAAGCAGAAGATCGACAGCACGCTCAGCCAGTAGGAGGGCAGGATGCGCAGCGCGCGGCGCACGTAAAAGCCGGCCGCCTCCGGCATGCGCGGCGCGGGGCTGTCCAGCTCGCGCGCATAGGGCAAAAAGAGCAGAAAGCCGCTGATGAGCAGCATCGCGTCCACCCAGATGTAGCCGGAGCGCACCAGCGGGTCGAAGTTGAGCGTAAAGCAGCCGCCCACGTCGAGCGTCGGCCAGAGCCAGGACTGCTGCCAGATGTGATACCAGGCGACGATGAAGATGCACAGCGCGCGGATGCCGTCCATCACATCCACGTGGCGCGCATTCACCTGCGCGCAGGCGTCTTCGCGCCACCATTTGGCCAGATTCATCGCATTCCTCCTCTCATCGGACGACGACGTCCACGCCGTCCAGGGGCGTCTGATCCTGCTCCTGCTCATCCGCCGCCAGGCGCACGACCAACCGATGCGGCAGGCACACGATCGACTTGGCTGCGCGGCGCGTCTCGCCCTGCTGGACGCACAGGCCGTCGCGGCAGTTGGCCTGCACCATGCGCACGCCGCCGTCCGCCACCTCGATGACGTTGACGGCGCCGTCCGCCTGCGGGATGTCATACACGCCGTCCTGCGCAAGCGACACGTTGAGCGCTTCGGCCCCGTCGACCGTGACGATCACCCGCGACACGTCGCGCGTCTCCCAGAGCGGCAAGAGGAACAGCGCCGCGACGGCGACCAGCGCGACGGATGCGATCAGCACAAAGTCCTTCTTTTTCATTCGTCCCCTTCCTGCCCGGCCGCGTCGTCCTGCGCGGGCTGCACGCGCGTGTAGCGCACGGTCGCGCCGTCCTCCTCGCGCTTGAGCGTCATGCGCTGCGCGTCCATGGAGACGATCTGGAACACTGCCTGCGACGGCTCGGGCTCCCCGCCGATCAGCACGGCGTAACCGTTGACGTCAAAGTAGCGCTCCTGGCCCTCGAACGTGCACGTTCCATCCTCCCGGAACTGCATCGGCCTGCCCTCTTCGTCCGGCGACCACGTGCCCAGGATGAGGTAGATGTAGCCCTCCAGCAATTCCTCGCTCTCGCCGTAGCCGTTGGCCTCGCGCAGGTACGGCAGCGCCTCCAGCTCCGATCCCTGAGAGATGAGCCGGCGCGCATAGCGGTAGTTGGCCTCCTCGTACAGCGCGTCGAAGCCGTCGTAGGGCGCGGGCAGGTCCTTGCCCACATAGGGCTTGCAGCCCTCGACGACCGGCGCGTAGTTGCCCACGTCCATCTCCAGGTTCAGATCCAGCCACGTGGCCTGCAGCCAGTCGTCGTAGACCTGCTGCGCGCGGGCAGGCGCGTCCTCAAACTCGCCCAGCGACAGGAACGCCGCGCCCGCGGCCTCGGGGTCGCCCTCCTCCTCGCACTGCTCGGCGTAGCGGTACACGCACAGCTGCGCGCGCCGCGCCGCATCCAGGTAGTCCCCGGCCTGCGCGTACTTTTCGGAGGCCTCCATGTACGATCCGGCTTCCTCCAGCTCCATGCCCTGCGCATAGGGACAGGCCAGCGCACGCTCGCGCGCGTCCTGATAGCTGCCAAGCGCCGCGAAGATCGCCTGCGCCTGCTCGTACTCGCCCGCCTCGTAGAGGCTGTCGGCCTGCAGGTACTGCGCCTGCAGCACCTTGCGCGAGGCGTCGGAGTAGTCGCCGATCGCGGCAAAGCGCTCCGCCGCCTCCTCATAGCGGCCCGCGGCCAGGGCGCTCTGCGCGGCCAGGTAGCGCGTCTGCTGCGCTCGCGAGGCCGCACCCTCGTAGTCGCCCAGCGCCTCGTAGCGCTCTACCGCCTCGTCGAACCGGCCGGACTCGGCCAGGCTCTCCGCCGCGAGGAACCGCGCGCGCTGCGCCTGCTCGTCCGCATCCTTGTAGCCCGGGATGCGGGTCAGGTAGGAGACCGCCGTGTCGTAGTCGCCCTCGCCAAACGACGCCATGCCGGGCAGGTACAACGCCTCCTGCCACAGAATCTGCGCGTCCTCGTACTCGCCCAGGCTCTGCAGCAGCTCGCTGGCAGCCTCATACTCGCCGCCGTTCATCAGGTCCACGCCCAAGTGATAGCGCGCCGCCGTCAGCAGCGACGGCGCATCCTCGTACGCGCCCAGCGACTCGTACGCCTCGACGGCGCGCGCGTAGTCGCCCTCCTCCATCGCGGCGCCGGCGTCCGCGTACAGACAGGCCTTCGCCCGGTCTGCGGCGTCCTCATAGTCCCCCAGGGAATCAAACAGCTCCGCCGCGCGCGCAAACGCGCCGCCCTCCTGCTGCTGCGCGGCAAACGCGTATGTCGCCTCCGCGCACAGCGCGTCCGCATCCTCAAAGCCCGAAAGCGCCGCATAGCGCTCGATCGCCGCCTCGTAGTCGCCCGCCTGCACGGCCTCGCCCGCCAGCGCATAGCTGACCTGCTGCGCGTGCGCGTCGGCCTCTTCATAGCCCGAAAGCCCGAGCAGCAGCTCCTCCGCCGCGCCGTAATCGCCCGCGGTCTGATACAGCAGCGCCAGCTGATAGCGCGCCTCCTGCTCCTGCTGCGCGGCCTGCTCGCCCTCCAGCGCGGCGAACCGCTCCTGCGCCTCGATCAGCGAGGCCTCGTCGCCCGCCTGCAGCAGCGCCAGGGCGATCTGATACTCCGCCTCCAGCGCCTGCGCGTCCGCGTCGCGATAGTCCGCCAGGCGCACGAATGTCTCCTTGGCGCGCTCGGGCTGGCCGTTTTGCAGCAGGTAGCGGCCGTAGCGGTACTGGAATTCCGGCACGCCGAACGTCACAATCGCATAGGCGCCCACCGCGACGATGACGACCGCCGCGACCGAACGAACGATCAAGCGGCGACGGCGGCGCTTCTTTTGCAGGGTCTGCTGGCGTGCGTACTCCTTTTCGGACGCCTCCTGGCGCGCCTTTTGCGCAATGCGCTCCAGCTCGTCCTCACGCTTTTGGATGACCGCGTCGACCGCGTCCTCGGAAAAGCGCGCGAACACCTCGTCCTTGGCGCGCTCGCAGCGGCGGCAGACCGTCTCGCCGGCCGCATTGGCGCGTCCGCAGACGCACAGCCACACGGCCCCCTGCTCCTCCGGATAGCCCACGGCGTCCTCGCCCGCGACGAAGCGCAGCATCTCGCGGCGGCGTCCCTCCGGCATGACGTTGGGCACGTACTCCTGCGTGGAGGCGCTGTCGCGCCGCCAGATGGACGCGTCGTCGAACCAGACCTTTTCGACCACCAGCTCGATCTGCGCGATGTCCGGGTTGTCCTCCAGCGGCACATCGGCCACGAAGTGCTCCCGTCCCGCGCCATGCAGGTCCATCACGCGCTCCACCGCGCGCTGCAGGATGCCGCCCTGGCGGTCCAGGCAGGTCATCGTCACCTGGATGCTGGACACCTGCTTTCGCTCCAGATTGAAAAACGTAAGGCTGCACGCAGCCCGCTCCCGGGTGGGCAGCTCGAATGCAAACAGCTCGATTGGGCATGTCAGGTCAATTTTCAAACGTATCGCCTCCGCTTCCGGCGCCGCTGCGCCGCGTGTCGAAAATCCCCCATTGGACATGATACGGATAAAATCCATTTTTGTCAATCGCATGCGCCCCATTTCCCATCAAATGCATATGCGTTGACACGCGCGCGCGGCGTTGTTATAATGTGGCGGGCGCAACGCGCCGGAAGGATGAAAGCATGAGCGAAGAAAAGACCGCGCTGCGGGCGCTGTGCCTGGCCGCGCGCATCATCTTGGAAAACGGCGGCGAAACCTACCGCGTCGAGGAGACGGTCATGCGCATGGCGCGCGGCCTGGGCCTGTCCGACGCGGGCGTGGTCGCCTATCCGACGAGCCTGTTCGTCACGCTGGGCACGCGCACCGTCACGCTGCGCGTCGCGCGCCGCGGCACGGACCTGACCCGCCTGAGCGTCGCCAACGACATCTCGCGGCACGTGGCCACGGGCTGCATGGACGCCGCGCAGGCCGAGCGTGCGCTGCTGGCGCTGGCCGAATCCCCAGGTCCGCGTCAGGCGCTGTGCGTCGTGGCGGCGGGCATAGGCGCGGCCATGTTTGCGCTGATGTTTCGCGGCGGACCGGCGGCGGCGCTGGTGGCGCTGCTCTCGGGCGCGCTGACGCAGGCGGCCGTGCCGCTGATTGCGCGCCTGGAGATGGCGCAGCCCGTGACCAACGTGCTGGGCGGCTTTCTCACGGCGCTGGTGGCCTATGGTATCAACTTCGTCTTTCCCTATGAAACGCCCAGCGCCGCCATTGCGGGTGGCATCATGCCGCTGCTGTCGGGGCTGCTCATGACCAACGCCGTGCGCGACACGCTCTACGGCGACCTGGTCTCCGGCGTCTCCCGCGCGGCGGAGGCGCTGCTCATCGCTGCAACGGTGGCCATCGGCGTGTTCGCGGCGCTGAAATTCTGGTCGTTCTTCGGGGGGCTGTGAGCATGACGTTGTACTTTGCGGTGTCCGCCGTCAGCGCATTCTTCGGGGCGGGCGCGTTCGCGCTGCTCTTCCACGCGCCGCGGCGCACGATTGTGCCCTCCTGCCTGATTGCCGCGTTGGGCTATCTGCTCTATGTCGTGCTCGACGCCGCGGGCAACGGCACCGTCGCCTGCTACTTCTTGGGCGGACTGGTCATGAGCGCGCTGTGCGAGCTGGCCGCGCGCCGCATGAAGACGCCCGCGACCGTCTTTCTGACCTCGTCCCTGGTCACGCTCGTGCCGGGCTTTGACCTGTTCCAGATCATGCTCTACCTCGCCCAGGGCGACGGTTCGTTGGCCGCGTCGCACGCCATGACGGCGCTGCAGGGCGTCATGGCCATCGCCGCGGCGACGGCCGCATGCACGGTCGTCTTTCGCGCCGTCAAGCCGCACGCGCGCCACACGGCGTGAGCAATGAGTTCATAATAGAGGAGGCTTTCATGTTTCAGGGCAAGGTGGCCGTCGTCACGGGCGGCGCGCACGGCATCGGTCTGGCCATCGCGCAGGCGTTTGCGCGGGAGGGGGCGTCGGTGTGCGTGATCGACCGCACGCCCAATCCGTACTTCACCGGCGACGTGGGCGAGGAGGAGACGCTGCGCCGATTTGCAGAGCGGGTGATTGCCGATCATGGGCAGGTGGACTTTCTCATCCACAACGCGCCGCCGCCCATGAAGGGCATCGACGCGTGCAGCTATGAGGAGTTCAACCGGGCGCTTCGCATCGGCGTGACCGCGCCCTTCTATCTGACGAAGCTGTTCCTCCCGCACTTCGCGCCCGGCGCGGCGATCGTGAACATCTCCTCCTCGCGCGACCGCATGAGCCAGCCGCAGACGGAGAGCTACACCGCCGCCAAGGGCGGCATCTCGGCGCTGACGCACGCGCTGGCCGTCAGCCTCTCGGGCCGGGTGCGGGTCAACTCGATCTCCCCCGGCTGGATCGACACGGAGTACGTCGAATACCATGGCCCGGACGCCGCGCAGCATCCCGCAGGCCGGGTCGGCAACCCGTCGGATGTGGCCGCGCTGGCGCTGTTCCTGTGCTCGGACAAAGCGGGCTTCATCACGGGCGAAAACATCTGCATCGACGGCGGCATGACGCGCCAGATGATCTATCACGGCGACTGCGGTTGGACGCTGGATCCGCACGCCTAAGCGCGCAAAGCCCTTCCGGGCGGTACCGGGAGGGCTTTTTTTCATGCCGTCATTTCTTCACAGCGCGTAGAGCTTTTGCACCTCGTCCTGCGTCAGCTCGCGCCACTGGCCGGGTCTGAGCGCGCCCAGCGCCAGCGGGCCGAAGCGCACGCGCCGCAGCGCCAGCACGCGGTGGCCCACAGCCTCGAACATGCGGCGCACTTGGCGGTTGCGCCCCTCGTGGATCGTCACCTGCGCCACCGTCGCAAACGTCTCCCGGCGCACGACGGACACCTGCGCGGGGGCGGTGGGCCGCGCGTCGCCGGGCAGCGCGACGCCCTCGCACAGCCGCCGCACGTCCTGCGGCGACACGCTGCCCGTCACGCGCGCGATGTAGACCTTGTCCACCTCGCCGCGCGGGTGCAGCAGGCGCTGGGCCAGCTCGCCGTCGTTGGTGAGCAGCAGCAGGCCCTCGCTGTCGTAGTCCAGCCGGCCGACGGGATAGATTCGCTCGGGCACCTCACCGGCAAAGCGGTCGAGCACGGTCGCGCGGCCCCTGTCGTCGCTGACGGTCGTCACCTCGCCCACCGGCTTGTAGTAGAGGATGTAGCGCTTGCGCGCCTCGGGCGCCACGGGCGCGCCGTCCAGCGTGACGCGCTGGCCGTCCTCGACCTGCGCGCCCAGCTGATCGACCGTCCGTCCGTCGACCGCCACGCGGCCCGCAAGGATGATCTCCTCGCACTTGCGCCGGGAGGCGACGCCGCACAGCGCCAGATATTTTTGCAGACGCATCGGCCTCACCTCGCACGCAGCTTGTAGTAGAAGAGCGCGCACGCCGGCAGCGCCGTCGGCCGCTCGCCCGTCCGCGCCAGGCCCGCATAGCGCATGCGGTCCACGCCGCCCAGCGCAAAGCCGCAGTGCTCCAGGAACTGGCAGGCCGCGGGGTTGGCGTCCTGCGTCTCCACGACGAGGCCCTCGCACCCGTGCAGCGCCGCCCAGTCCATCGCCACGTCCAGCATCTCGCGCCCCAGGCCCTTGCGGCGCGCGGGGATGTCCACGCGCACGTCCGTCACGCGCGCCAGGCGGTTTTCGCTCTCTTCAACGGCGATCTGTCCGCACAGCGCGCCCTCCAGATAGCTGAAAAACACATCCCGGTCGCGCCGGCCCAGAAAGTCCGCCGCCTCCTCGTCCTCGCAGCCGCTCCGGCTCCACACGGCGCTGGCCAGCGGCCTGTATTCCAGTGCAAACCCGCCGCGCGTCAGGCGCAGCGCCGCGACCTCGCTGACCAGATAGCGGGGCTCGATCGCGTTGAGTTGTCTGGCGTTGCTTTCGTCCATTCGAATGATCTTCATCGGTTGCTCCTTATGTCACTGCCAGCCGTTCAGCAGCGGCCAGTGCAGCAGAATCGTTCTAATGTTCACGGTGAAGGATCGGGCCTGCACGTCCTGCGCCGCCACCAGCGGCACGGTGAGCAGCGTCTCCCCGGAAAGCACGGCGCTGGCCGTGCCCAGTTCGTCGCCCGCGCGCACCGGGGCCTCGATCTGCTCGGGCAGGTCGAGCACGAGCCGCACCTCCTCGCCCTGCCGGACGGGCACGGACAGGTCCGTCACCGCCACCGCGCTGACCGTGCGCCCTACGCCGCCTTGGACGGGCACAACCCGCGCATCCTCGCCCGCGCGGTAGAGCGTAAGCATGCCGTATTGTTCAAAGCAGCCGTCCATCAGGCGCGCCGCCTCATCGAACCACTCGGGGCAGTTGAGCAGCGCGCCCACGAGTTCCAGCCTATCCCGTTGCGCGCCGAACACGAGGCAGCGCCCCGCCGCGCGCGTGTAGCCGGTCTTGACGCCCGTGGCGCCCGGATAGTCGGACAGCAGGCGGTTCTTGTTCTGCAGCTGCCGGTCGTAGTCTCGCCCGGCCCAGGGGATGGAGGCGCGCTGCGTAGAGACGATCCGGCGAAAGGCGGGCAGCGTCATGGCATGGCGCGAGATGAGCGCCAGGTCGCGCGCCGTGGTATAGTGGCCGTCCATGGGCAGGCCGTGCGGCGTGACGAAGTGCGTGTTGCGCGCGCCCAATTCCAGCGCGCGCGCGTTCATCATCTGTGCGAATTCCTCCACGCTGCCGCCCAGGTGCTCCGCGATGGCGACGGCCGCGTCGTTACCCGAGGCGAGCATCAGCCCCAGGAGCATCTGGCCCAGGGGCAGCGTCTCGCCCAGGTCCAGATAGATCGACGTGCCGGGCACGCCGTAGGCGTTCTCTGAGCAGGTGACGGGCTCGTCCGGCTCCCCCATCTCCAGGGCCAGCAGCGCCGTCATCACCTTGGTGGTGGAGGCCATGGGCAGCTGCGTGTCCGCCTCGTATTCAAAGAGCACGCGGCCCGTGGTCAGCTCCACAATGCACGCGGCCGCCGCGCTCGTCTGCGCCCGCGCCACTCCATTATACAGGACGAGCAGCGCCGTGAAAAGACCCGCGATCCATCTTTTCATCCGTTTCCCTCCTCCGCATCCATGTCAACAGCGTATGCGCGCGCGTTTTGCCGCATCCCTTTATTGACAAAAGCGCCCCGTCTGTTCTATGATAAGCTATCTGACACAAAGGAGCCGGTTTGACATGAAGATCCAGCCTTTGAAGGGCATGCGGGACTACCTGCCGTATGAAATGCGCCTGCGCGACTACGTGCAGGGCGAAATCCTCAAGACCTACCGCGCCAGCGGATTTGAGCGCATCGCCACGCCGATGCTCGAGGACATCGAAAACCTGGACAAGAGCGACGGCGGCGAAAACCTGAACCTCATCTTCAAGGTGCTCAAGCGCGGCGAGAAGCTCGAGGCCGCGCTGGCCGACGGGGATGAGCGCGCGCTGTCGGACATGGGCCTTCGCTACGACCTGACGCTGCCGCTCTCCCGCTACTATGCGGCCAACCGCGCGCAGCTGCCCACGCCCTTCAAGGTCATCCAGACGGACCGGGTATTTCGCGCGGAGCGTCCGCAGAAGGGGCGCATGCGCGAATTCGTGCAGTGCGACATCGACATCCTGGGCGACGAGAGCGTAAACGCCGAGATCGAACTGATCGACGTGACGGCCCGCGCGCTGCTGGCCATCGGTTTTGCGGACTTCACGGTCAACGTCAACGACCGCCGGCTGCTGCGCGGCATGCTGCGCGCGATGGGCTTTGAGGCCGATTCGCTGGAGAGCGTGTGCGTCACCTTTGACAAGATGGACAAGGTCGGCGTGGACGGCGTGTGCGCGGAGCTGACCGACAAGGGCATGCCCGCCGGGGCGATCGACGCGCTGGGCGCGTTCCTGCGCGAAGGGGAATTTGGCCTGGAGCGCGTGGCGGCGCTGTGCGGGGACGACGCGCTCGCCGACGGCCTGCGCCGCGTGCTGGACGCCGCGTCCACGCTCGCCGCGGGACGCTATCGCGTCGCCTACTGCCCGTCGCTCGTGCGCGGCCAGGGCTACTATACGGGCATGGTCTTTGAGATCGTGTGCGAGGGCTTCCCCGGCTCCGTGGCCGGCGGCGGACGCTACGACGGGATGATCGGCAAGTTCATCGGGCAGCAGGTGCCCGCGGTCGGCTTCTCCATCGGCTTTGAGCGCATCTGCTCCATCCTGCTGGAGCGGGGATTTGCCCTGCCCGAGGAGAAGCGCAAGCTCGCGCTGCTCTACCGCCCGGAGGCGGACTTTGCACAGGTGCTGCAAAAGGCCGCGCGCCTGCGCGAGACGTACGTGGTGACAGTCCTGCCCCAGCAGAAGAAGCTGGGCAAGCAGCTGAGCGCGCTGGAGGGCGCGGGCTACTGCGCCGCCGCATTCTCCGACAACGACGACCTCAAGCCCCTGGGCCAGCAGGCAGAATAACCAAACGGCCGCCGGAACGCTCCGGCGGCCGCTGTCTATTCGTCCGTCTCCTTGCCCAGATCCTGCGGCAGCGGCGTCACCGTGAATGCCCGCGCCGCCCCGTCCTCCTGCTTCTTGTCCGCCTGCTTTCCCTTGGGCTCGTCCTCGTCGCACAGCATGTCCTTCAGGTCGCCCACGACCTGCGGGATCAGCTCCACCATGCGGTCCACCGGCGTGGCATAGTTGGCGCTGAGCAGCTTCACCTGTCCGCCGCCCGAGACCAGAAAGCCCACCGGATTGACCGATACGCCCGCGCCGCTGCCGCCCGCAAAGGGGCGCGCCTCTTCCTGCAGAGCGCCTGGCGTCCGGCCCTCCGCGCCGTACTCGCCGCCGCCCGCCACGAAGCCGAACGACACGCGCGAGATGGGGATGATCGTCACGCCCTCCGCCGTCTGCACGGGATCGCCCACGACGGTGTTGACGTCCACCATGTCGCGGATGTTCTCCATCGTCGTGCCCATCAAGCTCTCAATGGGATGCCTGTCCATTCCGTTTCGCCCCTTCATCGCAATTTTGCGGGGATCGCGCGGCGCGCCGAGCGGCGCAGGCCGTGCAGCAGCCCCAGCGCCGCCGTGGCCATAATGTCCCCAGGCAGCACGACGATTATGCATCGGACCGACGCCAGCAGCGCGGGCCGCGCAAAGTCCGGCTCCACGCGCAGGCGCGGCGCGACGTGCAGGCGGCGGCGCAGCGCGCCGGAGAGCGCCGAGAGCGCGGCCAGCAGCGCCCCGCACAGGCGCGCGGTATCCGCGGCCTGCATGCAGCCCAGCCGCACATCCGTCTCCAGCCGCCGCACGCGCACATGCCGCGCGATGTAGCGGCGCGCGCGGCAGTTTTGCAGCGCGGGCCGCACGACCGAGCGCGCGGGCAGCGACAGGGGCGCGCCCTCCCGGCCGTCCCAGCCGCGCGGACGGATGGAGAAGAACAGCCCGCTCTCGCCGCGCTCGACGACGCCGTCGAATTGCAGCGTGAAAAAGAGCGCCTGCAGGCGCAGTTTGACCGTCGAGCGCTCGCCGATGTCCACGCGCGCGGCGATGCGCAGCGGCAGGACCAGCAGCGCGTACAGCAACGTCGTCACGTATACCAAGCCATCTCCTCCTCCGCTCTCCTGATTTTTTCCATTTTGTCAGCATTTGATGCGGCTTTTCTTTGCGCTGCGGGCGGGAATCGTGTATAATAAGGAGATGAAATCCAGCGCCGGACCGGCCTGCATGCGTCCGGCGAAAGAAGGAGGCGACCGCATGAAGCTGATCTCCTGGAACGTCAACGGCCTGCGCGCATGCCTTTCCAAGGGCTTCATGGATTATTTTACCGAGCAGCAGGCGGACCTGTTCAGCCTGCAGGAGACGAAGATGCAGCCGGACCAGGCGCAGGTGGAGACGCCCGGCTATACGCAGCTTTGGAACAGCGCAGTCAAAAAGGGCTATTCCGGCACGGCGGTGTTTGCCAAGCAGCCGCCACTCTCGGCGCGCATGGGGCTGGGCCTAGAGGAACACGACCAGGAGGGGCGCGTCATCACGCTGGAGTATCCCGGCTTTTTTCTGGTGAACGTCTATACGCCCAACGCCCAGCGCGAGTTGACGCGCCTTGGCTACCGCATGCGCTGGGAGGAGGACTTCCGCGCGTACCTCAAGCGCCTGGACGCCAAAAGGCCGGTCATCGTGTGCGGCGACATGAACGTCGCGCATCAGGAAATCGACCTGAAGAACGCCCGGGCGAATGTGGGCAACGCGGGCTTCACCAACGAGGAGCGCGCGCAGATGACCAAGACACTGCAAAGCGGTTTCGTCGACACCTTCCGCTACCTCTACCCCGACAAGACGGGCTGCTACTCCTGGTGGTCGTACATGTTCAACGCCCGCAAGAACAACGCCGGATGGCGCATCGACTACTTTCTCGTGTCCGAGCGCGTCAAGGACCGCATCCGGGATGCGCGCATCGACGCGCAGGTCTACGGCAGCGACCACTGCCCGGTCGTGCTGGAGATCGACCTGTAACCGTCCGCCTTCGCCCGCAGGGGCGTTCATCATCATTGGCAAGGAGGATCACATGAAATATCTCTTCGCATCCGACATCCACGGTTCCCGCGGCGCGGCCGAGCAGGTGCTCGCGCGCTATGCGGCGGAGGGCGCCGGCCGGCTCGTGCTGCTGGGCGACCTGCTCTACCACGGTCCGCGCAACGACCTGCCCGCCGACTACGACCCCAAGGCGGTCTTTGCCCTGCTCAACGGCGCCCGAAGCGAGATCGCCTGCGTGCGCGGCAATTGCGACGCCGAGGTCGACCAGATGGTGCTGTCCTTCCCCATCGGCGCGGATTTCATGCTGATGGAACTGGGCGCGCGCCTGGCCTTTGTGACGCATGGGCATCTGTTCAATCTGGACGCGCTGCCGCCGCTCAAGCCGGGCGACCTGCTCATCCACGGGCACACGCACCTGCCGGTCATCCAGGCGCACGCTTCCGGCGTCACGTACCTCAACCCCGGCTCCTGCGCGCTGCCCAAGGAGGGCAATCCGCCGTCTTACATGACCTTTGAGGACGGCGTCTTTGAAATCAAGGATCTGCAAGGACGCGTGCTGAAGGCCTGGGACAGCCGCGCATGATCTCATACCACGTCGATAAGGGAGCCGATGTACATGAATTTCGTCTTCATCTCGCCTCACTTTCCATCCAACTATGAGCGCTTCTGCACCGCGCTGCGCGATCACGGCGTCACGGTGCTGGGCATCGCCGACACCCCCTACGAGCAGCTGAGCCCGACGCTGCGCGGGGCATTGACCGACTACTACCGCGTGGACAGCCTAGAGGACTATGAGTCCGTCTTTCGCGCCGTGGCGTACTTTATCCACCACCACGGGCGCATCGACTGGCTCGAGTCGAACAACGAATACTGGCTGGAGCAGGACGCGCGCCTGCGCGAGGCGTTCCACATCACCTCCGGCTTCATGCCCGAGGACATGCCGCGCGTGAAGCGCAAGAGCCTGATGAAGGCCTGCTACCAGCAGGCGGGTGTTCCCACCGCACGGCTGCACCACGTGACGACGCTCGACGCCGCGCGCGCGTTCATTGAGCAGGTCGGCTATCCCGTCGTCGTCAAGCCGGACAACGGCGTGGGCGCATGCGCGACCTACAAGCTGGAGGACGACGCGGCGCTGTGCGGATTCTTTGCGGACCTGCCGCCCGTGCCCTATGTGATGGAGGAGTTCGTCAACGGCGCCATCTGCTCCTACGACGCGATCCTCGACTCGCGCGGCGAGCCGCTGTTTGAGAGCGGCGACTACGTGCCCTATTCGATCATGGATGCCGTCAACACGGGCGACCACCAGCACTTCACCATCCTGCCGCGCCTGCCCGACGACCTGCGCGACGCGGGCCGCCGCTGCGTCAAGGCGTTCGGCGCGCGCTCGCGCTTCGTGCACTTTGAGTTCTTCCGCCTGTGGGACGACCATCCCTTTCTGGGGCGCGCGGGCACGATCGTCGGCCTGGAGGTCAACATGCGGCCCTGCGGCGGCTTCACGCCGGACATGTACAACTATGCCCTGAGCACGGACGTCTACCGCATCTATGCGGACATGATCTGCTACGACGAGAACCGCCAGCCCGACTGGCCGGAGAAGTACTTCTGCGCCTTCGTCGGCCGCCAGGAGGGCAAGCCGTACCTGCTCTCGCAGGACGCGCTGCGCCAGCGCTACGCAGGCGACCTGATGCAATGCGAGACGCTGCCGGACGTGCTGGCCGCCGGCATGGGCAAATACGTCTTCATCGCACGCTTCAAGGATGAGGAGCGCATGAACGCCTTCTTCCGCGACGCGCTGGAGCTCGCACACGAATGAAAAGACGCCCTTCCGAAAGGCTGTGATTTCCCATGCCCGCCCTCTACCCCGTCCTGCTGTGGGCCGTTCTCGCGCTGCTGCTGCTCGCGGCGAGCCGGCGCGCCGCTGCGCTGCTGAACGCGCGTCCCCTGCGCGCGGCAGGCGACGCGGCGGTCCGGCTGTCGCGCCGCGCCTACTGGCCGCTGCTTGCGGCCGTCTTCGCGCTGGCGCTCTTCCTGCGCCTGTACGGCTTCTCGGACATTCCAGCCAATTACCACACCGACGGCATCCTCTCCGCGGTGGACGGCTACGCGCTGGCGCGCTTTGGGACCGACCACTACGGCACGTCCTATCCCGCGATGATGGAGGCCTGGGGCTACGGTCAGCAGAGCGCCATGATGGCCTACCTGATGTCGCTGTCCACGCGCTTTTTCGGGCTGACCCGTGTGGGCGTTCGCCTGCCGACGATGCTTGTCAGCCTTGCGGGGCTGGCGGTCTTCTACGACTTCGCGCGCAGGCTGTGCGGCCGCTCCTATGCGCTGCTGGCGCTCTTTCTGCTGGCGGTGTCGCCCTGGCACATCCAGCAGAGCCGGCAGGCGCTGGACGCGTACATGCTGTGCCACTTTCTGCTCTTTTCGATGGATTTGCTCGTGCTGGGTCTGCGCCGCCGCCCCGCGCTGTACCTGTCGATGGTCTTTTTCGCACTGTCGATGTACTGCTACGGCGTCGCGGCCTATGTGGTGCCGCCGCTCCTGATCTGCTGCTGCGCGTATCTGCTGGCGCGCCGGTTTGTGCGCGTGCGCGACGCGTTCGTGTGTGCGCTGATCTTTTTCGTCGTCTCGCTGCCGGTCGTGCTGACGCTGTGCATCAACGCCTTCGGATGGGAGACGGTGCAACTGGGCCCAATCACCTGCCAGCGCTTTGAGGAGAGCACGCGCAGCTCCGACATCCTCTTCTTCACGCAGGAGCCGTTCATGGACCGGCTGTTTGCCAACCTGCTGTGCGCGCTGCGCGTCACGTTCTGGCAGTCTGCCCAGGCGCTGGGCACGGATGCGCGCTTTGGTGCGGTCTATCCCTTCAGCGCGCCGCTGCTGGCCGCGGGCCTGCTGCTGCTGTGGCGTCACCGCCGCACTGCGGATCTGACGCGCGCGTCCGGATCGCTCGAGCCCCGCGCGGGGTTCCTGCTGCTGTGCTGGACGCTGTGCGCGTTCGCCTCCTGCGTCATCACCAACAGCGTCACCTCCTGGCGCGCCAACGCCATCTATTACCCGCTCGTGCTGCTGGCGGCCTACGCCGTCTACTGGGTATGCCGGCGCGTGCGCGCGTTCATCCCCGCGTTTGCGGCCGTCTATCTGGCGGCGCTGTGCGTCTTCTTCCCGGCCTATGTGGCCCAGCAGCGTACGGCCGTCGACTCGCAGGACTCGCCCGCCGGGCAGTACGAAGCCCTTGCCTACGTCCGCGATTTGCCCTTTGAACACCTGTACTTCGACGCCGGCGCGCCCGAGGGGGCAGATTACTACATCTACGATGCGCCAACCGTGCGCCTGCTGTACGTGTTCGGCCTGAGCCCCGCGCAGTTCAATGAAGAGGCGCCGATCCTCTCCTGTGAGGGCGAGGACATCGGGCTGTACGGCGACGTGTTTGAACTGTGGCCACCGGAGTACGGCACCGACTATCTGCCCGATCCCGAGGAGAACGCCGCCTATGTCATCCCGGCCGCCAATCTGGAGCAGTTCGACCCCGAGGCGTTCCACATCGAGGTCTTCAACACCTACGCGGCGGTGTATCCGCAGGCGATGATGCCGTCTACACAGGAGGGACAGCCATGATTCTGAGCCTTTCATTTCTGGCGGCGGCGTGTCTGCTCTGCGCGCTGGGCGCGTCGCCCGCCGTATGCGGCGCGCTGGACCGCATGGGTCCGCTGCGCCGGCTGCGCGCCGGGAGCGACCGGCTGCTCTCGCGCCTCGAATGGCCGCTGTTTGCGCTGCTGCTCGCAGCCGCGCTCGCGCTGCGCGTGTGCCAGGCGCTGCCCGGCATCGGTGCGGACGAAATGCTGATCGCCGTGCAGGGGCGGGCGCTGCTGGGCACGGGCGCGGACCTGTCCGGCGTGCCCTTCCCCGCCTTCCTGCCAGGCTACGCTTCGAGCACCGCGATGGGCCCGCTGCTGCCGCTGCTGACCGCGCCGTTCACCGCGCTGCTGGGCATGACGGAGCTGGCCGTGCGCCTGCCCGCACAGCTCATCGCGCTGCTCTCGCTCGCGCTGTCCTATCTGCTGGCCCGCCGGATCGGCGGCCGGCGCATGGCGCTGTTTGCGCTGCTGGCGCTTGCGCTCTCTCCCTGGCATGTGATGGCCTCGCGCTTTCTGAACGCCGGCATGGCCGCGCTGTGCATGGTCGCGCTGTGCGCGCTGCTGCTCGCCTGCGGCCGCTACACGGCGGCGGGCGTCGCGCTGGGGCTTTCGATGTACGTGAGCGACGGGCTGTGGCTCGTTGCGCCCGCCATGCAGCTCTTTGCCGTGCTCTACCTTCCGCTCGTGCGGCGCGTGCCGCTTCGCCGTCTGCTGCCGGGGCTTTTGCTGTTCCTGCTCGTCTTGCTGCCCGCGCTGTGCACCATTGCGGTCAACGCGCTGGATCTGCCGTCGTTCCGCCTGCTGCTGGCGACCATCCCGCGGCTGCCCACCGCGCCCCAGACGCTGACCACGATCTTCTCCCAGGGCTTCTCCTTCGACGCGCTGGAGGGCACGGCCGTCTCGCTGCTGGAGTGGCTCGTGTGCGCGGTGAAGCTGGATGAGTTCGGCGGCACCAATGCGTACATCCCCTATGAGGGCGGGCTCGTGTTTCTGTTCACGCTGCCGCTGCTGGCAGGCGGCCTGCTGTGCGCCCTCAGCCGCGCCCGCGCGGGACGCGCGCGCTTTGCGCTGCTGGCGATGCTCTTTGCCGCCTGCGCGCTGCCGCGGCTGCTGTGCCCGACCGTGAGCATTGAGCACATGCTGCCGCTGCTGCTGCCCACTGCGCTGCTGGCGGCGCTGTGCGCCTCGGAGATCAGCCGCCGCCTGCGCCTGGTCGGGACGCCGGCGCTGTGCGCGCTCTATGCCGCCGCGACGCTTGCGCTCGTTCCGGCGGTCTACGGCGAGGACTTCGTCTACAGCGTCGAATCGGAGTTTCGCGCCGGTTTCATGCCCGCCGCCGAGTACGCGCGGGCGCAGGCGCCGGAGCATATCATTGTGACCAACGCGCTCTACCCGTGCGTCGACTCGCAGCACCTGGGCGAGGCGATGGCGCGCTTTGCGCTGGATCTGCCGGCGGATGCGTCCGTCGGCGATGGCGCGCCCGTGCAGGTGGCCGGCCTTTCCGGCCGCGATCTCTCCCCCGTCGAGGGCACGGTCTATCTCGCGTCGATGAACGATCTGGACTACTTTGACTGGGATGCCTACGACATCCAGGACTTTGGCCTGTATACCGTGTTTACGCCCCTGGAGGCGGGCGCGGCCGGTGCAGGCGATTCGGAAGGAGCGTGACCGCATGCCGGGTCTGACCGGGTTTGTCTTTGGCTTTGCGCTGATCGTGCTCTTTTGCCTGTCCCTGAGCGACCGCTGCTGCGCGCGGCTGAACGCGCTGCGTCCGCTGCGCGCGGCCGGGGATGCGCTGCACCGGCTGGCGCGCCGGCGCTACTGGCTGCTGTTTGCGCTGGCGATGGCCGCGGCGCTGTTCCTGCGCCTGTACCGCTGGCCGAACCTTCCCGCCGGCGCGCAGTGCGACGAGGTGATGTCGGGCGTGGACGCCTACGCCCTCGCGCTTTACGGGACGGACCGGTTCGGCACGTCGCTGCCGGCGATGCTCTGGGGCTGGGGATACGGCCAGCAGAGCGCGTTCCTGGCCTACTTCTCCTCGCTGTTTCTGCGCTTCATGGAGCCCTCGCTCGTCGCGCTGCGCCTGCCGATGCTGCTGCTTGCGCTCGCGTCGCTCGTCGTGCTGTGGGACTTTGCGCGCCGCATTGCAGGGCGCGGCTATGCGCTGATCGCGCTGTGGTTTTGCGCGGTCTGTCCGTGGCACATCATGCTCTCCCGCTGGTCGATCGACGCCAACACGTTCTCGCTGATGCTGCTCTTCTCCTGCGACGCGCTGGCCGCGGGGCTTGGGCGCCGGCCGATGCTGTATGTGTCCATGGCGCTGTTCGGGCTGACGATGTACACGTACGGCATCGCGGTCTACAGCGTGCCGGTGCTGCTCGTGGCGCTGGCGGCCTATCTGCTTCTGCGCGGCAAGGTCCGTCCATTGCAGCTGCTCGCCTGCGTGGGCATCTACCTGGTCGTCGCCGGTCCATTGCTGATGACCATGGCGGTCAACACCTTCGGCTGGGAGACGATGCGCCTAGGCCCGATCACGATGCAGTTCTTCAGCGAGTCCGAGCGCAAGCAGGACATCATCTTCTTTGCCAATGAGCCCTTCTTTCAGCGCCTGTTCGGCGACCTCACGCAGTATCTGGACAACACACTGCTGCAGCGCGGCTTTGCGGAGAACTTCTCCGTGCGCGGCTATCACACGCTGTTCACATTCACCGGGCCGATGATGCTGCTGGGCGGGCTGCTGCTGTGGCGGCGGCGGCGCACGGGCATGCTGCGCGGAGAAGCGTGTACGGCGGATGGGCTGCGCGTGACGGAGGGGTACATCCTGCTCGCGCTGATGGCCAGCATGTTCTTCGCAGGCCTTTGCACGGTCGGCGGGCACATATGGCGCATCAACGGCAGCTATTTCCCGCTGCTGTTGCTCGCCTGCTATGCGCTGCGCTTCATCTGCCGGCGGGTGCGGATCTTCGCGCTGCCGGTCGCGCTGATGTACCTGGTGGCGGCCGTCGGCTGCGGCGTCACGCTCTTTGGCGAACGGACCCTCGGCGACGGCAACACCGTCACCACCCGCTACGGCGAGACGAACGCGCTGATCGCGGCCCGGGATCTGCCCTTTGAGCACATGTACATCCGCGTCGGCGACGATGAGGACGAATTCACCGCCGCCGAGCTGCGCGTGCTCTACTTCCACGGCATCACCGCGGCGCAGTGGCGCGGCGAGGAGCCGCTGCCCTCGGGCAAGATGTACGTGGACACCTACGAATACTGGGGCGAATCGGACTGGGCGTTCGAATACGACGTGGAGGAAAACGCCGCGTACGTGCTGCGTCCGTCCGATCTGGAGACGTTTGATGCGGAGGGCTTTACGCTGATGCGCTTCTATGACGGCGCGCTGGCCTATCCGACGCAATTCATGCCGCAGGACCTGCTCATGGAAGGGGGCGATGCCTCATGACGCTTGACGTTTTCCTGGCGCTGGCGGCCTTTGCGCTCTGTCTGGCGGCTGCATCTCCGCCCGTCACGGGCGCGCTCGCGCGCCTGCCGCTGCTCTCGCGCCTGCGCGCGGCCTGCGCACGCCTGCTGCAACGACGCTTTCTCGTGCTGTGCGCGCTGGCCGCGCTGCCCGCATTGGCCCTGCGCGCCCTGTGGCTGACCCGGCTGCCCGGCGGCCTGAGCGCGGACGAGGCGTTCATCGCCGTCAACGCGCGCTTTTTGATCTGCACGGGACGCGACCTATCCGGCAGCTTCCTGCCGCCCTTTCTCAAGGGCGCCGGTTCGCTGCCTTCGATGGGCATCCTCACGCCGCTGCTGACCGCGCCGTTCGTGCAGGCATTGGGCATGACCGTGCTGGCCGTGCGGCTGCCGGCCCTGCTGCTGTCCATGGGCTCGCTCGCGCTGATGGCCGGCCTGATGCGCCGCGCCTGCGGCCGGTCCTGCGCACTGCTCGTGCTGCTGCTGGGCGGCCTCTCCCCCTGGGCGTTCATGAGCGCGCGCTTCGCCACGCCCGCGCATGCGCTGCTCTTCTGTCTGTTGCTCGGCGCGTTCCTGCTCGGCGGCGTTCTGCCGTCGCGAAGGCCGCACGCACGCCTGTACGGCGGCGCGGCTGCGCTGGCCGCATGCATGTACACCGTCGACGTTGCCTGGTTGCTCGCGCCCCTGGTGCTGGCCGGCTATGCCGTCTCCCTGGCACGCCGGGGATTTGCCAAGAGGCATATCGCCGCAAGCGCCGCGCTCTTCCTGCTCCTGTCCGTGCCCGCGCTGTGCGTCGCGGCGGTCAATCTCCTTGGGCTTGAGCCCTTCCGGCTGCTCGGCCTGGAGATCGAGCGCTTCGACGTCCCGTCCTTCCTGACGCGCTTCGCCTTTGCCGGCGGCTGGAGCGCCGCATGGGAGGCCGTGCGTCAGGGCTTCATTGAGTTCGTCGGCTACCTGCTGCTCAACATCCACACGGATGAATACACGCCCTCCGGCATCTGGACGCTGTGGAATCAGGAATCCGCCTACGCCTTCCTCGTTCCGTTCCTGGCCGTGGGCGCGTGCGCGCTGGCCGCGCGCCTGCGGCCAGGGCGTCGCGGGGCGGGCATGCCCCTGGCGCTGCTGGGCGCCTCGCTCGCGCTGTTCCTGCTGTTCACCGGCTTTGACAGCCAGGAGATGTACTTCGTACCGGCGGCCGTCGCCCTGGTCGCGTCCGCGGGCATGTGGGCGGTCGCGCGCAAGCTGCGCCTGGGCCTGCCGGCCGTCGCCGCCCTGGTGGTGGCCGCGTCGCTGCCCATGGCGAGCGCCTATTTCGACGAGGAGTACATGTACACGACCGAAGGCCAGTACCGCGAGGGGCTGGTCGAGGCCATCGAATATGCGCGCGCGCTGGAGCCGGACACGCTCTACGTGACCAAAGAGCTGCACCCGACCGTCCAGCCCGAGCTGACGGCGCGCGCCTATGCGTGCTTTGCCCTGGACGTGCCGGCCGGGCAGACGGACGGGTTCGAGGTGGTCTACTTCCCCTCCCTCGCGCCCGATCCGGCGTCCAATGCGGTCTATGTGGGCGGCTATGGGGAGATCGATGCCTTTGACTACGACGCCTACAACTGCGCGGAGTTTGGCGACTACTGCGTGCTCAGCTCCGTGGCCGTCTACGGCGTGCTGGAACAGCCCTGACGGGCCATACAGAAAAGGCGCTTCGGCATCCCGTTTTGCAACGGGATGCCGGAGCGCCTGTATATTGCCCTGCGGACGGGATCAGTCGTCCTCGTCTTCCTCTTCGGGCAGCTCGCCGTTGTGGTAGACGTCCTGCACGTCGTCCAGGTCGTCGAGCATCTCCAGCAGCTTCTGGATCTTGGCGACCGTCTCCGGATCGTCGATGGGGTTGGTGGTCTGCGGGATCATGGTCAGCTCCGCGGACAGGAAGTTGAAGCCCTGCTTTTCGAGGTTCTCGCGCACGGAGGAGAAGTCCGCGACGGCCGTGGTGACCTCAAAGCAGTCGTCCTGCGCCTGCACGTCGGACGCGCCGGCATCCAGCGCGGCCATCATCACGTCGTCCTCGTCCATGCCGGGCTTGCGCTCGATGACGATCAGGCCGACGTTGTCGAACATGTAGGAGACGCAGCCGTTCGTGCCCAGCGAGCCGCCGTTCTTGTCGAAGATGTGGCGGATGTCGGAGGCGGTGCGGTTGCGGTTGTCCGTGACGGTGGTGACGATGACCGCCATGCCGCCGGGCGCGTAGCCCTCGTAGGTGATCTCCTCGTAGCTGACGCTGCCCAGCTCGCCCGCCGCCTTGAGGATGGAGCGCTTGATGTTATCGTTGGGCATGTTGTTGGCCTTCGCCTTGGCGATGACGTCGCGCAGCTTGCTGTTGGAGTCGGGGTTGCTGCCGCCGTCGCGCACGGCGATGGCGATCTCGCGACCGATCTTGGTAAAGATCTTGCCGCGCGCCGCATCGGCCTTGCCCTTTTTATTCTTGATGTTTGCCCACTTGGAATGGCCTGACATGATGTTTCCTCCCGGTATCAAAAATCACATCTATTATCATAACACAATCACAGCGCATCAGGCAAGGCATCCGCTTCGTTTTTTGGCGCGAATACGCGTCTTTTTTGGAAAATTTACGCTTCAGGGCACGAGGTTGAGCAAGTCGCCGTCCGGATTATAGCCCACAAAGCTCTCCGGCACGCTGCCCACGATGATGCTCTCGGCCAGCAGCAGGTTGTTGGAGACCTCGATCTCCCGCGCCTGCGTAGGAATGACCACGCGAATCCAGGCCGTCACCGTCATGTAGACCTTGTGCCGCGTCTGGTTGATGCCGGAGGTCTCAAACTCGGTGTGAAACTCCGTCTGCACGCCGCCGACGGGCACGACCTTCACCGGGACGACCGGCCCGCTGCCCGCAAGCACCTGCGAGCCGAACGCCGCGCCCAGCGGAATGCCGATCTGCTCCTGATTCATGCGCTGCAGGCGCTCCTCCGCGGCGTTCACCACGGCGGTGGCGACTTCGTTCATCCGCACGGTATTGGCCTGCACCATGCTGACCCGCCCCGCCTCGTCGCAGATGACGTGCATCAAATCCGCATAGTCGACCCGACCGTCGGTCGCTTCGTTCATCGCCTCGTTGATCAGCCGCGTCGCCAGCGCGGTGGACTTTGCCTCGGCCATGTTCAGGATGACGGGCTTCAGGTTGCGCTCCACGAGCAGGAAGGCCGCTGCCAGCAGCAGAAGGATCAGCGCCAAACGCCGCCGCGCACGGCCCCGCCGTCGAAAAACTTTTTCCTCGGCTGCAACCAATTGCGTCCCTCCTTCGTCTTATCATCAAAAGCAGTCTATGCCGCCTTCCTGCGTTTGATTTTTGCGCGCCGGGATAAAATATGCTATAATGGAATTTGGCCATGCCCCACTTCACGCGTCGTCCGGCCCGTCCGGCGGCGCTGACCCGACCCCCTCAGGAGGGAAGCCTTAGATGAAAAAGAAAAAGAAGCAGCGCGGCGCAGGCGCCGAGCCGGTGTCGGCCGACATCCTCCCGCAGCAGACGCCTTCGGACGGCTTTGCCCCGCAGGAAGCATGGGATGCGCCGACCGATGCGCCCGAGGAATACGCGCCGGTCGATGCCTGGGACGCGCCCGAATCCGAGGCGCAAGAGGCGGATTTCGCCCCCGGCGAGCCGTACATGCAGGATGACGGCTTTGCCGGCGGCGAGCCGTATGCGCAGGATGAGGACTTTGCCGGCGGCGAGCCGTACGCGCAGGACGTCGACTTTGCGCCCGACGAGCCGGAGCTGGACGCGCCCTTCTCCGCCCCGCACGGCTCATACATGCCCCCGCCCAGCGACCTGGACGACGAGCCCGCCGAAGACGGCGGGCAGGACGACCGTCCCGCGCCGATCACGATCTTTCGGCCGCGCACACGCCGGCCGAACTTCATCCTGAGCGTCATCGTCTCCACGCTGCGGCTCATCTGCGTGCTGGTGATCGTGCTCTCGCTGGCGGGCGCAGGCGCGCTGGTCGGCATCGGCAAGGCATACGTTGAGACGGCGCCGACGCTGGATCTGGCCAAGATCGACGATCAGGCGCAGACGTCCTTCATCTATGACGCGCAGGGCAACCTGATTACGGACTACAAGGGCACGGAAGACCGCATCATGGTCTCCATCGACGAGATCCCCACGCAGCTGCAAAATGCGTTCGTGGCGGTAGAGGACGCACGCTTCTTCACGCACAACGGCGTGGACGTCAAGCGCATCATCGGCGCGTTCATCTCCAACATGTCCTCCGACTCGCAGCAGGGCGGCTCCACGATCACGCAGCAGCTGATCAAGCAGACGGTGCTCTCCGACGAGCAGAGCTACAAGCGCAAGCTGCAGGAGGCCTACCTGGCCATGCAGTTGGAGACGCGCTATACGAAGGAGCAGATCCTGGAGGCGTACCTGAATACGATCTTCCTGGGCGGCAGCTACTACGGCGTAAAGGTGGCGGCCAACGGCTACTTCGGCAAGGAGCTCAATGAGCTGACGCTGCGCGAGTGCGCGATGCTCGCGGGCCTGACCCGCAGTCCCAACTACTACAACCCGCGCAAGAACTTCTACACGCGCAACACCGAGGACAACAGCGCCACGGCGAAGATCACCAACGACCGGACGGACTACGTGCTGCGCATGATGTACGAAAACCAGTTCATCACGCGCGAACAGTACGAGGCCGCGCTCGATCCCTCCACGGCCACCGTGCTGGAGACCTCGCCGGTCTCCACGGATATGTACGACTATGCGTACTACGTCGAGTATGCGATCACGGACGTGGTCGACACGTTCCTGGAGCTCAACCAGCTGGAGGACACCTCCGCCAACCGCTACGCGATGGAGAACAAGCTGCGCACCGGCGGCTACAGCGTGTACCTGTGCATCGACACCGAGCTTCAGGACATTCTGGAGGACACGCTGGCCAACTGGGACGACTATCCCCGCACGCGCAACCCCTCCGACGCGGTCTATCGCGCGCGCAATGCGGACGGCACCTACACGGAGATTCCCCAGCCGCAGGTGGGCGCCGCGATCCTGGACTACCGCACGGGCGAGCTGAAGGCGATCGCCGGCGGGCGCTACGCGCCCACGCAGCGCAAGACGCTCAACCGCGCCAGCGACATCAACATGCCGGTCGGCTCGGCCATCAAGCCCATATCGGTCTACGCGCCGGCGGTGGATCTGGGCGGCTCGCCCGCGAGCATCGTCTACAACATGCCCGTGCCGATCAAGGGCTGGACGGTCGACGGAAAGGACTCGTTCCCGCAAAACTACGGCGGCGGCGGCTACAAGGGACCCGAGACGTTCCGCGAGGCGCTGCGTCAGTCGCACAACACCGCGGCCGCGCAGGCGCTGATGACCTACGTGGGCGTGGAGCGCTCGGCGCAGTACCTGCGCCTGATGGGCGTGGACGATAAGAACATCATCGAGGGCGGATTCGGCCTGGCGCTCGGCTCGTCCGGCCTGACGCCCATCCAGATGGCCGTCGCCTTCGGCACGCTGGCCAACAAGGGCGTGTACCTGGAGCCGCTCTCGTTCTCCAAGATCATCGACTCCAACGGCAACGTCATCGTCGACGCACATGCCATCCAGGAAAAGCGGCAGGTCTTCAAGGCCTCCACCGCCTATCTGGTGGTCGACATGCTCAAGGGCGTCGTCTCCAGCGGCACGGGCTCCAAGGCCAAGATCTCCTCGCAGATCGTCGCGGGCAAGACCGGCACCAACTCCGACGCGCGCGGCGTGACATTCGCAGGCATGACGGGTTGGTATGCCGCCGCGCTGTGGATCGGGCATGACAACTATCAGCCCCTCACCTCCAAGGCGACAGGCGGCAACGACGCCGCGCCGCTGTGGCAGTCCTTTATGGAAAAGATCCACAAGGCAAAGGGGCTGGATTCGCGCGAGATCATCGATGGCTCGCCCGAGGACTACGGCCTGGTCAAGGCAACCACCTGCGGTGTCAGCGGCCAGCTGGCGACCGACGCCTGCCGCCATGACATCAACGGCTACAGCACGGTCACCGATTACTGGGATCCGGCCAACGTGCCCACGCAGTATTGCTCCATGCACTCGGAGCTGCCCATCTGCACCGTGTCCGGCCGCCTGGCGACCGAGTACTGCCCGTCGAACGTCGTGGAAAACCGGGCCATCGTCGTCATCCCGCAGGGACACCCGCTCTACGACTACACCGAAAGCTACGGCAGCGTCATTCGCCAGTACCTGGGGCCGTTCGCCACCTCGAAGGATTCCAGCGCGATCAGCACCACGGTCTGCGACGTGCACACCTCCGACTGGGTCTATCAGAACAGCGTCAACGCGCAATCCCTGCGCGACGAGGCGTACAACCTCACCATCGACGCGTACAACCGCGTCGGCGCGGCCAGCGCCTGGCTCTCTGCCGAGCAGCTGCAGAGCGTCAACACGGCCATCTACGCGGTCGAGGCGGTCATCTACAGCGACTACATCGACACGGCCACGCTGCAAAACGCCGTCGACAACCTGCGCTGGGCGCTGTCCAACGCGGGCATCTGACGGACCGGACAGACATCAAACCGCCGGCGTCCCTTCGGGCGCCGGCGGTTTGCCATCCTTATTCGGCTTCCTCTCCCGCTTCCTGCGCGTCAATCGTGCGCAGGCGCGTGGGCAGGCAGATCACCTGACCCTGCCGGAAGTCCGTGGGCAGCAGGTTGGGGTTGAGGCGCATGAGTACGTCGGGCGTCGTGCCGTTCGCCTGCGCGATACCGGCGAGCGTATCCCCCGCTTGCACCTCGTAGGCCTGGCCGCCGTCCTCGCACGCGCCGCGCATGCCGCTTTGCGGGATGCACAGGCGGTCGCCCGCCGCCAGAGCCGTCAGGCGGACGCCCTCGTTCGTCTCGCGCAGGGCGCGCACGGAGATGTTGTTCTGCACCAGCACGTCCGTAAGCGTCTGGCCGCTCTGCACGATGTAAGGTGTACTTCCGGCCGGGCACGCGGGGCCCGAGGCCGCGCCGCCGGCAGGCACGCACAGCACGTCGCCGATCAGCAGGCTGCCGGGCGCGATGTTCGGGTTGGCGTTGAGCAGCGCCCGCACGTCAATGCCGAACTTGCGCGCAATGAGGTAAAAGCTGTCCCCGCGCTGGACCGTGTAGGGCGTCGTGCAGGCCGGGCAGCCCGCATAGGCCTGCGCGCTCTCCCCTGCCACCTGGTTGAGCGCGTCGTCCGTGTTCGTTCCCGCGCCGATCTCCACCCCGGTCAGGCTGGCGGAGGCCGTGCCGTTTTGCGTCATGTCGTTCATGATGAAACCAATCCCCTTTCCTGTGGTCTGCTACATCGTATGCCGCAGACGGAAAAGGGTGCTAGCTTTACGTCTCCAGCAGATGCGGCAGGAGCGCGTCCAGCACGACCCGGTAGGCCCCTGCGTACAGGTGCATGCCCTCGATCGTGTAATCCGCGCGCAGGTTGCCCGCCTCGTCCTCCAGGCAGGTGGAGACGTCGACATAGCGGCAGCCCAGCTCCTGCGCAAGCCCGCGCAGCGCGGCGTTCACCGCGCGCAGCTCCTCGTTCGTGCGCGCGCCGAACGCATCCGGTCGCATGCCGGGCAGCGTGCAGTTCACGGGATAGTAGCTGAGCACATAGACCCGGCACGCTGGCAGACGGCGGCGGATCTGCTCCAGAATCCGGCGGTAGTTGTCCAGCAGCGCCTCGCGCCCATATCCGTCCCGACTGATGTCGTTGGTGCCGATGTTGATGAAGACCTTGCGCGGTTCCAGCGCAAAGACGGACTCCTCCATGCGGGCGAGCAGGCCCTCCGTCACGTCCCCGGCGATCCCGCGGTTATACACGCGGATGCGGGGCTCCACGTTCTGCAGCAGCTCGCAGATGGGGAAGAACTCGCACAGCGAGGAGCCGACAAAGACGATCTCCCCCTTGCGCGCGCACGCGTTCAGCTCGCGAAAATTGCGCACCTTGACGTCGTATTCGCTGGGCATGGGCGTCCTCCTTTCACATGACAAGGCCCTCCGCGCCAGCGCAGAGGGCCTGGAGACTGTTCATTCCTTGACCGTACCATCCGGGTTAAATACCGGAAGCGGCGCCAGATAGCGGATGTCCGAGCGCTTCTGCGCCTCGCCCTCCGCCAGGATCGTCAGGCAGCCTGCGACCTGCCCGCCGGCATGGCGCACGAGCTCCTCGACCGCGTGCACGGATTCGCCGGTGGAGACCACGTCGTCGACGATCAGGATGCGCTTGCCGCGGATGAGCGCCGCGTCCTCGCCGTCCAGGTACAGGCGCTGCACGTGGTCGGTCGTGATGGAGCGAACCTCCACCGAGAACACGTCGCGCATGTAGAGCTTGGCGCTCTTGCGCGCAAGCAGGTATTTGTTCTGGCCGCTCTGGCGCGCCATCTCGTACACGAGCGGAATGCCCTTGGACTCGGCCGTGATCATGTAGTCGTACTCCGGGGCGAGCTTGAGCAGCTCGCGCGCGCAGGCGACCGTCAGCTCCACGTCGCCGAAGATGACGAACGCGCCGATGTAGAGCTGGTCGTTCACCCGGCACAGCGGCAGGTCGCGTTCGAGTCCCGCAATCGTCATGTGATGCTTCATCATCTGTCGAAACCCCTTTTCAGGCCCGCGGGCGCTGGCCCGCGCGCAAATCTATCCATCTGTATTATACCTTCTCTGGCTGAAATGTCAACGCACTTTCCCGCCCCATTGGACGAAGTTCTCACCGGATTCTCATCTGATTTTCATCCCGACGCCCTTTTTTTCGCGCCCCCCGCTGGCGTATGATGGAGGCGTATTCAAAAGCGTCTCACATCGGAGGGATGATCATGGGTTGTCTGTTGGCTCCGTTTGCCTTTGTGCTCTCCGCCGCGGGCGCGCTGATCCTGATGGTGCTCTCGTTTGTGAGGCGGCTGATCGGGTTTCTGCTGGGCGCAGCGCTGGCGACGGCCGGCGTGTGCCTGTCGCTGACCGGCATCGGCCTGCTGCTGGGCGTACCGCTGACGCTGTTCGGCGGCGCGCTGGCGTTCAGGGCGTTGTTCTGAGCGCAGCTTTCATGACAGACGGCCCGCCGAAGACGGCGGGCCGTTTTACGCCGCTGCGGCGCCACGTCATCCCAGAATGCGCTCGTTGATCTCCTCGCCCATCGCGTCCAGCAGCGCATCCGCGACTGCGGGATCGTCCGCGCGGGCGCTGAGGTATACCTTGACCTTGGGCTCCGTGCCCGAGGGGCGCACGATCGCCTTGAGCGCTCCCGCCGCATAGGAGAGCACGTCGCTGGGGGGCAGCCCGTCCAGGCCGGCGGCATAGTCCTTCACCGACGTCACCTGCGCGCCCGCGAGGTGCTCAATGGGCTCCTCGCGCAGCGAGCACATCACGCGGCGCATCTCGTCCATGGGCACCGCGCCGGGGATGTCGAAGTTGAGCAGGCTGTTCTCCATGAAGCCGTAGCGGGCGTACAGCGCGTCCAGCTCCGCCTTGAGCGTGGTGCCGCGCGCGGCGCAGGCCTGCGCCATCTCCACGACGAGCATGCAGGCCATGACGCCGTCCTTGTCGCGCACGTGCGTGCCCGCCAGGTAGCCGCAGCTCTCCTCAAAGCCGAAGACAAAGCGGTCCGCCTCGCCCGCGCGCTCCAGCCGGCCGATGGTCTCGCCGATGTACTTGAAGCCCGTGAGCACCTCAACGACCTGCGCGCCATAGGTCTGGGCGATCGAGAAGGCCAGGTCGCTGGTGACGATGGTCTTGACGACCACCGGCCGCTCAGGCAGATTGCCCTGCGCCCTGCGCGTGCGCAGCAGATACTCCAGCAGCAGCAGACCCACCTCATTGCCGGTCAGCACTTCATACGCGCCGCTCGCATCGCGCACGGCGACGCCCACCCGGTCGCAGTCCGGGTCAGTGGCGATGAGCAGGTCCGCCCTCTCTGCAGCGGCCGTCTCCAGGCCCAGGCGGAGCGCCTCGCGCAGCTCCGGGTTGGGCTTGGGGCAAGTCGGGAAGTCGCCGTCGGGCCGGCACTGGCTCGCGACCTCGATCACCTGCACGCCGGACATGCTGCCCAGCACGCGGCGCACGGGCTCCAGGCCCGTGCCGTGCAGCGGCGTATACACCACGCGCAGTGGCGCGCAGACCTTGGGATCGACACGGCAGGCAAGCGTGCGCGCCACAAAGTCGTCGCATACCTGCTGCGGGATCTCCACCAGCAGATCGCGCGCCTGGGCCTCCTCCGGCGAGAGCCAAGCCATGCCCGTGTGCGGCACCGACTCGAGCTCATCGATGATCGCACCAGCCGCCTCCTCAGTGATCTGGCAGCCGTCCGGCCCATAGACCTTGTAGCCGTTGTACTGGGCGGGATTGTGGCTGGCCGTGATGACGATGCCCGCGTCGCATCCAAGCGCCCGCACGGCAAAGGAGAGCATGGGCGTGGGCATCAGGCGCGGATAGATGTGCGCGACAATGCCGTTTTGCGCCAGGACGCCCGCCGCGACGAACGCAAACTGCTGGGAGCAGTGGCGGGAATCATAGGCGATGGCAACGCTGTGCCCGCCGTTCTTGAGCAGGTACCGGCTCAACGCCTGCGTCGCGCGCGCGACGGTATATAGGTTCATGCGGTTGGTTCCCACGCCCAGCACGCCGCGCAGGCCGCCCGTTCCAAACGTCAGGTCCGTGCCGAAGCAGCTGGCGATTTCCTGCGGATGTGAAAGAATCTCGCGCGCCTTCGAGCGCGTCTCCTCGTCAAAAGAAGGGTGCGTCGCCCACAGCTCCGCCATTTCGTGACTTGTCATCGCATCTTCTCCTTTACTCAGGGCCGCCCTGCGGCCATGGGGGTTCGAGGATATTCTAGCACATCCGGCAGGCGCCGTCCAGTGGCGTTGACAATTCTTCGCGCAGCCCGTATACTGTCGGTATGCCGGGCGCGATCCGCCCGGCCACGTACGGAGAGGATGATGTCCATGCAGCGCATTGCTCGCTTTGAAAAGGTCTCGCTGCCGCGCTTTCAGGCGGACTTTCCCGGCCCGCACAGCGAAGCGGGCGCGGCCTACGAGGCCGTCGTCCTGCCGCGCCGGGCGACCCGCGGCTCCGCCGGGTACGACTTCTTTCTGCCCGTCCCGCTGACGCTCGCGCCGGGCGAGGGCGCGCTCATCGCCACGGGCGTGCGCGCGCTGATCGATCCCGGCTGGACCCTCGTGCTCGCGCCGCGCAGCGGCCTGGGCTTCAAGTACCGCCTGCAGCTGGATAATACCGTCGGCGTCATCGATTCGGACTATGCCCTTTCGGACAACGAAGGTCATATCCTGGCACGCGTGTTCAACGACGGCCGCGCGGGTAAGACGCTCTCGCTGCCCGCCGGGTCCGCGTTCATGCAGGGACTCTTGCTGCCCTTTGGCATCACGGAGGACGACGAGGCCATGGCCGTGCGCAACGGCGGCTTCGGTTCGACGGACGCATCGCGCGCGGAGGGACCGGACGACGCGCTGCGTGATCTGCCCGGCGCCGCGCAGGCGCTCCTCGAGGGCGAGCGCCACCCGCTGGTCAACCTGGCCAACGCTGCGGCGCTGCTCTACGAGACCCTTCGTGATGTCAACTGGTGCGGCTTTTACCTGATGGACGGCGGCGAGCTCGTGCTCGGCCCCTTCTGCGGCAAGCCCGCCTGCCGGCGCATTGCGCTCACGCGCGGGGTGTGTGGCGCGGCGGCGTCCCAGGGACGCACGCTGGTCGTCGCGGATGTGCATGCCTTTCCGGGGCACATCGCCTGCGACGCCGCGTCGCGCTCGGAACTGGTGGTGCCCCTCTTTCACGAGGGGCGGGTCATCGGCGTGCTGGACGTGGACAGCCCCCGGCCGGCGCGCTTTGGCGGGCTGGAGCAGGACGCGCTGGAGCGTGTGGCGCGCGCGTTGGAGAACGCCTGCGACTGGACGCGGGCCGGATACCGCCTGCGCTGAGCCCGTTCTCAGAGCGCCGCGCCTCCAGTTTCGTCCTGTCTCCGCGCCCGCATTGGGCCGGATACAATAGATCCATGCCGGGTATCGAGACGCCATTGAAAACGATAAATACCGCCGGCCAACGGCCGCAGCATCATGGAACCGGCGGCAAATTGAAAGCTATGGGGAGGAAATACGATATGCTGGAGAGCAAGCGGATAAAGGAAATCATGTTTGCGCTGGGCGCGGATCTATGCGGCATCGCAAGTATGGATCGGTTTGAAGATGCGCCGAAGGGCTATCATCCTTTAGATGTCCTTCCGACATGCAAATCGGTCGTTTCTTTCGCGTGCAGATTTCCAGTGGGCACGCTCGGCTGCCGGTCTCATATTCCGTATACAAGAGCAAGAAATTCCATTACGTCCAAAATGGATGCGATGGCCTTGGATTTTTGCATTGAAATGGAAAAACACCAGATCGTATGCGTTCCCATCCCCACAAACGAAAGCCAATGGGATCAAAATACGGGGAGATGGCGTTCCATTGTTTCGCAAAAGCATATGGCTCAAGCGGCGGGATTGGGAACGATCGGAAGGCATTCTCTGTTGATAACGCCGGAATTCGGGAGCATGGTATGGTTAGGAGCCGTACTATGTGAACAGGAGTTTGAGCCTGATGAGATAAAAGAATCGATTTGCAGGAATTGCGATTTGTGTGTCGGCGTTTGCCCTGTCAATGCTTTGGAAAATCCGGAAGTCAATCAATCCTCCTGTTGGGAGGCTGCCTTTGGAGAGGATGAGGAAAAACGGGTTTGGCGCATATCCTGCCATCAATGCAGAGATATTTGTCCATACAATTTAGGAAGTCAAAATTCAGCCCTGAGAAAAAAGGACTGAAAAATCGGGAGATGTCGGGCCAGCCCGACCCAAACGCTCAAAGCGGAATGCCGGCTGGCAGCAAAAGCGGCGGGTCTGAAAAAGACCTGCCGCTTTTTTGTGCGCCGCAGGAAGCGCCCTCCCTGCGGCATTTTCAAGCCCGTCCGGCCCAGGCGCGGACGGTCTGCTCCTGCTCGGGCGTGAGCGTCAGCGTCCGCCCGCCGACGGTCACGGTCACCTCGTCCTGCTTCCGGGCGTTCTTGTGGCAGCCGCACTGGCAGAAGTCGTCCCCGGATGCGGCGGGATCGGGCAGCGGATCGTCCGGGTCGAACGCGTCCGCCTCCAGCGCATGCGCCTCGACCAGATCGCACAGCGCGCGGATCTGCGTCAGCGGGCTGAGGGCGGGCAGCCCGTCCAGCGCGTCGATGCCGTCGGCGATGCGACCGGATACCGCCACCGTCAGCTCGTTGATGCGCTCGCGCGCGTCCGCCTCGCCATGCGCGGCGACGATGCGCGGGGCGCGCACGTGATAATCGCCCTCCATGAGCACGTAGTCGACGTCCGCATAGTGCGACAGGATCTGCGAGCGCGTGAGCGCATGCTTGTAGATCACCGTCGTCTCATGACGCGCGCGCGCCGTGACCGTGACGGCGCCGGCTCGCGCGTGGCGCGCGGTATTGCTCTTGGGATCGTCGATCCCAAACGATGGGCAGAACACCGTCTTCACCGTGCCGACCCGCCTGCCGCGCCGGACCAGCTCCTTCGTCAGCTCTTCCACGATCGTCGTCTTGCCCGACTTGCGAATGCCGACCACACAGATTACCTTCATTTTCTTCAATCCTCCATATGAAGCGCCTCAAACGGCCCCAAATCGCCCTGCATCCAATGCCTGCGGCACAGGCTGACGTACTGTTCGCTGCCGCCCAACAGGATCTGATCGCCCTGCTTGACAACGCGCCCATCCTGCACGCGCGCGTTGAACGTCGCCTTGCGCCCGCACCAGCAGATGGTCTTGACCTCCTCGATCGTATCCGCCCAAGCCATCAGCCACTGGCTGCCCTCGAAGAGTTTGCCCTGAAAGTCCGCGCGCAGCCCGTAAGCGATGACCGGCACGTTCAACTCGTCCACCACGCGCACGAGCTGCTCGACCTGCGCCTTGGTCAAAAACTGCGCCTCATCGACGATCAGGCACGCATAGGCCGACGCGTCGATTCCATCCAGTTCTTCGACGAATGCGCAGTCCGTCTCCAGCCCGCAGCGCGAGCGCACGGTTCGCTCACCATCCCGCGTATCCAGCCTGGGCTTGAGCATCAGCACCCGCTGGCCGCGCTCCGCATAATTATAGCCCACCATGATCGCCTGGGCCGTCTTGCTGGAGCCCATCGCCCCATAGCGAAAGTACAGCTTTGCCATTTTGCCTCCTTACACTCCAAACGCAATGAGCAGGCCGGTCATGATCAGCAGGCTGATCGGGATGGACACCGAGTTGGTCATGCCCGCCAGCGCCGCGTTCCCACCCAGCCTGTCCGTAAACACAGGCGACAGCGTGGAGATGGAGGAGAACACCGCCAGCACGATCGCGCGGCGAACCTCCACGCCCATCGGCAGCAGGAACCATGCCGCCAGCGCAAGCACGACCGCCACGCCATAGCGCAGCGCGAGCGTGTGCAGCGCGCGGGAGAGCTGATCGCCCGTCTTGGGAAATTCCATCATCAGGCCGATCATGAACATGGCAAGAAACGTGTTCGCCGCGCCCGCATTCTGCGCAAACTGCACGATGGGGCCAGGCAGGCGGATCTGAAAGACCATCAGCAGAAAGGCGATGAAGTAGGTGTCAAACAGCGCCGAGGACAGCAGCCGCTTTACAACCATGCGCGCCATCGGCTCGCTGCGCTTGCCCGTCACCGCGGCGGTCAGCGCATAGGCGCCGCCCGAGACCATGACCGCATTGCCGATGTCGAACATGCACGTGGCCACGACGCCCGTCGGCCCCAGAAAGCCCTGCGCAAACGGCAGCGTCGCGCAGCCGATGTTGTATCCCGGCACGTTCAGCATGTAAAACACGCGGTCCTCGCGCGACATGCGCCGCGAGTAGACCATCGCCAGAAAGAAGGCCGCCAGGCAGCACCCCAGTCCCATGGGCACGATGATGAACAGCGACGGATCGCGCGTCGCCGTCGAAAAGGAGGTGATGACCGCGGCCGGCAGCGTCACGTTCAACACGATTCGAGAGACGATGCGATAGTCCGTCTGGCCAAAAAGTCCCGCCCGCTTGAGCGCGTAGCCCAGCGCCACAGTGCACAGCAGAACCCCTGCGCGAAGTAGCACGTCCGCCATCCAAGATCCCTCCTAAAATTGCACGCCTTCCATTATAGCAGCAAGCGCGCGTTCTGTCACGCAAAAGCGCGGATATTGCGCGCGTTTTTCGCGCATCCTTAGCGAAAAGAGGCGCGCTGCGCGCCGGAAGGGATGGATCGTCGTGAAAACGCTGACCCTGCCGGGCGGCCGCATCATCGGCCTGCCCACGCTCTATGCCGCCCTGGCCGTCTGTCTGGGCACGGGCGCCGCCGCCGCGCTGCTTGCGCTGGGGCATTTTTCCACCTATCAGTCGCTGACGCTGCCGCCGCTCGCGCCGCCGTCTGCGGTCTTCCCCGTCGTTTGGACCGTGCTGTACGGGCTGATGGCCCTGTCCCTGACCCTCGTCTATGAGAGCCGATCCCCCATGCGCCGCGCAGCGCTGCTCGTCGCCGCGCTGCAGCTGCTCGTCAACGCCGCGTGGGTTCCGCTGTTTTTCCGCATGCATGCCTTTGCGCTGGCGTTTTGGGAGCTGTGCGTGCTCCTCTTTCTCGTCATCGCCATGCTCGAGTGCTTCCTGCATGTGGATCCCCTCGCCGCGCTGCTGCAGGTCCCCTATCTGCTATGGACCGCCTTCGCATGCTACCTCAATCTGGGCGTCGTGTTGCTCAATTGATGTAAACCATTATCTCTTTTTGGGTTGACATATCTGTGCACATCTTGTATACTTCACAGATGAAAAAGGTTTACATAGGAGGTCATCCCGGCCATGCAAAACGCCAAAGTCCGTTCCCTGACGCTGTGCGCGCTGTTCGCGGCGCTGCTGGCGGTGTGCTCGCAGATTCAGATTCCCCTGCCGATGGTGCCCATCAACCTGGCGCTATTCGCCGCTCACCTGGCGGGCGCGGTGCTGGGCGCAAAGTACGGCGCGCTGAGCGTGACGGTCTATGCGGCGCTGGGCCTGGTCGGCGTGCCGGTCTTCGCGGGCTTTGGCGCGGGGCCGGCCACGCTCTTCGGGCGCACGGGCGGCTACATCCTGGGCTACATCCTCGCGGCGGCCATCGCAGGGCTGTGGCGCGAGCGCCACGGATTCGCGCCGCTCAGGCTCGCGCCGGGCCTCGTGCTGGGCACGCTGGGCTGCTACGCGCTGGGAACGGCATGGTTCATGGCCGTGGCGCATCAGGGGCTTGCGGCTGCGCTGACGTACTGCGTGCTCCCCTTTCTGCCGGGCGACGCAGTCAAGATCGCGCTGGCCTGTACGCTCTCGGGCCGGCTGTACGCAGCCTGCAACCGTTGACACAAAAGGACCGCCTTGCGAGGCGGTCCTCATAAAACAGCATAAGAATGTTTTCGGGAAACGGCGTAGCTTCGGCTATGCCGTTTCACCGTTTTGCAGGTCATTCATCAAAGACGCGGGGAGTATTCCTACAAGGTCATAGGAAATGTCTATCTGCTGTTCTCTATATCCTTTTGACTTGTCCGGTGCGTGAACATATACCGCCCTTACCATGTCATTTAAGACGGCGGGCGTTAATTCGTCCAAGTCGAGATACTTCCGCACCTTGCCGATAAACCTGTCGATATTTTCTGCCTGTTCTTCCTTTTGATTTTGCCAAACGGTTTAGGGAAAGGTTTGCAAAGTTTTTCTACACAGTCTATTGATGTTATTCGTTTGACCGTATATACTATATCATAGTAGGTTTTAAGCAGAAAGGACGGGCGCGACTATGGAATATATGTCATGTGCGGAAGCGGCGGCGAAGTGGGGCATTTCTGAAAGACGGGTGCAGAAACTTTGCGAGGGTGAGCGCATACCCGGCGCGGTAAAGTTCAGCCGCATTTGGTTGATACCCAAAGACGCAGAAAAGCCCGCTGACGGGCGGCGCAAAATCCTGTCTTAGGAAAATCTTAATATTTTATCATGCAAGGAATAATAAACAGAAACCTTTATGCTGATATAATGTAAAAATGCCCTCTTTGGAAAGGATTAAGGATATGTCAGAAAAAATATTGATTGTCGATGATGAAGTCGAAATTGCGGATTTGATAGAAGTCTATCTAAAAAACGAAAACTATATCGTATTCAAATTCTATACGGCAACGGAAGCACTGGAATGTATCAATACGACCATGCTTGACCTTGCCATTTTGGATATTATGCTTCCC
>DVFJ01000001.1 GCA_018713325.1 Candidatus Onthenecus intestinigallinarum | reverse complement strand
CATTTCGGAATCAACTGTCTTTCCTTGCGTTTGCGTTTCTCTATTCTGTATCGTTTTCAAGGATCGTTTCTGTGCAGCTTGCGAAAGCTTTTTGCTATCGCTCGCTGACAGCTTGGTTATTATATCTCCTTTCCCCGGTTTTGTCAACCCTATTTTTCAACTTTTTTTGCGTCTTCACACATCCATCCATCGCAAATCCGAACGTTCCATTCACGTCCAGTTCCTATCGTTTGAGATTTCGCGCCATTCTACATCCCATACATTGATCATGCGGCCTATCTTCTCTATTTTTTTCCGAATGAAAAGGTGCGCAGATTTTTTCTGCGCACCCCTTGCACACATCCGTCAGAATAGTTGTGCCCCCTGCGTGGCCTGTTCCTGCTGGGTCTTTTTATACTCGGCGTACCAGTCCGGCATCTCCGTAGAGAAGCGCTGCACGAACCAGTTCATCATCTTCACGGCGTTTTCTATGTTCCTGGAATAGCCCGGAATGGCCAGCACGAGGCCCTCGGGATCGATGTTATAGTCCAACAGACCATAGAGCGTATCCGCGGGCAGCATGCAGACCACGCGGCCGGCCTGACCGTCGGACAGCTTGCCATCCGCCAGGTCAATGCCCTGTACGTCCAGAGCGCCGCTTTCGATGTAGGGCTCCAGGGAGATGAACAGGCCCTCGTTGCCCTCATAGCCCAGCTCCTGCGCGCGCGTATAGGGCAGCAGGAACAGATCGCCCTGCTGAGCGGCGATATAGGTGGTGAACTGCATGACGACGGCATAGTCATCCTGCGAGCCCATGGCGATCTGGTAGAAGTTGATCGCCTCCATGTCGGCGAACGCCTCCTGCAGCGCGGGCATTTCCGCTGCCTCGAACGCCTCCATGTCCGCACTCGCCTGCACGATGTACACGTCGATCTTCTTGTCCGCCGGCGGCCGGTAGGCGGTCATGCTGTAGATGAGGTCCCACGCGAAGATGCTGACCACGACCAGCAGCGCATACTTCCACACGCCATACGTGAAGTGGTGGCGGACGCGTTCCTTTGTAATCCTGTTGTTGACCATAGCCGGCAGAACTCCTCACTTTCGCGCGCATGTCACGCGCCTTGCCCACATGGGGTCCTGCCTGTATGATAACACGCGCGCGGCGGTTTTTCAAGTCTTGCCGGATTGCGGTCAACGCGGCGTCACCGCACGGCCGCCTGCGAGGCATAATGCCATCCGCCCGCGCCAATGCCCAGCAAGGCTATGAATGTGACGACAATCAGTACCAGTATCAGCCCGCACCAATAAGATCGGGTAAAGCTACGCCGATTGTAGTTGCTCGTGCTAAACGTGAATATGAGCAGAAAAATCCATCCAATGACGGGAACCATGTACAGAATGGCATACCCAAAATATTCCCACGCATTCAACGGTCGAAACTGTTCCGGTCCCGAATAGTCCTGAAAACGCATAGTCCCCTCTCCTTTGCATGCGGCGCCTCTCGCCCCATTTTTCTTGATTATACCATACAGGGCGCATTTTTTCCAGATAAATTCCAGTGGACACAGCATTTTCCGATTATGCGCTTCATGTAGAGGATGGAGACTGCCCGGGCGGTATCACCCCCTCCTTCGCGTCAGGCAGGCCCCGACGGCGCCCCCGATGAAGGCGGCCGGCGCCACCCGGACGAACGCCCACTCCAATGCGTGAATCCCCACGCCGACGACCATCGTTTCGGGGGCGCCGTAGTCCCACCCCAGGTAAGGGCTGCGGAGCACGGCCAGGAGCGCAAACACCAGGACGATGGCTGCGCACAGCGCGATGCACGTCCAGTGAAGCGCCCTTCGTCTCGCCAGCTTTCGCCGGGCGAACCGGAGGTTGATCTCCTCCAGCTTTTCGGCAAGCGCCTGAAAGTCGTCCGGCTCCGGTTCGGCCAGCGTTTCTCCGAGCAGCGCGCTTACGGGGGTTTCCAACGCCTTTGACAGCGCAATCAACATGTCGGAGTCCGGGACGGACAGCCCCTTTTCCCATTTGGAGATCGTCTGCCGCACCACATGCAGCTGGATGGCCAGCTCTTCCTGCGACAGTCCTTTGGCCTTTCTGATCGATCTGATGTTCTCATTGAGCATTCCAAGCGACCGCCTTTCCTTCTGTTCTTGCCCCGATTGTACACAGGACAGGCCGTTGCGGCAAGCAACGCAAGGTGACATTGGGCCTGCGCGGCCTCGTTTGCGGTCGCAGGCAGCCGCAATGGATTTGCACCATGCAAAAGGGCGATGTCCGTCTGTTCAGACACCGCCCTCATGGTCTCTTTTTTTGCAGCGCATCCCGTTTGGAGGCAATGCCTCAATAGAGCTTCGCGCCCGCCGGGATGTGATCGTCCACCATCAGCAAATGAAGCTTTTCCTCGCCCGCCTCGCTGTGCACGGCCGAGATCAGCATGCCGCAGGATTCGATGCCCATCATGGCTCTGGGCGGCAGGTTGGTGATGGCGATGCAGGTCTTGCCCACCAGCGCCTCCGGCTCATAGTAGGCATGGATGCCGCTCAGGATCGTGCGGGGTTCGCCCGTGCCGTCGTCCAGCGTGAACTTGAGCAGCTTCTTGGACTTGGGCACCGCCTCGCAGGCCAGCACCTTCACGGCCCGGAAATCCGACTTGCTGAAGGTCTCGAAGTCCACGAACTCCTTGAACAGCGGCTCGATTTCCACCTTGGAGAAGTCGATCGTCTCCGGCTCGGCCTTGACGTCGTCCGCGGCGGCCTCCGCGGGCTTTGCGCCTGCGTCGTTGCCCGCCTCTTTGATCGGCTTCATCGTGGGGAAGAGCAGCACGTCGCGGATGGTGGACGCGCCGGTGAGCAGCATGACGAAGCGGTCCACGCCGATGCCGATACCGCCCGTGGGCGGCAGGCCGTACTCGAGCGCGTTGAGGAAGTCCTCATCCACGCCGGAGGCCTCGTCATCGCCGTGCGCCTTGAGGAACTCCTGGTACTCGAAGCGCTGGCGCTGGTCGATGGGGTCGTTGAGCTCGCTGAAGGCGTTGCAGTACTCACGCCCGCCGATGAACAGCTCAAAGCGCTCGGTGTAGCCGGGATGGGCCGGGTCCTTCTTGGACAGCGGGCTGATCTCGACCGGATGGCCGGTCAGGAATGTGGGCTGCACGAGCTTGTCCTCGACATACTCCTCGAAGAAGAGGTTGAGGATGTCGCCCTTCTGGTGGCGCTCCTCAAAGTGCAGGCCGCGCTCCTGTGCGAGAGCCCTGGCGGCCTGGGTGTCGGGCACCTGGTCAAAGTCCACGCCGGCATACCGGCGCACGGCCTCGACCATGCTCATGCGCGCGAAAGGCTTCTCCAAGTCGTATTCGACACCGTCGAGGCGGCACACGGCGGTGCCGTTCACGCGGCGGGCGACGGTGCGCATCATGTTCTCGCACAGGTCCATCATGCCGCGATAGTCGGTATAGGCCTGGTAGGCCTCGAGCATGGTGAACTCGGGGTTGTGGCGGGTGTCCATGCCCTCGTTGCGGAACACGCGGCCGATCTCGTACACGCGCTCAAACCCGCCCACGACCAGGCGCTTGAGGTGCAGCTCCAGCGCGATGCGCAGGTACATGTCGATGTCCAGCGTGTTGTGGTGGGTGATGAAGGGGCGCGCGGCGGCGCCGCCGGCCTGGTTGTGCAGGACGGGGGTTTCGACCTCCATGAAGCCCTCGCCGTCCAGGAAGGCGCGCAGCTCGCGGATGATGCGGCTGCGCTTGATGAACACGTCGCGCACCTGGGGGTTGACGATCATGTCAACGTAGCGCTGGCGGTAGCGCAGGTCGGTGTCCTTCAGGCCGTTCCACTTTTCAGGCAGGGGCTTGAGCGACTTGCTCAGCAGCGTGACCTCCTGCGCGTGCACGGAGATCTCGCCCGTGCGCGTGCGGAAGACCGTGCCGCGCACGCCCAGCAGGTCGCCGATGTCGTAGCCCTTGAAGTCGGCGTAGCCGTCCTCTCCGACGTCGTCGCGGCGCACATAGCACTGGATGGCGCCCTCGCCGTCCAGCAGCGTGGCAAAGGAGGCCTTGCCCATGATGCGCCGGGACATCATGCGCCCGGCGACGGCGACCTCCTGTCCCTCCAGCGCGTCAAAGCCCTGGGCGACCTGGCGCGAGGAGTGGGTGCGGTCGTAGCGGGTGAGCAGATAGGGGCTGCGGCCCTCGTCGACGAGGCGCTGCAGCTTGGCGCGGCGGATCTGCTCCTGCTCGCTCAGGCCGCGCTGGGCGGCCTCGGCGGGCGTCGGGGTGCGGTTTTCATCCATGGGGCGGGGCCTCCTTTATCTTGCGTTCGGGCTCACTGCAGGTAGATGTCCTCGATGCGGATCTTCCACGGGCCGTTGGGGGTGAGGACGGTGACGGTCTCGCCCTTGTGGCGGCCCATCAGCGCCGCGCCGACCGGGGATTCGTTGGAGATCCTGTTGTTCATCGGGTCGGCCTCGGGCCCGCCGACGATGGAATACTCCTCCTCCTCGCCCTCCTCGACGTCGACGATGCGCACCGTCGTGCCAAAGCCGACGACGTCGGTGCTGATCTCCGACTCGTCCATGACCACCGCGTTGCGGATGGTGTTCTCCAGCTCGGCGATCTTCTGCTCGAGGTTGGCCTGCTCGTTTTTCGCCGCGTCATACTCGGCGTTCTCGCTCAAATCGCCGAAGGAGATCGCGACCTTGATCTGCTCGGCGACCTGCGTGCGGCGGGTGGTCTTGTTGTACTCCAGCTCGTCGATGAGCTTCTGGAGTCCTTCGCGGGTGACGACCTGATGCTTGACTTCGTTGGCCATGATAAACTCTCCTTTTGCCCCCAAGTCGGGGCGCGCACATGAAACGACGCACCGGACAGAACCTGTCCGGCGCTCGCTGAGGCCCGGGGCGTTCCCGCCCCGCTCGCCTCTCATGGTTCTTTATTATAATCATAACGACCCGCCGTGTCAACCGATGCGGCAAAACTTATGGCGCGCCGGCGAGGCATTCGCGCAGCTGGGCATAGGTGGAGGCGGCGTTTGTCCGCTCGCGGATGCGCGCGGCGCCGTGCAGGCCGCGCACGTAGCAGGCGACGTGCCCGCGCATCTCGCGCATGGCGACCGCCTCGCCCTTGAAGGCCATCAGCATGCGCGCATGGCGCAGCGCGCCCTCCACGCGCTCGCGTGGCGAGGGATCGCGTCCGGCGAACACCCAGGGATTGCCCATCGCAGCGCGGCCGATCATCGCCGCGTCGCAGCCGGTCTGCTCCATCATGCGCCGGGCGTCCTGCAGGCAGGTCACGTCGCCGTTGCCGATCACGGGGATGGACACCGCGCGCTTGAGCCGGGCGATGGCGTCCCAGTCGGCGCGGCCGGCGTAGAACTGGCGGCGCGTGCGCGCGTGCAGCGTCAGGGCGCTGACGCCCGCGTCCTGCAGCCTGCGCCCCAGCTCCTCGTAGACGAGGCTGTCCTCATCCCAGCCCATGCGCAGCTTGACGGTGACGGGCACGGGCGAGGCGCGCACGACGGCCTCGGCCACGCGCACGGCCAGGTCCGGCTCGCGCAGCAGGCCGCTGCCCTCGCCGCTGCAGGCGATCTTGGGCGCGGGGCAGCCCATGTTCAGGTCCACCAGGCAGAAGCGGCCGTCCCCGGCCAGGCGGCGGGCGGCCTCGGCCACGGTCTGCGGCTCGCGGCCGAACAGCTGCAGCGCGACGGGTCCTTCCTGCGGGCTGGTCAGGAGCAGCTCGCGCGCGGCGCGGTTGCCCGGCGGCGCCAGCAGCATGCCCTTGGCGCTGACCATCTCCGTAAAGGCCAGCGCGCAGCCCATCTCACGGCAAAGCAGGCGGAACGGAAAGTCCGTCACGCCTGCCATGGGCGCCAGGAAGACGTTGCCCTCCAGGCGCACGCTTGCAATGTCCATGCGCATCCTCTCTTTGGTTCAGGGCAGGTATTCGATCAGCTGCAGGTTGGAGATCTTCCACTGGCCGTCCACGCGCGTGAGCGTGGCGCGGTAGCGCGCCTTGGGCCAGGCGGGCGGATCGACTGCGGCCTCGCCGCCGGCGGCGACGACCTCCTCGCGCCGCGCGGACTTGACCTGCCCGTCGATGGCGGGCACCTCCTCCACAAAGTCGGCGCGCGCGGCGTTCTCCCACGGCCAGCTCCACATCCACTCCAGGGTGACGCGGTGGTCGAAGCTGCGGATGTCATAGTCGGCATAGGGCGAGCTGTCGCTCATGCCCACGCGCAGCTGCTCGTCGCTCTCCAGATAGTCGCGCTTGAAAAACTTGGTCAGCTCCGATGCATCCTCCTGCAGCAGGATCACACCCGCGCGCGCCTTCATGCCGTCGGTGAGCAGGATGTGGATGTTCGTGGCGTTCATGGCCATGTAGAAGGCCACGATCAACAGCGCGGAGATCACCGTCACCCAGAACAGGCGCGATGCGATGAAGAACAGGAACCTGCGTAAATACTTCATATAGCCCTCCCGGAGCGTCGGTTCTGCCGCCGTGCGGCTCCCCTCATAAGCAATGACGAAATCCGGCCCGGTTTTCCTGCATGTAGTATGGCGCAGGGCGAAAAAACCATGCGAGAGCCGCTGTGTTTGCGGCAGGCCCCCCGCGATCGGCCGTCAGGCGCCCGCAGCGGCCTCAGGCGCCAGGCGGTGCACCTCGACCTCGAGCACGCGGCGCTCGTCCGTCTTGGTGACGGTCACGGTCAGGCCGTCCTGGGTGAAGGAATCGCCCTCCTGCGGGATGCGGCCCAGGCGCTCCATCGTCCAGCCGGCGACGGTGCTGGCCTGGCTGTCCTCGTTCAGGCCGAACAGTTCCTCCACGCGGTGCAGGCCCTCGCCGCCGTCCACGCGCCAGGTGTTTTCATCCACGCGGCGCACGGGCTCGACGACCTCGTCGTGCTCATCCCAGATCTCGCCCACGAGCTCCTCGAGGATGTCCTCCATCGTGACGATGCCGATGGTGCCGCCGTACTCGTCCGTGACAACGGCCATGTGGGCCTTGTTCTTCTGCAAAAGGCGCAGCAGCTTGGCGATGGGGATGTTCTCGGAGACAAACATCGCGGGCTTCGTCACGTCGCGCAGCGCGGCGCTGCCGCCGGCGACGTCGCGGAAGAAGTCCTTGTTGTGCACCACGCCGATGATGTTGTCGATGGAGCCCTCGTACACCGGCAGGCGCGAGTAGCCCGACTGCGTGAACAGCTCCGTGGCCGTCTCCACGCTGGCGTCGGCGCTCAGGGCGCTCACGTCCACGCGCGGGGTGAAGATGTCCACGGCCTTCAGGTCGTTAAAGCCGATGGCGCTGCGGATGAGCTCGCTCTCCTGCGCGTCGATGCCGCCCTCCTGCTGCGCCTCCTGCACGATGGTCAGCAGTTCGTCCTCGGTCATGGCGCGGTTGCCGTCGGCACGGAACACGCACGAGAGCAGGCGCTTCCATTGAGAGAAGAGGAAGTTGAGCGGCGTAAACAGCAGCACCAGCGCGCGCATTGCGGGCGCGGAGAAGCGCGCAAACCGCTCGGGCGACTCCTTGGCCAGGCTCTTGGGCGAGATCTCACCGAAGATGAGCACCACCACCGTCATCACCACGGTGGATAGCGACACGCCCGCGTCGCCCAGCCAGTCGACGAACAGCACCGTGGCCAGGGATGCGGAGGTGATGTTGACGATGTTGTTGCCAATCAGGATGGTCGACAGCAGCTTGTCGTAGTCCTGCGACAGGTCGAGCACCAACTGCGCGCGCCGATCGCCGCCCGCGGCCATGTTCTTGACGCGCGCGCGGTTGAGCGCGGAGAAGGCGGTCTCCGTCGCGGAGAAGTAGGCGGACAGGGCCACCAGGATGAAGAGCGTAAGGATCAGAGCGCTACTGCCCATGAATTCGGTTCAAACCCCTTTCAGGCGTTCGTCGTGACGCGTGCACAGGGCGCGCTCAGGACCTGTAGCGGGTCACGGGCGCGTTGCACGCGACGATGGGCACGTTCAGGGGCCAAGGCGGTTCGTCCATGGCGGCGCGGTTCATCTCCTTTGCATGTTGGCTTGGTGTGATAAAGTCAACCGTTATTATAACAAAAAAGGACCCGCCGTGCAAGCGGGCGCGTCCTCTCAGAAGTAGTCGGAGAAATAGGGCTGCTCCAGCGGGATGAGGCTCTCCAGCAGGCGGATGGCCGTATCGCTGGCGGCGAGCTTTTCGATGCGGCGCAGGTACGAGGGGCGCTTGTAGCTCATGAACATCGTGCACAGCGTCTGCACGGACAGCGAGACGTTGAGTCCGTCGGTGCTGCCGCGCTGGCACAGGGTGTTGCCATCGTCGTCCCAGGTGAGGCAGAAGCTCTCGTCGTTCCACGGGGCCATGGGATCCTCCACGGCCAGGTGCAGCTTGCGCCCGCTGGGGCGCGAGGCGAACGGATAGGCGAGCAGGAACTGCTCCACGTCGACCACGCGCGCCATGAAGTACGGCCGGATGCTCTCGTAGATCTCGCTGTCCTCCAGCAGGAAGGCCATGGGTTCGTTGGTGTAGTTGTAGCCGCGCACGCGCTCGATCATGGAAAAGTGCGCCCCGATATAGTTCCACAGGCCGTGGCGCGCCTCCTGATTCATGTACACGAGCTCCTTGATCTTGAACACGTCCTCCTCCAGCAGGTAGACGACGTATCCCTGCGCAATGTGGTCGGCGTCGTAGTAGAGCGCCACGGTGATGTCGTCGGTATCCCAGCGCCAGTACTCGGCCCAGGCCAGATCGTCGCGCAGCAGCATGCCGTGGCGCTGCAGCGTATAGCGCTCGTGCAGCTCCAGGTAGTCGGGATGGCGGTCGTCCACGCGCTCGACCATGCCGGGCACGTCCACGTAGCGCGGCAGCTGCGAGTCCTTGACGATGTAGCTCATCTTGTCGGAGATGATCTCCCAGCCCATCTTGCGGTAGAACGGGATCGAGTACGGATACAGCAGCGAGATGGACTGCCCGCGCTCGCGCATCTCCTGCAGCGCACGGCTGACCAGCGCGTGCATCAGGCCCATCTTCGTGTATTCGGGGTAGGTCGCCACCCCCGTCACGCCGCCCATGTCGTAGATCGCGCCGTGCACGTTCACGCGCATGGGGTAGACCGCGATCTGCGAGGCGAGCTTGTCGCCGTCAAACCAGCCCAGCACGTTCGCCCGGTCCAGGATGGGCGACTTGGACTGGCGGATCTCTTCTTCATCCCAGCCGATGCGCTTGAGCTCCTTGTCCGTCACCTGAAATGCGTATCGCAGCAGCGCGTTGAACTGCGTCAGGTCGTCCTTGGTGACGTGGCGCAGCTCCAGCCGCTCGCGGATGCTCTGTCTGTTCATGGCTCAGCCCCCCTTCCCACAAGGATAATACAACGCACGCCTCATGGCAAGGGGAAATTTGTCGGCTGTCTTCTCAGGAGCCGGTGGAGCGGTAGCGGCGCAGGCCCAGCCGCCACACGCCGTAGCAGGGCAGCAGGAAGGGCAGCGCCAGCAGCGGACACAGCGCGTGGGCGGCGTCCGTCGCGCGGCCGGTGAGGTACAGCAGCGGGTAGTACTGAAACAGCGCCAGCGGCACCACGAACGTCAGCACGCGCAACACGCTCTCGCCGTAGATGGACAGCGGATACATGCCAAACTCGCGCCCGCCGTCTGTGAAGATGTTCATGAACTCCAGCCCATCGGTCGTGAAGAAGCACAGCCCCGCATAGAGCACAAACAGGCCCGAGAAGACCGCCGCGCCGCACAGCACCATCAGCGCGAGCACGCCCGCGCGCGCAGGCGTCCACATGACGCCGCTGCGCGGCAGCGCGTAGGCGAACACCAGCAGCGCCTGCAACAGCCGCCCGGCGCGGGAGAGCTCGATCTTGGAGGCGAGCACCTGAAAGATCGCCCCGCGCGGGCGCAGCAGGATGCGGTCGAACTCGCCGTTGGCGATCATGCGGGCGAAGGTGTCAAAGCCGCGCGCGAAGCACTCCGCCAGGGAGAAGGCCATCAGCACCGCCGCAAAGCACAGCAGCACCTCCTCAAACGAGAAGCCCTGCACCTGGTGGAAGCGGTCCATCATGAACAGCACGCTCAGCAGCGCCGCAAACGACGTGAGAAACTGGCCCAGCATCGTCAAGAGCAGCGAGGTGCGGTACTCCATCTGGCTGCGCACGTGAATGGACAGGTAGCGAAGATACAGTCTCATGGTTTCGCCCCCCTCAGCCGCCCTGCACGACGACGCGCCGCAGCGCCGCGCGCATCAGCGAAACGCCCAGCGCCACGAGCGCCGCCAGCCAGAAGACCTGTAGCCCGGCTGCGCGCAGCAGCGCCGCGCCCGCCAGCTCGCCGCTGTAGGCGCGCAGCGGCAGGTTCTGCATGCCGGCAAAGGGCGTCAGCTCCAGCGCCATGCGCAGGCCGTCCGGCATGAACGGCAGCGGGATCAGCCCGCCGGCGAGCAGCTCCGTCATGGACGTGGCCACGACGCGCACGCCCATCGGATTGAGCGTGTAGAACGTCGAGATGTAGATCAGCATGCAAAACGCGCACACCACCAACGCGGCAAGCGCGCCCGTGACGGCGAACGCGGCCAGCGCCAGGGCGTCCGGCGGCAGGCTCAGGCCGTAGGGCGCAGGCAGCGCAAAGGCCACCAGCAGGATCGGCGCGCAGCGCAGCACGGCGCGGCTCAGGCGCATGGCGAGGTTCTTGATGAACCACATGCCGTACAGGTCCAGCGGGCGAATCAGTTCGTAGGCGACGCCGCCGCCCGTGATCGCCTCGAAGATCTCCCCGTCGAATATCCAGGGCGCAAACAGCGCCAGCAGCGCCTGCTGCAGCCATACATAGGCCGAAAGCTGCTCAAAGCCCATCGGGAAGGACGCCGGCGCGGCCAGGTAAAACGCGCGGAACATCAGGATCTCCATCGCGCCCCACGCGAACTGCGTGGCCACGCCCGCCGCGGCCGCCGCGCGGTACTGCAGGCCGTTGAGGAAGCGGATGCGGAAAAAGCTGCGGTATGCCTTCATATGTGGAACTCCTCGTACAGGTGCGCGACCAGCTCCTCGGCCGTGGCGTCCTGCACGGACAGGTCGCGGATCTCGACCGCGCGCGAGAGCGCCTCGATGGCCGCGGAGACGGGCAGCACGCCGGTGTCGACCGAAAGCTCCGCGCGCCCCTGCGCGTCGGAGAGGATCCGCAGCCCCGGCATCGGCTCCATCCGCCCCGCGCCATAGGTGAGCGTCAGCCTGCGCCCGCCGCCGTAACGCGCCTTGAGCGACGCCAGCGAGCCATCCAGCAGGATGCGGCCGCCGCCGATGAGCAGGATGCGCTCCGTCAGCGCCTCGATGTCCTGCATGTCGTGCGTGGTGAGCAGCACCGTTGTGCCGCGCTCACGCACCAGCCGGCGGATGAACGCGCGCACCGCCAGCTTCGAGACGGCGTCCAGGCCGATGGTCGGCTCGTCCAGGAACAGCACGCGCGGCCCGTGCACGAGCGAGGCGGCCAGCTCGCAGCGCATGCGCTGGCCCAGCGAGAGCTGGCGCGCGGGCGTGCGCAGCAGGTCGCCCAGGTCCAGCATGCCGGACAGCTCGTCCAGGTTGCGGCGGAACGTCCGCTCCGGCACGCGGTACACGTCGCGCAGCAGCTCCATCGAGTCGATGACGGGCACGTCCCACCACAGCTGGCTGCGCTGGCCGAACACCACGCCGATGCGCGACACGTGCGCGCGCCGGTCGCGCCAGGGCGTCAGTCCGTCGATGACGCACGTGCCGCTGTCGGGCGTGAGGATGCCGCTCATGACCTTGATCGTGCTGGACTTGCCCGCTCCGTTGGGACCAATATAGCCGACGGCCTCGCCGTCGCCGATGCGGAAGGATACGTCCTGCAGCGCGTGCACGAGCGTGTACTCGCGCCGCCACAGCGCGCGCGCCGCGCGGGCGAAGCCCCCGTCTCGCCGCGCGACGCGGAACGTCTTGCAGATGCCCTCCAATTCGATCACAGGCCGCACCTCCCCGCCGTCATTCGCCCTCCAAAAAAGGATATTTATTATATCATCTCTTCGCGCGGCCTGTCAATGGGCGGATACGCCGCGAGACGGCAGGTCGGGCCGGGCCAGTTCGCCGCGCTTTCGCGCCAGTACGAGCGCGGACAGCGCCGCCGCCAGTAGCGCTGTGCCGGCGAAGTTGAGCCAGATGCCCGTGAGGCCCAGCGGCCAGAGAGCGGCCAGCAGCAGCGCCGGGAACAGCAGCGCGGTTGACACCGAGATCAGTGAAGCGGGTAGCGGATTTTCGACCGCCAGCATGTAGCTCTGCGTCGCAAAGGAAAACCACCGCGTCAAGTAAGTGAACGCAAAGAGGCGCAGCGCGCCCTCGGCCATCTCCAGATAAGCCGCGCCGCCATCCGAGATGAACAGCCCGGCGATCTGCCCGGGAAACGCGTAGAGGGCCGCGGCGGCGGCCAGTGACAGCACGGCGCTGAAGGAAAAGCAGCAGCGCTCGATGGCGCGCACGCGCGAAAACTTCCCGGCGCCCCAGTTAAAGCCCACGGCCGGCTGGAGCGAGTCGCACGCGCCGTACAGCAACGGCTGGATGAACCCGTCGGCAAACATCAGCACGCCGTAGACGGAGACGGCGGTCTCCCCACCCATGCGCACAAGCACGAGGTTGAACAGGATCGACGCGATGCGCCCGGCAATGTTGTTGAGAAAGTTGGGGCTGCCGCACATGACGATCTGGCGCAGCATGCGCGCGTCCATGCGGGGCCTGCACAGGCGCAGCGTCGCACGCCCACGCAGAAACGGCACAAACGCCACGGCCGCACACACGAACATGCCGGTGCAGGTCGCCAGGGCTGCAGCCCCGATGCCCCAGCCGAGCACGCCGAGGAACCAGAACTCCAGCGTCCCGCTCAGCGCCGACATCAACAGGTTCAGGCCCATGCTGCCGCGAATCCAGCCGCAGATACGCCAGAAATTGTCCATCGCAAAGACGATGGTCGTCACGGGCGAGCACAGCGCGTAGACGCGCAGGTATTCCACGGCCATGTCGGCAAACGCGCCCCGCGCGCCCATGGCCGCGATGAGCCACGGGGCCGCGGCGTACAGCGCCGCCCCGGTCGCGATGCCCGCCAGGAAGATCAGCAGGCACGCGCAGGAGAAGATCCGGTTGGCCTGTTCCGGCTCCCTGCGGCCCAGGCACACGGAGATGGGCACGGCCGCGCCCACGCCGATGAGGTCGGCCAGCGCGAAGTTGATGATGACCAGCGGCATGGCCAGGTTCAGCGCGGCAAACGCCGTCGCGCCGACAAAATTCCCGACAAAGATGCCGTCCAGCGTCTGGTACAGCGCGGAGGCGAGCATGCTCACCGCGCCCGGCACCGCCGCCGCAAAGAAGAGCCGGACGGGCGGCGTCTGGGCAAAGAGCCGTTTGGCGTCCGTGTTGTTCATGCGTCCTCCTCCCCCCGGGGCCCTTGCCCGGCCTTTTCATGTGCAGACGGAAAGCGGCGCAGGTAGGCCGCGTGCAGCCTTTGGGAAAAGTAGTCCAGCGCCTGGACGAACTCGGGCGGATAGGCCTGCAGCGTCTCGCGCAGGGCCTGACGCTCGGCCTCATACACCGTGCGCAGCACGTCGCGCGCATAGGCCTGCCCCTGCTCCGTCAGGCGCAGCGCCTTCTCCCGGGCGTCCTCCCCTGCCTCCAGGCGCACGTAGCCCGCCCGCGCCATCTCCTTGACGATGGTGTTCACCGTCGTCTTGGGGATCAGCCACTCCTCGCTGATGCGCGCCTGCAGGTGCGCCCTGCCGTCGTCCAGCGCATACAGCAGCGCCAGCGCGTTTTCCTTGACGCCCAGGCTGCGGGCAAAAAAATAATAGCTCCCGTCGATCCGGTTGGTCGCCTCCACCAGCCGTCGCATCGTCTCATAGCCCTCGTCCGGCATCCTGCTTCCCTCCCTCAAAATTAGTACGTATTCGTACTTTTGGATTATAATACGAATTCGTACTTTTTGTCAAGAGACGCATCAAAAAAAGGGGGATGCGTCGCATCCCCCCTTGGTTGGGCCCGATTACTTGCCCAGCACGCGCAGCGTCTCCTCGCACACGTGCTGCGCCGTGAAGCCAAACTGCTCAAACAGCAGCTTCGCCGGCGCGGAGGCGCCGTAGTGATCCAGACCGATCACCGCGCCGTCCAGGCCCACGTACTTGTACCAGGGCATCGTCGCGCCGGCCTCGACGGCCACGCGCGCGCGCACGGCGGCGGGCAGCACGGACTCGCGGTAGGCGGCGTCCTGCTTGTCAAACAGCTCCATGCAGGGCATGGATACGACGCGCGCATCGACGCCCTGCTCCTTGAGCAGCTTCTGGGCGCCCATCGCCTGCTCGACCTCGGAGCCGGAGGCCAGCAGAATCGCGTCGGGCGTGGGCTTGTCGCTGTCGCAGAGCACATAGCCGCCCTTGAGCGCGGCGGTGCCGCTGCCCTCGTACTGGGGCAGGTTCTGGCGCGTGAGCACCAGGCAGGTGGGCAGGCCGCTCGTGAGCGCGACCTCCCAGCCGGCGGTCGTCTCCTTGCCGTCGGCGGGGCGGAAGACCAGCAGGTCCGGCGTGGCGCGCAGGCCCGCCAGCTGCTCGATGGGCTCGTGCGTGGGGCCGTCCTCGCCCACGCCGATGGAATCGTGCGTGAGGATGTAGGTGACCGGCAGCTTCATCAGTGCGCTCAGGCGCATGGCGTTCTTCATGTAGTCGCTGAAGACGAAGAACGTGGCCGCATAGGCGCGCAGGCCGCCGTGCAGCGCGATCGCGTTGCAGATGGCCGCCATCGCGTGCTCGCGCACGCCGAAGTGCAGGTTGCCGCCGGCGTAGTTCTCCTTGGAGAAGTCGCCCGCGCCCTTGATGTCGCTCTTGTTGGAGGGCGCAAGGTCGGCCGAGCCGCCGAAGAAGTTCGGCACGCGCTTGGCCAGCTTGTTGAGCACCGTGCCCGAGGTCGCGCGCGTGGCGGCCGGGCCGTCGAACGACCACAGATCCGCGTCGGACTCAAAGTCAAAGGGCAGCTTGTCCGCGTGCCACAGGTCCCACTCCTTGGCCAGGTCCGGGTAGGCCTGCGCGTAGCGCGCGAACAGGTCGTTCCAGGCCTGCTCGTCGGCGGCGCCCGCCTCGACCTTCTCGGCCGCGTGCGCGTAGACCTCCGCGTCCACGTGGAAGCTCTCCTCGCTCATGCCCAGGAACGCCTTCGTGGCGGCCAGGTTCTCCGCGCCGAGCGGTTCGCCGTGCGCGCTGGCCTTGCCCGCCTTAGCCGGGCAACCGTAACCGATGGTCGTGGGCACGACGATCAGCGAGGGGCGCAGATCCTGCTTGGCCGCCTCGACCGCCGCGGCGATCTGGTCGGCGTCGTTGCCATCCTGCACCTTCTGCACGTGCCAGCCGTAGGCCGCAAAGCGCGCGGGCACATCCTCGCGCATGGCGATGTTCGTGTTGCCCTCGATGGAGATGTCGTTGTCGTCGTAGAGCAGGATCAGCTTGCCCAGGCCCAGCGTGCCCGCCAGGGACGCAGCCTCGGAGGAGATACCCTCCATCATGCACCCATCGCCGCAGATGGCGTAGGTGTAGTGATCGACGATCGGGAATCCCGGGCGGTTGAACTTGGCCGCCAGGTGCGCCTCGGCCATCGCAAAGCCCACGGCGTTGGCCACGCCCTGGCCCAGCGGGCCGGTGGTCGTCTCCACGCCCACGGTGTGGCCGTACTCGGGGTGGCCGGGCGTCTTGGAGCCCCACTGGCGGAACGCCTTGAGGTCATCCATCGTCAGGCCGTAGCCGTACAGGTGCAGCAGCGTGTACAGCAGCGCGGACGCATGGCCCGAGGAGAGCACGAAGCGGTCGCGATTGACCCACTTGGGGTTGCGCGGGCTGTGGCGCATCTCCTTCTGCCACAGGGCGTAGGCCATGGGTGCCATGCCCATCGGCGCGCCGGGGTGACCGGAGTTCGCCTTCTGCACGGCGTCGGCGGCCAGCACGCGGATGGTGTTGATGCAGCGCGTATCCAACTGGTTCATGTGCAAGACATCCTTTCTCTGATGGTTTTCTGACGGTTTTCTTATGCCTCAAGCGCCTGGCGCAGCGGCGAGAGGTCGAGCCCCTCGCAGCACGCGAGCGCATCCGACAGCACAGTGAGCATCGCGCGCACGCCGCCCGCGGCGTCCGATTCGCAGTTGACGGGCATGACCGGGTCGTGCACGGACATGCGGATCAGCAGCCAGCCCGCCCCGGCGCATCCGTCCACGTCAAAGGACGCGCGCACGCCCTCGCGGCTGTCCTGCGCCAGCCGTCCGCCATGCGCGGGCGCATAGGTCTCGAAGGCCGCCAGCGCCGCCGCGCCCGCCGCGCGGAAGTCCGCCGCGGTGATGGCGATGCGCACCTCGCGCGCCTCGACGGGCTCGCGCAGACCCTCAATCCAGTCGCCGATGCCGCCGCCGGCCGCCTTCTTGCGCATGGCCGCGACGATCAGGCGCGTGACCAGGTACATGCCGTCGTCGAGGAAGTAGTTCTCGCGCAGCGCGGCATGGCCGCTCGTCTCGATGGCCAGCGGGCAGTCGACGCCCGTTGCGCACAGCCGCCGCGCCTCCTCGATGACGTTGTGGTACCCGCGCTTGAAGCGATGGTGCACGCCGCCGCGCACGGCGATGAAGTCCGCCAGGCCGGAGGAGGTGACCGAGTCGGTCACGATCGTCGCGCCCGGCGTCTCCGTGAGCAGGATGGCCGAGATCAGCGCGATCAGCCGGTTGCGGTTGATCTCCCGGCCCGTGGCGTCGACGATGGCCGCGCGGTCGCAGTCCGTATCGAAGATGACGCCCAGGTCCGCGCCGCTGTCCAGCACGGCGCGCGAGACGGCGCGCATGGCCTCCGCGTCCTCCGGGTTGGGCATATGGTGGGGGAACATGCCGTCCGGCTCCAGGAACTGGCTGCCGGACGTGTCCGCGCCCAGTTCGCCGAGCACGCGCGCGTAGAAGCCGCCCACGCCGTTGCCCGCGTCCACGGCGATGTGCAGCCCGGCCAGCGGTCTGGGGCCGCCGCCGAGCGCGTCGCGCATGATCCGCTCCAGCTGGCGGGCATAGACGGACAGAAAGTCCGTCTCACGCACGTCCGCGCCGTCCGGCAGGCCGGCGGGCACGTCCCGCGCATCCCGCAGCAGGCCGCCGACCTCCTGCGCGGACAGGCCGCCCTGCGCGGTGAAGAACTTCAGGCCGTTGCGGTACCAGGGGTGGTGGCTGGCGGTGATCATGACCGAGCCGTCGGCCATGAACCCCTCGGTCACGGTCGTCATGAACATGGCGGGCGTGGTGCACAGGCCGCACACGCGCACGCGCGCGCCCTCGCGGCACAGGCCCTCCACCGCGGCGCGCAGCAGCGCCTCGCCCGTCACGCGCGAATCGCGCCCGACGGCTACGAGCGGGCGCTCATGCCCCTGCGCGCGCAAAAAGCGCGCAAACGCCGCGCCTAGCGCACGCGCAACGTCCTCGGTCAGCACGGCGGGATGCCCTTCGCGCGGGGCTGCATCGCCGCGCACGTCCGTGCCGCTGAGCAGGGAAAGCCAGTCCTCGTGCATGCGAATCCTCCTTATCGGTCCCAGCGCCGCTCGCGCGGCCCGGCCGCCTCCTGCATCCGGCGCATATAGCGGTACAGCGGGCCGAGCGCGCGCAGGTCGCGCGACACCCGCTCCACGATCCGGCCGGAAAAGATCAGCTCCAGGTCCTGCTCCGCGTCGGTCGCCTGGTGAAAGTAAAAGCCCTTCTTGTTGTATAGCGGCCTGAGCGCCTCGGGCAGCGCGTCCGGCACGGCAAGCTTCTTGTAGTCCGGCCCCTCCAGGACGAAGCGGCCCTTGAAGTCCGGCGCGTTCAGGATGGCGAGCATCTCCTCGGGATGCTCCAGCATGCGCGCGCGCAGCGCGTCCATGACGGGCTTGTTCTCGCCGTACGCGCCGCAGCCCCAGCTGCTCGACTCGGGATAGGCGTCCCAGTACAGGCCGAAGATCTCGCTGCGCGGCTCGCCGGCGTAGCGCCAGCCGATCCACACGTGGTCGCGATAGGGCGACTTGTCGCGCGAAAAGCGCGTGTCGCGCCGCAGCCGCGAGCAGACGCCTGCGGGGCGCGTGTCCAGGTCGGGATCGATCTCCTGCACGACGGGCGCGAGCGCCTCGCACAGCGCGTAGAGCGGGCGCTTGACGAAGCGCTCGTACTCGTCGCGGTGCGCCTGAAAGTAGGCCGTGCTGTTGTTGAAGCGAATGGACAGGAGAAAGCCGATCATCTCCTGCGGAAAACCGTCGAACACGGAGCGCCTCCCTCTGCATGCGGGCCTTTGCGGCCCTCAAACGCCCTCATTATACCATCTTTTGCGCGCCGCGTACAGGGGCAGCGCACACGGGTACGGCAATTTCGGCGGCCCTTCACAAAAAACGGCTGCGCCGCGAATCGCTCGCAGCGCAGCCGTGACGTATGGGATTACTTGCCCTTGCGCCGTCCGCGGGACGCGTCGTCCGGGCCGTCGACGTAGGGATCGTCCTCCGGCTCCTCGTCGATCCAGTCGTCGTCCGCGCTGCGCCCGGAGGGCTCGGCGGGCTTGGGCGCCGCGTCGCGCACGCTGCGGCTCAGGCGGTAGCTGCCCGTGCCGCCCTGCATCAGCAGCTGGTCCTGCTCGCTCAGGCCGCCTTCCTTGCCTGCGCTCTCGCGGATGCGGTTGAACAGCTCGCGATCGTAGAGCACGGTCTTGTCCATGTCCTCTTCCGGCTGCACATCGTCCGGCTCCTCGTTCGGTACGGGCGCGACATAGTCGTCCTCGCCGACCTTCCTGCGACCGCGCAGCAGGCCGCTCAGGAAGCCCCGCTTGGCCCGGGCGGGCTTGGCGGGCGCGTCGACGGGCTCGCCGTAGTCGTCCTCTTCCTCTTCGGGCTCCGGGCGGGCGCGGCGCTCGGCACGGGCCCGGCGCTCGGGCGCGGCCGGCCGTTCGGCCTCAGGCGCGGGCTCGGGCTGAACCTCGGGTTCGGCCGCCGTCTCTTCTTCAGGCGCGGCCTCGACCGGCGGTTCCGCCGCGGATTCCGGCTGTTCCGCTCCGGCGGCAGACGGCTGCTCCGGTTCCGGACGCGAACGGCGTCCGCGGGCAGGCGGCACGTCGGGCGCGGCCTGTTCGGCGCCCTCGTCACGCGGTTCGTCGTCCGCGCGCGGCTCAAGCTCCACGCGCTCGCGCGGCCGGCGGCGCTGCGTGCCGGGACGGGCGGTGTAGCTGCGGCTTCCGCCGCGCTCGAAGCCGTCGACGGCGGCTGCGGCGGGGCTGCCCTCGCCCCTGAGGCGCGCGGCAATCATGAGCCCCAGCACGGCCAGGAGCGCGACGCCCAGCACGCCGGCCAGGACGTAGAGCGCTACCATGCCGGCGGATGCGCCGGTCTCGGGCGCTTCGGTGGCCACGGGCTCGACGGTGGCCTCAGGCGCGAGCGTGGGCGGCGGGGTGACGGGCTCGGGCGTGGCCTCGACGTAGGCGAGCACGACCTCGGGCGAGTCAAAGCGCTGCTGCAGGGGCTCCTCCTGCTGCTCCACCTCCATGTAGCTGACGGCGGTGAACTGGAAGGTGCCCTCCATGCTGACGGAATACTCCTTGACGACGCGGTCCTCTTCGCCCGCGGGGATGGAGTCGATGGTGGCCACAAGCGTGTCGCCCTGATAGAGCTCGACGTTCTGCGCGTCGACCTCGCCGATGTTCCTGACGGTCACGGCAAAGGCGACCACGGCGGGCTTTTCGCGGATGACGGTCTGGCCGGCCTCGGCGGAAACCTCGAGGTTGACGGCGCGCTCCAGGTCGAGCGCGACGACGCTGACCTTGTTGGAGGTGTGCTCAATCTCGCCGCCGGCGCTGCTGACGGCGGTGACGGTGAAGGCGTGGTCGGCGGATTCCTGCACGGTGAACTCGCGCTGGACGGTCTTCTCCTCGCCGGGCCCGAGCTCCAGGCCGCTCTCGATCTCGCCGAGCACGCTGTCGGTGATCTGGATGTTGGAGTAGGTGATGTTGCCGGTATTGCGCATCGTGAGGGTGAGGGTGGCCTTGTCGCCGGGCATGGCGCCCACGACGTTCTCGCCGCCGACGAGCTCCAGCTCCAGGTCGCCCTCGGCGACCTCGATGGTTTCCTGAGCCATGGTACCGATGGTCAGCACGCGGTCGGAGCCGTCGGCGCGGTAGGTGACCTTGGGCTTGAACGTGACGGCCTCATCGCCCATCTCGTAGACGAATTCGCGCGTGACGCGCTCGCCCGTCTCGATGCGGCTGATGTTGATGCGCTCGTCGGTCAGCTCCTCGTTGGTGATCTGCACGTTGGTCACGGCGACGTTGCCGGTGTTGGACAGCGTGTAGGTGAGGGTGACCTCGGCGCCCTCCTGGGCGGGGTTGGGCGTGACGGTGTAGCTGGCGGTCAGGCTGGGCGCGGGCGCGTCCTGTTGGATAGAGACGGCGATGGTCTTGTTGACCTGCACGGCGGCGCCGCCGGCGTTGAGCTCATAGCGCAGCGCAAAGCGCAGCTTGCCCTCGGCCATCTCCTCCTGGGAGACGTTCCAGGTGCCGTTCCAGCTCTGGGACTGGCCGGCGGCCAGCGTGACGTCCACAAAGTTCTCCACGGCCTCGCCGTTCGGGTCGTAGAGCGTCATGGGGCTTTGCATGTCCGTGTCGCCGCTGTTGTAGACCTTGATCGTCACGTCGACCGGGCCGGGCTCGACCAGCGTGTTGGGCACGCACGCGGAGGACGTGGTGATGGGGTCATACTCCGCCGACGCGGGCAGGGCGAGCGCCAAGGCAAACGCCAACAGCAGCAGCCCCAGGACCATAGACCTGCATTTCATCGCAATGCGGGAGCGCGCTGGCGCTCCCTCCTCCCTTCTGTCACGGCCCGGGACCCGCAGGGCCCGCCCGACAAGAATCGATACGATTCCCAGTTTGTCCTCATTGTAAAACATACGGCCCCGGCTGTCAAGTCGGGACGGCGGGGACGCACCGTTTCTCCCTATAGACGCGCGCGACGGCCGCCGCGTTGGGGAAAGTATGCTGAAAATATCCGGTATTTATACAGATGGCCGCCGCAAAGCGAAAAACCTTGCGGCGGCCGCGGCTCAGGCCGTCAGATCGATGCGGTAAAAGCGCAGGCCGTTTTCGAACGTCTGGCGCGCGAGCGTCTCCGGCTCCACGCCGCGCAGGCCCGCCAGGCAGCGCGCGATGTGCGCGACGTTGCGCGGGTCGTTGCGCCGCCCGCGCACGGGTTCGGGCGCGAGGTAGGGGCTGTCGGTCTCGATCAGCAGCCGGTCGTCCGGCACGAAGCGGGCGACCTGCTGCAGGTTTGCCGCCTTTTTGAACGTCACCGGCCCGGCAAAGGAGACGTAGCCGCCCAGGTCCAGATAGACGCGCGCGCTCTCCAGGCTGGCCGAGCAGCAGTGCAGTACGAACACGGGCAGGCGGCCGCGCGCCGCGCGCAGGATGTCCAGCGTGTCGCCGTGCGCGTCGCGCACGTGCAGGCAGGCGGGCACGCCCAGCTCATAGGCCAGGTCGAGCTGGCGGGCGAAGACCTCGCGCTGCACGTCGCGCGCGGAGTGGTCGTAGTAATAGTCCAGCCCGATCTCGCCCAGCGCGCGCACCTTCGGCTCCTGCGTCAGGTAGCGCGCAAGCGTTCCGACGTCCTCCTCGCGAAAGTCCTTCGCCTCGTGCGGGTGCACGCCGACCGCCGCGTACAGGAACGCGTAGCGGCGCGCCAGCTCCACCACCTGCGCGCTGGTGCGCATATCCGAGCCCACGCACGTGCACAGGCGCACGCCCGCCTCGGGTAGCGAGGCGATCAACGCCTCCTGCCCGCCGTCGTAGGTGAAGCGCTCGTCGTCCAGGTGCGCGTGCGTGTCAAAGAGCGGAGCGAGCACGTCCGCACGTTCGGCGGGCGTTGGGGATTGCGTCTGGGGTTGCGTTTGACGTTCCATCAGCCGATCTCGCACCCCGCGTCCGCGTCCCCGTCCACGCTCAGCAGGCGCAGCACGCCCGCCTCGTCGTCCGCGGCGCACAGCAGCATGCCGCGCGACTCCACGCCGCGGATCTTGCGCGGGGCCAGGTTGGCCAGCAGCACGACCTGCCTGCCGACCATCTCCTCGGGCGTGTAATGCCCGGCGATGCCGCTGACGACCACGCGCTCCTCGCCGCCGACGTCCAGCGTGCTCTTGAGCAGGCGGTCGGCCTTGGGCACCTTCTCGCACTTGAGCACGCGGGCGACCACGAGCTGCAGCTTTTCAAAGTCCTCGAAGGCGATCTCGGGCTTCTGTTCAAAGCGCTTGGCGGGCTTTTCTTCGGGCTGGGCGGCCTTTGCCGCCTCCTGCTTCTGCTTTTCCAGCAGCTCCAGCTCCTTTTGCACGTCGATGCGCGGGAAGAGCGCCTCGCCCTTGTGCACGCGGCTGCCGGGCACGGCCGCGCCGAAGCGCTGCACGGAATCCCAGGTCTTGAGCGCCTCATCCGTGACGCCGGTCTGCTCGAAGATGCGCTCGGGCGTGCGCGGCATGAAGGGGCCGACGAGCACGGCGACGATGCGGCTGGCCTCCAGCAGGTTGTACAGCACGGTGCCCAGGCGGGGCCGGTCGGCCTCGTTGCGGGCGAGAATCCAGGGCGTGGTCTGGTCGATGTAGCGGTTGCACTCGCCGATGACCTTCCAGATCTCGGACAGGGCCACGGAGAACTGCAGCGCGTTCATGTGGCGCTCGACCAGGGCGGGCAGCGTCTCGAGCTGGGCGATGAGCGCGCGGTCCAGGTCCTGCTGCTCGGCGGGCGCGGGCACGACGCCGTCGAAGTACTTTTCGATCATGGCGACGCTGCGGCTGACCAGGTTGCCCAGGTCGTTGGCCAGGTCGGAGTTGATGCGCTTGATGAGCGCCTCGTTGGTGAACTCGCCGTCGGAGCCGAAGGGCACCTCGCGCATGAGGAAGTAGCGCACGGCGTCGGAGGTGTAGCGCTCGCACAGCTTGACGGGGTCGACGACGTTGCCCTTTGATTTGCTCATCTTGCCGCCGTCGATGACCAGCCAGCCGTGGCCGAAGACCTGCTTGGGCAGCGGCAGGCCCAGCGCGTGCAGCATGATGGGCCAGATGATCGTGTGGAAGCGCACGATCTCCTTGCCCACCAGGTGGATGTCGGCGGGCCAGTACTTGCGGTAGAGCGCGTCGTTCTCCGTGCCCGCGCCCAGGGCGTTGATGTAGTTGGTCAGCGCGTCGACCCACACGTAGACCGTGTGCTTGGGGTCAAAGTCCACGGGGATGCCCCACTTGAGCGAGGTGCGCGACACGCACAGGTCCTGCAGGCCCGGGCGCAGGAAGTTATTGAGCATCTCGGCGGTGCGGGTCGGGGGCTGGATGAAGTCGGGATGCTCCTCGATGTACTGGATCAGCCAGTCCTGGTACTTCGACAGGCGGAAGAAGTAGCTCTCCTCGCGGGTCTTCTCCACGGGCCTGCCGCAGTCGGGGCAGCAGCCGTCCTTGAGCTGCAGCTCCGTCCAGAACGACTCGCAGGGCGTGCAGTACCAGCCCTCGTATTCGCTCTTGTAGATGTCGCCCTGCTCGTACAGCTGGCGGAACCAGCGCTGCACGGCCTTGACGTGCCGCTCGTCGGTGGTGCGGATGAAGTCGTCGTAGTCGACGTCCATCAGCTTCCACAGGTCCTTGATGCCCGCGACGATGCGGTCGACGTATTCCTGCGGGGTGACGCCCGCGGCCTGGGCCTTGCGCTCGATCTTCTGGCCGTGCTCGTCCGTGCCGGTCAGGAAGAACACGTCGTAGCCCGTCAGCTTCTTGAAGCGGGCCATCGTGTCCGCGGCGGTGGAGCAGTAGCTGTGGCCGATGTGCAGGTTGTCGCTGGGGTAATAGATCGGCGTGGTGATGTAAAAGGTCTTCTTCTCGCAGTCGTTACACATGGTTCTCCCTCGCTTCATGCATGTTGGCCGTCCCATCCGGGACGAAAAAAACGCCCCTGCCACCTGGCAAGGACGGATGCGGCTCCGTGGTACCACCCTGCTTCGCGCGCCGGAGGGCGCGCCTCGCGCGGCCTGTAACGGGGCCTGCCGTCGCGCCTGAGGCCGGGGCATGCCCGTCGTTTGGCGCAAGCGCTCCAAAGCCATGTTCGCGCGCGCCGCCCCGCCGGCTCTCACCTGCCCCGGCTCTCTGCGGAGGCCGCCGCCGCGCTACTCTCTTCTTCATCGCTTTCCCTATTATAAGGGCTTGGCCGGACGCTTGTCAATGCGCGGGCCCAAATTCGGCCTCCAGGTCGAACGCTTCGCGCAGCACGCGCATCACGCCGTCCTCGTCGTTGCCCGGGGCCTCAAAGCGCGCCGCCGCCTTGAGGCGCGGGTGCGCGTTGCGCATGGCGTAGCTGTGCTCGCAGGCCTGCAGCAGCTCCAGGTCGTTGAGGTAGTCGCCAAAGGCCATGCATTCCCCGGGATCGATCCCAAGGCTGCGCTGCAGGGCGCGCATGGCGCTGCCCTTGCTGACGCCGGGGCGCATGACGTCCGACCAGGTCGCGGCGGAGAGGATGACGGAAAGCTCCGGCAGCGCGCCGCGCAGCGCGTCAAAGCTGCGCCCCTCCGCGCCCTGCGGGTCGTAGGCGGCGATCTTGCACACCTCGCCCTGCGCGCACAGCGGGATCAGGTCGGGCACGCGCTCCACGCGCTCGTAGTACATGCGCGCCTTCGCCTCGAACGCCTCGTCCGCATCCTCGATGAACGCGCCGTGCGCCGTGCACAGGATGGGATACACGCCCTGCAGCGCGTGCATCGCCCGCAGCGCCCGCGCGGCCTGCTCGGGCGGCACGGAGTCGACGAACAGGAGACGGCGGCCGTCGGCGGCCATGGCGCCGTTTTCGGCGATGAAGATCAGCTCGTCCGCCAGCCGCGGGAAGTCGCGCAGCAGCGTCTCGTACTGGCGGCCGCTGGCCACCGCAAAGCGCACGCCCTGCGCGCGCAGGCGGCGCACGACGCCCTCAAAGCGCGGGGGCAGGCGCTTTTGCTCATCCAGCAGCGTGCCGTCCATGTCGCTGGCAATCAGGCGGATCACGGCGCGACTCCTCCCTTCCTGGCGGCGTAGTCCTCGCGCAGCATCGCGTACAGCGCCACGTCCACATAGCGGCCCTTGTTGTACAGCCGCCCCCGCAGCACGCCCTCGCGGCGCATGCCGGCCTTCTCCATCACGCGGCCGGAGGCGGGATTGTCCAGCTCGAACTGCGCCTCGACGCGGTGCAACTGCATGTCCTCAAAGGCGTGGCGCAGCACCTCGCGCAGCGCCTCGGTCATGAGCCCGCGGTTCCAGTGCGAGCGGGCGAGCGAATAGCCGACCTCGGCGCTGTTGTGCTCGGGGCTGTAGGCCATGAAGCCGATCGTGCCGATCAGACGGCCCGACGCCTGCTCGACGATCCCCCAGCTCGAGGGCTGGCCCGCGCGGTAGAGGCGCTGCAGATAGCGCACGTAGGCGCGCGCGTCGCGCACCGAGCGCTGGGCCTCCCACAGCACGTGACGGGCAACCTCCTCGTCACGGCTGTAGTCGAAGATGTCGCGCGCGTCAGCCATGACGACGCGCCGCAGCAGGAGGCGGCGCGTTTGCAGGGGCGGCAGGTCGAACAGGCCGCCGCCGTACAGGCGCAGCATCACGCGTTCCCTCCCATCGGGCTGGCGCAGGCGGTCACGCCGTCCGCCTGCGGCACGAGCGGGCGGTTCGCGTGCCGGATCGCCCCCGCGAGCGTCAGATAGATGCCCACGGCCAGCAGCAGCAGCAAAAAGGCCATCAGGGCGCGGTACAGGTGCTTCATGCGGTTCTCCCCTCCGCCGGCGGCCCGGCGCAAAGCGTAGGATGGCTTCATTATAGTATATGCGCGCCGGGTTTTCAACCGCCGCGCCGGCAAAATCGCCTTGACAAAAGCGTCCGCCCGCGCTATGCTAGACGGCAAACACGGGCGGGCGCGCCCCGCCACAGGAGGCATCCGCATGGAATTCACGTATGATTCGGCCCTCGCGCTGCTGCGCGAATACAACGCCGAGCCCTTCCACCTGCGCCACGCGATGACGGTCGCGGCGGTGATGGGCCGCTTTGCCGACGCGCTGGGCTACGGCGGGGAGCGCGACTTCTGGACGGTCGTGGGCCTGCTGCACGACGTCGACTTTGAGCGCTATCCGGACGAGCACTGCACCAAGTGCCGCGAGATCCTGCGCGCGCACGGCGCGTCGGAGCGGCTGGTGCACGCCGTCGCCTGCCACGGCTACGGGCTGTGCTCGGAGCTTCAGCCCGAGCACGAGATGGAAAAGGTGCTCTACGCCGTAGACGAACTCACGGGCCTGATCGGCGCGGCGGCGCGCATGCGCCCCTCGGGCAGCATCCAGGACATGGAGCTCAAGAGCCTCAAGAAGAAGTTCAAGACGCCGTCCTTCGCGGCGGGCTGCTCGCGCGAGGTGATCGCCGGCGGCGCTTCGATGCTGGGCTGGGATCTGGACCGGCTGCTCTCGGACACGCTGGAGCACATGAAGCCCGACGAGGCCGCCATCAACGCGGCGATGGCCGCGCTCGAGGCTTAATTTTTCCGCACAGCAAAGCGCATCCGCTGCGCCCGCGCCATACATCGGCGGGGGCCGGCGGATGCGCCTGTCTTTTCTCAGTTCCTGTCCAGCGCCATGCGCGCGCACACGGCCATGCGCACGCCCAGGCGCATGCTCTCGCGCTGCAAGAAGCGGTGCGCCTCGGCCTCGGTCATGCCGCGCGCCATGAGCGCGCGCTTGGCCTCGCCGATCAGTCGCCCCTCGTCCGCTGTTCTGGATGCGGGCCGGCTCTGCCGGCGCACGATTGCGCGCACGGCGCCGGCCAGCTGCGTGCCCGAGGCGGGCAGCGCCAGCTGGTGCAGCGACGGCTCCTCGCATAGCGCCAGCCACTCGGGGCGCGCGGCGACGAGCACGGCGGCCGGCCGTCCAGGTCGCGCGCCAACTCGTCTGCGGTCCGGTCAGGGAGGCGCGCGCCGCACACGAGCACCGCGTCCTCGCACGGTTCCAGCGCGCGCAGCGCCTGCGCGCCCGCCGTGCACACGCGCAGCACGGACAGGCCTTCGGCCTCGAGCGCACCGGCAAAGCGCTGCGCCGTCTCGGGCCGGGAAAACGCCACGACGACCGTCACGCCGTTCGCCTCCCTCCGATGGTGGATTTCTCAGAATACGGTCAGATACCGCTCGATCTCCCAGTCGCTGACGTGGGTGCGGTAGGCCTCCCACTCGGCGTCCTTGCCCGCGGCGTACTGCGTGGTGATGTGCTCGCCCAGCGCGCCACAGATCAGCGGGTCGGCGCGCATCAGGTCGGTCGCCTCCTTGAGCGTGGCGGGCAGGTTGGCGATGCCATGGGTAGCGCGCGTGGCCGCATCCATCGCAAAGATGTTCTCCGTGATTTCCGGCGGCGGCGTCAGCCCGCGCTCGATGCCGTCCAGGCCCGCGGCCAGGCACACGCACAGCGCCAGGTACGGGTTGCAGGCCGGGTCGGGGCAGCGCAGCTCCACGCGGGTGGCAGAGCCGCGCGCGGCGGGGATGCGGATGAGCGCAGAGCGGTTGCTGGCGGACCAGGCCAGGTAGCAGGGCGCCTCATAGCCGGGCACGAGCCGCTTGTAGCTGTTCACCAGCGGGTTGGTCACGGCCGCCATTGCCCGCGCATGGGCCAGCAGGCCGGCGATGAACGAGTAGGCCTCTTTGGACAGCCCGCGGGGGTCGGAGGGATCGGCGAAGGCGTTGCGTCCGTCGCGGAAGAGGGACATGTTCGTGTGCATGCCGCTGCCATTGATGCCGAATACCGGCTTGGGCATGAACGTGGCGTGCAGGCCGTTCTTCTGCGCCAGCGTCTTGACGGCCAGCTTGAAGGTCATGATGTGATCCGCGGCGGTCAGCGCTTCGGCGTAGCGGAAGTCGACCTCGTGCTGGCCCGCGGCGACCTCATGGTGCGAGGCCTCGATCTCAAAACCCATCTGCTCCAGCGCCATGCAGATCTCGCGGCGGGTGCTCTCGCCGTGATCGAGCGGTCCCAGGTCGAAGTAACCCGCCTCGTCGGAGGTGCGCGTCGTCGGCCGGCCGGCCTCATCCGTCTGGAAGAGGAAGAACTCGCACTCCGGTCCCACGTTGAACGAGTAGCCCATGTCCGCGGCCTTCTTCAGGATGCGCTTGAGCGCGCCGCGCGGGTCGCCCACGAACGGCGTGCCGTCCGGGTTGTGCACATCGCAGATCAGGCGCGCCACCTTGCCCTGCTGCGGCCGCCAGGGCAGCACCGTATAGGAATCGAGGTCCGGCCACAGGTACTGGTCGGACTCGTGGATGCGCACGAAGCCCTCGATGGAGCTGCCGTCGATCATGATCTGGTTGTTCACGGCCTTTTCAATCTGGGACGCGGTGATGGCCACGTTCTTCAGCTGACCGAAGATGTCCGTAAACTGCATGCGGATAAACTCCACATCTCCCTCCCGCACCAGGCGGATGATCTCTTCCTTGCTGCGCATCGCAAAACGACCTCCCAAAACAAAAAATAGAGCAAGCGGCCTCTTCACCAGACCGTCCTTGCTCTGATGGGAAAGAGTATAGCAGACCCTCCCCCTGATGTCAAGCAAAAACTGACGTTTGTTTTTCAAATTATTTCATTTTTCTCATGTTTTATCCGGTCTTTTTTCATAAATGACGTCAATTACAAAACAGCGTCATTCATTCCGGCCTCACAGGAAGATCGGGTTCGTCCAGGCGCGCCGCCCCTGCGCGTCCACGACGACGGCGCGCACGAAGGCGCCGGGCAGGTCGTCCCCCTCCAGGGGGAAGACGGCCTGCGTCGTGGGGCCCTGCGGCGCGGCCGCCTTGACCCACCAGGGCCTGTGCGTCCCGGCGAAGAGCACGTAGGCCGCGGGGCTGCATGTAACGACGGCCCGGCCGTCCTGCACGTAAAAGTCGTGGATCTCCGGCCCGCAGGAGGCATAGAACGCGCCCGCCCGCAGCGCGCGCAGCACGTCGTCCGCGTCCTTATGGGCGTTGACCATCACCCAGCCGCCGCCGAGCCGGTCCGGGCTGTGGCCGTCGTCCGTGGCCACGGCCCATACGCGCCGTCCCGCGCGCAGCAGCTCGTCCCAAAGGAAGCCGTTGTCCACATCCATGTCGTTCTCCATCGCGCAGCCGGTGTTCCAGATCTCCATCGCGTCAAGGCCCGTCAGGCCCTCGAATGCCCGCGCAGGCGTGCGGCTCCACTGCGGGTGCGCGTAGATCACAAAGTTGTCCTGCGCGCGCATCTGGTCGATCATCGGCTGATAGCCTGCCGGGCCGTCCGCAGGCAGGGTGGGCACGCGCTCGTCCTGCGCAAACCCGCCGTCCCCCATCCCGCCGATGCCCACGGTGTGAAAGCAGGTGCCGCGCGCCGCGCCGCGCCCGCCGCCGTCCGTCTCGATGCCGGGCAGCACGAGCACGCCCGTCTCCGGCGCAAAGGCCCGGCGGTTGTAGATGCGGTGATCCGTCAGTGCGACGGCGTCGTAGCCCATCCGGGCGTACAGGCGCAGCGTCTCCTCCGGCGTGAACGGGCCGTCGGAGCGCGTGGTGTGCGTGTGCAAGCTCGTCTTGAGCCATCCCCACTGGGGATGGGCGAAGGCTTCCTGTCTGATCATGTCGCGTCCCCCCTGGCGTTTCCTGAATTTTGCTTCATTATAAGGCAGGCATTTGCCCTTGTCAATCGTCTCATGTGCGTGGGGCGCGGCGCGATTCGACAAATCTTGCAAAAACCGACGCGTCCGGTTACAATAGACGTAAGTCCACCAGAAGGAGATGCGCCCATGAAACGCGCCGCCGCGCTGCTATGCCTGCTGCTGTTCCTGTTCGCGCCCTGTGTGCGCGCGGAGATCATCGTCATGCCCGAATCGTCCGAGGCCGGTGCGGCGCAGGACGCCGCGCCCGCGCCCACGCCCTTTGCGCAGCTGTACGTGGGCGCCACGGGCGAGGCTGTCTCGCTGGTGCGTCAGCGCCTGTTCGCGCTGGGCTATCTGGCCGACGGCTCGGGCGACGTATATGACGAGGCCGTCGGCGCGGCGGTGCTCGCCTTCCAGCAGCGCACGGGCCTGGCGCAGACCGGCCGCGTCAACGCCACCACCTGGAATACGCTCATGGACGAGAACGCCGCGTCCATCGGCGGCGTGGCGCCCGCGGCGACGCCCACGCCGGCTGCCGCGCCCACGCTGGACACCAGCGGATGGATCATCCCGGCCACGGCGACGCCCGCGCCCACGGGCTCGGCCTATGCGGGCGCGACGTTCACGCGCACGCTGACCTACGGCGCGGAGGGCGACGACGTGCGCGCCGTGCAGACGCGCCTGGCCGAGCTGGGCTACTTCCGCGAGAACGTGACCGGCGGCTACTACGACAAGACCGAGGAGGCGGTGCGCTCGTTCCAGCTGCGCAACGGCCTGTCGCGCGACGGCGTCGTCGGCCCGGACACGTGGGGCGCGATGATGGGTGAGTGCGTGCGCTCGGACGGCACGGTCGCCTCCCCGGCCGACCTGCAGCCCGCCGCAACGCCCACGCCCTCCCCCACGCCTGCGCCCGCGCAGCCGGGCGTCTCGGCCACGCCCATGCCCTTCACCTATGAGCGCAAGCTCGAATACGGCGACACCGGCGACGACGTGGCCGCGCTGCAGCAGCGTCTTACCGAACTGGGCTACTTCGACGCGAAGGTCACCGGCGGCTATTACCGCCACACGCGCGACGCGGTGCGGGCCTTCCAGAAGAACAACGGCCTGACCGTCGACGGCGTCGCCGGGCAGGATACGCAGTCCGCGCTCTTTGCCGACCCGCAGCCCGTGCCCTCCTGGGCCACGCCGTGCCCGACGGCCACGCCCGCGCCCATGCCCTACCTGCTCGAGGTCGATCTGACCAACCAGATCACCACCGCCTACGGCCTGGACGAAGCCGGGCAGTACACCCTCGTCGTGCGCCGGATGATCTGCTCCACCGGCACCTCCAGCTATCCCACGCCTGTGGAGACCGTCGAGATGCCGGCCAAGCGCGCCCGTTGGGGCTACTTCCCGCAGTGGGATTCGCACGCGCAGTACCTGACCCGCATCGACTCGCTCAACGCCTTCCACTCCGTGCTCTACTACTCGCCCAATGAGGACGACCTGGCCGTCAGCTCCTACGAGGCGCTGGGCACGCCCGCCTCCCACGGCTGCGTGCGCCTGCTCGTAGCGGACGCCAAGTGGATCTATGACAACTGCCAGGCGGGCACGATCATCCGCATCTTCGAGGGCGAGCCCGACCCCGAGCTCACCGAGTCGCTCAAGCCGCCGCCCCTGGACTACGGCACCATGTTGCCCGCCGTCACCCCGCAGCCCACCGCCGAGCCCGTCTACGACGGCGTCAACTTCCCCGCCTACTCCGGCATCCTCAAGCGCGGCACGGAGAGCGAGGCCGTCTACTTCCTGCAGCGCAGGCTCCAGGAGCTGGGCTACTATCACGGCACCGTCACCGGCGGCTATTACGGCGGCACCATCGAGGCCGTCGAGGCCTTCCAGCGCGACCACGGCCTGAGCGTGGACGGCGTCGCCGGCCAGCAGACCCTCGCGCTGCTCTACAGCCCCGACCTCAGCCCCAGCGCCGTGCCCACTGTCTCCCCCGCGCCCACCGCGTCGCCCGCGCTCACGCCCACCCCGTCGCCCGCACCCACCGCCATGCGCACGCCGGAGCCCGACGCCTTCTTCGTCACCGCCACGCCCGGCCCCACGCCCGCGCCGACGGCCATCCCCACGGCCACGCCCGTCCCGACCGCCACGGCCATTCCCACGGCCACGCCGTCCCCGACGCTCATCCCGCCGGACGCGCCCTTCTCCGGCAACGCAGTCGGATGATATTCGTCTAATTTATCTTAAGATATTTTTCGAATATTTCCTTGACAAGGCGGCATGCTTCTGCTATCCTTTCGTTAGATGATCGTGAAAGGATGTATTTGCATGCCGTCTAACAACAAATATGCCGTCCTGCGCAGCCAGCGGATGTACCTGCGGCTGCTGGCGGCCAACACGGTCAGCCGCTTTGGCGACTCGCTGGACATGATCGCCTATTCGCTGATGATGTACGAGGTGACGGGCAGCGCGTCGCTGATGGCGGTGCTGGTGGCGCTCAACGCGCTGCCGACAGTCCTGCTGCAGCCGTTGGCGGGCGTGTGGGCGGACCGATGTCGGAACCTGCGGCGGATCATGGCGCTGTGCGACGTGGGGCGCGGCGCAGCGGTGCTGCTGACGGCGCTGCTCTACGGCGCAGGGCGGCTGACGCCGTGGATGCTGGCGGCAACGACGCTGGCGATCTCCAGCCTGGAGGCGCTGCGCATTCCGGCAGGGGTCACGCTGCGGCCGCTTTTGCTGGACGAGGACAAGTACACGCTGGGCGCAGGGTTGGCCGGCGCGCTGGAGCGGACCGCGGAGGTCGTGGGCCTGTGCCTGGCGGGCGGCGCGGTGGCGCTGCTGGGCACGCCCGGGGTACTGGCGATCGACGCGGCGACGTTCCTGTTCTCTGCGTGCGTCGTGGCGCGGCTGCGGCCCAGCCGTGCGCGGACGCCGCATGCCGCGGAAGGCGGCCTGCGCGTGCAGCTGCTGGAGGGCGTGCGCTACGCCGTGCGCGGCGACCGCTTCGTGCTGTTGCTGCTGCTCGCCGGCGCGCTGATGAACTTTGCCCTCGTGCCGATGAGCGCGCTGGGCACGCCCTACGTGGTGGATGTGCTGGGCGCGGGCGCGGGCATGCTCTCGGCGATGGAGCTGCTCATCTCGGCGGGCATGGCGCTGGGCGCGCTGGCGATGCCCAAGCTGTGCCTGGGCGGGCGGCGCATGTTCTTCGGCTCGCTCGCGTTTCTGGGCGCTTGCCTGCTGCTGCTGGGCGCCGCGCCGCTGCTGGAGCCGGCCCCGGCGCGCCTGGCCGCGGCGCTGGGCGTCTTCGGCCTGACCGGCGTGGGCTTCGGCGTGCTCACCACGCTCTACTCCGCGGCGTTCATGCGCTGCATCGAGCGCGATGTAATCGGGCGCATGAGCGGCCTGACCAACGCAGTGCTCAATGCCGCCACACCGCTGGGCGCGCTGCTGTGCGCGGCGGTGGCGGGCGCGTTGCCCATCGCGGCGGTGATCGCGGCCTCGGGCGCGTTGCTGCTGGCCATCACGGCCGTGCTCTCGCGCGTGCGCGGCTATGCCCGCTTTGACGAGGTGACCGCAGCCCCCGCTGCGCCATCCCAGGAGGAGGTTCTGTCATGACGTTTTTGCCAGGATTGGACGTGGATCTGGAGTGCTGCCTGCTGCTGGAGTGCTTCGCCGGCGATCCGGCGCAGGCCGACGACCCGGCCCTGACGCCTGCGCAGCTGCGTGCGCACTATGCGCGCCGGTTCCGCCTGTCGGATGCGCGCGCGGACGCGCTCTTCGGCCCGCTGGAGGCGGCGTACGACGCGGTGACGTCGCGCCTGCCCTTTGCGCCCGAGGCGCTGCGGGCGGACTTTTCGCTGCCGGAGGCAAACGCCAGTCCCGCCTGCGCTATGCTGCTGACCGAGCGCTTTCTCGCACGCGTGCCGGACGCCACGGGGACGGCGCGGCGGGCGTTGATCGGACGGCGGCTGCTGGGCGCGCTGCTCCCCGACCCGGAGACGGCGGATGCCGGCTGGGGCGACCCGGAGGCGGCGTTCGTGCAGGCGCTCGTGGGCGCAGGCCTGTCCGATGCGGCCAAGTGGGCGGCGTGCGACCTGTTCTTCCGCTATGAGGCGCGGCGCGACGCGATGCTGGACGTCCTGGCGCAGACGCGCCCGCTCCTGGAGCAGGCCGTCCCGCTGCTGGAGCCGCTGATGCGCCTGTTCCGCGAAGAGACGGATGAGGTGGTCGCCCACGCAGGCGGCGTGCAGGCGTTTCTCACGCGCTATGGCGTCTCGCTGGACGCCGCGGACTGCCCCATCCAGCCGCTCGCGTTCGCGCCTTCGCGCATCTGCGCGCAGAGCGATGTGACCTGCGCCCGGGCGGCAGGGCTGCCGGAGCGCCAGCAGCTGCTGTGGGGGCTGCTCTTCTGCCCGCTGGCGCGGGACGAGGAGCGGCTGGACCCGACGGAGGCGCTGATGCCCGCGCTCAAGGCGCTCGCCGATCCGCGGCGCATGCAGATCCTGTCCATGCTTGCCCGCGGCCCGCTCTACGGCCAGGAGATCGTGCGGCGAATGCGCCTGACGCCCGCCACGATCTCGCACCACATGGCGGAGCTGATGCACGGCGGCCTGCTGGACGCGCGCAAGGAGGGCGTGCGCTATCGCTACGCCCTGCGGCGCGACCGGGTCGACGCGCTCGCCGATGCGCTGCGCGAGCTGCTGGGCGGGGCCTGAGCCGGTCAGTCCGCCCGCATCCGCCGCACGGCGCGACCGCGTAGAGCCACGCGCCCATGCCGCCCACAAGCAGCGCCGCGACGTTTTGCAGGATCGCCGAAGCGCCCACGCCCTGCACACGCATGACCGCACACCCGACGGCCACGCCCGGCGCGGCCACCAGCAGGGGCAACAGGCCCCATGTCCAACGTCTCTTCATCCTCAGCACGTCCTTTCCCATTCCATGGCGCTCAGACCGTGTCGGCATACGCCACCCGGCTCAGGATCCAGCCGTCCTCCAGATAGCCCCGGATCCGCTCCGTCTGGTCGCTCATGGCGTGCACCATGAGCATCTCGCTCAGATAGAAGAAATACATGTGATAGCAGTAGAAGGCCAGCCGCTCCGGCCGCAGCCGGCAGGGAATGCCGCGGGCGCGGAGCGTCTCCTCGAACAGCTGCCGCGCCCAGCCGTAGCAGCCCATGACCCACGCGTCGCGCTCCAGCGGCGCGTACATGACCTCGTCCCAGTCGAAGATGTAGTGCCTGCCGCCGCCGGCAAAGAAATTGCCGCCCGCATCGCCGTGCGTCAGGTAGAAGAAGACGTTTCCGTCCCGGCAAAGGCGCGCCATGTGCGTAAGCCGCGCGGCGCAGGAGTCCGTCTTCAAGCGGAAGCGCTCCAGCACGTCCAGCAGCGCGCGGTCCGCATCCGTGCGCGGACCATCCCGAAGCGCCGCCCACAGCCCGTAAAAGCGCGCGGCGGCCTCATCCGAAAATACCGCCGTGGGGATGTCAAACCCCTGCCTCGTCAGCGCATACACCCGGCTGAGCAGTTGGTATTCCGCCGCCTTGGTCTCATCCGTCTCCACGTTCTCGCCGTCCACCCATTCAAACAGGCCCGCCACCGCGTCGCCCATGCGCGCGTGCAGCCCGCCCTCCCTCGTCGGCATCACGCGCCCGACGAAATCCGCGCCGTGATCGTACAGATATGCGATCACCGGCAGGCTGCGCCGAAACCGCGCCTGATGAAACGCCAGCGTGTCCATCTTCAGAAAGTACGCGCGCCCCGCGCCCTGGACCTTCCAGGTCTGGCCGTAATAGCCGCGCCTTGCGGGCGCAATGCCGGCGGGCTCGACGCCGTAGTGCCGGTCCACCTCGCCCATGAGCCAGTCCATATAGCGCTGCCCGCACGGCAGATCGTTGTGCGACATCGCGCCCTCGCCTCCCTTGACCAAAGAGGTAATAAAAAAACCCGAATGTCAATACATTCGGGCGTTGGTGGAGCATAGCGGATTCGAACCGCTGACCCCAACACTGCCAGTGTTGTGCGCTACCAACTGCGCTAATGCCCCGCGAACGAATTATATTATAGCACACGGATGGGCGCTTGTAAAGAAAGAAATTGCGTTTTTGCAAAAAAATTCTTGCCGGTGGTTGCAAAGCGGCGCAAAATCCCGTATCATGAAGGCAAAACCGGCGTCAGCCGAACGGAGGCACCCCTTATGGCAAACACCATCGCCCAACTTCGCAAGGACGAGCGCTTCGAGGGATATCTGCTCGTGCGCGCGGCCGAGCAGCGCACGGCATCCAATGGCAAGCTCTATCTGGACATGACGCTCGGCGACCGCACGGGCACGATCAACGCCAAGATGTGGGACGGCACCGTCGCGCCGCCGCCGCAGGGCAGCGTCGTGGCCGTTCGCGGCACGGGCAACGAGTTCATGGGCCGCATGCAGCTGCGCGTGGAGCGCGTCAAGGTCGCGCAGCCGCAGGAGGTGCCCGACATGTCGCTGCTGGTGCCCTGCGCGCCGGAACCGGCGCAGGCCATGCTGCGCGAGGTGCGCGCGGCGGCTGAGGCCATCGCCGATACGGACCTGCGCGCGATCGTGTGCGCGCTGCTGGATCAGGCGGGCGAGCGGCTGCTGACATTCCCCGCGGCCAAGCAGATGCACCATGCGGAGCGCGGCGGGCTGCTGCATCACGTCACGTCCATGCTCCGCTGCGCGCGCGCGCTGTCGTCGGTCTATCCGTTCCTGGACGGAGATCTGCTGACGGCGGGCGTCATCGTGCACGACCTGGCCAAGCTCTCGGAGATGGATGCGGACAGCCTGGGCGTGGTGAGCGACTACACGACGCAGGGCAAGCTGCTGGGGCACATTGTGCGCGGCGTGGTGGACATCGAGCAGGCGGGCGCGCGCGTGGGCGCGCGGACGCAGGCGGTGCTGCTGCTACAGCACATGGTGCTCTCGCACCACGGGATTCCGGAGTTCGGCAGTCCCGTGCCGCCCAAGTTCCCCGAGGCAGAGGTGCTCAACGTCATCGACACGCTCGACGCGCGCCTGTTCGAGATCCAGGAGGCGCTGGCGCGCACGTCGCCCGGCGGCTTCTCCGAGAAGGTCTGGGGGATGGAGAACCGCCAGTTCTACCGCATCCCGCGCGCACAGGAGGGCGAAGAGGGCTAAGCGGCCCACAGCAGGCAAAAACGGCGGGCGGAAAGCGCATGCTTTCCGCCCGCCTTGTATGTTTCGGGATCAGCCGCCGAAGGACTCGTCGGCATCGTCGCCCGCCTCAACCGGCGCGACGTCCGCGTCGCCCGATTCGGGCTTGGGCGTGCGGGTGGGCTTGGGCGTACGGGTCGGCTTGGGCGTGCGGGTGGGATCCGGCGCCTCGAGCACCGTCGCGCCCTCGACCGGGTCGCCCTCGGAGGACTCGTTCACCAGCGTGATGGGCTGGCCGTTCTCCACGATGTGGATGTACGTCTTGCCGGGCATCAGCTGCAGCTCGTTGCCCTGGTCGTCAAAGAAGACCATGCGCTGGGCGAGCGTCTCCAGGTCCTCGCTGTCGGACGCGTTGTTGTCCTTGGCGCGCACCCACGTGCCGCGGATGTAGCGGCCGTTCTGGAAGACCTCCAGCGTGCCCTGGCCGACCAGCTGCACCACCGGGCGGGAGGGGTTGTTGCGGTACCAGGAGATATCCGTGCGCACGACCAGCACGTTGGCGTAGGAGCACTGCACGTTGTTGTTCGCATCGACGTAGGGCTCGCCGTTGAAGAAGCGGTCGTACGTGCGCGTGACCTCGTTGTAGGTGTAGGAGGAGATGTAGTTGTCCTTGTACTCGATGGTCAGGCCCAGCGCGCTCGCGCCGTGGTCCAGGCCGTCGGCGTTGAACTGGAACGGATGCATCTGGCTGGCGCTGCCCTCGCTCACGCCCACGGCCAGCACGCCGGCGGCGTCGGACTTGACGTTGTGCGGCGAGTAGTGGCCCGCCTCGCTGCTGCGCTCAAAGTAGGTGGCGTAGCGGTTGGGCATGCCGTCCACGAAGGGATAGTAGAACGCACGGCTGGCGTAGGATTCCGGGTAGTTCTTGCGCCAGAAGTCCTGCACGGAGGTGCCGGAGGCCAGCTGCATGCCGTAGTAGATGATGCCGCAGTCCCACATCTCGCGCAGGTCCGCGTGCGACAGGCGCGCCGAGCGCACCGGGCCGGCCGCGGTGGGCACCTCGCTGAGGAACAGCGCCAGGCCGCGGGTGGAGCCGTCGCGCTGGATCGGCACTTCATACATCAGGTCCGCAGAGGACACGCCCCAGTTGGGCTGCGCGTCGGGATGCATGTCGATGATCGTGAGGATCGGCTGATACGCGCCGGTGAAGCCCTCGCCGGTGATGGGGTTCACGCCCTCCTCGACCGCATTTTCGGGGAAGCCGCCGGCGGGCACCTCAATCGTGGCGCGCTCAGAGTAGGCGTCGTCGCTGGCCGTCAGCTCCAGGTACTGCACTTGTGCGAGCGCCATGCTCGGGACGGCCAGCACGACGGCCGCCAGCATCAGCGCTGCGATTCGGACAATCTTACGCAAAAAGAGCACCTCCAATAGTTTGTTTCTCGCGTGGCGTCATGGCACGGGACATCTCTAACATCATAACGTAAAACCCGGAAAGATGCAAGCGCAATCTGCGCGATTTTCCAGGCTTTTCGCGCCCGATGCGGGTGCGCGGCGCCTTCGCCTTTCTTTATATAGACGCATGGAAGCACGGAAAGCTTGCCAGCCGCGCAAAAAAATTTCCGTTTTTTCGCAGCATTGCAAAATTTGCAGGAAAAAATAAAAAATATTCGATTTTATCATTCTTTCGATTTTTTTGTGGCAGGAAAATCCGAAAACTCGTAGAATATAAAGGAGCTGAATGCAGGAAATAAAATCCGTTGATTCGTTTTGCCCTGTGAGGGCGGCGAACAGGGGGAAGGAAGTTTTGTCATGTCACTGACGCTTTCCAAGGTATGCTGCGCGGTATCGCCCTCGCCCACGCTGTCCATCGACGCGCGGGCCAAAGAGATGAAGGCCCAGGGAGTGGACGTGGTGGGCTTCGGCGCGGGCGAGCCGGACTTTGATACGCCCGAATACATCCGCGACGCGGCCAAGTACGCGCTGGACCACGGCTACACGCGCTACACGCCGGCCGCAGGCATGATGGAGTTGCGCAAGGCAATCTGCAAGAAGCTGCTGCGCGACAACGGCCTGCGCTATGAGCCCGCGCAGGTGATCGTGGGCAACGGCGCGAAGCACTCGCTGTTTTCGACGTTCACGGCGCTGCTCAATCCGGGCGACGAGGTCATCATCCCGGCGCCCTACTGGGTGAGCTATCCGGAGCTGGTGCGCATGGCGGGCGGCGTGCCGGTGTTCGTGCCGGCGCGTCCGGAGCACGCCTTCGTCTTCACGGCGGAGGACATCGCGCCCTACGTGACGGAACGCACCAAGGCGCTGGTGCTCAACAGCCCGGGCAATCCCAGCGGCGCGGTGCTGGACGAGGAGACGCTGCGGGGCATCGCGCGCCTGGCGGTGGAGCGGCAGTTCTATGTAATCTCCGACGAGATCTATGAAAAGCTGATCTACGACGGGCAGCGGCACGTGTCCATCGCGTCGCTGGGCGAGGACATCCTGTCGCAGACGATCGTGATCAACGGCATGTCCAAGGCCTACGCCATGACCGGCTGGCGCATCGGGTACGCGGCGGGTCCGGCGGAGGTGATCCGAGCGATGGCCAACTATCAGAGTCATGCGACGAGTAACCCCAACGCCGTGGCGCAGTTCGCGTCCATCGCGGCGCTGGAGGGCGGCGAGGATGGGCAGGAGCTGATGGATGCGATGGTGCGCGAGTTCGACGCGCGCCGCAAGTTCATCGTGCACGCGATCCGCTCGGTGGACGGCCTGGACTGCCCGACGCCCCAGGGCGCGTTCTACGTGATGATGGATGTGCGCGCGCTGCTGGGCCGGCGCTACCGCGGCCAGCGCATCGAAGGCTCGATGGACTTTGCGGAGATGCTCCTGGATGCGCAGAAGGTCGCCGTGGTGCCGGGCGCGCCGTTTGGCGCGGAGGGCTACTGCCGCCTCTCCTACGCGACGAGCCTGTCCAACATCGAGCGTGGCATCTCACGCATCGCGGCGTTTACGCGCATGCTGATGGACTGAATCTCTCCCGTGACGGCCAGGGCCGCCGCATCCACATGGACGCGGCGGCCCGTTTTTTTGTACTTCAGGCGCGCTCAGCAGCCCGCTGCGCCCTGCATGATGTCCACGATGACGCGGTTGGTGTCGCCCATGCCCTCCTGCACCAGCTGGCCCAGGTGCTCAAAGAGCGTGCGCAGGTCGCTGGCGAGGATGCCGTCATGCCTTCCGATGCTCATGCCCTGCATGGCCAGAAACGCCGCCTGCACGGCCAGGCCCGAGGAGAGCTCGACCTTGTTGGCGCAGCCCTCCTTCGCGCCGTCGCAGATCATGCCCGAGATGGAGCCCAGGATGTTCTTCATCGCGCCGAGCATCTGCTGCTCGCCGCCGCCGAGCATGTACACCACGCCCACGGACGCGCCCAGGCCGGAGGCCACGCCGCAGGCGCACACGGCCGAGAGCGTACCCGTGTAGGACTTGACGTAGACGTTGATGAGGTTGGCCAGCGCGACAGCGCGCAGCTTCGTCTCCTGCGGGATGGCGCGCGCGCGGGCGACGGCCTCGATCGTCAGTAGCAGCGTGATGCCCTGGTTGCCGCTGCCGGTGGCGGTCATGACCGGCATGGACACGCCGGACATGCGCGCATAGGAGGCGGAGGCGCACAACAGCTGCGCCTCGGACACGGGCGAGCGGCCGATGACGCCCTGCTCGATCAGCGTGCCCAGCGCAAGCCCCAGGCCAAAGGAGCGGCCGGCCTGCGCGACCGCCAGGTTCATGTCGATGCCCTCCTGCAAAAAGGCGATGCGCTCCACGGGCACGGCGTTGGCGAAGTCGATCATCTCCTGCAACGTGCACGCGCGGATGGGCTGCTCCGCCTGCGGGCCGCGCGGGAGCACGTAGGGTTCAAACGGCGCGTGGTCGACGCGCGCGATGTTCGTGTGCGCCGAAAGCGTCAGCACGCGCACGCAGTCCTCATCCGTCTCCAGCACGCACTCGACAAACAGATCGGGCACGTCCTCGCGCGTGCGCACCTCGCACAGGCCCTGCGCGACCATGCGCTTGGCCTCCTGCAGCGCCTGCGGCGTGACGTGGTCGAGCACGCGCAGGCGCGCCGTGGGATCGCCGGCGGTGACGCCCAGCGCCGCGCACAGGGCGACGCCGCGCTCGTCGGAGCCGGGGATGCCCACGCCCATGGCGTTCTTATAAAGGTAGGCGTCCAGCGTCAATGTCAGGCGGCGCAGCGTGCCGCGCGCATTCGCGCGCGCCGTGGCCGTGTTGAGCGCAATGGCCACCGGCTCCGTGCAGCCGGTGGACGGCATGAGCGCCTTGTGAATTTCCGCGAGGAAAAAAGCCTCGTCCCGCATCGCATTCATCCTCCGTAAGAGCTTGTCAGCCCATTATACCATGAACGAGGCCCTTTGCGGAAGGGGTCAGCGCGCCAGGGGCAGGCGTACCTCGAAGGTCGTGCCCTCACCCTCCGCGCTGAGCATGCGCACGCTACCGCCGTGCGCCTCGGCCACGTGGCGCACGATGGACAGGCCCAGGCCCGTGCCGCCGGTCTTCTTGGAGCGGCTCTTGTCCACGCGGTAGAAGCGCTCGAACACCCGGCTCTGGTGCTCGCGCGGGATGCCGATGCCCGTGTCGCGCACGCACAGCAGCGCCTGCGCGCCCTCCGCGTGCAGCGTCATCTCCACCCGGCCGCCGTCCTTGTTGTACTTGATCGCGTTGTCGCACAGGTTCTGCACGAGCTCCTCGAGCATCACGCGGTCGCCGCGCACGGCGCACGGCTCGCCCTGCACGCGCAGCGCGATGGCGCGCGCGTCGGCCTGCGGGCGCAGGCGCGCCTCCACCTCGCGCACGACCTCCAGCAGCGGCACGCGCTCGCTCATGTGCCCAGGCGTCAGCTCGTCCAGCTGCGACAGGCGCAGGATGTCGCCGATGAGCGTCACCATGCGGTCGGCCTCCCGCTTGATGCGCGCGGCGCACTCCTTCATGTCCGCCTCGCGCACCATGCCGCAGGCCATCATCTCGGCAAAGCCGGCGATGCTCGTCAGCGGCGAGCGCAGCTCGTGGGAGACGTTGGCCGTGAACTCGCGGCGCATGCGCTCGGCGCGGCGGCGCTCGGTCACGTCGCTGAGCAGCAGGATCGCGCCGCCGGTGGCCGCGCCCTCATAGACGGGGTTGGCGACGAACCGGTACGTATGCCCGGTCAGATCCACATCGCCCTCGACGTTTTCGCCGTGCAGCGCGGCCTCCAGCGCCTCGCGCAGCGCCGCCGAGCGCGAGATGCGCACAAAATGCGCGCCCTGCCACGGCATGCCGCGCGCCCCCAGCAGATCCAGCGCGCTCTCGTTGACCATGACCGCCGCGCCGTCCGCGTCCACGAACACGAGCCCCTCGCGCATGTGGCTGGTGATGGAGGCGATGCGGTCGCGCTGCTCGACCAGGTCCTGCATGCGCTGGGCGAGTTGCTCCTGCTGGCGCGCGATGCGGCGCACGAAGGGCTGCAGCTCGTCAAAGCAGACGGTGGTCTCCGGGTGCTCCATGTCGATGCGCTCCAGCGGCGCGAGCACGCTGCGGGTGAAGCGCCCGGAGAGCAGCAGGCTGGCGCACAGGCACAGCAAAAGCACCAGCGCCAGCGCGGGCAGGCCCTGCACGAGCGTGAGCTGCGCGCTGGCGGCGGGCCGGGCCAGGCGCAGCACGCGCCCGTCGGACAGGCGCAGGGCGCTGTAGTACAGGTTTTCCAGCACGGTGCGGGAGTGGCGCGTGCCCTCGCCGCGGCCCGTCGCCAGCGCCTGGGCGATCTCGGGCCGGTCCTGGTGGCTCTCCATGGAGACGGCGTCCGCGTCAGTATCAAAGAGCACGTTGCCTTCCCCGTCCAGCAGCGTCACGCGCGTGTCGCCCGCGCCCAGCGAGGCGAGATAGGCCTGCTCGTTTGCTGCGTGCTCCAGCCCGCTTGCAAGCAGCTGCGTCTGCAAGAACATCTCCTCGTGCAGCCGGTCCCGAAAAAAAGGATAGACGGTGCCGATCAGCAGCACCGCCGTGAGGAGCGTCATCGCCAGAGAGAGCGCGAACATGCGCGCGTACAGGCGCCGTTTCATGCCTTTTCCTCCATCTTGTAGCCCGCGCCGCGCACGGTCTTGATCTGCGCGCCGCCCGCGCCCAGCTTCTGGCGCAGCGTCTTGACGTGCACGTCGACCGTGCGGCTCTCGCCCTCAAAGTCGTAGCCCCACACGCGCTGCATCAGCTGCTCGCGCGAGAGCACGCGCCCGGCGTTTTGCATGAGCGCGAGCAGCAGCTCGTATTCCTTGTGCGTGAGCGTGACCTCCTGACCGTCCGATAGCACTGTGTGCGCCGCCGTGTCGGCCCTGACCATGCCCAGCTCCAGGCATGCGGGGCGCTCCTCCACGCCCGCGCGGCGCAGCACCGCGCGCACGCGCGAGAGCAGCTCCATCACGCCGAAGGGCTTGGTCACGTAGTCGTCCGCTCCCGCGTCCAGGCCCTTGACCTTGTCGTACTCCGAGCCCTTGGCCGTGAGCAGGATCACCGGCAGCTTGCGCGTGCGGGCGCCGGCGCGCAGCCCCGAAAGGATGGTCAGTCCGTCCTCGTCCGGCAGCATGATGTCCAGCAGCAGCAGGTCGGGCGTCTGCCGCTGCATTGCCTCGCGCATGGACGCGCCGTCCTCAAAGCCGTGCGCGTCAAACCCGCCCGCCGACAGCGCGTAGAGCACCAGCTCGCGGATGCTCGCGTCGTCCTCGACGCAGTAAACCGTGGGCATCGCCCTTCCTCCTTTCGGGGGTTCCTCCCCCTTTGACCGAAATCTCTATTGCTCGCTGCGGTGCACGCCCGTCACCGAGTAGACAACCCACTCGGCAATGTTCGTCGCGTGGTCGCCCACGCGCTCCAGGTACTTGGCGATCATCATCAGGTCGATCGCCTCCTCGGCGCTCTCGCGGCCGGCGCGGATGCGCGCGATCAGGTCGGCGCGCACGGCGGCGAAGAGGGCGTCGACCTCGTCGTCCTGGGCGACGACCGCATGAGCCAGCGCCTCGTCGCGGCGCACGAACGCGTCCAAGCTCTGCGTGACCATGCGGATCGTCGTGCGCGCCATGTGCGAGAGGTCCGCGGGCGTCTCCTGGCCGCCTTCGCCCGCCAGCAGCACGACGATCTCGCAGATGTCGGCCGCCTGGTCGCCGATGCGCTCCATGTCCGTGATCATCTTCAGCGCGGCCGAGATGAAGCGCAGATCGCGCGCCACCGGCTGCTGCTGCAAGAGAAGTTTCAAGCAAAGGCTCTCGATTTCCTGCTCCATGCGGTTGATTTCCTCGTCGTTTTTCGCGACGGTGCGCGCCAGGTCCAGGTCACGGCGCTCCAGCGCCTCCAGCGCGCCGTCGATGGCGCGCTCGATCTGCCCGCCCATCTCCATCAAAAGGTCGCTCAGCCGCTCGAGCTGTTCGTCAAAATGAATGCGCATCTCAGCCGAACCTCCCCGTGATGTAATCCTCCGTGCGCTTGTCGCGCGGCATGGAAAAGACCTGCTCCGTCTGCCCAAACTCGACCGCCTCGCCCAGCAGGAAGAACGCCGTCCTGTCCGAGATGCGCGCCGCCTGCTGCATGTTGTGCGTGACGATCACGATCGTGTAGCGCTCGCGCAGCGTCTGGGCCAGCTCCTCGATCTTGGAGGTGGAGATGGGATCCAGCGCGCTGGTGGGCTCGTCCATGAGCAGCACCTCAGGCTCCACGGCCAGGGCGCGCGCGATGCACAGGCGCTGCTGCTGGCCGCCGGACAGGCCCAGGGCGCTCTTCTTCAGCCGGTCCTTGAGCTCGTCCCAGATGGCGGCGCTGCGCAGGCTGCGCTCGACGATCTCATCCAGCTGCGCGCGTCGGGTGACGCCGTGCGTGCGCGGGCCGTAGGCGACGTTGTCATACACGCTCATGGGGAAGGGATTGGGCTTTTGAAACACCATGCCCACGCGCTTGCGCAGCAGGTTGACGTCCATGTCGCCGTACACGTTTTGGCCGTCGAGCAGCACGCCGCCCTCGACGCGGCAGCCCTCGACCAGGTCGTTCATGCGGTTGAGCGTCTTGAGCAGCGTGGACTTGCCGCACCCCGACGGCCCGATGAACGCGGTGATCTCGCGCGCGGGGATGCGCATGGTCACGTCCTTGAGCGCGCGAAAGTCGCCGTAATAGAGGTTCAGCTTGTCGATCGTGAATTTATCCATTGCGTTCACTTCCCCCTCGTCCATTTGCGCGCGATGAGCGCCGACAGGCCGTTGATGAGCAGCACCACGACCAGCAGCACGACGGCGGTGGCGTAAGCCTCGCCGGTGTGCAGGCCCTCGCGCGAGAGCGAATACATGTGCACGGCCAGCGTGCGCGCGGAGTCGAAGATGCTGTCCGGGATCTGGGCGACGGTGCCGGCGGTGTAGATCAGCGCGGCGGTCTCGCCCACGATGCGGCCCACGGCCAGGATGACGCCGGCCAGAATGCCGGGCATGGCGCTGGGCAACACCACACGGAAGACCGTGCGCAGCCTGCCCGCGCCCAAGCCGAAGCTCGCCTCGCGGTAGGCGTCCGGCACGGCGATCATGGCCTCCTCGGTCGTGCGCATGACGGAGGGCAGCACCATGATCGACAGCGTCATCGCGCCGGCGAGCACGGAGTAATTCCAGTGCAGGAACGTCACGAAGAACAGCATGCCGAACAGGCCGAACACGATCGAGGGGATACCCGCGAGCGTCTCCGCCGTCATGCGGATGACCTTGACCAGGCGGCTGCCGCGGCGGGCGTACTCGACCAGGTAGACCGCGGTGAACACGCCCAGCGGCACGCAGATGAGCAGCGACAGGCCGGTCATCTCCAGCGTGGCGAGGATGGCGGGCAGCATGGAGACGTTGTCGCTGTTGTACTCCCACGCGAACAGCGAGGGCTGCAAATGCGGAATGCCGCGCACGAGGATGTAGCCGATCAGAAAGACCAGCGCAGTAAAGGTCGCCAGCGCGCACAGCAGCACGAGCGCGCGAAGCGCCGGGGAGACCATGCGCCGCAGAGCGGAGCGCATCGTCTGGCGGGCGCGCGCCAGGCAGGCGCACATCGTTTGAATCGCGTGTTTCACGCCTCGTTCCTCCTTCGCAGCGCGCTGCACGACAGGTTGATCAGCAGGATGAACACGAACAGCACCACGCCCGTGGCGATCAGCGCCTCGCGGTGCAGGTCGGCCGCGTAGCCCATCTCCATGACGATGTTGGCCGTGAGCGTGCGCACGCCCTTGAGGATGCCCTTGGGCATGCGCGCCTGATTGCCCGCGACCATGATGACCGCCATCGTCTCGCCGATGGCGCGGCCGATGCCCAGCACCACGGCGGCCAGCAGGCCGGAGCGGGCGGCGGGCAGCTCCACGAAGAAGACTGCGCGCTCGTGCGTCGCGCCCAGGGCCACCGCGCCCTCGTAATAGGCGCGAGGCACCGCGCGGATGGCGCTCTCGCTGATGCCCGTGATCGTGGGCAGGATCATCAACCCCAACAGGATCGACGCGGACAGGATGCTGTTGCCGTTGCCGCCGAAGACGCTGCGCACCGTGGGCACGATCAGCACCATGCCGAAAAAGCCGTACACGATCGAGGGGATGCCTGCCATGAGCGAGAGCATCGGCTTGAGCACGCGGTACAGCGCGGCCGGGCAGTAGCGCGCCATGAACACGGCCGTGAGCAGCCCGATGGGCACGCCGATGAGGATCGCGCCTGCCGTCACGTACACGCTGCCCAGGATCATCGGCAGGATGCCGAACGAGGGCGGCACGTTTGTAGGCGCCCAGTCCGTGCCCAGCAGGAAGGAAAACGGCCCGATCTCGGCGATGGCCGGAATGCCGTTGGCAAACAGGAACAGGCAGATCAGCGCGACGGCCAGGATGGAGGTGAGCGCGCACAGCGCAAACACCCCGCGCATCAAACCCTCCGCAAATTTCTTCATAGCATCGACCTCCGCATGCGCTCAAAAGGACGCCGGGGGGCGTTTCCCCCGGCGCCGCGCGGTTTTGCCTGCGTTACTGCACGTCGGCCCAGTCCTCGATCTCGCCGGTGTAGATGGCGCGCACCTGCTCGCTGGTCAGGTTCTGCACGTCGCTGTCGTTGTTGACCACCACCGCGATGCCGTCCATCGCGATGACCGTGCCGTTCAGCTCAGCCGCCTCGGACTCCTTGAGCTCGCGGCTGGCCATGCCGATGTCGCAGGTGCCGTCGATGGCGCCCGTCATGCCGGCGGTGGAGTCGCTCATCTGGATCTCGATGGTCGCCTTGTCGTTGAGCGCCAGGTAGGCCTCGACGAGCTTTTCCATCACCGGGGTGACGGAGGAGGAGCCGGCGATGACGAGCTTGCCCTCGGGCAGCGCACCCTCAAAGGCGGGGGCCGCGTCGTCCACCTTGATGTAGCTCTCGCCCACGACCGCCTGGCCCTCGGCGCTCAGGATGAAGGCGATGAAGTCAGCCGCCAGCTCGCCCGGCTCGCCCTTGGTGGCGATGTAGAAGGGGCGCGCGACCTTGTAGCTGCCGTCGGCGACGGTCTCGACGCTGGGCGCCACGCCGTCCACGGACACGGCCTTGACGGTCTCGTTCAGGCTGCCCAGGGAGATGTAGCCGATGGCGTTGGGATCGGAGGCGACGTTTTGCATCACGACGTCCGTGCTGTTGGCGATGACCGCCTCTTCGGTCGTCATGTCGGCCTTGGAGCCGTCCTCGGCCTTGACCTCCACGCCCATCAGCTCCACAAACGCGCCGCGCGTGCCGGAGCCGTCCTCGCGGGACACGACCGTGATCGCGCCGGAGGCCGCCAGCGCGGAAGCGCTCGAGGCGCACAGGGCCAACGCCAACATCACCGCAAAAAACTTCTTCATGTTCAGGAACCTTCCTTTCTGTTCTCAACCTTTTGCTTTCCTTGTACGCACACAGTATACGCCCGCCCTGTAAAATCGACATGCGAAGCCGTGTAAAAAGCGTGTAATGTGTAAAATCGCATTGTAAAGTGCGTGCCGCGGGATTTTACATCGTTTTTTCACGGCACGGCGCGCCATTCGCCGCCTTTTCCGGTGGATATTTCGCGCCGGACGCGCTATAATGCATGCATCACGCCTTTGCGAAGGAGGGTTTCCCCATGAACAAGCCCCTCGTCATCCTGACGAACGACTTCGAGATCAAGCCCACGGGCGTGCGCGAGATCTGCTGCCCCGCGCCGTACCTGCGCGCCGTGGGCGAGGCGGGCGGCGTGCCGGTGCTGACCGGCGAGCAGTGCCCGCTGGAGCTGGCCGAGCGCGCCGACGGCCTGGTGCTGACCGGCGGCGGGGATCTGGAGCCGTCGTATTACGGTGAGGAGCGGCGCTTTGAGAGCGTTGTGTGCGACGAGACGCGCGACGCGTTCGAGCTGGCGCTCACGCGCGCCTTTCTCAAGCGCGGGCGGCCCATCCTGGCCATCTGCCGCGGCTTTCAGCTGCTCAACGTCGTGCTGGGCGGCACGCTCTATCAGGATCTGCCCGAAGAGCTGGGCTTCATCCACTCCGACCGCGCGCTGCGTCACTTCATCGTGACGCAGGAGGGCAGCGTGCTGCGGGCGCTCTTTGGCGAGCGCTTCCGCGTCAACAGCACGCACCACCAGGCGGTGAAGGCGCTCGGCGAGGGCCTGACCGTCACGGCGCGCTCGCTCGAGGGCGTGGTGGAGGCCTACGAGCACGAGCGCCTGCCCATCCTGGGCTGCCAGTTTCATCCCGAGCGCCTGACCTGCCTGACCGACGACCGGCGCACGCCCGACTTCCTGCCGCTGTTCGAGCGCTTCGTCGCCATGTGCGGCGAGCGCTGAGCGCAACATAAAGGCGCGCGGAGCAAAATGCTCCGCGCGCCCTTGGTTTTTGGGGAGATCATGCGGCCCTTCGGCGCTCCTCCCGGCGGGCGCGGATGTCCTCCAGCGCCCCGCGCGCCTCGCGCAGGTGCCGCCCGCCCACAATGGCGAGCAGTCCGATCGCCACCAGATGCGCCTCATGTACGGCCATATTGAGCGTCAGCACCGCAAAGACGCCCAGACTCGTCAGCATCAGCAGCGCGTGGTCATGCACCAACGGCAGCAGGATCAGCACGATCGCCGCCAGCAGCAGCACCGCATGCGTGACGGGCCAAAGGCCCAGCAGCGCGCCGAACGCCGAAGCGATGGCCTTGCCGCCGCGAAAGCGCAGCGTCACCGGATAGGCGTGTCCAAGCACCGGCGCGAGCGCCGCGAGCGCCAGCGGCATGCCCGTCAGGCCGCCGTAGGTGGCCGCCGCATAGACGGGCAGCGTCGCCTTGAGCACATCCAGCAGCGCGCACAACACGCCCACCGTCGGCCCGCACAGGCGAAACGCGTTCGCCGCGCCCGGATTGTGGTCCGCGCCCTGCTCGCGCACGTCCCCATCCGTCAGCAGGCGCGGAATATAATAGGAATACATGACGCCGCCCGAAAGATACCCCAGCAGGATGAACAGGACTGCCCTGCCCGTCATGGCGTTCCCTCCTCCCGGCGTTCGTTTGCGCGGGCGATCAGGTCGCGCGCGATGTCCATCGCGGCCGTGCCCGAGACCAACCGCGCCTGCGCCGCCCGCTGCGCCTCGCACGCCCGCGCGTCTTGCAGCAGCAGGCCGGCCATGCGCGCGGCGTCGCCAGGCGCCTTGGCCCACAGCGCCGCGCCCTCGCCGCTCAGAAACGCGGCGTTGCGCGTCTCCACCCCCTCGATGGGGCTGACGAACACCAGCGGCAGGCGCTTTTGCATGACCTCCGTGCTCGTCAGGCCGCCCGGCTTGGTCACGACGACGTCCGCGCTGTCCAGCAGATCGTACAGCGGCCGCACCTGTCCCAGCACGCGCAGCCGCGGCTCGTGCGCAAAGGCCGCCTCCATGCGCGCGCGCACGCGCTCGTTGCTGCCGCACACCACCGTCACCCGCGCGGGCAGCGAGAGCAGCTCGCGCGCGACCTGCGGCAGGTTGCCCGCGCCCATCGAACCGCCCACGAGCACGATGTGCGCCTCTTGTGCGCCCAGACCCTGTGCGGCCTTCGCGCCGGCCACGTCCGCGCACGGCACGCATGCCGGGCTGGCGGGAATGCCCAGTGGCACGACGCGCGACACGTCCACGCCGTGGGCGGCAAACTCATCCGTCAGCAGCGGACCGGGCGTGTACAGCGCGTCCATGTCGACCTCTTCCCAGAAGGGCGCGCAGGTGTAGTCCGTCATCACCGCCGCCGTCACGCGCGCGCGGCGCAAGTCCATGCTCGTGAGCGTCTGCGCGGCAAACAGGTGCGTGCATGCGACGACGTCCGGCCGCTCCTCCGCCAGAAAGGCGGCCATGCGCTCGCGCCCCAGCGCATTGGCATAGTAGACGGGGCTCTTGCGCCGCGGCGAGGAGACCCGCTCGCCCGCGCGGTAGATACGGCCAAAGAGCGCCGGATGGTTGCGCACGACGCCGACATACATCCCCTCCACCGCGCGCGCCACGCGCGCGCCCGACAGCGCCAGGCAGTCCACACACGCGCACTGCACACCCAGCGTCTCAAACGCCTGTGCGAGCGCGTGGGCCGCAGCGTCATGACCCCCGCCGGTCGCGGCGGAAAAACAGATCGCTTTCATGGCTTCCACATATCCCCCTTTGTATTTTTTAGTATAACATATTCCGGTAAGCGTCGCGACATCCCGACGCTGTTTCGTCGTTTTGCGCGCGCCAAAACCGCCGCGCGCACACACATAATCGCACGCCGGGGCGCGCATACTAGGCCCATCATCGCAGGAGGTGACCGTATGCAGCCCGCAGCTTCCCGCCTTTTGGGCGAATCTTCCCCGTACCTGCTCGCGCATGCCGCCCAGCCCATCCCGTGGTATCCCTGGTGCGACGAGGCGTTCGAGGAGGCCGCCCGCCGGGATGTGCCGGTGTTCCTCTCCAGCGGCTATGCGAGCTGCCACTGGTGCCACCGCATGGCGGCGGAGGCATTCTCGGATCCCATCGTCGCCGAGCTGCTCGGCGCGCACTTCGTGTCGGTCAAGGTCGACCGCGAACAGCGCCCGGACGTCGACGCGTACTACATGCGCTCCTGCGTGGCGCTCAGCGGCGAAGGAGGCTGGCCGCTGACCGCCCTCCTGCTGCCGGACCGGCGGCCTTTTTTCGCGGGCACCTATTTCCCCGCGCGCACGCAGGATGGCCGCACGGGCCTGCGCGCGCTGCTCAGCCGCGTCGCAGCGCTATGGCAGGAGGACCGCGCGCGCATCCTGTCCTGGGCGGATGAGCTCTCGGGCGCGGCGTTTCCCGCGCAGGCGCAGGCGCGCACGGATGCGCAGTCGCTGTGCGGCGCGCTGGAGGAGGAGCTGCTCGCCTCGCAGGACCGGCACGCGGGCGGCATCGGGCGCGCACCCAAGTTTCCCAACGTGCCGGCGCTGCGGTTTTTGCTCGCGCGCGAGCAGGCGGCCTGTCCGGACGGCGACGGACGGCAGACGCCCGCCGGGCAGATGCTTCACCGGGCCGTGGAGGCGATGGCGCGCGGCGGCATTCATGACCTGGTGGGCGGCGGCTTCTTCCGCTACGCCGCGGACGCCATGTGGCGCGCGCCACACTTTGAAAAGATGCTCGTGGACAACGCGCAGCTGGCGCTGCTGTTCCTGCGCTGCGGCATGCCCGACGCGGCGCTGGACGCGGCCGACTACATGCTCGACGCGCTGCGCTTCAAGGAGGGCGGGCTGTACTCCTCACAGGATGCGGACGATCCGCAGGGCGAGGGCGCGTACTACCTGCTCACGCCCGAGCAGGTCGAGGAGGCCCTGGGTCCCCGGGACGGCGCGCGGTGCTGCGCGCTGCTGCACATCCTGCACGCGCCGGGCGCGCGCAGGGCGCGCGGCGTGCTGCCCTATCTGGACGCAGGTCTGCGCGAGACGGACGAGGCGTTCCTGCGCGCGGTGCGCCCGCGCCTGCGCGAGCTGCGCGCGCACCGTCCCGCGCCGCGCGTCGTGCCGCAGGCGACGCTGACGGCCAACGCCCTGGCGATTCTCGCGTTCTCCACCCTGGGGCGGCAGCTGGGCGAATCGCATCTGGTGCAGGCGGCGGCGCAGGCGGCGCGGTTCGTCGGGGAGTACATGGTCAAGGGCGGCCGGCTGTACGGCGCGTGGTCGGCGGGCGAGGCGCGCAGTCCGGCGACGCTGGACGGCTACGCCGCCTATGCGCTGGCGCTGTTTGCGCTCTCGGAAGCGGACCGGCATACGCACTGGCGCAAGAGCGCCCTGCGCACGCTGGACGACGCGCTGCGCCTGTTCGTGCCGCCGGAGGGACCGCCCGCACTGACGGGCGAGGACGTGCGCGACCTGCCGGTGCGCGTGAGCGCCGTGACGGATGACTCGGCGCCCTCGGGCGCAGCGTTGCTGGTCGAGGCGCTCGTACAGGCACATCGCTTCACCGGCAATCCCGAGCGCCTTTCGCAGGCGCGGCGCATCGTGAGCGCAAGCCTACCCGCGCCGGGCGCGGCGCTGCTCCCCTTTGCGGGGCTGCTCACGGCGCAAATGACGCTCGAGCACGCGGAGCGCGAAAGGGGGAAGGACGCATGTCCGGCGCAGCGGAGCGAATGAGCGGGCGTCTGACCCGTTCGCTGCAGAGCAACCTGACGGCCTACCGGTCGATCCTGCGCGTGCCGCGCAACAAGGACGTGGTCGTGCGCGAGTTCACCGTGGGCGGCTTTGTCGCGGCGATCCTATACCTAGACGGCATGGTGAACACCACCATGATCGACGAAAACCTGCTCAAGCCCGCCATGGACATGGAGGCTCCGCCGGACTGCGACGAGTGCGACCGCAGCGCATACCTGCTGCACAATGTGCTGTCCGTGGCGCCGGCGAACCGCACGCACAGCTGCGACGAGGGCCTGCAGGCGATTCTGGACGGGCTGACGCTGCTGCTGTGCGACGGATGCGACGAGGGGCTGACGTTCGACACGCGCGGCTACGACCGGCGCGCCGTCTCCCGTCCGGACAACGAGGACGTCGTGCTCGGGCCGCACGAGGGATTCACGGAAAATCTGCGCACGAACACGTCGCTCGTTCGGCGCGTGGTGCGCACGCCGCGCCTTGTCACCGAGATGCTGACGCTGGGCACGGACGCGCCCACGCGCTGCGCGGTGATGTACCTGGACGGCGTGGCGGACGAGGCCATCGTGCGCGAGGTGCTGCGCCGCCTGAACGGCATCGCGGCGGACTTCGTGCCCGGCACGGGCCAGCTCGAGCAGCTGATCGAGGACCATCCCTTTGCGCTGCTGCCCCAGGTGGTGAGCACCGAGCGGCCCGACCGCACGGGCTCGTTTTTGATGGATGGGCAGGTCGTGCTGCTCCTGGACGGCTCGCCCTACGCGCTGGCCGTGCCCGTGACGCTCTTTCACCTGCTGCACACGCCGGACGACACGTTCATGCGCTGGCAGTACGGGACGTTTCTACGCCTGGTGCGCATGCTGGGGCTGCTGGTGTTCGTGTCCCTGCCCGGGCTGTACATCGCGGTCGTGCGCTTTCATCAGGAGATCTTCTCGCCCATGCTGCTCACCAGCGTCTACGAGGCGCAGGTGCAGGAGCCGTTTCCGGTCTTTCTGGAGGCGCTGATGATGACGTTTGCGTTCTTCCTCATCAATGAGGCGGGCGTGCGCGCGCCGGGCGTGCTGGGCAACGCGCTGGGCATCGTCAGCGGCCTGATTCTGGGCCAGGCGGCGGTCTCCGCGGGGCTGGTCAGCCCGCTGCTGCTCATCGTCATCGCCGCCAGCGGCCTGGGCGGCTTCGCTGTGCCCAATTACAGCCTGAGCCTGGGGCTGCGCATCGCGCAGCTGGTCGTGATGACCGCAGGCGCATTCAGCGGGCTGTACGGCATCCTGTTGGTCTCTTTCGTCTTTGGCGCGCTGCTGTGCCGCATGACGTCGCTGGGCGCGCCGATGCTCGCGCCCGCGTCGCCCGCGCGGCCGCGCAACGGCGACCTGCTGCTGCGCCTGCCCATCTGGCGGCAGCGCACGCGCGGATTTTTCGCCAGCCCGGCGTACCGCTCGCGCGTGCGCGGACGGATGCGCGCCTGGGAGCGGGGCGACAAGGGGGGAACAAAATGATCGTACAGAGGCGCAAACGGCGTGCGGACGCGCGCACGGCGCGCAGCGAGCAGCGGACGCACGCCTCGGCGCGGGCGCAGGGCGCGCTGGTGGGCACGATGGCCGCATGCCAGCTGTTTCTGGACGGAACGGGCCGCATGCTGCCGGATGCCGGCGGCGCGCTGTGGTGGTCGGCGCTGCTGTGCCCGGCGGGCGCGCTGCTGCTGACGCTGCCCATCGCGCGCATGCGCCGCGAGGCGGACGGGCGCGAACTGGCGGACGTCGCTCTGGCAGCGCTGCCCGCACCCGTGGCGCTTGCCCTGTGCGCGCTGTGCGGGCTGACGCTGCTGCTGGATGCGGCGGCTGCGCTGTACGGCCTGACGGAGCTGACGCACGCCTCGCTGCTTCCGCAGACGGACGAGCGCGTCATCGTGCTGATGGCGCTCACGGCGCTGCTGCTGTCAGCCTATGCGGGCCTGACGGGCATGCAGCGTCTGGCGTTTCTGCTGCGCCGCACGCTGCCCATACTACTGCTGTTGCTCATGGCCTGGTCGCTGTGGGGCCGGCCGATTGAAAATCTGTACCCGCTGGCGGGGCATGGCGTGCGTGAGAGTCTCCGGCTGGGCGCGGGCAGCCTGGGCGCCGGCGCGTGCGCGCTGGCGGCCGGGTTCCTGCCCGGCGGCGTGCGGCAGCTACCGCAGGTACGCGCGCGGGAGACCTGCGGCTACTGCCTATCGGGGCACCTGCTCGCCGTGCTGCTGCTGCTGGGCCTGTCGCTGTCCACGCCCTACAGCCTGTGGCCGCTTGCCGGGGGATGGGGCGCGCGCATGGTGCTGCAGGGCCGACCGGCGCTGTACAACGGCATCCTCTACCGGATGGTGACGGTTCTGCAGCTGACGGCGCTGCTGATCGCCGCCTGCGGCGCGCTGCTCTTCGCCGCGCATGCGCTCTCGCGGGCCATGCGCGGACGGCGCGACCGCCTTGCCTTCGCGCTGGCGTTCGCACTGCTGACCGCCGCAGGGCTGCTGCGCTCGCGCCTGGGCCTCTCGTGGCTGCTGGCGGCCATGCCTTGGCGCTACGCGGCCGCGCTCGCCGTCGTGTGGCTGCCCTTTCTCGCAAGGCGTCAGCCCGCGGGGGAGGCCGGCGCATGAGGCGGCTTTGCATCGCGGCGCTGCTCGCGCTGCTGCTGCCGCTGCTGAGCGGCTGCACGGACGGCATGGAATTGGAGGAGCACGCCTTCGCGCTGGCCATGGCCGTCGACCGCACGCCGGCCGGACAGATCCGCCTGAGCGTGCAGCTGCTCTCGGGCGGCGGCGCCACGGACGAGGGCGGCGGTCAGAGCGGCGGTTCTGGCGGCGAATCGGACGGGGGTGGCGCAAAGCTCTCGCAGAACGGCTACCTGATCGTCTCAGCGACGGGCGAGGACTATCCGCACGCGCTCTCGCTGATGACCGCCAGCGTGCCGCGCAAGCTGAGCCTGTCGCACCTGCGCGTGGTCGTCATCAGCGAGGAGATCGCGCGCACGGACGCCTTCTATCCGCTGCTTATGCAGCTGCAGGCCTCCTGCGAGGCGGAGGAGAGCGCATACCTGGTCATCAGCCAGGGCGACGCGCGCGAGCTGATCGCGTCCCAGCGACCGTATATCGGCTCGCGGCTGTCGCGCTACCTGGAGACGATGTTCGCCTACTACGACGGCCTGGGCTACATCCCCAGCAGTCGCCTGGGCGACGTCATGCGCACGATGACGGTGCGCGTGGGCGATCCGGCGGTGATCTATGCGGCCGTGCAGGAGGAGGACGCCCCGCAGGCGCAGGCCAAGGCCAACCCGCTGGACGCGATGGCGGGCGAGCTGCCGCGCGAGAGTGTGGGCAGGGTGGAGTACATGGGCGCGGCGGTCTTTTCGGGCCAGCGGATGACGGGCTTGCTGACGGGCGCGCAGGTGCAGCTGCTGCGCATGCTGACGGGCGCATTCGACCAATGTCCGTACTTTCTGGGCGGCGAGGAATACACGCTGCGTCAGGCCGGGCGCAACCGCCTGAGCCTCTCGCAGGACGGCGCACGCGCGGTGCTCTCGGCGCAGGTCTATCTGAAAGCGGAGAAGACGCTGCCCGCCGACGCGGACGAGCAGGCGCTGCGCGCGCAGCTGGAGTCCGAGCTGCTGGCGGTGCTCCAGCGCGTGCAGCAGCTGGGCAGCGACTGCGCGGGCTTTGGACGCCTGGCGATCCGCCGCTGCGCGACGATCGAGGCGTGGGAGGCGACGGACTGGAAGTCGATCTACGCCTCCGCGGGCCTGCAGGTCAGCGTGAACCTGCGCCTGGTGGAGAAGGGATGACCTCGGCCTGCAGCGTCACGCGCTCGGTCGCGACCGCGTCCACAAACGCACGGTCGTGCTCGACGAAGACCATGGACGGCTGTCTTTGGGCGATGAGCGCCTCCAGCTGCATGCGCGAGTACAGATCGATGTAGTTGAGCGGCTCATCCCAGACGAACAGGTGCGCCTCCTCGCACAGGCTGCGGGCGAGGAGCACCTTCTTCTTCTGCCCGGCGCTGAAGCCGCGCATGTCGCGTTCGAACAGCTCGCGGGCAAAGTCGAGCGCGCGCAGCGTGGTCAGCAGCAGCGTCAGGTCCACGCCGCAGTCGCGGGCATAGTCCGCCAGCGAGCCGGACAAAAAGCGCATGTCCTGGGGCACGTAGGAGACGCGCAGGCCCGAGGCCAGGCGCAGCACGCCGCCGTGGGGCACGTCCTCGCCGGCGATCAGGCGCAGGATGCTCGTCTTGCCGCAGCCGTTGGGGCCCTGCAACGCGACGCGCCCGCCGCGCCGCAGCGTGAAGCGCACGTCCCGCGTCACCTCGCGCCCGTCGTAGCGCACGCACAGGTCCAGCGCCTCGGCCAGGCGCTCCTGGCGAAAGGCGAGCGGGTGCATCGTCAGGGGCGGCGCCTCCTCCACCTCGCGCAGCAGCCCCTTCTTGTCCTCCAGCGCGCGCTCCCGGCGGCGCTCGGCGTTCTTGGCGCGGCGCATCATCTTGGCGGACTTGTGCCCGACATAGCCGCTGTCGCCCGCGCTGTTCTTCGTGCGCTCCAGCGCGTCGGACCAGCCCGCCGTATCGCGCGCCGCCTGCGACAGGCGCGCGACCTCGCGGCGCAGCCGCTCGCTCTGCGTGCGCTCGTACTGCTCGCGCTGCGCGCGGTTTTGCAGGAAGGTCGAAAAGTCGCACGCCGCCACCTCCACGCCCGTGCGCCCCAGGTAGAGCACGCGGTCCACGCATGCGTCCAGAAACGCCCGGTCGTGCGAGACGAGGATGAACCCGTCCTTGCGCCGCAGGTAGGCGGCCACCTGCGCGCGGGCGCGCATGTCCAGGTGGTTGGTCGGCTCGTCGATGAGCGGAAAGCTCCCCGCGCGCAGAAACATCAGCGCCAGGAGCACTTTCGTGCGTTCGCCGCCGGAGAGCGTGGACATCGGGCGCGCGAGCGCCTGCGCCTGTACGCCCAGCAGCCCGGTCTCGCGCTCAAGTTGCCAGTCCTCCAGTCCCGGCGCAAGGGCGCGCGCGGCCTGCATGGCGGTCATGCGCTCGTCGGGCAGGTCGGGCGGGAAGTAGTCAAACGCCGCCGGGGCGGTGATCGTGCCACGGTAGGGATACGCGCCCGTCAGCAGGCGTAGAAAGGTCGTCTTGCCGCGTCCGTTGCGGCCCGTGAAGCCCAGGCGCCAGGTGGTGTCGATCTGGAAGGACACATCTTCGAACACGTTTTCAAAGCTGCCCTCATAGCCGAACGTCAGATGGGATACGTCGATCAAGGCCATAAAGCGTTCCCCCTTTTGCATGAAGAAGGCCGCAGGAAGCATGGCTCCCCGCGGCCTTGTGCGTGCAAAAAGGGCGCAAAAAAGCCGGGAAGAGGCGGCGGCTTCCTGCGTGCGGACAGCGCAAACAGACGGCTTTACGCCGCGCTGCGCCGAGGGCACATCAGCAGGAAGTCTTCCGCATCTTCTCAGCTCCCATCGTTCAGGTTGTTATCAGTATAGCGCACTCCCGCGCCGGTGTCAATGCTCAGTACGCCTTGGCGAAGTACATGACCTTGTCGGCCTTCTTGCCGCAGCACACGCACGTGTCGCCCACGGGCGTCTGGTTAAAGGGCATGTTGCGGCTGGTCGCGCCGGTCAGCTCCTTGATCCGGTCCTCGCAGGCCTGATCGCCGCACCACATGGCCTTGGCATAGCCGCCGTCGACCTGCGCCGTCAGCTCGTCCATGTTGTGCACGACCTTCGTGTGCTCGTCGCGGAACGCGCGGGCGATCTCGAACATGTTGCGGTGCACGTCCTCCAGCGTGGCCTTGACGGCGCCCGCCAGGCCGTCCAGGGGCAGGGGCTTCTTCTCGAACGTGTCGCGGCGCACGCACAGCACCTGTCCCGCCTCCAGGTCGCGGGGGCCGACCTCCAGGCGCACGGGCACGCCCTTGAGCTCCCACTCGTTGAACTTCCAGCCCGCGGAGACGTTGTCGCGGTCGTCCAGGCGCACGCGGATGCCGGCAGCGGCCAGCTGATCCCGGATCTCCTGGCACTTTTCCATGACGCCGCCCTTGTGCGCGGCGATGGGCAGGATGACGGCCTGGATGGGCGCGACCTTGGGAGGCAGCTTGAGGCCGCGCTCGTCGCCGTGGGTCATGATGATCGCGCCGATCAGGCGCGTGGACACGCCCCAGCTCGTCTCGTGGCAGTACTCGAGCTTGCCGTCCTTGGACAGGTAGGTGATCTCAAAGGGCTCGGCGAAGTTCGTGCCGAAGTTGTGGCTCGTGCCGCTCTGCAGCGCCTTGCCGTCCTGCATCATCGCCTCGACGCTGTAGGTCGCGCGTGCGCCGGCGAACTTCTCCTTGTCGCTCTTCTGGCCGGAGTAGACGGGCACGGCCAGCACGTTCTCGCAGAACTCATGGTAGACGTGCAGCATCTGCATCGTCTCCTCCTGGGCCTCCTCGGCGGTGGCGTGCACGGTGTGGCCCTCCTGCCAGAGGAACTCCGCCGTGCGCAGGAAGGGGCGCGTCGTCTTCTCCCAGCGCATGACCGAGCACCACTGGTTGTACTTGAGGGGCAGGTCGCGCCAGGACTGCACCCACTTCGAATACATCGTGCAGAAGATGGTCTCGCTGGTGGGGCGCACGGCCAGGCGCTCCTGCAGGGGCTCGGTGCCGCCCTGGGTGACCCAGGCGACCTCGGGCGCGAAGCCCTCGACGTGGTCGGCCTCCTTGAGCAGCAGGCTCTCGGGGATCAGCATGGGCATGGACACGTTCTCGTGGCCGGTCGCCTTGAAGCGGGCGTCCAGCTCCTTCTGGATCAGCTCCCAGATGCCGTAGCCGTAGGGCTTGATCGCCATGCAGCCGCGCACGGGCGTGTAGTCCATCAGGTCTGCCTGCAGCACGACGTCGGTATACCACTGCGAGAAGTTCTCGCTGCGGGGGGTGATGTGCTTGACGAACTCCTGATCGTTCTTCTTGGCCATAGGGGGTTCCTCCTCGTCGCTGTCGGTAAAGAAAAAAACCTTCGCCCCATGCAGGGACGAAGGAAGGTCATCTTCGCGGTACCACCCGGCTTGGCGCGACGCGCCCGCTCGATCCCCTTAACGCGGGGGCACGCCGGCGTTCTTGGCGCCGGGGCATGATGGAGGCCGGAGGCGAGGCCGCATGCGCGCGCGCCTTTCAGCCGATGGGCCGCGCTCTCTTTGCCGCCGCAAGCTTCGCCGTTCTCCGTCTTCGCCTGTGTGTGAGGCTATTATACCCGCACGCGGGAGAAATTGCAAGGGGGATTTTGGCCTGAGATCAGCCGGCCTTGAACCCGGCGTCGATGAGCCCTGTGATCGCCGCCAGCGCGGCCTGCTCGTCCTCGCCGTCGATCAGCAGCAGGATCCGCCCGTCCGGCCCGACGCCCAAGGAGAGCACGCCCATCATCGACTTGGCGTTGATCGTCTTGGAGCCCATCTCGATCAGGATGCGCGCGGTGTAGCGGCAGGCCGTCTGCACGAGCATCGCCGCGGCGCGCGCCTGCAGGCCCTCCGCGCCCTTGATGGTCACTTCTTTGCGGATCATGTTGGGTTTCCTCCTTCGCTCTTTTGCCTCAGCGCCTGCGCCAGCTCGCACAGCCTGCGCAGGCGGTGGTTCACGCCCGACTTGCCCACCGGCGGGGTGAGCATCTCGCCCAGTTCCTGCAGCGAGACCTCGCGGTAGTCCAGCCGCAGCCGCGCCACCTCGCCCAGCAGCGGCGGCAGGTTGTCCAGCCCGTAGTGGTCGCGGATGTACTCGATGGCCTCCACCTGCCGGGTGGAGGCGTCCAGCGTCTTTTGCAGGTTGGCGCTGTCGCAGTTGACGACGCGGTTGACGTTGTTGCGGATGTCCTTCTGGATGCGGATGTTCTCCAGCTCGCACAGGGCGCTGTGCGCGCCCATGAGCGAGAGCAACGTGACGATCTGGTCGCCCTCCTTCAGGTAGAGCACATACGCGCCCTTGCGCGAGACGGCCTTGACGTTCAGGTCGTACTTGGTCAAAAAGCGCAGCAGCGACGCGGCGAAGCCCTCGTCGCCGAGCACGAACTCCAGGTGATACTCGCGCTCGGGGTTGGCGATGGAGCCGCCCGCCAGGAACGCGCCGCGCACGAACGCGCGCCGGCAGCAGCGGCGGCTGACGATCTCCTTGGGGATCGTGCGGCGGATGCCGATGTGTCCCTGCTCGCTGCGGCGCAGGATGCCGCAGCCCTCCAGCACGAAGGCCGCCTCGTCCCCGTGCAGCGTGAGCCGGTAGGTGTTACGCCCGCCCAGGCGCGTGTGGCGCAGCGTGGTCAGCTCGGCGCGCACGTCGAACAGGCGCTTGAACAGCGAGTAGACGCGCCGCGCGGTGGCGGCGTTTTCGCTCTCGACGGTCAGGCGCATGCGCCCGGCGCTCATCAGGCCGATTGTGCCGCCGATGGAGACGATGGCCGCCAGCTCCGCGAGCATGCAGCACACGCTCTCGGGCTCGATGCGGGCCAGTTCATCCTTTGTATCCGATGAAAACGACATGTCCCAAGCCTCCTTCGTCGGGCGGCCCGGCTCACTTGCTCTGCCACAGCAGCTTTTCCAGGTCGATGTCGCGGTGGTTGACGTCCACGGGCAGGCCCTTTTCGCGCAGGTAGGCGCCCAGCGCCTCCGCGATGGCCACCGAGCGGTGCGCGCCGCCCGTGCAGCCGATGGAGATCATCAGCCGGTGCTTGCCCTCCTCGCGGTAGTGGGGCAGCAGGTAATCCAGCAGGCCCTCGACCCGCTGCAAGAACTCCTGCGTGACGGGGCTGTCCAGCACGAAGTCGCGCACAGGCGCCTCCAGGCCGGTGTACATGCAGATGTCGGGCATATAGAAGGGATTGGGCAAAAAGCGCACGTCCCACACCAGGTCGCTCTCGCGCGGGATGCCGCGCTTGAACCCGAAGGACAGGATCTCGATCATCATGCGCGGGCCCTCTTCGCCCGCCGCAAAGAGCATCTTGTCCGCGCGCTGCGCGGCCTGGCGCGGGCGCAGGCCGGAGGTGTCCAGCACATAGGTGGCCGTCTCGCGCAGCGGCTGGAGCAACTCGCGCTCGCGGACGATGGCCTCAGTCAGCGACACGTCCGGCCCCGCCAGCGGGTGATCGCGCCGCGTCTCCTTGTAGCGGGTGATGAGCGCGTCGTCGCACGCCTCCAGAAACAGCGTCTCGACCGGATAGCCCGCCGCGCGCGCGTCCTCCACGATATTGCACACCGAGCGCGCGTCAAAGAACGCGCCGCCGCGGATATCCACCGCCATCGCCACCGCCTTGATCTGCGTGGACGAGGCGGTGCACAGCTCCAAAAACTTGGGGATCATCATCGGCGGCAGGTTGTCCACGCACAGAAACCCGCTGTCCTCCAGGTGGCGCAGCATGCCCGTCTTGCCCGCGCCCGAAAGTCCCGTCACAATTACGTATCTCATGTATGCCTTACTCCTCGCCCAGAATCCGTACCTCCGGCTCCAGCCGGACGCCGGAGCGCTCAAAGACCGCCTGTTGTATGCGCGCCATCAGCTCCAGCACGTCGCGGGCCGTCGCGCCGCCCGCATTGACGATGAAGCCCGTGTGCTTTTGCGACACCTGCGCGCCGCCCACGCGCAGGCCGCGCAGGCCCGCCTCGTCGATCAGCTGCGCCGCATACCCCTGCGCCGGCCGCTTGAACGTCGAGCCCGCGCTGGGCCAGTCCAGCGGCTGCTTCTCGCGCCGCCGCCGGGCCAGCTGCGCCATCTCCTCCAGCAGCGCCGCGCCGTCGCCGGGCGTCAGGCGCATGCGCACGCGCGTGACGATCAGCCCCGCGCCCATCAGCGCGCTGCGCCGGTAGCCATAGGCCAGCGCCTGCGCGTCCAGGCACACGTCGCGCCCCTCGCCGTCCAGCGCGCACACGCCCTGCACGACCTGCGACATCTCGCCGCCGTACGCGCCCGCGTTCATCACCGCCGCGCCGCCCAGCGTGCCCGGAATGCCGCTGAGCGCCGCCACGCCCGCCAGGTTCGCGCGCGCCGCGGCCTGCGCCAGCGCGCTGAGCGTCGCCCCGGCCTGCGCCTCGATCTGCTCGCCCTGCACGCGGATGTCCGCCATGTGCCGGCCCACGCGCAGCACCACGCCGCGGATGCCCCCGTCGCGCACCAGCAGGTTGGAGCCGTTGCCGATCACCGTCAGCTTTGCCCCGCACGCGCGGCAGACCGCCAGCACGGCGCGCACGTCGTCCTCGCCCGCGGCGTCGGCCAGCACGTCCGCCGGTCCGCCCACGCGCATCGTCGTATGGTCGCGCATCGGCGCATCCTTCAAAAGCCGCTGCGGCGGGATCGTCCGCGCCAGCGCCGCGTATACGTCGTTCATGCCCACTCTCCCCGGACGTCAAACGTTTTGGATGTACTTATTGTATCCTGTCCGGGCGGCGGATACAAGCCCGGCCGGAGATTTTCTTTTTTCTTCTGTCCGGCGCGTGGAATCCTCTAATAGAAGCCCGCGTCCTCCAGCGCCGCGCCGCCTCGCAAGAGCCCCTCGCGCGCGTGCGCCGACAGCAGCGGCGCCTGCTCCGCCCACGAGAACGCATTCGCGCACAGCAGCGACGCGTCGCGCAGCGGTTCAAACGCCGCGCGCAGCAGCGGCGCCGTCGCCTGCGGAAACGGGTTGTCCCCCGCGATCACCGGATACAGCCCGTGCGCCGCCAGCTGCGCCTGCGCGGGCGCGCCCACCAGCTGCGAGAGGAACGCGCTGCCCAGCGCCCCCTGCGGCGCGCCGCGCGCCACCCCGCCCAGCAGCAGCAGATCCGTATACGCCCGCTCAGGCGCAAGCGCCGAAAACGCGAACCCCTTGCCCGCCTCCCGCAGCGCCGCCATGCGCCGCGTCTCCCGCTGGGTGCACACGAGCACCGCCGCGCGCCCCTGCGCAAAGTCCTGATACGCCCTCTCCGGCGTGCACGCCAACGCGTCCGCGGCCAGCGCGCCGTCCGGCAGCGCGCCCAGCAGCCCCTGCGACGCCGCGCCCATCGACAGCGCCGCCGCCGAATAGCAGCGCGCGCCGTCCTGCGGGATCTGCAACACCCCCTGCGAGGCCGCCAGGTCCTGCGCCGTCCATGCGCCCGCGAACAGCGCGTCGTTGCAAAGCGCCAGGTAGCCGCCCATGCACACCGGCACTGCGTAGCGCACGTCCCGGTAGCGGCCCGCCGCCTCGATTTCCGGGCGCACGCCCGTCTCCCCCGCCACGGGCGTGAGCAGCTCCGCCGGCGCATCGATCGCTCCCGGCTCGAAGAGCAGCACATCCGGCAGCACCGCGTCCGCCGCCGTCAACTCCTGTGCCAGCGCGCGCCGCACGCGCACGTGCACGCCGTCGTTCGCCTGCTCAAACGCCGCCGCCTGCGAAAGCACCCACTCGCTGGAGCCCATCCAGGTTTCGATCAGCCATACCCGCAGCACCCGGCGCGTCCCGCCCTCGTACAGCGGCGGCGCCTCCCGCACCGTCAGCAGCTCCCGCGCCCCGGCCGCCAACGCCAACGCTGTCAGCACCGCCAGCACGCGCACGGCATGCCTTCCCATCGTCGCTCTCGCCTCCCGCACAGCCCGTCTTTGGCGCCATCCTATGCAGTTTCCCACGCTTTCAGCCCGTTTTTTTGAGTCCCTCTTCTCGTTCGGCAAAAAGTTCGGTATTTCTAAACGCCGCAAACAATCCCGCAAAACATCCTATTGACAGCAAACCCTGGGATGGATTATACTAAACGCGCCTGCGAAAGCATACGGATTTACTCAGAAATTGCGAAGGAAGGGAAGGCGCAGGGGCCTTCCCCGGGTGAGGGAGACGCCATGGAGGAAGTCATTCTGTCCCTGAAGGGGATCGAGAAATCGTTCGGCGAGGGCGACGTGCTCGCCTGCATTGACTTGGACGTGCGCAAAGGCGAGTTTGTGACGCTGCTGGGCTCCTCCGGCTGCGGCAAGACGACGACGCTGCGCATCATCGCAGGGCTGGAGACGCCCGACGCGGGGCGCGTCGTGCTCAACGGGCAGGACGTGACGGACCTTTCGCCGGAGCGGCGCAATGTGAACACGGTGTTCCAGAACTACGCGCTGTTCCCGCACATGAACGTCGAAAAGAACGTGGCCTACGGGCTGCGGGTGCGCGGCGTGTCCAAGGAAGAGACGCGCGAGCGCGTGGCGCAAATGCTGCGCCTGGTGCAGATGGAGGGCTTTGCCAAGCGCATGCCCTCGCAACTGTCGGGCGGTCAGCGCCAGCGCATCGCCATCGCGCGGGCGCTGTGCTGCAACCCGGCGCTGCTGCTGCTGGACGAGCCTTTGGGCGCGCTGGACCTGCAGCTGCGCCGTCAGATGCAGGTGGAGCTCAAGCGTCTGCAGGAGAAGCTGGGCATCACGTTCATCTACATCACACACGATCAGGAGGAGGCGCTGGGCATGTCCGACCGCATCGCAGTGATGCGGAACGGGCGCTTCGAGCAGATCGGCACGCCGCAGGACATCTTCGAGCGGCCGGCGACGCGCTACGTGGCGCAGTTCATCGGCCAGAGCACGCTGCTGGACGCGCAGGTGGAATCGGCCGTGGACGGCATGGCCACGCTCGTCTGTCCGGACGGGCAGATGCGCGTGTCGCTCGCGCGCGGGGAGCTGCGCCCGGGCGAGGAGGCGACGGTGTGCGTGCGCAACGAGCGCATGCGCGCCAGCGCGTCGCCGGTGGAAGGCTTCACGCTCGCCGGCACGGTCAACCTCAACCGCTACGCGGCCGGCGCGCTGATGACACACGTGACGCTGCCCTCCGGGCTGGACGTGGCGGCGGTGGCCGCGGGCGGCCTGGAGGATGCGCCCGCCGTGGGCTCGCGCGCGTACCTGTACTGGGATCCTGCCCAGGCGAGCGTGGTGGGGGGTGCGTCCCATGTCCGGGGGTAAGGGCGCGAAGATGGCGGGCGGCCGCGGCACGCGCCTGTTCATCGTGCCCATGGCGATGGTCGCGGTGCTGTTCGTGGCCATCCCGCTGTGCTACGTGCTGGTGATCTCCTTCATGACGCGCGGCGACAACTCGACCATTCAGGCGATCTTCACGGCGGAGAACTACCGCCGCCTGCTCGATCCCAACTATGCGCGGGTGTTCCTCAACTCCATGCTGCTGGCGCTGTGGACGACGCTGCTGGCGCTGCTGCTGGGCTATCCCTTCGGCTACTGCATGGCCCGCGCGAACCGGCGCTGGCGCGCGCTGCTGATGCTGCTGGTGATCGTGCCCTTCTGGACGAACGCGCTGGTGCGCCTGTACGGATGGAAGATCCTGCTGCAGGCCAACGGGCCGGTCAATGCGGTGCTGCAGGCGCTGGGGCTGATCGACCAGCCGCTGCGCATGGTTGGCAGCTACGGCTCGGTGCTGCTGGCGATGGTCTACTGCCTGATCCCGTTCATGATCCTGCCGTGCCACAGCGCGGTGGACAAGATGGACTGGTCGTGCGTGGAGGCCGCGCGCGACCTGGGCGCCAAGCCCTGGTATGCGTTCCTGACCGTCACGCTGCCGCTGACGCTGCCGGGCATCTCGGCGGGGTGCGTGCTGGTGTTCGTGCCGTCGCTGGGGCTGTTCTTCGTGTCCGACCTGATGGGCGGCTCGCTGATGCTCGTGGGCAACCTGATCCGCGATCAGCTGCTCAAGAGCCGCGACTGGCCGTTCGGCGCGGCGCTGTCGGTGCTGCTCATGGCCGTGACGGTGCTGATCTTCGGGCTCTACCGCCGCTCCGGCGGCAAGGATCTGGGGGTGTTCTGAGATGAAGAAGCGCCGCAAGATCTTCTCGCCCGTCTACCTGACGCTCCTGCTGGTGGTGATGTACCTGCCCATTGTGATGGTCGTGATCTACTCGTTCAACGCGGGGCGCACGATCGGCGCGTGGCAGGGCTTCACCACGATGTGGTACGACCGCCTGCTCGCCAATTCGCTCATGGGCGACGCGCTCAAGAACAGCCTGGTGCTGGCGGCGTGGTCGGTGGCGCTGGCGGGCGTGATCGGCACGCTGGGCGCCATCGGCATGGCCCGAAGCCACTTCCGCGGCCAGGGCGCGCTGGAGACGCTCTCCACCCTGCCGATGATGATCCCCGAGATCATCCTGGGCATGGCGTACCTGGTCATCTTCTCGGCGGTGGGCATTCCGCTGGGCATGCCCACGCTCGTGGTCACGCACATGACGTTCTGCGTGCCCTACGTGTACATCAACGTCAGCAGCCGCCTGGTGGGCATGGATCCCGCCATCGAGGAGGCCGCGCGCGATCTGGGCGCGGGCCCGTGGCGCGTGCTGCTGGACATCACGCTGCCGCTGGTCGCCCCGGCCGTCGCCTCGGGCATGCTGCTGGCGCTGGCCATGTCGCTGGACGATGTGATCATCTCGTTCTTCGTCACCGGCGCGACGACCACCACGCTGCCGCTGAAGGTCTATACGGGCCTGCGCAACGGCGGCACGCCGGAGATCAACGCGCTGTGCACGCTGCTGCTGGGCGCGGTGTTCGTGCTCGTCTCCCTGGCGCAGCTGTGGCAGGCGCGCCAGCGCCGCCGCCAGGCGCGCGACCGCGAACAGGCCAACCGAAATCAGCCCGACCGGGCCTGATGATACAAAAAAACAAGTGAGAGAGGAGAACCCCAACCATGAAGAAGCTGCTGTCCGTTCTGCTCGCGCTGTCGATGCTGGCGGCGCTGCCGCTCCTGTCGTCCGCTGAAGAGGAGAAGGTGCTCAACATCTTCTCCTGGGACGGCTATGTCGACTACGCCTCCGTCATCCAGCCCTTTGAACAGCAGACCGGCATCAAGGTCAACTACGCGCCCTTCTCCACCAACGATGAGATGTTCAAAAAGCTGCAGGAAAACGGCGCCTCGGAGTACGACCTGGTCATCGCCAGCGACTACATTCTGAACACTGCGCGCCTGGAGGGCCTGATGCTGCCGCTGGACAAGGAGCAGCTGCCCAACTTCGCCAACCTGGACGAGCGCTTCATCTCGCAGTACTTCGACCCGGACAACGAGTACGTCGTGCCCTACATGAGCGGCATTCCGCTGATCGTGTACAACCCCGACATGGTGCAGATCGAGATCGACGGCTTTGAGGACCTGTGGGATCCGTCGCTGGCCGACTCCATCGGCCTGATCGACGACGCGCGCGTGAGCATCGGCATGGTGCTGCTGTCCATGGGCCAGTCCATGAACACCACGGACGACGCGGTGCTCGCCCAGGCGAAGGAGAAGCTCTTCGCGCTGCGCGAGAACATCCACGTGCTGGAGTATGAGAACCTGCACAACTCGCTGATCTCCGGCGACATCTCCGTGGCCTACACGTTCACGCCCTACGTCGCCCTGGCGCTGGACGCCAACCCGAACCTGCAGGTCGTCTGGCCCAAGGAGGGCCTGGGCTTTGGCATCGACGGCGCGTTCATCCCGGCCAACGCCCCGCACCCGGACAACGCGCACACCTTCCTCAACTACCTGCTGGACGGCCAGGTGGCGGCCGTGACGGCCGAGTGGCAGTACTACTGCACGCCCAACGCGGCGGCGCAGGAGTTCCTCTCCGACGCCTACAAGAACAACCCCGTGTTCAATGGCATCTATGACCGCTTCGGCGACGCCGAGTACGTCATGAACCTGGGCGCGGACGAGAGCAAGTTCCAGGACATCTGGACGGAGTTCAAGCTGCTGTTCTGATTGCCCATCGCGGGGAGGCCGCGCGGCCTCCCCGCTTTTCACCTTTCCTCTTTTCTTCTCATATTATAGAGCACGTACACGCATGGATGCTTTGCCGGGCGCAGGCCCATCCCGCGCCCGGCAAAGCACCCGCGCCGGACGGAGGTGCGGCATGTTTGATACGGTCATTTCCGGCGGTTTCGTGGTAGATCCGCGTACGCTGAGCAACCGCCTGCTGGACGTGGGCATCCAGGATGGCAGAATCGCCGCCATTGCGCGCGGGCCGTTGCTGGGGCGCGAGGTGATCGACGCGACGGGCCGCATCGTCTGCCCGGGCTTCATCGACGTGCACGGGCACCTGGACGGCGACGCCTACGCGGGCGAGCTGTCGCTTCGCCAGGGCATTACCACGACCGTGGGCGGCAACTGCGGCTTCAGCCCCTGCGACCTGGAGGCGTTCTTCCGCCGCGAGGACGAGCGCGGCTATGTCATCCGTCAGGCGGAGATGGTCGGCCACTCGGGCACGCTGCGCAACCTGGTGGGCCTGACCGATACGCGCACGCCGGCGTCGCCCGAGCAGATCGAGCGCATGTGCGCGCTGCTGGAGCGGGCGTTCGACGCGGGCGCATGCGGTCTGTCGCTGGGGCTGGGCTATGCGCCGGGCAGCTCCATGGACGAGGTGCTGCCCCTGTGCCAGATCGCGGCCGCGCGCGGGCGCGTGGTGTCCATCGACACGCACATGCGCACGCAGACCGACCTGTACTCGCTGGTGGAGGCCGTCTCCATCGCGCGGGCGACGGGCGCGCGCATGCTGATCTCGCACTTCGTCTATCAGTACGGCGTGGGCGTGGAGGACGAGGCCATGGCGCTGGTCGACTGCGCGCGACGCGCGGGGCTGGACATCCGCATGGACAGCGGCATGTATACCGACTGGGCGACGGGCATCAGCACGGCGCTGTTTGACCGCGACATCATGGAGGACAACAACATCGAGCTGTGGCACATCCGCATGGCCACGGGCGAGCATCGCGGCCAGGTGCTGGACGAGGCGCTGTATGAGCACGTACGCCGCGAGCACGCGGACGACTCGGCCATCGTCTTCACGGGCGACGAGGAGGCAATCTACCGCATCCTGCGCCATCCGCTGGCCATGCCCTCGACCGATGCGGGCGCATACCGGCCCGGCGAGGGCCACCCGCAGATCGCGGGCAGCTTCCCGCGCTATCTGCGCAAGATGGTCGTCGAGCGCGGCGACCTGACGTGGGAGGAGGCCATCTTCCGCGCGACGCTCCTGCCCGCGCAGACGATCGGCCTGCCCGGCGTGGGCCGCATGGAGGTCGGCGCGGCCGCAGACCTCGTGGTGTTTGACCCGCAGACGATCCGCGACCGCGCGACGTTCGTCGGTCTGGGACGCCCCAACGCCTCGCCCGAGGGCATCGACCACGTATTCATCGGCGGCGTGCGCGCGCTCAGTCACGGCTGCATCCGCTGCCGCACCGCCGGACGCACCCTACGCTTCTGAGGGCGTGGCAAAAAACTCGATACCTCGATATTGCCATCTTCAATGTAAAAAGTCCGAAGCGCATAGCTTCGGACTTTTTGTTTCCCATTCCCTGGCGGTTCATTCCCCACCGCGCAGCCGCTGTACGGCCTCGTAGAGCGCCTCCAGCTCGTCCTGCGAGTAGTATTGCAGCACGACGCGGCCCTTCTTCATCGTGCCCGAGACGGTCGCGCGCACGCCCAGCGCGCGGCGGATGTCCTCCTCCAGCTCGCTGAGTTCGACCGGCAGCGGCGTCTCGCGCCGCTTCTTCTCGGGCGCCTTCTGCGCGGCCTGCTCCAGCTGGCGCACCGACCAGCCGGCCGCGAGCGTCTGCTCGAACAGGCGCTGCCGGCGCTGCGGGTCCTCCACGCCCGCAAGCACGCGCGCGTGCCCTGCGGACAGTTCGCCGGAGATCACCTTGTCCTGCATGCCCTTGGGCAGGGAGAGGATGCGCAGCAGGTTGGCCACCGCGGGCCGGCTGCGGCCCAGCTGCGCGGAGACGGCCTCCTGCGTCAGGCCGCACTCGTCCATCAGGCGGCGGATGGCCTGCGCCTCCTCCACGGGGTTGAGGTCCTCGCGCTGGATGTTCTCCAGCAGCGCGACCTCCATCTGCTTGACGCGGTCGTAGCTGCGCACGATCGCGGGGATCGTCGCAAGGCCGGCCAGGCGCGAGGCGCGATAGCGCCGCTCGCCCGCGACGATGACATAGCGCCCGCCCTGCGGGTAGACGATGATCGGCTGGATGACGCCCGAGTGCTGGATGGACGCGGCCAGTTGGCGCAGGGATTCCTCGTCGAAGCGTTTGCGCGGCTGTTCGCGGTTGGGGTCGATGTCGCCGATGGGGATCTCGCGCACCGCGTTTTCGGGCTCGGTCTCCTCGATTTCGGGCAGCAGCGCGTCCAGGCCGCGGCCCAGGCCCATCTTTTTCATCGTTTCGCCCCCTTGTTTCGCTGGACCAGCTCGACGGCCAGGTCCGTATAGGCCTCCGCGCCGCTGGAGCGCGGATCGTACAGATGGATGGGCAAGCCGTGGCTGGGCGCCTCGCCCAGGCGCACGTTGCGCGGAATGACCGCAGAGAACACCTTGCCCTTGAAGTGCTTCTTCACCTGGGAGACGACCTGCAGGCCCAGGTTGGTGCGCGCGTCGAGCATCGTGAGCACGACGCCCTCAATCTCCAGGCCGCGATTGAGCGTCTTTTGCACGCGCGAGACCGTACCCATCAGCGAGGTGACGCCCTCCAGCGCGTAGTATTCGCACTGAATCGGGACGAGCACGCTGTCGGCAGCGCACAGGGCGTTGACCGTGATCAGGCCCAGGGAGGGCGGGCAGTCGATGAACACGTAATCGAACCGGTCGCGAATGGAGGCCAGCGCCTCGCGCAGCGCGTATTCGCGCTGCTCCGCGCCCGTCAGCTCCAGCTCCGCGCCGGCCAGGCGGATGTCCGCCGGCAGCAGCGACAGGCGTTTGACCCGCGTGTCCGTGAGCGCCTCCCCGGCCGTGCACGCGCCCGCAAGCACCTCGTAGACCGTGCGGGTGTCCGCCTTCACGCGCACGCCCAGTCCGCTGCTGGCGTTGCCCTGCGGGTCAGAGTCCACGACGAGCACGCGCTGGCCCTGCGCGGCCATACAGGCGCTGAGGTTGACGCTCGTGGTCGTCTTGCCCACGCCGCCCTTCTGATTCGCGATGGCAATGATCTTACCCATATGCTTCCCCGATCTGTCGTTGATGTGCGTATCCTTTATTATACCGAAAAACGCCCCGCAGGGCAAGAATCGGTTTTGTGTGCCGGGCGCGACAAACCCCCGCGGCCTGCCGCGGGGGACTGCTCAGCCCGCGTCGCCGAGCCACGATTCGTACTGCGCGCGATCGAAGTTCTCCACGATCAGGCGGCGGATCAGCTCGCGGTCCATGTCGGTGGCGTACTCGCCAAAGTCCAGGTACAGCCGCTTGAGCGCGGGCAGGGACGTGTGGCGCATCGCGTAGCCGTTCAGGTCCCAATATGCCGCGCGGCAGACGGGAAAGCGCGCGAATACCAGCGCCATCAGGTCCTCGCACAGCTCCGCGCGGGCCGCCGCGCGCAGGCGCAGCGCGCACCCGTCCGCCTGGCGGAACGTCATCGTGCCCCCGGACATCTCGTACAGCGAGGAGAAGATCTGCTCCTCCACCTTGTCGTACAGCGCGTCCAGGGGTATGGTGTCGTAAAAGTAGTTGCTCAACAGGATGGCGATCCGGTCGCACAGGTCCATGCGCGCCCCGGCCGCCTCGCCCATGTACCGGCTGAGCACCCCGTATACCTCATCCCGCGTGATCCTGCGCATAAGCCGCACCTCTCCTAACTCCTTGCTCCTAAATATTCTACGCCGGAGCGCGGTTTCCTTCGTGCGCGCGCGCCCGGACAAAATCTTTCCCGCCGCGCGCCCCTTTGCAAAGCGGCGCAAACGCGGTATACTAGGGGATAGATCGTCAAGGGAGGGACACCATGGATCGTCTGTTTCTTCAACAGGTGCTCGCCACCGCGCTGCGGCGCGGCGGCACCTTTGCGGAGGTCTTCGTCGAGGACCGCGAAAACACGTCGCTTTCCCTGCGCGACGGCGCCATCGAGGACGCCGGCCGCGGGCGCGTATGCGGCGCGGGCGTGCGCGTGTTCGACGGCCTGCGCTGCATCTACTGCTATACCGCGGGCACGGACCGCGCGCAGCTGCTCGCCTGCGCCGAGCGCGCGGCGGCGGCCGTGACGGATGCGAGATCCGGCGCGCTGGACGTCGTGCTCGGCGAGCGCATTCCCGCCAACCTGCATCCCATCGCGCAGCTGCCCGCCTCCGTGCACAGCGCGCGCAAGGCGCAAAAGGCGCGCGAGATCTACAGCGCGGCCAAGTCCTATTCGCCGGAGATCGCGCAGGCCATCGTCAGCTATTCGGACAGCGACCAGCGCGTGACCATCGCCAACAGCGAAGGCCTGCTCGTGCGCGACCGGCGCGTGTACACGCGCGTGCGCGTGTCGGCAGTCGCCTCCAACGGCACGGAAAACCAGAGCGGCACGCGCGCGCCCGGCGCGATGATGGGCTTTGAGCTGTTCGACCAGCGCGTGGACCCCGAGCAGATCGGCCGCGAGGCGGCGAAGACCGCCGTCGCCATGCTGCACGCGCCCGCCTGCCCCGCCGGGGTGATGCCCGTTGTGATCGACGGCGGCTTCGGCGGCGTCATCTTCCACGAGGCGTGCGGGCATTCGCTGGAGGCCACGTCGGTCTCGCGCGACATGTCCGAGTTCTGCGGCAAGCTGGGCCGGCAGATCGCCGCGCCGTGCGTCACCGCCATCGACGACGGCACGCTGCCCGGCGAGTGGGGCTCGACCAATATCGACGATGAGGGCATGCCCACGAACCGCCTCGTGCTGATCGAGAACGGCATCCTCAAAAACTACATGATCGACCGCCTTGGCGGGCTGCGCATGGGCATGGCGCCCACGGGCTCGGGCCGCCGGCAGTCCTATGCGTTTGCGCCCACCTCGCGCATGCGCAACACGTACATCGCCGCCGGCACAGACGACGAGGCCGAGATGATCGCCACGATGGGCGACGGCCTGTACGCGCGGCGTATGGGCGGCGGCTCGGTCAACCCGGCGACGGGCGAGTTCAACTTCGCCGTCGAGGAGGGCTACCTCGTGCGCGGCGGACAGATCGACAGCCCGGTGCGCGGCGCGTCGCTCATCGGCCGCGGCGGCGAGGTGCTCATGAAGATCGACCGCGTCGGCCGCGAGATGACCATGGAGCAGGGCATGTGCGGCTCCATCAGCGGCAGCGTGCCGGTCAACGTCGGCCAGCCGATGATCCGCGTGTCGAGCATCACCGTGGGCGGCAAGTGACGCCCCGCGTTTCACAGGGCCGCGGCGCGCCCGGCGCGCAGGCCCGGGAAGGAGATCGTATGGAATTCGACGCATTTGTCAGCGCATTGTTTGCGCGCGCAAAGGCCGAGGGCATCGAGCACGCGGAGGTCTATTACGCCTCCGGCGACTCGCTGCGCGTGCGCGTGCGCGATCAGAAGATCGAGGATTACACCGTGTCCACCCGCGCGGGGCTCTCGCTGCGCGGCGTGTGCGGCGGGCGCATGGGCTATGCGTCCACCGAGGCGCTGGACGAGGCCGCCGTCGACCTGCTTGTGCAGGGCGTGCGGGAGACGGCCGCGCTCATCGACGCGCCCGAGGCGCAGGACATCTTCCCTGGCAGCCCCGCCTATGCAAAGGTGGAGCAGCATGCCGTCAAAGCCGACCCGCAGGCGCTCATCGCCCAGGCCATGGACATGGAGCGCCAGATGCAGGGCGAGGGCCTGCAGGTCGACGACAGCATGACGCAGCTGACCTCGGGCCTGCTTCGCATCGTCAACACCTACGGCCTGAACCTGCGCCACGAGGACGGCGCCGCCTTTGCCATGGCCAGCCTCGTCGCCCGCCGCGGCGAGCGCACGGCCGACGGCTTCGCGTTCGACTGGAGCGCCGAACCCGCCGCGCTGGATACCGCCGACGTCGCCCGCCGCGCCGTGCAGACCGCGCGCTTCATGCTCGACGCGGCCCCTGTGCCCAGCGGCGAGTACGACGTGATCTTCCGCCGCGAGGCGATGGCCGACCTGCTGGAGACATTCGCCGGCATCTTCTCCGCTGAGAACGCCCAGCGCCGTCTCTCGTTGCTCGCCGGCCGCGTGGGCGAGACGATCGCCGCGCCCTGCGTCACGATCGTCGACGATCCGCTGCTGCCCGGCGGCCCCGCCACCTGCGCCTTTGACGCCGAGGGCGTGGCCACGTATGCCAAGCCCGTCGTGGAGGGCGGCGTGCTCAAGACGCTGCTGCACAACCGCTCCACCGCGCGCAAGGACGGCGTGGCCTCCACCGGCAACGCCTCCCGCGCCGGCTACAGCGCGCCCGTGCGCGTGAGCCCGACCAACTTCTTCTTCCGCCCCGGCGAGCTGTCGCTCGAGGCGCTCATGGCGCAGATGGGCGAGGGCCTGGTCATCACCGACGTCAGCGGCCTGCACGCGGGCGCCAATCCGCTCTCGGGCGACTTCTCGCTGCTGTCCAAGGGCTTCCTCGTGCGGGATGGCAAGCCCGCGCAGCCCGTGGAGCAGATCACCGTCGCGGGCAACTTCTACGACCTGCTCAAGGGCGTGCGCGCCGTCGCGGACGACCTCAAGCTCTACCCCGGCGGCGTGGGCGGCACGTCCGTCTGGGCCGGAAAGCTCTCCGTCGCCGGCAAGTGACATCCCGTTTTGTCTTCCCGACCCGCCCCCGCGGCCTGCGCCGCGTCGGGCGGGTCTTGTCCATTCTGGGCGCGTTTGGAAGCCATTTTTCCGATTCTGAGGATAAATTTTGTCCATTTAGGCGCCGCTTTTTGCTTTCCCGGTGCGCATGCATCCCTTATAATAAGCTCAGGAATATATCGCATCTCATCCGAAAGGAAGCATGACGCATGACGGAACGAATCCGCATCCTCCGGGAATATCAATGGGCGCGCAGACATCACGCCTTCAGACAGGACCTGCAGGTCGACCCCGCCCCCTACCGCGCGGCGGACATGCCCGACTACGCGCGCACGGCGCGGCGGCTGTCGCTGGCGCTCTCGCTGGAGCGGCCGGTGCTTCTGCCGGGCGAGCTGATCGCCTGCACCCGCACCGTGCCCGCGCTGCCCGGCATCTATGGCGACGAGGAGTGGGCGCGCATCACCGCGGCGCATTTCATCCACGAGCGGGGCAACGTGTGCAACCTCTCGCCGGACTACGCGTCCGTCATTGCCGGCGGCCTGCTCGCGCTGCGGGCGCAGCTGACGGACAGCCCCTACCACGCCGCGATGCGCGAGAGCATCGACGCGGTGCTGGACCTTGCGCGCCGCTACCGCGAGGCGGCGCTGGCCGCGGGCGACGAGGCGCTGGCGCAGGTGCTGGCGCGCGTGCCGGCCCACGGCGCGCGCACGCTGCGCGAGGCGTTGCAGAGCCTGCGCATCCTGCACTTCGCGATGTGGTGCGAGGGCGACTACCACAACACGCTGGGCCGCCTGGACCAGACGCTCATGCCCTACCTGCGCCGCGACCTGGACGCCGGAACGCTCACGCAGGACGAGGCGTTCGAGCTGATCGAGGCGTTCTTCCTCGCCTGTAACCGCGACAGCGACCTCTATCCCGGCATGCAGCAGGGCGACAACGGCCAGAGCGTCGTGCTGGGCGGCATGACGCCCGACGGCGCGGACGGGTACAACCTGCTCTCGGAGATGTGCCTGCGCGCGAGCGCGGACCTGCGCCTGATCGACCCGAAGATCAACCTGCGCGTGAGTCGCGAGACGCCGCTGTCCGTCTATGAGCTGGGCACGCAGCTGACCAAGCTGGGCCTGGGCTTCCCGCAGTACGAGAACGACGACGTGGCCATTTCAGGGCTGATGCGCCTGGGCTACGAGGAGCGGGACGCGCGCAACTACGCCATGGCGGCCTGCTGGGAGTTCATCATCCCCGGCCGGGGCATGGACATCCCCAACATCGGCGCGCTCTCGTTCGCAGGGGTGGTGGATGCGGCGGTGCGCGCGGGTCTGCGCACGGCCTCGAGTGTAGAGGACCTGTTGCAGGACGTGGAGCGGCGCATCTTTGCGGACGTGCGCGCCACGCTCGCGGGTCTGAAGGACCTGTACGTCATCCCCTCGCCCTACATGTCGCTCTTCTTCGAGGGCTGCCTGGAGTCGCAGCGCGACATCTCCCTGGGCTGCCGCTACAACAACTATGGCCTGCACGGCACGGGCCTGGCGCCCGCAGCGGACATGCTCGCCGCCGTGCAGCGCACGGTGTTTGAGGAGGGGCTGTCGCCCGAGGAGCTGCTGCGCGCCATGGACGACAACTTCCAGGGCGAAGGCGAGCTGCGCCACCGCCTGCAGTTCGACTGCCCCAAGATGGGCAACGACGACGACGCGGCCGACGGCTACGCCGTGCGGCTGCTGGACATGTTCTCCCGCGCGGTCGAGGGCCTGCGCAATGAGCGCGGCGGCTGCGTGCGCGCCGGCACGGGCTCGGCCATGTTCTACATCCGCCACGCGCAGGCGCTGGGCGCGACGGCCGACGGCCGCGAGGCGGGCGTGCCGCTGCCGGCCAACTATGCGCCCTCGCTCAACGTGCGCCTGGACGGCCCGGTGTCGCTGATCCGCTCGTTCACCAAGCCGGACCTCGTGCGCGCGATGAACGGCGGCCCGCTGACGATCGAGTTCTCCGACACGGTGTTCAAAAACGACGAGGCCATCGAGAAGGTCGCGCAGTTGGTGCGCCTGTTCGTGCTGCGCGGCGGACACCAGATCCAGCTCAACACGGTCAACCGCGACCAGCTGCTGGACGCGCAGCGCCACCCGGAGTTGCACCGCAACCTGATCGTGCGCGTGTGGGGCTGGAGCGGCTACTTTGTCGAGCTGGACAAGTGCTACCAGGATCACATCATCCGCCGCGTGAACCTGAACGTGTGAGGTGCGCGTGATGGAGCAGGGAACCGTCTTTGACATCAAGGAATTCGCCGTCTACGACGGCCCGGGCGTGCGCACGACGGTGTTCATGAAGGGCTGCCCGCTGCGCTGCCAGTGGTGCCATAACCCCGAGGGGCTCTCGCCCAGGCCGCAGTTGATGGTCAGCACGGCCTCGTGCACGCACTGCGGCGCATGCCGCGCGGCCTGTCCGCACCCCGACGCGCCCTGCGACGCCTGCGGCGCGTGCATTTCCCACTGTCCGCTGGGCCTGCGCCGGCTGGCCGGCAAGCGCTGGACGAGCGAGGCGCTGGCCGCGCGCCTGCTGCGCGACAGGGACCTGTACGCGCAAAGCGGCGGGGGCGTCACGTTCTCCGGCGGCGAGCCGCTGATGCAGTGGCCGTTCGTGCGCGAGACGCTGGCGCGCCTTCCGGGCGTGCACACGGCGGTGGAGACGTCCGGCTATGCGTCCGACGCGGTGTTTGAGGAGGCCATGCGCGCGTTCTCGCTCGTCATGCTGGACGTGAAGCTGACCGACCCCGAGCGGCACCGCCACTTCACCGGCGTGGACAACGCGCCCATCCTGCGCCACGCCCGCATGCTCGCCGCGGGCGACACGCCCTTCATCCTGCGCGTGCCGCTCATCCCGGGCGTCAACGACTGCGAATCGCACCTTGCGGCCGTGGCGGAGCTGGCGCGCGGCGCGGCGCGCCTGGTGCGCGTGGAGCTGCTGCCCTATCACCAGACGGCGGGCGCCAAGTACGAGATGGCGGGCATGGCCTACCGGCCCGAGTTCGACACGGCGCAGCCCGTGCAGACGCATCTGGACGTCTTTGAACGGGCCGGCGTGCCGGTACGGGTGCTATAAAGCACAAAAAACGAAAAGCCCTTCCTTGCGGAAGGGTTTCTCGTTTTGGGGGAAACAGAAGAAGGAGTCAGCCCTTGATGCCGGTGATCGCAATGCCGCCGATGATGTGCTTCTGGCCAATGAGGAAAGCCAGCACGCAGGGCATTGTCACGACGACGGAGGCCGCCATGACCAGGTTCCACTTGGAGGTGTACTTGCCCACCAGGCTCTGCAGGCCCACGGCGACGGTGTACTTCTCCATGGTGTTCAGGTAGATCAGCGGGTTGAAGAAGTCGTTCCACGTGCCCATGAAGCAGAACAGCCCGACGACGATCATGGCCGACTTGGCCAGCGGGATGTCGATGTTCCAGTAGATGCGAAGGCGCGACGCGCCGTCGACGAAGGCGGCCTCGTCCAGCTCGCGCGGAATCGTCATGAAGAACTGGCGCATGAGGAAGATGTTGTACGCGCCGCCGCCGAGGAAGGCGGGGATGACCAGCGGACCGTAGGTGTCCACAAAGCCCAGCCGGCTCCAGCCGATGTACACGGGAATCAGCGTGACGGCGCTGGGCAGCATCATGGAGCTGAGCAGGCCGGCGAAGATCAGGTCGCGACCCTTCCAGCGCAGGCGGGAGAAGGCATAGGCCGCCATGCTGCTGGTGAGCAGCACGCCAATCAGGTTGGTCACGACCACGAACACGGTGTTGCCAAAGTACTTGGGAATGTCAGTCTTGGTGAAGACCTGCACGTAGTTGTCCAGCGTGAAGGGGTCGGGGATCCATTGCGGCGGCATGATGAAGATCTGCTTGATCTCCATGAACGAGGAGCGGACCATCCAGATGAAGGGCATGACCGCCACAAAGCCGAAGAGCAGCAGGCCGATATACAGCAGCCCATAGCCGACAAAGCGGCCAATCTTTTTCTTGCTCATGCTCAGTCCCCCCCGTAGTAGACCCATTTGTTCTGGCTCTTCATGATGATCGCGGTGAGGATCATGATGATGACGAACAGGAACCAGGCCAGCGCGCAGGCATAGCCCATGTTGGCCTTTTCAAACGCCTGCTTGTACAGGTAGTACACGTAGAACAGCGAGGCGTTGCCCGGGCCGCCCTTGGTCATGATGAAGCCCTGGGTGAAGACCTGCAGGGAGTTGATCACGGCCATGATGGCGTTGAAGAAGATGGTGGGCGTGAGCATCGGAATGGTGATGTGCCACAGCTTGTGCCAGGCGTTGCCGCCGTCCACGCTCAGGGCCTCGTAGTAGACCTGGGGAATGCCCTGCAGGCCGGCCAGGAAGATGACCATCGTGCCGCCGGTACCCCACAGGCCGGTCATGACGATGGTGGGAATGACGGTGTTCTTATCCCACAGCCAGCCCGGCGTACCAAAGCCCAGCGACTTGATGAACGTCGTCAGCAGGCCGTACTGCTGGTTGAGCAGCCACAGCCACACCACGCAGCTGGCCACGGCGGGCACGATGCTGGGCAGGTAGAAGATGGAGCGAAAGATGCCGCGGCCGCGGATGTTGGTGTTGAGCGCCAGGGCGATGAGAAACGCGACCAGCAGCGAGAGCGGCACGTTGAGCACCGTGTAGTAGGCGGTCGCCTTCAGCGAATCCTTGATGTACAGCTCCGTGCTGCCAAACATCGTGCGGAAGTTGTCCAGCCCGATGAAGTTGATCTCCGCCTTGAATGCGCTGTAGTCCGTCATGCTCAGAAAGAGCGACACGATCATGGGCACGAGCATGAGGATGACGAAGCCCAGGATGGCCGGCAGCGCGAACAGCCAGCCTGCGACGGTTTCGCCGCGGCCGTAGTTGCTGCGCCGCATCTTTTTTTGCGCTGCAATCATGATGAAGTCCTTTCCCGCCGCACGCCGTCGACGTATGTTTTGGGGATGGCTTGATTCTAGCATTTCTCCGGCGTCAAATCCATGATAGATTTTCTCTGTCTGTGCACAAAACTACGATTCACAATCCAAATCGCATAGATTGCGCCATGGAATTTGGGCGATCGGTGCGAAAAGCGCGGGGGCGATGCCGCTCCCCGCGCCTGTCGCAGCACGCCTTAGTTCGCGCCGCGGATGCTCAACTCAATGCCGGCGGTCTGGATCTGCTCAGCCGCAGAGTCCATGCCTTCCTGAGCGGTCTTGTTGCCGTAGATGACCTCGTCGACTTCCTTGTTCACGATGTCGATCATGTCGGAGAAGTTGACGATCGTGCCGGTGAACGGCGGGACGGAGTTGTTCATCAGCATCTTGATGATGCCGTCATAGCCCTCGGGACGCGCGGGGTTGCCCTCGCCGGCCCACTGCTCCAGGTACTCCGGCTCGGTCAGCCACTTGTAGTCGGTGGGCATGCGGTTGCCGTTGGCGAACATGGTGATCTCCTTGCCCGGATCCTGCAGGTACAGGTTCAGCGCCCAGGCCGCTTCCTTCTCGGTGCTGTTGGCCATGATGCAGTTCATACCGCAGGTGGTGACGGAGACGACTTCCTCGCCCATCTTGGGCAGCGCGCCCATGCCGAAGTTGACGCCGCTGTCGGCCATGGTCAGGGCCAGCCACTGGCCGTCGATGACCATCGCGTACGCGCCGGTCAGCAGGGCCACGTCGGAGCCGGGCATGCCCTCGCGGGCGGTCGGGGTCGGCATGCAGTGCTCCACGAGCGCCAGGTCGGCCAGCTTCTGCAGGGCCTCGACGCTCTCGGCGGAGTTCATGACGAAGTTGCCGTCAGCGTCGACGATCTCGCCGCCGTTGGAGAGGATGAAGGAACCCCAGATCGGCCACCAGAAGCCCATGTTCACGCCGTAGCGGACGATGTTCTCCGGGTCAAAGCCCTCGTCGTAGGGGGTCAGGCCGTTGGCGTCGAGCGTCAGCTTCTTGGCCACGTCGACGAACTCTTCCCAGGTCCAGGCCTCGTCCGGGTCAGACGGCGGGTACGCCATGCCGGCCTCGTCGAAGACGTCCTTGCTGTAGAACATCGTCATCAGCTCGATGTTGCCGCTGTAGGAGATCAGGTTGCCCTCATCGTCGTAGTAGTTGGCGGCGCCGATGGCGTTCTCCAGATCGATGCCGGACTCCTCAACGTAGGCGTCCAGGGGCTCAAAGTGGCCCTCCGCAGCCAGCTTGTACGCGATCGAGCCGGACTCCATCGCCGCCAGGTCGATGGTCTCGCCCGCAGCGATCATCGCGGTGATCTTCGTGTCGTACTCCTCGGTGATGCACATGTAGTTGACTTCGCAGCCCGTGTCCTCCTCGAACTTGTCGACGATGGCCTGCGTGGCGGCCTGCTCGGCGCTGTCGCCCCAGCCGGTCAGGACGAGGCTGTGGCCCTCGAAGATCTTTCCTTCCTCGGCCAGGCTCATGCCGGTCATGGACAGGCACAGCGTCAGCGCGAGAAGCAGCGAGATACACTTTTTCATGCTGTATCTCTCCTTTCTTGATGATGTGAAGATTGTAGCACGGTCAAAGCGCCCGTTTCCACGAGAGATTTTTCCGCTCTGTGTACAAAACTACGATTTCTTCGTCCGAATCGCACGAGAAACGGGCAAAAAAGCGGCGGCGGCACGGCGCATCGCCCTGTCCGCCCGCCGCTCTTTCATGCAGACCTTACAAATCCAGCGCCTGCGCATCCCCGACATATGCGCGCATCGGCAGCGTGATGAGCACCTCCGTGCCGCCCTGCGCGCCCTGCGCGGCGTGGATCTCCATCCGCGCCTCCCCGCCCAACAGCAGGCTCAGGCGCTTGCGCACGTTGGCGATGCCGATGGAATCGCCGCGGCCTTCGCCGTCGGTGATCTCATAGTCCTGCGGCAGGCCGCGCCCGTTGTCGCGGATGGACAGGCACACCGCGCCGTCCTCGCGCCGGGCCTCGATGCGCACGGTGCCCCCGCCATAGCCGGCCAGGCCGTGCTGCACGGCGTTTTCGACCAGGGGCTGCAGCGTCAGCTTGGGCAGCTGCGCGCCGAGCACGTCCTCCTGCGCGTCGATCTCCAGGTGGATGCTGTCCTCATAGGCGACCTGCATCAGGCTGAAGTACTGGCGCACATTCTCCAGCTCCTCGCGCAGGGCGACGACGTCGCGCCCGTCGCGCAGGACGTAGCGCAGCATCTTGGACAGCAGGATGATCAACTCCGCCGTCTTGCCGTCGCCCTCGCACAGCGCGCTCATGTGCAGGATGTTGAAGGCGTTGTACAGAAAGTGCGGGTTGATCTGATAGCGCAGCGCGCGCAACTCGTTCTCCTTCTCGCGCAGGCGCACGTTGTAGTTTTCCTCGATGAGCGTGTCGATCTTACACGTCATGTCGTTGAACGCGCCCATCAGCACGTTGAATTCGTCGCGCGTGGCGGGCAGACGCACCTGGAAGTCGCCGCGCCCCATGCGGTCGATGGCGTGCATCAGCCGGCGGATGGGGCGCGCCATGGAGCGCGAGACGCCCACGCTCAGCAGCACGCTCAGCAGCAGCGCCAGCAGAAACACCGCCACAAAGGCCGAGGCGATGTTCGTCAGCGCGGTCAGGATGATGCTGCGCTCGGGCACGACGGACACGAGCTTCCAGCCCGGCAGCAGCGTGACGTAGGAGATGAGGCACTTCTCGCCCTCGAACATGTCCACGGTCTCGCCCTGCGCGCCCTGCAGCAGCGCGTTGTCTGCATCGTTTAACACCGTCATGCGCCGGCCCTCGTCCGAATGCGAGACGATGTAACCCGACTCGTCCACGATGAAGTGCTGCGCGTCCGGGTAGTCCGTAAAGCCCTCCAGCATCTGGCGCAGGTAGCCCTCCGTCACGCTGATGACGAGCACCGGCCGCTCCACGTCCGCAGGCAGGTAGGTCAGGCGGCCGTTCTTGAGCTGGTACAGGTTCGCTTCGCCCACAAAGGAGATCAAATAGCGGTCCTGCACGTACACATCGCTGAGCAGCTCATGTCCGAAGGCCTGCGTGAAGTCGTACGTCGGCGTCCAGAACGCCTGTCCGCTCAGCTCGCGGGCCCGACGGTAAAACGCCGCGTTGTCCAGATTGTAGATCGAGGTGTACGTCGCGTTCTGGCTGTAGATCACCACGTCCGAGCGCAAAAACTGCACCTGCAGCACGTCGTCCACGTGCAGCAGGTACGAATTGAGCGTGTTGCGCATCTCGCTGTTGGCGCGCACCGGGCTCATCTGCGAGGCGTCGTAGTCGCGGAAGAAGGCGAAGAGGGCCTCGTCGCGCACCAGGTCGCTGAAGATGTCCTTGACCTCCTGAAACGTGCGGTCCAGCGCCTCGCTCACCCGGCGCATCGACTGGCGGATGTCCGTATGCGTATAGGACAGGGCCAGCTCCGTCTGCTGGTAGAAGTAGATGCCGCTGGAGAGCACGAGGATCGCCAGGCTGGAGGCCAGCGTGTTGCGCAGCACGCGCGCGGAAAAGCGCTGGGAGAAGAGCGGGCGCTTCATGGCTTACCCCCTCCCCGGTGCAGCCTCCGGTAGGCGACGGGCGACATGTGGTAGTGCTTTTGGAACTGGCGGATGAAGTAGCGCTCGTCCAGATAGCCGCAGCGCTGCGTGATGGCGTAGACGTAGTCGTCCGTCGTGCGCAGCTGCTCGGCCGCCTTTTCCAGGCGCAGGTTGGTCAGGTATTCGACAAAGCGCTGGTTCGTGCGCTTCTTGAACAGCGCGGAGAAGTAGTTGGGCGTCAGGTAGAACCTGCGCGCCATGTCCTCCACGGAGATCTGCTCGGCGTAGTTGCGCTGCAGGTACAGGATGCAGCGGCTGATCGGGTCGCCGGAGCGCTCCAGAGCGTCGGACGCCCCTGCGGCCAGATCCTCCATGCAGCCCGACACCAGCGTGCGATAGTCCGCAAAGCAGCGCGCCTGGCGCATGTGCGCGGCGAACGCTGCGGTGACGGGCGCGGCGGAGGGGCCGAGCATCTCGCCGCAGCGGATGACGTTGTACACGCTGCCCTCCAGCAGGTGCGTCACGTCGGGCCGGGCGGCGGCGACGCGCGCAAACAGGCCCTCCAGGGTGCGCGTCCGCTCGGGCTTTTCGCACAGCAGCAGGCGGTGCAGCTCGTCGGGGCGGATCAGGTCGGGCGCGCAGGGGCCGCGCGCGGCCTTGCACAGGCAGGCGGGCTCGCCCGCGTAGAAGGCGTCGTCCACGCCCTGGCGCGCGGCGCGGCAGGCCTCAAAGCCCTCCAGCAGCAGGTCCGCGCGGTGTTCGCTCAGCCCGATGCGCAGGCCGTTCTCCTGTGCGGCGCGGCCCAGCACCGTCAAAAGCGCCGCCTGCTCCGCCTCGCGCCCCTGCACGACCAGAAAGAGCATGTGCCGCTCGGCCGACGGGGTCACGGCGTACGGATGCCCCGTCAGCTCCACGCCGCAGGAGAGCATGGCCGTCGCCGCGCGGGCGATGCGCTCCGCCTCGCGTGGCTCGGGCATCTGCACCGCCGCAATCCAGCCCTCGCCCAGGCCGCGCAGCGCGGCGGCGTCCTCGGCCGTCAGCTGGTCGCGCGGCGTGCACAGAAAGCGGTGCAGCGTCAGCTGCAGCTTCTGCCGCTCGATTTCGCTGTTCTCCTCGCGCTCGCGGGCAAAGCGTTCGTCCCATTCGTCCAGCTTGCGCCCCAGCTCCGCCGCCTCCACCGGCTTGACCAGGAAGTCCACCGCGCCCTGGCGCAGCGCCTGCTGCGCGTATTCGAACAGCGCGTAGCCGGTGATGAAGATCACCTTCGTGCGCGGCGCCATGCGCCGGATGTGCCCCAGCAGCTCCAGGCCGTCCATGCACGGCATGCGGATGTCGGAGAGCACCAGGTCCACCGGCCGCTGGCGGAGGATGCGCAGCACCTCTTCGCCGTTTTGCGCGGTGACGACCTCGTCCTGCGGGCGCATCTGCCGAATGCTCTCCTGCAGCATGCGCACCTGCAGCGGCATGTCGTCCGCCACCAGAATGTGCAGCACCGGCGCTCCCTCCTTATTGGAAAAAACTCAGTCCGTCTCGCGCAGCCACACGGCCATGCCGCCGCCCGCGCGGTTGTCCCAGGCGTAATAGGGGATCATGCGCACGCCGCCCGCCTGCACGGTCTGCACGCCGCCGAGCAGGTCCGCCTCAAAGGCGGTCGCAAGCGGCGCGTCCTTTTGCAGGGCCAGGTCGGCGTGGAAGTACTCGGTGGGGATGCCGGGATTGTCGACCTCCTCCGCGCAGTAGACGACGGGGCCGCGCATGATCGCCACGCGGCCGGCATCCTCCGCCACGCGCGGATCGGCATGCACGCGGCGCACGGGCATGTCCAGCTCCAGCTCCACCACGTCGCCCGCGCGCACGGTCACAGGCAGGTAGCCCTGCTCCTCCTGCGCCTGCACCTGCGCGCCATTCTTGCAAAGCGTCCAGCGCTCGCACCAGCCGGGCCGGCGCAGCATCAGCCGCTTCTCGCCCTCGCACGCCGCCACCTCAACGCGCACGCTGCCGTTCCAGGGATAGTCGGTCTGCACGCGCAGCTCGATCTCGCCGCCGTCCAGCGGGATGTGCGCATGCGAGGCGATGTACTGGCGCACGAACACCGCGCCCGGCGCCGTGGCGTACAGATAGCCGCCGATGGAGGGCACAAAGCGCACCAGGTTCGTCGGGCAGCAGGGCACGTGGAACCACTCGCGCCGGTGCATGGTGCCCACGGACGCCAGCGGGTTTTCGTAGAAGTAGTGGTCGCCCTGCAGCGACAGGCCGGAGAGGATGCCGTTGTAGATCTCGCGCTCGACCAGGTCGGCGTACTTGGCCTCGCCGTGCGCCAGCTCCATGCGGTGGTTCCAGAACGCCATGCCGATGGACGCGCACGTCTCGCAGTAGGCCGTCAGGTTGGGCAGGCTCCAGTCCCGCGTGAAGCCCTCGTTGTACGCGGACTGGCCGATGCCGCCAGTCAGGTACAGGTTGGCGGGCACGACGTTGTCAAAGAGCCGGCACAGCGCGGCCTGCAGCTCCTTGTCGCCGCGGATGGCGGCGATGTCGGCCAGGCCGGAGTAGTAGTACATCGCGCGCACCGCGTGGCCGGTGACCTTGGTCAGCTCGCGCGCGGGGGCCGTATTCTGGCAGTACTCGTCGGTGAAGAACGTCTTGTAGTAGGAGATGGGCAGGCGCAGTTTCGTATGGCCGCGCTGCTCGACGAACCACTCCGCATAGCGCAGGAAGCGCTCCTCGCCCGTGTAGCGGTACAGGCGCACCAGCGCCATCTCGATGCCCTCGTGGCCGCTGATCCATGTGTCGCCGTCGGGCCCGATGCTGCGCATCATCTGCTCGACCGCGCGCACCGCCGCGTTGTACAGCTTGTCCTTGCCAGTCGCCTGCCTGTAGGCGATGCCCGCCTCCACCAGCTGGCTGACGCAGAAGTCCTCGTGATGGTCCATGTCCGTCCAGCGCTTGGACAGGTCGCCCAGCACGAAGAAGTTGTACAGGTAGCCATCCTCCTGCTGCGCGGCGCAGATGATGTCGATGATCTCATCCGCCTGGCGCTCCAGCTGCGCGTCCGCGCCGCCCATGAGCACGTAGGACACGCCCTCGAGCACCTTGTAAATGTCGGCGTCGTCGAAGAACACGCCCTCAAAGCCGCCCTGGGACAGCCCTGCCGCGCGGCGGAAATTCTCGATGTTGTGCTCGCACTTGCGGATGCAGTCGCGCGTGGTCACGCGGCGCACCGTATCAATGCGCTCCTTCCACAGGCCGCCCGTGATCTCCACGTTCGAAAAGGGAATGGGGGTCAAATCCGTATAGGACATGTGAGCTCCTCCTCGCGCTGATTTGGTGCTTTCATTATAGGAGATCCGGCATCACGCTTCAAGGGAGGCCCGATCGTCGGGTAAAAATATGGAGGTTTCGTAGTTTTGTCCACCCATCCGTAAAAAAATTCCGCCCTCGCCGCGCGGCTGAGGGCGGATGCTTCTTTCGGAATGGGTCAGGGGCCTGCGGGCCGTCACAGCGCGCTTTGGAACGCCTCGAAGAACTCGGGGCAGCTCCAGCCGCCGCAGGCGTACAGCACCTCGCCGGAGACGTTCATCTGCAGCGTCAGGCCGTTGTCCAGGTGGATCAGCAGGCTCTGCTTGGAGCTGGAGTAGTCGTCGCTGTAGGACGTCGCTTTGTCCAGCAGCACGCCGATCAGCTCGTTGGCCTTGGCGCTGTCGGTGATCTCGCCCACGCCCGAGAGCGTCAGGCTCGAGACCGAGCCGCGCACGTCCAGCGTGTTTTCCAGCGAATCCCCGCCTGCGCCGTAGCCCGCGTAGGCCACGCGCTGGAACGCGCGCATCTTGCCGTCGACTTCGGCGGCGACGACCGTCTTGTCCGACACCCCGGACACCTCGTAGACCGTCGCGCCCTCCAGGGCCGCGTTGGACAGCGCGCCCGACCAGTCCGTCCCCGAAGCCAGGGACGGTTCGTCCGTGTACAGCGCGACCGTGCCGAGCGAACCGCCCAGCCGCGACTCGGACACGCTGCCCGAGATCATGCGGTAAGCGCGGCCGTTGAGGCCCACGAGCGGGTAGTTGCCTCCGCTGCCGCTGGCAAAGATGGACTGGTACGCCGGTGCGTCCGGCGCGGACAGCTGAATGCTGCCGTCAGGCAGATCGGCCGCGCCCATGAGCATCCCCGGCCCCACATCGGAGGGCATGCTCGTCGCGCCCAGTCTGCCCGTTTGCACGGTGGGCAGGCCGTTTACGCCTTCCTGTCCGTTCAGCAGGCGCGCGCCGCCCACCACGAGCAGCAGCGCCGCACATGCCAGCGCCGCGCCCGCGCGCACGGCGGGCAGCGCCCACCAGGCCTTCCGGACGGCTTGTTCTTTTGCGGCGACATAGACGCGCTCCTTGAGCGCGCTCCCGGCATGTAGGCCGCCGAGCATTTCATTTGCGATTGCGGGCAATTGCTCCAGCCTGTTCACCGGGCTTCGCCTCCTTTCAAAAGGGTTTCAAGTTTTTTTCTTGCACGGCTGAGCCGGCTGGAAATGGTTCCCTCCGGCAGATCGAGCATCTCGGAGATCTCCGCGATGCCGAAGCCCTGGTAGTAGTGCAGCAGAATGACCTCTCTGAAAGCCGGTGAAAGCTTGTGGATGGCCTCCATCAGCTCCGTTTTCTGCTCGCTTTCCGCGATGGAATCCGGCCCGGGAATGCATTCCATTGGCGAGCCGAGCACGACCCTCTTCACCCACGCGGCGCGCCACAGATCACGGCATCGGTTGAGCGCTACCTTGAGCAGCCAGGCTTTCTCGTGGCCGTCCTGAATGTCCGGCCCTTTTGTGAGCAGGCGCACGAACACGTCCTGGCAGACGTCTTCAGCGCGCTGTCGGTCGCCCAGGTAGAAATAACAGACCCGGAGCACGTCATCTGCGTAAAGCGAGTAAAGGCGTTCCAGCTGCTCGACGCGGTCAAACGTCTGCGCGCTTTCGCTCAAGAGCCCCAACTCCTTTGCTCAATGATAAGACGAACACCCTCTCCGGTTTCATCCAATTCTTTTATGAAAAGACTATTACAAAACCATGACAAAACATGCGAAAAAACCGTGCGTATCAGCCCGCACCATTATACCGCATTTCCACGCGCGCCGCAAGGGAAGCGGGGGACGGGAAAAAAAGGGCGCGGGGCGCATATACCGGGGCGAATCTTGGCAAACTGTCCTCGACCAATGCGAGGAGGCGCGGACATGGGAACGATCAAACGGGCGGCTTGCGCGCTGCTCACGCTGGCGCTGTGCGCGGGGCTGGCGGGCTGCGCGACGGACGGCGGCGGGGGCCGGCGGCTCACCTTTCAGATCTGGGACAACACGCAAAAGGCCGCGATGGAGGCCATCTGCGCGGCCTATACGCGGGCGCATCCGGACGTGACGATCGACGTGCAGGTGACCAGCTGGTCTGAATACTGGACGAAGCTGGAGGCCGCGGCCACCGGCGGCACACTGCCGGACGTGTTTTGGATGCACACGGACGAGATGCTGCGCTATGCGGACGGCGGCATTCTAGCCGACCTGACGGACCTGTACGAGGACCCGGGCTATTATGCGGCGCACTTTTCGCAGGGCCTGCTGGACAATGCGCGCGGCTCGGACGGGCGCATCTACGGCGTGCCCAAGGACCGGGACACGATCTGCCTGGTCTACAGCCGGGAGCTGTTCGACGCGGCGGGCGTGTCCTACCCGGACGAGAGCTGGACGTGGCACGACCTGACGGGCGCGTCGCAGGCGATCTACGATGCAACGGGCAAGTACGGCTATCTGGCCTACAACGACGAGCACCTGGGCTACTGGTCCTACGTCTATCAGGCGGGCGGCTACATCCTCACCCCGGACGGGAAGCATGCGGGCTACACCCAGCCCGCGACGAAGAAGGCCATCGCGTTCTACGTGTCCCTGCAGGACGAGCCCTGGTGCCCGCCGCAGACGTTCTTTGCGGAGACCGAGCCGGCCACGGCGTTCTTCTCGGGCGAGGCGGCGATGTACTTCGAGGGCAGCTGGGGGCTGCGCTCCAAGCTGGAGGACTATCCGTCGATGGTCGGCAAGTGGGATGTGGCCGTGCTGCCGGCCTGCCCCGATCCGCTCTCGGGCGACGGGCGCGCGGTCATCTCCAACGGCCTGACGTACGCGACGGCGGCCAACGGCAAAAACCTGGAGGTGGCCAAGGACTTTCTGCGCTTCCTGGGCTCGGAGGAGGCGCAGCGCATTCAGGGCGAGCAGGGCGCGGCCATCCCGGCCTACGAAGGGCTGCAGGACACGTGGCTGTCGGTGTTCGACGGCTTCGACTACCGCATCAACGCCGAGGCGTGCCTGGCGATGTTCGCCTACAGCGTGCAAAGCCCCAACAACGCCGCGCGCCCCGCCTGGAAGACGCGCGTGAGCGACGAGATGCTGCGCGTATACGCGGGAGAGACGACGCTGGACGCGGCGCTGGAGTCGATGCAGCGCACGGTGGACGAGTTGAGCAACCGCTGAAGGGGGCATGGCGATGCGGATCTCTTCGCATGACGCGCGCTGGGGCGCGCTGCTGGCGGCGCCGACGGTACTGGGCCTGCTCGTGCTCAACGTCTACCCGTTCGTGCAGACGCTTGCGCTCAGCTTCTCGCGCACGCAGGCGTTCGGGCGCTCCACCTTTGCGGGGCTGGAGAACTACGCGCGCATGTTCGCCAGCGCGGAATTCTGGCGCGCGACGTGGAACACGGTCTACTTCTGCCTGCTGACCGTGCCCGCGGGCGTGCTGCTCGCGCTGCTGACGGCGGTGCTGCTCAATCAGGGCGTGCGCGGCCGGGCGGCCTTCCGGGCGGCGTACTTCCTGCCGATGGTCGTGCCGCCGGCCGCGGTGGCGCTCCTGTGGAAGTGGATGTTCAACGCGCGCTACGGCGTGATCAACGCGCTGCTGGGCACGTCCGTCGGCTGGGTGACCGACCCCGCGCTGGTGCTGATCTCCTGCGCGCTGGTGGCGGTGTGGAGCGCCGTGGGCTACGACGCGGTGCTGCTGCTGGCGGGCCTGCAGGCGATCCCCTCCACGTATTACGAGGCCGCGGCGCTGGACGGCGCGTCGGCGGCGCAGCGGTTCTTCCGCATCACGCTGCCGATGGTGTCGCCCACGCTGTTCTTCGTGGTCATCCTGCGCGCGATGGCCTCGCTGAAGGTGTACGACCTGATCTACATGATCGTCGAGCAGTCCAATCCCGCGCTGCCCTACGCGCAGTCGCTGATGTATCTGTTTTACCGCGAGGCGTTCATCGCGGGCGACAAGGGGTACGGCTCGGCCATCGCCGTGTGGACGGTGCTGCTCATCGGCGTGCTGACGCTGTTTCAGTTCTCGGCGCAGGCGCGCTGGGTCCACTACGATTCCTGACGCTGCGGGGGGCGCCCCCGAACAAGGAGGACTATGCGCTCAATGGTTTCTGCCCGGCGGGGTGGCCGTGCCGCCACATATCTGTTTTTGCTGCTGGGAACGGCGGCGATGATCGCGCCGTTCGTGTGGATGGTCCTCACCAGCTTCAAGACGGTGGAGGAGAGCATGCGCCTGCCGCCGACGTTCCTGCCCCAGGCGCCTACGGCGCAAAGCTATGCCCGCGCCCTCTCGCTGCTGCCCTTTGCACGGCTGTACCTGAACACGGGGGCGATGATCCTGCTGCGCGTCGCGTGCGCGGCTGCGTTCAGCTCCATGGCGGGCTACGCGTTTGCGAAGCTGCCGTTTCCCGGCCGTCGGCTCTGCTTTGCGATCGTGGTGACGCAGCTGATGCTGCCGGCGCAGATCTTCATCATCCCCCAGTACCAGATGCTCGCCGCCCTGCGGCTGACCAACACGCTCTTCGCGCTCGTGTTTCCCGGGCTGGTCAGCGCGTTCGGCACGTTCTTCCTGCGCCAGGCGTTCATGGGCGTGCCCGACGAGCTGCTCGAGGCCGCGCGCCTGGACGGCTGCGGCCAGGGCCGCATCTTCGCGCAGGTCGCGCTGCCGCTGGTGGGCGCGCCGATGGCGGCGCTGTCGGTGTTCACGGCGGTGTTCGCCTACGGCGACCTGATGTGGCCGCTGATCTGTAACAGCGACCTGAACCGCATGACGCTCTCGGCCGGGCTGTCGACGCTGCGCGGCCAGTTCACCACGAACTTCCCCGTGCTCATGGCGGGCTCCGTGCTCGCCATGGCGCCCATGGTCGCGCTGTACCTGCTCTTTCAGCGCCAGTTCATCGAGGGCATCGCCATGACAGGCGGCAAATGAAAAGGGGCGCGCGGGACACTCGTCCCGCGCGCCTTCGCTTGCATCTTTCAGAACGCCGCCTCCAGCACGGAGGTCGCGCTTGCGCTGCCGGTCAGCACGTCCGGCAGTTCTCCCATCCAGGTGTAAAATCCGTCGCCCGCCACGTCCATCAGCGAGCGGGCCAGCACCGGCGCGCCCCGCGTCAGTGTGCGGGCGCTGTCCAGCAGCCGGCCGGAGAACGCATAGGCCAGCGCCCCGGCGTTCTCGCCCGTGAGCAGCTCCTGCACCAGCGATACGGCGGCCTCGCGGCGCGCGTCATCCTCCCAGGCGGCGCGGGTGATGTAGCAGCCCATCGTCACGGCGCCGACCAGCGCGCCCTCGACCGCGCCCTCGCCATAGGCCGGCATGGCCAGCACGATCGTCGTCTCCATCTGCTCCACCGGGATCGACGAGCCGAGCCACTCGCCGCTCACGCGCATGGCGGCCTCGTGCTCCACAAAGCGGCGCTCCGCCTCGCCATCGGACACCGTCAGCGCATCCGCGCCGAACGCGCCCGCGTCATACAGCTCGCGCAGCATGTCCATGCCGCGCGCATAGCTGGCGGGCACGCCCTGCGTCGGGTCCGCCGCGCGGTCGGCCGGGTCGCCGGCGGCGAGCACCGCGCAGTCGACCAGGTCGTGCGGCCAGTCGGCCAGCGCGTTGGAGATCGGAATGACGCCCAGCTGCTGGAACTTCTGTACCGCCTCCAGCAGCTGCTGCCACGTCGTGGGCAGGGCGACGCCGTTGCTCTCAAAGAGGTCGGCGTTCACATACAGCGCGACGAACGTATAGCGCATGGGCAGCGCGTAGACGTTGCCGTCGGCCATCTTCAGGCTGTCAGGCACGGGCAGCGCCAGGTCCGGATACTGCGCGGCGATCTCGCTGACCGGCACAAACTGCGCGGCCATGTCGTCCGTGAAGTTGGCCGGCGGATAGAACACCACGTCCAGCGTGCCGCGGTTGAGGCCGTCGCTGACGGCGGTCATCCAGGTCTCGTCAGGCAGGGCCGATGCGTCGTCGACCATGTTGCCCGTCGCCTGCTCCCAGGCGGCCAGCGCGTCGACGTAGGCCTGCGCCGCAAAGTCATAGTCGGCAAACGGCGAAGTCGTGTTCAGCGTCAGACCGTCGGCCAGGGCGCCGGCCGGCAGCAGCAGGCACAGCGCGAGCAGCGTTGCCAGAAACTTCTTCATACAGATAAACCCCCTTGTCTTCTTGTCAATTGATTCATGAAAGCCCTTGCGGGCTCAGAAACCCAGTGAAATGGCCTTTTCCAGCGCAAGCTTGGCCAGCGGCGCCGCAACGGAGCCGCCCGAACCGCCAAATTCGACCACCACGGCCACGGCCAACGGGTGCTCATCGTCCTGCACGAAGCCGGCAAACCACGCGTGCGTGTCGATCGTCTTGTCGTCGGAAGCCTCCGCGCTGCCGGTCTTGCCGCCCACGCGGTAGCCGGAGATCGCGGCCTGACGCGCCGTGCCGCCCTGCACCGTGGTGACCATGTAGTCGGCGATGATCTGCGCGACCTGCGGGGTCATCGCCTCCGCATAGACCGCGCTGCCCTGCAGGCGGCTGCGCGTCTGTCCCTGCGGGGTGACGACCGCCTTGAGCAGCCGCGGTTCCATCATCTGGCCGTCGTTGGCCACGGCCCCGGCGATCATGGCCATGTGCAGGGGCGTGACCAGCACGCGGCCCTGGCCCACGCCGGACCAGGCCAGGTCGTCCAGGCTCTTGTCGTCGATGGGGTAGCTGGAGTTGTAGACGACCAGGTCGCGGAACAGGAAATTGTCGTTGAAGCCCATGGTCTGCGCGGTCAATCCGAGCGTCTGATAGCCCAGGTCCAGCGCCAGGGAGGCAAACACGTTGTTACAACTGTTGGAGAACGCCTGCACGAGCGTCTGCTCGCCGTGCACGGCGTCGCCCGCGTCGGTGACGACGGAGCGGTCGACCGCCAGCTGGCCGGTGCACAGGAACGCGCGCTCCTCGACCCCCGGCATCGCCGAGAGCGCCGAGGCCAGCGTCACGATCTTGAACACCGAACCCGGCGGATACAGGCCCTGCGTCGCGCGGTTGACCAGCGCGCCCGCCTCCTCGTTGGCCAGCGCCTCGTCCATGTTCTCCGGATCGAAGTCGCCCTTGGAGACCATCGCGAGCACGTCCCCCGTGCGGTAGTTGAGCACGACCACCGCGCCCAGCCGCCCCTCGGGAAACGCCGCAGCGATCGTGCGCGACAACTCCGCGCTGATCGTCAGCTGGATGTCGTCCCCGCGCTGCTGCTGCCCGCGGATGACGTCCGCCAGGCGCTCCAGCACATTGGAGTTGAACCCGAGCAGGTACTGCGCGTGGAACGTCTCCACGCCGTTGGCGACCTTCGCGCCGTCGTCGCCGACGACGTGCGAGACCGCGCGGCGCGTCGCCTCATCCTGTGCATAGCGCCGCTCGCCCTGCGCGTCCGTATAGGCGAGCACCTCGCCCGCCGTATCCGTGACCGTGCCGGCGATGACCGACTGTTTCTTGGAGCTGATGCGCGTATTGTACGGGTTGGCAAACCAGCGCCCGCCGTAGAAGTAGGTCGAATAGCAGAAGTAGAGCAGCCACAGGCCGAACAGGCCCACCAGGCACAGCCCGACGAAGCGGATGTGGCGTCGAAGCTCCTTCACGAAACGCCCGCCTCCTCCCGCGCGCCGGTCATCTCGATGTCCTTGGCCAGGTCCTCCCGCACGCGTGAGGAGATGCCCTGCAAAAAGCCCATCAGGCCCATGCAGGAGACCATCGACGTGCCGCCGTAGCTGATGAAGGGCATCGTGATGCCCGTGAGCGGGATGAGCTTGATCACACCGCCGATGATCACGAACGTCTGCACGCCCAGCAGCGCCGCGCAGCCCAGCGCCAGCAGCGCCAGGAACGAGCGCCTCGCGCGCAGCGCCAGCGACAGGCCGCGCAGCATGATCAGCACGTAGACCGCCACCACGCACACGCCAAACGCGATGCCGAACTGCTCGCAGATCACCGCGAACACGAAGTCCGTGTAGTATGCCGGGATGACGCGCGGCTCGCCCAGCCCCAGGCCCACGCCCAGCAGGCCGCCCGAGCCGATGGCCAGCAGCGCCTGGATGATCTGATAGCCGCTGCCCAGCGCGTCCGACCAGGGATTGCGCCACATGGCCACGCGCACCTTGACGTGCGCGAACATGTTGTAGCCGACCACCGCCGCGCCCGCGCCGCCGCCCATGGCCAGCACGGTCAGCGGCACGTTGCCCGACGCCGCGTAAAAGAGGATCAGCGCCGTGAAGTAATACATCAGCGCCGTGCCCAAGTCGCGCTGGAGCATGAGCAGCAGCAGGCATCCGCCCGTGAAGACGATGGCGGGCATCATCTGCAGGAACGTGCGGTGCGCGCTGAAGAAGTAGGCCAGCACGACCACGAGCATGAGCTTGACGACCTCCGAGGGCTGAAAGCTGCCCAGCCACGGCACCGACACCCAGTTTTTCGCGCCGTTTTGCCACGAGCCGAACGCCAACGGCAGCACCAGCAGCGCAAGCCCCGCCGGGATGATCAGCCAGCACAGCGCGCGCCAGGAGCGCACATGGCGCACCAGCAGGATACATACCGCCATCGCCACGAGCCCCAGCGCGTAAAACATGGCCTGGCGCACGCCGCGATCCGGCACCATGCTGAACAGGATGACCACGCCCACGCCGCACAGGAAGTTCATCAGCGCCATGAGTAGGCGGTCCGCATGCAGGAACTTGGGCAAGATCAGCGTGGAGAACCAGCACAGCGCCGGCATGCACAGCGCCAGCCCCAGCGCCTGCAGCGCCTCGGTCTCCTGCCGCTCGGGATGCAGCGCGACGAGCAGGAACGCCAGCATCTCAAAGAGCATGATCACCGCTACCAGCGAACGGATCGGGGTCCTCACGGGCCGCTTCCTCACGCGCCGCGCCTCCTTTCCTTAAAATACCGGCAGGAACCACGCCTGCTCACTTCTTCTTTCCGGAGCGGCCGGGCCGGGCCGGACGCCTCTCCTCCCCGTCGCCGGGGCCTTCCTCCGGCGCGTCGTCCGTCCGCCTGCGCCGGGACGTCCCTGGCGGAAGCTCGCCCTCCGGGCTGCGCGAGGCGCCCTGTCGCGCCGGCGCTTCCGACGATTCCTCCTTGTGCCGCCCCGCGCGGCCTTTGCGTCCCGGACGCCTGCGGCGGCTCGCACGCCTGCGCGCCTCGGGCGTCACATACGGCTCGCCGTCGGCATCCAGCGCACCCAGCAGTTCCACGCCCGAGAACAGCCGCAGCTGCAGCATCACCTCGCCCGCCGTCACGGTCGCGCCATGCAGCAGCACCGCCTCTTCGCCCGCGCCCACGGACGTGCCGTCCACGCAAAATCCCTCCGGATCCGCAGGCACCATGTGCAGGCCGTCCCGTTCCAGCCAGAAGATCGCCGCCCGTGCCGGCACGCTCGGATGCGGCACGCACACGTCGCACGCGCGCGCACTGCCCAGCGTTCCCTCGCAGGGCAGGCGGATCTCGTCCCCCGCGTCCAGCCGGCGGCTCTCGCCGCTCATCACATAAAACGCGCCGATGTAGCCGGCGTCCGGCAGCTTGCGCATCGTCTGCCGGCGCAGGCGCGCGTCGCGCAGCATCCAGCGCAGCGCCTTGAGCAAAACCGCCAGCGCCAACAGGAGAAACACATAGCGCATGCTCATCGCCGCGATCTCATACCATGCTTCCGTCAAGAGCGTATCGCTCCCTTCAGGGAATCTTCAGGACGGCTTCTGCGCCCTGTTCGCTCTATTATACCATAAAGACGAACGAACACAGCTGAAGCATGCGCCCCGGATGCAAAAATATCAAAAAACCGGAAGACGCAAAAAAGGCCCCCGAAGGGGCCCTTTCGCGTCTGTATCAGTAGTTCTTCGCCAGGATCTGGAAGAAGGACTGCGGGTGCGCGCACACCGGGCAGACCTCCGGCGCCTTCTTGCCCACGACGATGTGGCCGCAGTTCGCGCACTGCCAGATCTGCTCGCCGTCGCGCGAGAAGACGATGCCCTCCTCCACGTTGGACAGCAGCTTGCGGTAGCGCTCCTCGTGCGCCTTCTCGATGCGCCCGACCTGCTCAAACAGCACCGCGATGCGGTCGAAGCCCTCCTCGCGCGCCGTCTTGGCAAAGCCGTCGTACATGTCCGTCCACTCGTAGTTCTCGCCCTGCGCCGCGTCCAGCAGGTTCTCCGGCGTGGAGGGCACGCCGCCGTCATGCAGCAGCTTGAACCAGATCTTCGCGTGCTCCTTCTCGTTGCGCGACGTCTCCATGAACAGATCCGCGATCTGCTCATAGCCGTCCTTGCGCGCCTTGGAGGCATAGTACTGGTACTTGGTGTGCGCCTGGCTCTCGCCGGCGAAAGCGGCCATCAGGTTTGCATACGTCTTGCTGCCCTTGAGTTCCATGGTTCATTCCCTCTTTCTTTCATCATGTTATGTCGTTCTGTTCTTTGACCAAAACGTGAGAATCATTATCATTTGTAGGTACAGTATAGCTCTATTTTTCCCGATTGTCAAGATCAAAATCGAGAATTTTTCAAAAAAGCCTTTTGTCCGCATGCCCGACAGGCTTGAAAGGACGCGCAGGCTGTGATAAGATGCGCACAGAGACTTCAGCCGTCGCAAAGGAGGCGCTTTGCTTGCAGACGATCGCGGTCATTCATACGGCGTTTCAAGAGAAATTCGGCATTCCCCGTCAGAGCGGCCTGGTGGAGGCCCTGCGCGGCGAGATCGTGTTCGAGCGGGCATTTCGCCAGTCGGAGGCGGTGCGCGGCCTGGAGGCATTCTCGCACATCTGGCTGATCTGGCGCTTTTCGCGCGCGCAGCGGGCCGGATGGTCGGCGACGGTGCGTCCGCCCCGCCTGGGCGGCAACGCGCGGGTGGGCGTGTTCGCGACGCGCTCACCGTTCCGGCCCAATGCGATCGGGCTGTCGTCCGTGCGGCTGGAACGGGTGGAGCTGGACCCGGTGCGCGGGCCGGTGCTGCATGTGCGCGGCGCAGACCTGATGGACGGCACGCCCATTCTGGACATCAAGCCCTACCTGCCCTTCACGGACAGTCACCCGGACGCCGCCTGCGGCTTTGCCGCACAGGCGCAGGAGCACGCGCTGGAGGTGGACTTCCCGCCCGCGCTGCTCTCGCGCGTGCCGGAGGCGGAGCGGGAGGCGCTGCTGGGCGTGCTCGCGCAGGATCCGCGCCCTTCGTACCAGTCGGACCCGGCGCGCGCATATGGCGTGGCGTTCGCGGGGCGCAACGTGCGCTTCACCGTGGACGGCGCGCGCCTGACGGTGTTTGACGTGGAGCCGCTGCCGACGCGCACGGCGGACGGCGAACCCACATGACGGGCGTCGAGGACGCCGTATACAGGAGAGGAGGAACCCCCATGCCGGACTTCACGTACCCCTGCCTGCCCCGGCGCGCGGACGGCCTGCCCGCGCCCGACGACGCCGTCTGGGACGGCCTGCCCGAGATGGAGCTCGTCCGGACCGAGACGGGCGAGGCTCCCGCGCTGCGCACGCATGTGCGCGCGTTTTACGATCCCCAGGCCGCAGCGCTGTGCCTGCGCTTTCTGTGCGAGGACGATGCGGTCTGTTCGGACTACACGCAGCGGGACGACCCCATCTACAACCAGGACGTGCTCGAGGTCTTCCTGTGCGATGCGGGCGATTTGCACCGCTACAAGGAATTCGAGGTCAGCCCGCGCAACGTCCAGTTCGATGCGGACATCCGCTACCGCGGCCCGCACGACACGACCGTCGGCCTGGGCTGGGATCTGGCGGGCTGGCAGACGCACACGCGCTTTGAGCCGGACGCCCGGCGCCTGTGCTCCGTGTGGCGCATGCCGCTGTCCGGCATGGACCACGCGCCGCAGCCCGGCGAGCGCTGGCGAATGAACGTCTACCGCATCGATCACAGCGCGCGCGGCATGGAGCTGAGCGCCTGGTCGCCCACGGGCGAGCCGAACTTCCACGTGCCGGAGCGCTTCGGATGGGTGGTATTCCGATAATGCATATCTTGCTTTGAATGTCCTGCTTTTGCGCCCTTCAAAGCCTCGGGTTATGCATGCTTTGATCGGTTTGGGGCGCATCCGCCACGCCGAGTAAACGGTGCAATTCCGCGCCAATTTTAAAGACGCCGTCCCGAAGCATCCTTCGGGACGGCATATTTTTCCCTTGCGCACACATACTATGGCATCCGCCGCACCCGCGGCGATCCCCTCCAACCCTCTTCCGAGAAAGGAGGCAAGCCCATGTCCCCAGCCCGTTGCGCCGACTGCGGCGCGCGCTGCGAATCCGGCGCGCAGCGAACCTGTGCACAATGCGGAGCCCTTCTCTGCGCGGCCTGCGCCGCGCGCCAGGGGAATCTCTGCGCGGCCTGTGCGCTCGAGGACGAGCGCCTCGTGCCGGACTGATCTCTCACAGCTCTGCGTAGCGTTCGATGATGCGCACGCAGAGCCTTTTCATCTCCTCGCGATCGGACAGGTTGGTCGGATCGGCGACGCCGATCACCGTGCAGCCGGCCTTCTTCGCGCCCTGGATGGCATACAGCGCATCCTCAAAGACCGTGCACTCCGTCGCCGTCACGCCCAGGCGCGAGGCCGTCAGCTCGAAAAACTCCGGGTCGTCCTTGCCGCGGCGCTCCTCCTGCGTGCTGACCACAAAGCGGAACCGCTTCAGCAGGCCATGGCGCGCCAGCGCACGCTCGGCCAGGGGGCGCGGCGTGGCCGTGGCGATGCAGCAGGGCACGCCCTCGCGCTCCAGACGCTCCAGGTATGCGCCCACGCCGGGCTTGGGCAGGATCTCGGTCATATAGCGGCGCTCCATATCCGCCAGATAGGTCTCCATGATCTCCTGCATGTTCAGCTTGATGCCAAAGCGCTTTGCGTAGAGTTTGGCGGCCATGACGCCACTCATCTGGCGCAGCGAGGCGCTCAGTTCGTCGGAGAGCTCGATGCCGTGGCGCTCCAGCAGCAGCACGCTCTGTGCGCGCCATTGTTCCATCGAGTCGAGCACCGTCCCGTCCATGTCAAAGATCGCAGCCTTCATCGTCCACATCCATCCTCGCGCATATTTTGAAAGTCAATAGGGGTATTATAGCATAACGCGCCGTTTTGTGCTATGATAGAGGCATCCATTCAGGAGAGGGGGCGCGTCATGACCCGGGAACGGTATGAGCGGCTGATGGGCCGCTTTCGCGGGCCGCACGAGCGGCTGTGGATCCTGTGCTTCCGGCGCGCGCCCTATGCGCTGGCGCTGGGGTATGCGCTCCTGTGCCTGTATGTAATGTTCGTGCGCCGCGACATCGCCGTGCGCGTGATCGGCGTGCCGGCGGCGGTTTTTGCGCTGACCAGCGCGCTGCGCGCGGCCATCGACCGGCCGCGACCCTACGATGCGCTGGGTTACACGCCGCTGCTGCCCCACCGCTCCCGCAAGGGCCGCAGCCTGCCCAGCCGCCACGCCGCCTGCGCGGTCGTCATCGCCTGTGCGATGGCGTATGCCTCCGCTCCGCTGGCGCTGCCGGCCGGCGCGATGGCCGCCTTCATATGTTTCTCACGCGTCGCCGCGGGCATGCACTATCCCTCCGACGTGCTCGCAGCCGCGGCGCTTTCGTTGGCCTGTTCGTTTGTCGGCTTCTGCGCGTGACCATAAACATCCGCCCCTGCACCGTGTGCAGGGGCGGATTTGTCATGGAATCGATCAGTAGTTCGTGCCGTACAGGGCGTTTTGCGTCTTGCGTCCGGCGATGCCGTCGACCGCCAGGCCGTGGTCGCGCTGGAACTCCTTGACCGCCGCGTACGTCAGGTCGCCGTAGATGCCGTCGACGTAGCCGGTTCGGTAGTAGCCCTCGCCCTTGAGCGCCTGCTGCAGGCGGGTGACGGCCGCGCCCTTGCTGCCATAGTGCAGGTACACATAGCCGATGCTCGATCCGCTGGAGTTGTTGGCGATGGCTCCGGAGCCAAAGAGCACGGTCTGCGTATTCACGTCCGCCTCGCCCGTGGCGTAGATGCCGTTGCGGGACTGGAAGCGGCGCACGGCGCTCTGCGTAGCGCTACCGTAGATGCCGTCAAGCGAGCCGGAGTAGTAGCCCAGGGCCGCCAGGCGGCTCTGCAGGCGGGTGACGGCGCTGCCGCGGTCGCCGCGCTCGAGGTGGACGTAGCTGGTGGTGTAGCTGTTCACCGGCAGTGCCGCCGCGCTGAAGAGAACCTCCTGCGTGTAGCTGTCCGCCGTGCCGGTCTGCGTCAGGTTATTGATGCGCTGGAACGCGCGCACCGCGCTCTGCGTGCCCACGCCGTAGATGCCGTCCACGGAGATGGTGTAGTAGCCCAGCTCGCGCAGGCGCTGCTGCAGGCGGGTGACGGCGCTGCCGCGGTCGCCGCGCACGAGCACCGGGTAGAGCGTCGGGGTGGAGCTGCCGTAGGGGCGCGCAGAGACGCTGTAGAGCTTCGTCTGCGTATCCTTGCCCGCGATGCCGTCGACCGCCAGGCCGTTGATGCGCTGGAATTCGCGCACCGCGGCCTCGGTGGCGTAGTCATACCGGGCGGTCAGGTTGACCGGATAGCCCAGAGCGGCCAGGCGCTCCTGCAGGTTGAGCACGACCTGTCCGCGGCTGCCCTTGTAGCGGCTGAGCGTGAGGTAGGTCGGCTTCTGGGTGAGCTTCTCGACGACGATGTCGGCGGAGACGGTCTGGTTCTCGCCATAGGTGACCGTCACGCGCACGACCGCGCTGACGCTCTGCGTGCGGGGCAGCGGGATGCGGAAGACGCCGTCAGCGCCCGCGTTCTGGCTGTAGACGTACTGCGTGCTGCCGTAGGAGGTGGAGACGGTGACCTTCAGGTTCGGGGTGGTCTTGCCGATGACGACGAGCGAGTCGACGTAGAGCTTATCGACCTGCAGGGAGGGCGTCTCCACAGCGGGCGCGGGCACGACGATGTCGGACGCGTAGTTTGCCTGGTTGCCCACGCCTGCGCTCACGTACTGCACGACGAGCGTCTTGTACGTGCCGGAGACCAAGCCGTCGAACACGACGGTGTAGCTGCCGTTCCCATCCACGGCGATGCCGCGGGTAACGGTCTTGTTGTCCGGCGTCAGCATGGAGGCGACGACGCGCTCGCCGGCCTTGGCGGTGCCGATGACGGTGACCTTGCCGACCTCCGGCGTCACCGTGGTGATGGTGATGTCCGTAACCGTCACGGGCGCGGTGACCGTCACGGCGGCGTTCCACGTCGCGGACGCGCCGTTGGACGGATCGGTGTACTGCACGACGATGTTGTTGTAGTCGCCCGCGGGCACGTTCGTCACCGTCAGGGAGAAGCTGCCGTTCGCGGCGGCGGTGGCCGTGCCGGTCGCGCCGCCCACGGTCGCCTGCACGGCGGCGGTCGGCTTGGCCGTGCCGGTCAGGACGACCTGGCCCACGCCGCCCACGGCGGACTGGAGCTGGATGTCCACGGTCGTGGGGGGCACGGGGATATTGACGGTCGTACTTGCGGTGCGGCCCGGATCGTCCTTGGAGGTGACGACGACCTGCATGCCGTCGCCTTCGCCGACGACGTACTCGGTCAGGGTGTACAGGCCGTTGGTGTCGACCTGAGCCTCAAACGTCGCGGTCGTGCCGATCTTGACCTCGAGCTTTTCGTTTGCGTTGCCCGCGCCGCTGACGGTGACCTTCTGCGTCCCGGCGTCATAGCTGGCGTTGACCGTCAGCGTGGTCACGCGGGGCGTGACGGTCACGACGTGGCCGTTCAGCTCCTGGCTGTTGGGGGTGCGCGCGCCGTCCTCCTCGACGCGCACGTTGACGGTCAGGCTGCCGGTCTCCGCCACGGCGATCGACTGGCTGTACGCGCCGCTCTCGTCGGCCTGCGCGCTGGCGGTATAGGGCGTCTGGTTGCCGTTGACGGTCAGCGTGATGTTCAGCTTCGCGCCCGCGGCCGCCGTGCCCGAGATGGTGATGACCTCCTCGCCGCCGAGCGCGTCGACGGTGATCGGGGTGACGTCGGGCTGCGGGGCGGTGACGGTCACGGGCGTCTGCCACGTGGCACCGTTCCCGTTGGCCGTGTCGGTATACTGCACGGAGATCTCATTATAGGTGTTGGCCGGGACATTCGCAATCGTCAGGGTGAACGCGCCGGTCGCATCGGCCGTGGCCGTGCCGGTGGCGCCGCCCACGGTCGCGGCGACCTCCGTCTCCGCCTTGGCCTTGCCCTTGACGGTGATCTGGCCCTCGCCGCCCGTCACCTCCGAAAGGGTGATGTCCACCGTCGTGGGCGTGGACGGGTCGGGGATCACCAGCGTCGTCGTGGCCTCCGGCACGGACGCGTCGTCCTTGTAGGCGACGGAGACGCTCACACTGCCGGTCAGGCCGTCGGCGGATTCATTGATGCTGTACAGTCCGTCCGAGCCAATCTGTCCCTCGTAGGTCTTTTCGCCCACCTGGATGGTGATGCTCTGGCCCGGCTCGCCCTCGCCGGCAATGGTGAACTTGCCCGACGCCGGGTCATAGGTCGCATTGGTGATCGTCAGGGGTCTCAAATCCAGCGTCGCCGGGCCCTGCGGATCCTGCGCGGCCGCCTGGACCGTCACCGATACCGTCTGGGAGGCATAATTCGAGCTATTGCCGACCTCCTCCACCCAGACCTCCACCGACACCTGGCCGGACCTGCCGGGCAGCGCAACCGTCAGGCTGAAGGAGCCGTCCGCGCCCACGGCATGTCCCTGGGATTCAAACGTCTGGCCGTCGACGGCGCCGGTGATATAGACCGTTCCATTCGCCGCGGCAGTGCCGGCGATCTGCACGGACTCCGTGCCGCCGGAAATGCTGGTGATCGCCACAGGCGTGCTCGGCGCGCCGCCATTCGGGTCACTCTGTCCCGCGTTCGGATCGCTCTGTCCCGCGTTCGGGTCGCTCTGCCCCGCGTTCGGGTCGCTCTGCCCCGCGTTCGGGTCGCTCTGCCCCGCGTTCGGGTCGCTTGCCGGAACGGTCACCGCGCCGCCGTCATTGGCAAAGACGCTCATGTCCGGCGCATCCGCATAGCAGACGTGCACGCGGTAGTCGTTGGGCGTCATGTCGGTGAACGTCGTGGAAAACGCGCCGCCGGAGATGGTCTCGGTGTGCGCGACGCTCGTGGCGGCATCGCCCTTGTAGATGGTGATGACGACCTTGCGGCCCTCCTCGCCCTGGCCCGTCACGACGATATCGCTCGTGCCGGACAGGCTTGCCTGCACGGACGCGAGGGGCGTCGTCGGTGCGGTCACCACCGGCTCGTTGACCACCGGCTCGCTGACCACCGGCTCGCTGACCGCCGGCTCGCTGACCGCCGGCTCGTTGCCCGAGCTGGCTTCCTGCGCCCTGGCGGCGGCATCGACGACGACGTAGTTCAGCGGCTCCAGGTCGGGCGTGACGGCCTGCACGGCCTTCAGGCTGCCCAGCTTATACGCCGCCTCCACGCGATAGACGCCGTCGGCCAGGTCGGTAAACGTCGTCACGAACGTGCCCTTGGACGTATTTGCGCGCTTGACAACGTGGGGGTTAAACGACCCCTGGATGCGCACGCCATCCTTATCGCACAGCCATACGTTGACGGTGTGGTCGGGCTCGCACGTGCCCGTCACGAGCAGGTCGTTGGACAGGCCGTTCTCATCGGGAACGAGCTGCATGCGCACCTGCGAGATGGGCGTCGTCGGCTCGGTCTCCTGCGATGCCGTTCCGCCATTGGCCTCGGAGGGCGTCGCGCTCGCCCCTGCCACGGCAGGTGTCAGGGCACAGGCGCCCATCAGCATGGCTGCGAGCAGCAGCGCCAACCACTTTCTCATTTTACTTCTCATCGTTTTCCCTCCATCCCGCTTTCAGGCGGCATCATTCCAAACGGAGCTCCCGCATCCGTTCCGTTCTTACACAATAGACGGCCTGCCCATGCGTTTTCTTTCCTCGGATTGAAAAATTTTCTCCCTTTCCCTGCGCATCCGCCGCCGGCGGCCTTCCGGGGAAAAAACGTTGCTTTTTTTCGCCGGGACCGCTATGATATAGGCGGTATCATTCGCGACAAGGGGGCCTGAAATTTGGAAAACTTTACGTTCTATTCGCCGACACGCTTCGTCTTCGGGCGCGGCGCGGAGCTGCGGGCGGGCGAGCTGGTGCGCGCGCTGGGCGGCACGCGCGCGCTGATCGTCTACGGCGGAGGCTCGGTCAAGCGCTCCGGGCTGTATGACCGCGTCGTGGCGTCGCTGGAGGCGGCGGGCGTGAGCCACTGCGAGCTCGGCGGCGCGCTGCCCAATCCGCGCAGCGGCCTGGTCTATGCCGGCATCGAATTGGCGCGGCGCGAGGGCGCGGACTTCGTGCTCTCCGTGGGCGGCGGCAGCGCGATCGACACGGGCAAGGCCATCGCGCTGGGCATTCCCTATGCGGGCGACTTCTGGGACTTCTTCTGTGGCAAGGCCACCCCCGCGGCGGCCGCGCCGCACGGCGTCATCCCCACGCTGCCCGCGGCCGGGTCGGAGGGCTCCAACTCCTGCGTCATCACCCAGGAGGACGGCATGCTCAAGCGCGGCCTGAACATCGATCTGAACCGGCCGCTCTTCGCGCTCATGAATCCGGAGCTCACGTTCACCCTGCCGCCCTATCAGACGGCCTGCGGCATTGTGGACATGTTCTCGCACGTGCTGGAGCGCTACTTCACCAATACGCAAAGCGTCGACCTGACCGACCGCATGGCCGAGGCGCTGATGCGCTCCATCATCGCGGCCGCGCCCGAGGCGATGCGCGATCCGTCCGACTACGACGCGCGCGCTACGCTCTTTTGGGCCGGCACGCTCGCGCACAACGACAGCGTCGGCGTGGGCCGCGAGCAGGATTGGTCCTCCCACCGCATCGGTCACGAGCTGTCCGCGCGCTACGACTGCGCGCACGGCGCGGTGCTGTCCGTGCTGTTTCCCGCATGGATGCGCCACGTCTACCGCCACGACGTGATGCGCTTTGCGCAGTACGCCATGCGGGTATGGGGCGCGGAGATGGACTTTGCTCATCCCGAGAAGACGGCGCTGGAGGGCATTGCGCGCACGGCCGCATTCTTTGCCTCGCTGGATATGCCGCGCACGCTGGCTCAGCTGGGCGCGAAGGAGGAGGACATCCCCTCGCTGGCGGCGGGCGTCGTGCGCGCGCCGGACGGCACCTGCGGCCGCTTCGTGCGGCTGGACACGGAGGCGATCGAGGCGATCCTGCGCCTGGCCGCGCATCCCGATGGCGAGGAGGCGGCCCAATAAGATGATGAAACGCCTTCTTTGCGCGCTGCTGGCGCTGATGCTGCTGACGCCGGCCGCGCTGTGCGAATCAACATTCGCTCCCCTTCCTTTCGGGCCGGAGGACGTGCAGGCCGCGTTCAACGTGCCGGAGCAGACGGTGGCGGACTTCTCCGCCTCCTACGCGCCGGAGAGCTACGGCTGGTGGCACGAGGCGGACGGCACGGTGATCGTGCTCTACTGCGCGGGCGGGCTCTTGCAGATCAAGACCGCGGACGCGTCGGCCCTGCTCGATCCCCTGAAGGGCCTGACGGGCGCGAGCGACCTGCCCGACGAGGTGCTGTCCCTGGAGGCTGCGCCCAGCGCCGTCTACTGGGATGCGCCCGGCTTCCCGCTGCCGACCGTGCGCGGCGTGCAGATCGGCGACGCGCGGGAGACGCTCTTCTCCCTCTTCCCGCAGGCGGACGCCGTATGCCAACCCGTACTGGAGGATGAGGGCTCTGCCTTTGAGGAAACCGTCAGCTTCAGCTATGACGCGGTTTCGGACGGCGGCGTGCCGCAGCGCTATACGCTCACATTCTACATTGAACTGGACGCCGTGGCCGCGATGCGCCTGGTGTGCGAGCGCGCGGACGACGCCGCGCAGGGATGAGTCCCATAAAATATGAAGGAGGTCTTTCCATGATCCGTCACATCGTCATGTTCTGGCTCAAGGACAACAGCCCCGAGAGCGTCGAGGCCGCGGCCGCGCGGCTGCGCTCCATGCGGGGCCAAATCGAAGGCATGGTCGAGCTGGAGGTCGGCGCGGATTTTCTGCACTCCGGGCGCTCGTGCGACCTGTGCCTGACGACGCTCTTTGAGACGCGCGAGGCGCTGGACGCCTATCGCACGCATCCGGTGCACCTGCCCGTGCAGGCGTATATGCATTCGGTGCGCGAGAAGAGCTGCGCCGCGGACTACGAGGTGTGAGCATGGCGAACCCTACGTCTTTCCGCGCGCTGGGCGCCACGACGATGCTCGCGCCCGTGCCGGCCGTGCTCGTCTCCTGCCGCGGCACGCAGCCGCCCTATGACAGGGACAACCTGATCACCGTCGCCTGGGCGGGCACGGTCTGCTCCGACCCGCCGATGCTCTCCATCAGCGTGCGCAAGAGCCGCTTTTCGCATGCGCAGCTGATGCAGAGCGGCTGCTTCTACGTCAACCTCGTCTCACAGGAGCTGTGCCGCGCGACGGACTTCTGCGGCGTGCGCAGCGGACGCGATGTGGACAAGTTCGCCGCCTGCGGCCTGACGCCTGTGCGCCTGGACGCGCTGCCTGAGACGCCCGCCGTCGCGCAGGCGCCCATCTGCCTGGCCTGCCGCGTGCAAAGCGTGCAGGAGCTCGGCTCGCACGACCTGTTTCTCGCCCGCATCCTGCAGGTGTACGTGCAGGAGCGCCTCTTTGGAGAAAAGGGTGAGATCGTCATGGAGCGGGCGCGGCTTTGCGCCTACAGCCATGGCGAATACCGCGCGCTGGGGCGGATGCTGGGCTTTTTCGGCTACTCGATCGCCTCGCCGGAGGCGCTCGCGCGTCGGATGCCGGACCGCACGCGCAAGGGGCGGTGAGCCCCGGCCCGTCGTGCGCAGGGCGTACTCCGCATGTTGCGGTCCCAGAAGCGGCTTCGGCCGCTTTTGGTTTTTCGGCGCACAATCAAAATGTTAGCTTTGGCTAATATTGATAAAATCTCTTGATTGATGGCCATGATTACGGTATAATATGGTTTATCATGGACGGCATGCCGCCGCCCGCATATAAGGAGGAGTTTCCCATGAAAAAGGTGCTTTCCCTGCTGCTTGTCGTGTGCATGATGATCCCCGTCTTTGCGCTGGCTGAAGAGGCCTCTGCCGTCGTCATCGGTCAGACGCAGTACGCCGCGCACGGCACCAAGTGCTTCGCCGTGCTGACCGTCGCGATGGAAGGCGACACCATCGTCGCCGCGCACATCGACGAGTATCAGTTCATGAGCGCCGAGACGAGCGTGGGCGTGCCCAACAGCGACGCGGACTTCGGCACCAACTTCCCGGAGGGCATGGTGCTGGCCTCCAAGCGCGTGAACAACGAGGCGTACAGCGCCAACATGGCGGGCGCGGGCTCGACCGTGGCGCTGGCTGACAACTATGCCGCCATCGAGGCGTTCGTGACCGGCAAGACCGTCGCCGATCTCGAGGCCGAGATCGAAGGCAAGACCGCCGAGGATATGGTCGACGCCGTCTCCGGCTGCACGCTGGTCGACACGCTGGGCTATGTCCAGGGCCTGATCGAGGCCGCGAAGGCCGCGCAGTAATCGCTCCATTTCCCATTGATCCTGCCACACGTCCCGTTGCCTGTGCCCGGCGTTCCGGATTTCCCGGCATCGCCTGGCGGCACGGCGCATAGGAAAGACTGACCCGGCGCGGAAAGGGGTTCCCTTTTCCGCGCCTTTTGTTTCATTCTGCATTGTCTTTATGCGCCCGTGTTGATATAATAGGCGCAGATGAGGAAGAGGTGATTCCGTTTGACCCCCTATCACTGGCCGCAGTGGCTCCTGTTTTTTTATGTGTACTGTTTTCTGGGTTGGTGCTTTGAGTCGGCGCTCGTCTCGATCGCGCGGCGCCGGTTCGTCAACCGCGGGTTCCTGAAGGGCCCCTTTCTGCCCATTTACGGCACGGGCGCCATCGCCATTCTGCTGCTGACGCTGCCGGTACGCGAGAATCTCCTGCTGGTGTTTCTGCTGGGCATGCTCGCCGCCACCGTGCTGGAGTTCGTCACCGGCGCGTGCATGGAACGCCTGTTCAAGGTCCGCTATTGGGACTACAGCCACAAGCGATTCAACGTGCACGGCTATATCTGCCTGAGTTCTTCGCTCGCCTGGGGCGCTTTGAGCGTCGCGCTGATCGCCTTTTTGCATCCCGCCGCGGAGCGCTTTGTCCTGCACCTGTCCATCGACATGCTGCGGTCGGTCAACTTTGTGCTCAGCGTCGTGTTTGCATACGATTTCGTGTCCTCCTTCCGCGCCGCCTACAGCCTGCGCAAGCTCATCGAGCAGAGCGCGCGGCTGCGCCGCGAGGTGGACGCGCTGCGCGCGCGCGTGGATGCGCTCGGTCAGGTCGCGGACCAGGCGCGCCAGGAGCTGCGCGAGCGCACGGAGGACGTCCTCGACGACATCCGCGCCCGGGCCGCCGCGCTGCAGGATGTGCCGGATGAACTGCGCGCGCGCTATGAATCCTGCCGCGCAGCGATCGAGCAGCTGCGCGCGCAGTCGGGTCGCGATCTGTCCAGGCTGATCCGCCGCAACCCGAGCGCCACGTCGTCCCGCTACCGCCAGGCGCTTGCGGACACGATTGAGCGCATCAGGAGCGTGGACGAGCGCGAGATCGAGCGCATTGAGCAGCAGCAGAACCGCTTTGCCCAGGGCATCAACGCCTACAAGGTCTTCTGGATCTTCTTCCTGGGTTCCATCCTGGGCGTGGTCATTGAAACGCTGTTCTGCCTCATGACGCGCGGACACTACGAAAACCGCGTCGGCGTCATCTGGGGCCCGTTCAATCCGGTATACGGCTTCGGCTGTGTGGCGCTGACGCTGGGGCTGTACTTCCTGCGCTTCCACCGGGATCTGCACATCCTGTTCTTCGGCGCGATCATCGGCAACGCGGTGGAATACTTCTGCTCCTGGGCGCAGGAGCAGGTCTTCGGCTCGACCTCATGGGACTATTCGTCCATGCCCTACAACATCAACGGCCGCATCTGCCTGCTGTACGGGCTCTTCTGGGGCATCCTCGCGTGCTACTGGATCAAGAACATCTTCCCGCTGCTCAACGCGTGGATCCTGCGGATCCCGCAGCGGATCGGCAAGGCGCTCACATGGGTGCTGTGCGTGCTGCTGTGCGCCGACATGGCGTTGAGCGCCTGGGCCGTGCTGCGCTGGGTTGAGCGCGACCAGGGCACGCCGCCGCGCAACGCCGTCGAGCGCTTCTTCGACGCGCGCTTTGGCGACGAACGCATGCAGACGCTCTTCCCAAACATGACGTTTACATCCGAGCTTACATCCGAATGAGGGCATACAAGAGCGCCGCTTTGAGTCGATTCAAAGCGGCGCTCTTTTTACGCCCGTTTACGCGCCCATATCCAGCAGGCGCTGCATCTCCGTGCACAGAAGCAGAAACGCGCCGACGCCGTGCAGGTCGTTGACGCTGACGGGGCGCTCGCAGTAGTGGCGGTAGTCGCCCACGCCCGTGCCGATGCACACGTGGCCGATCAGCAGGTCCTCCCCGCGCCATTCGAGGCTGCGCACGACGCCCTCATAGCCGCGCCTGGCGTTTTCAGCATAGGATGCATCCAGATACCCCTTGCGGATCGCCTTACACAGACCCGCCACGTACAGGCAGGAGCAGGAGTTCTCCAGCCAGTTGCCCGGCTGGCCGCCCTTGTCCACGACCTGATACCAGCGCCCGTCCTCGGACTGATAGCGGCACAGCGCGCGCAGCAGGTCCGTGGCGATGCGCGCCAGGTCGTCGCGCCCGGGCACATCCGGGGCGAGAAAGTCCAGGTCGTTGAGCAGCGCGACCGGCACCCAACCCATCGCGCGGCCCCAGAACTCGGCGGAGCGTCCCGTCGCCGGATCGGCCCACGGCTCCTGACGCGCACCATCCCACGCATGGTACATCAGGCCCGTGCGCGCATCCCGCGTCTTCTGTTCCATGAGCTGCGCCTGATGGACCACCTTGCGCGCAAGCGCCGCATCGCCGAAGCGCTGCGCATACTCCGTGCAGAACGGCCCGGCCATGTACAGGCCGTCGAGCCACATCTGGTCCTTCAGATCGGTCTTGTGCCAGAAGCCGCCCTCAGCGTTTTCCGGAATGTCGCGCACCTCGGCCGCGACCGACGCGAGGCACTTGAGGTAGTACGGATCCCGCGTGCGGTCGTATACGGGGAAAAGCAGAATGCCCGGCTGAATATCGTCCAGGTCGCCGTGCACATAGTCGCGGATGCGTCCCTCCGCATCGAAGACCGCGTCGATCCAAGCCTTGACATAGTCGATGTAGGCCTCGTTTCCGCACATGCGGTACGTCTCGTACATGCCCGACAGGAAGACGCCCTGATGGTAGTGAAAGTGCCCTTTGGGCGGCAGGTCCGCCGCAGCATATCTGCGCATCATCGTATCGCATGCCGCGATGGCATACTGAAGCGGGGTCATGGCCGTTCCTCCTCTGGATGATATTTACGCGCCGGCGGCCGTCCGCAGCGCGCGCTGGGTGGCCGCATCCGCGATACCGGTGGGCTCCAGGCCCTCTCGCTGCTGAAATGCACGAACGGCCCGCTCCGTCACCTCGCCAAAATAGCCGGTCTGCTCGTCCGCAAAGTCGCCCGTGGCGGTCAGCCAGCCCTGCAGCGTCGCCACCGCGCTGCACTCTGCGCCGCGCTGCAGCGTCGTGCCTACGATGAAGTCCTGTGTGACGCCATAGCCGCGGATGCTCGCGTCGTCCAAGCGGTAGGTGTAGCGCTGCACGTTCGTCGGCTCGGGTCCGAGGATCTTGTTGTTGCCCTCGATCGTGTGCACGAGGATCGCGCCGTCGACGTCGCGCGAAAGGTATTCCACGATACCCACGTGATCGATGCGGTTGTACTTGTACCATTCAATGTAGATCAGATCGCCGCGGCTGGGGGTATAGGGCCGCTCGGCGACCGGAACGCCGTCCTCCCAGTACCACTGCTGGCCGTATCCGGACAGTTCGCCGGCGGTCGTGACGTAGCGTCCCCGGTCAATAAACCAATCCACGCCCGTCTGGCACTCCGCCTGCATGGGATAGAACACGTCCAACAGCTGCATACCCGTTCGCTCGCCCGCCTGCTGCGCGCACCAGGAGACGAACTCGGAGCACCACTCCTTGTAGGCGCCGCCCGCCCAGTCGCCGTACTTGCTGTATCCGCCCGGCGTGGCGGTATAGCCCAGCTCCTCCACGCACACCGCCAGCACCGCCTCGATGCCGGCCTCCCGCTCGTCCTGAGCGGTCGCCTGTGCGGCGGGCGTCCACAGCGCGAGCAGCAGCGCGAGCATACAGATCCATCGTTTCATGGCTTTCCCTCCGTGGCAACAGGTCGTGATTGCACAAGGCCGGACGCGAGCCCGGCCCGTTCAATGTTCTATTGTAACATGCGGCGGCCTCTCTGTCAAAGGAAGCGACGGATGCCAGGCGCGCGCGGCCAGGCTGTGCAGACGCAAAAAAGCGCCCAGACGAACGTCTGGGCGCCTTCTCATTGGGATCCGGCAGCGACCTACTCTCCCGGGCTGTCTCCAGCCAAGTACCATCGGCGCACAAGGGCTTAACTTCTGTGTTCGGTATGGGAACAGGTGGATCCCCTTCGCCATTGCCACCGGAAGT
>DVFJ01000009.1 GCA_018713325.1 Candidatus Onthenecus intestinigallinarum | reverse complement strand
CCCGGGACATGTTTCCCTTTTCCGTCTGGGTCAAGCTCCTGCGGGATGTGACTGCGGGGGAGGACGAGGGCACCCTGCTCACCGACACCTCCGCCGGGGGCATCCGCCAGCTGCGCCAGGCCATCTCCGACCACCTGTACCAGTTCCGGGGCATGAGCATCGACCCGGAGCAGATCGTGGTGGGGGCGGGGACAGAGTATTTATATGGTGTGCTCATCCAGCTGCTGGGCCGCCGGTGGGGCTACGCCGTGGAGGACCCGGGCTACCTGCGCCTGGGGAAGATTTATGAGAAGAACGACGTGGTCACCCACCACATCCCCATGGACCAGCACGGGATCATCCCGGAAAAGTTAGAGGAGAGCGGGGCCCAGATCCTCCACATCACCCCCTCCCACCATTTCCCCACGGGCATCGTCATGCCGGTCAGCCGGCGGTATGAGTTTCTCAGCTGGGCCTCCAAGGGGGCCGACCGGTACATCATCGAGGACGACTATGACTGTGAGTTCCGCCTGGCCGGCCGGCCCATTCCCACCCTCCAGAGCATCGACGTGATGGAGAAGGTCATTTATATCAACACCTTTTCCAAGAGCCTGGCCCCCGCCTTCCGCATCAGCTACCTGGTGCTGCCCAAGCACCTGGTCACCCGGTTTTATGACACCCTGGGCTTTTATTCGGGCACCGTCTCCTGCCTGGAGCAGATGACCCTGGCCCGGTTTTTGTCCGAGGGGTATTTTGAAAAGCACATCAACCGCATGCGCAACCACTACCGGGGGGTGCGGGACAAGCTCCTGGCCGCCCTGCGCCAGTCCCCCCTGGCGGACAAGATGAAGATCAGCGCCGAGCAGGCGGGCCTGCACTTCCTCATGGAGCTGGACACCCAGCGCCCCGACGAGGACATTCTCCGGGACGCGGAAAAGGAGGACCTGCGCATCTCCTTTGTCTCCCAGTACTACGTTGCTGCCCAGGACCGGCGGCCCCATGTGCTGGTGATGAACTACTCCGGCCTGGAGGAGGGGAAGATTGACCAGGCGGTCCGGCGGCTGTGCCGGGCGGTGCTGGGGGAGAATTCCGCCCTTGCATCGGCGGAGAGATAGTGATACAATAATTGAGTTGATTTTTGCAGAATGGACCGTAGGTCTGAATATTTGGAGGTAGAGCATCATGTTTGCAAAACTGATCGAGACCCTGAAAGCCAATCCCCGCACCCTGGTCTTTACCGAGGGCACCGACGCCCGCATCCTGGAGGCCACTGCCCGGCTGAAGCAGGACGGCTTCCTCACCCCCATCCTGGTGGGCGTGGAGAGCGACGTGAAGGCTGCCGCAGCCAAGGGCGGCTATGACATCGAGGGCGTGCGCATCGTGGACCCCGCCACCTATGCCGGCATGGACGCCATGGTGGAGACCATGGTGGAGCTGCGCAAGGGCAAGATGACTCCTGAGGACTGCCGGAAGAACCTGATGAAGGGCAACTACTTCGGCACCATGCTGGTGAAGATGGGCGAGGCCGACTGCCTGCTGGGCGGCGCCACCTACTCCACCGCCGATACTGTCCGCCCCGCCCTGCAGCTGATCAAGACCAAGCCCGGCAACAAGAACGTCAGCTCCTGCTTTATTCTCCAGCGGGACAAGGACGGCGTGGACGAGCGCCTGTGCATGGGCGACTGCGCCATCCAGATCGATCCCGACGAGGACGCCCTGGTGGAGACCGCCCTGGAGTGCGCCAAGACCGCCGCGACCTTCGGCATCGACCCCAAGATCGCCTTCCTCAGCTATTCCACCAAGGGCTCCGGCAAGGGCGAGAACGTGGACAAGGTGAAGAACGCCTGCGACAAGGCCAAGGCCGCCGCCCCCGAGCTGGCCATTGACGGCGAGATGCAGTTTGACGCCGCCGTCTCCCCCGTGGTGGGCCAGCAGAAGTTCCCCGGCTCCCCCGTGGCCGGCCACGCCAACACCTTCATCTTCCCGGAAATCCAGTCCGGCAACATCGGCTATAAGATCGCCCAGCGTCTGGGCGGCTTCGCTGCCTACGGCCCCATCCTCCAGGGTCTGAACGCCCCCATCAACGACCTCTCCCGGGGCTGCGACGCCGACGAGGTCTACAAGATGGCCATCATCACTGCCGCGCTGGCCTGAGCCCTCAGGCCCTCCCGCAGGGAAACGGATGACCCATGGAACAAAAACCAGGCACCGGCGAACCCATCGCCGGTGCCTGGTTTTGTCGTGGAAAGAAAAATCGTGCTGCCTCAGTTGTCGGACAGCACGATGACCGTTTTTTGATAAATGTCCCGCAGGGCAGGCATGGCGGCCTCCGCCTCCTCCCGGTTGTCGCACCGCAGGGCCTCCACCACAGGCAGCGAGGCCTGGAACACGGCGTCCAGGGACAGGTTGCCGGAAACCCCCTTCAGGGTGTGGGCGGCCACAAAGGCGGCCTGGAGGTCACCGGCCGACAGGGCCTCCTCCAGCTGCTGAAAGCTGGTGTCGGTGGGGAACCGGCGCAGACACTTGAGAAACAGGGCCTCGTTGTCCATGAAACGCTCCAGCCCGCCGTCGATATCCACGCCGACCTGCAAAAGGCGCGTGCGCTTTTCTTCCTCCATAGTTTCCCCCCTTTCGTCTCGGCCTCCGCAGGGTCTGCGGAGGGCAATGGTTTCGGTTATGCCCGGTACAGGGCCCGCAGGGCGGGCTCGGCCAGGAAGAAGCACTGCAGCAGCTTGGGATTGAACTGGCCGCACTTGCCGTCCAGGATCATCTGCAGAGCGGTGTTGAAGGAATAGGCGTCCTTGTAGCAGCGCTTGCTCACCAGGGCGTCATAGACATCCACCAGGGAGACGATCTGGGCCCAGAGGGGGATCTCGTTTCCCTTCAGCCCGTGGGGATAGCCGCCGCCGTCCCAGCGCTCGTGGTGGTGCAGGGCGATGTCATAGGCGTACTGGTAGGCCCCGAAGTCCTTCAGCTGGGAGATCTGGGACAGCAGCCGGGCGCCCTGGACGGTGTGGGTCTTCATGACCTCGAACTCATCCTTGGTCAGCCGGCCGGGCTTGTTGAGGATGGCGTCGGGGATGGCGATCTTGCCCACGTCGTGGGTGATGGAGGCGATGCCGATCTGGTCGATGCGGTCGCTGGAGATGTCCTTGCCCAGGTCGGTGTGCTTGAGCAGGTAGACGGTGCAGTCGTGGATGCGCCGGACATGGGCGCCGGACTCGTCGCTGCGGAACTCAATGGCCGTGGCCAGGGACTCCAGCATGCCCACACTCAGGTTGGCCAGCTTCTTGGCCTGGGCCAGCAGCTCATCCTGCTGCAGGGCCACCTTGGCGCGCAGCTGCCGCCGGGCGCGAAAAAGCTCGATGACGGAGTTGACCCGCCGCCGGACCACATAGGAGACCACCGGCTTGGTGATCACGTCCATCACCCCCAGGTCATAGGCCTCCCGGGTGATGTCGCTGCTGTTCTGGGCGGTGACCAGAAAGACGGGAATCTTTTCCAGCAGTCCCTCGGCCTTCATGGCCCGCAGGACCTGGATGCCGTCCATCTCCGGCATGACCACGTCCAGGAGAATGGCGCAGAGAGACTCGCCGCTGCGCCGGATGATCTCCAGGGCGGCGCGTCCATCGGCGGCTTCGCAGATGGTGTGATCCTCTTCAAAAATATTGGACAGGACAATGCGGTTCAGGTCTGAATCGTCGGCGATCAGAAGTTTTTCTGCGCTTTGGGAAGTGCGGGTGTTCTCATTCAAGTAGATCCCTCTCTGTCTATGCCCCGGGGTACGGAGCCTGGTGGGCGGCCGGACGCACGGTTGTCAGGTGGAGCCGCACTGTGATTTGACGATTTGCAGGATAAGCATGTCTATTCTATTCGTATTTTCGCGAAAAGTCAAGGAATGACACGGCAACTTTGCACAATATGGCAAAATATGCTATACTATCCATAAATCGTGACCGGATACGGGGATATGCTTTCTGCCCTTTTCTGCCGGGGAAAGAGGCATACCCCAGAGGAAGAGAGAAGGAAAAGGAAGGGATGCCGAATGGGGAAGAGGAGAACCTTGGCTGGCAACATGCTGACCGTGCTGCAGCTGGTGGTGTTTTTGCTGATCCTGGTTCTGGGCGTGCTGATGGTTCGCTCGAAGCTGCTGAACAATGCGGAGAATATGGGCTTGGCCCTGGCCCAGAGCTATGCGGAGAAGGAGGAGATGCAGATCGCCTCCTTCCGGGGCCTGATGGAGCTGGGCAGGCAGTACGCCCAGGACTATACCGAGAGCGGCGGCGGTGCGGAGGAGATCCAGCTGTGGCTGAAGGACTATGTGGAAAAGATCGGGGCCGTGCTGGACCCGGCAAAGGTGGACGCCTATGTGGTGGTGAACGGGCAGATCATTGGCGCCACCCCCTGGGAGGGGGATGCCGGCTATGATTTTGCCTCCACCCAGTGGTACCAGGACGCCCTGGTGAATGCCGGGGAGGTCATCTTTACAGATGTCTATGAGGACGCCATCACCGGCAAGCATATCGTCACAGCCTCCTGCAGCTTTGGCAAGGAGGAGGACATGGTGCTGGCCATGGACATCCCCCTGGAAAACTTCCTGATCAAGGAAGGGGAGCGGCTGCAGGACGAGGAGTATACCTATGGCTTTTTTGACGGGGCAGGCAACCTGATCAACGAAAGGGGATTCTGGAGCATGGACTCCCAGGAGCTGGCCCCCTATATCCAGCACCTGCAGCAGGATCTGGAGGCCACCAGCCAGAGCAGCTATGGGCGCTACAGCTCCACCATCACCGGCCAGAACGGGGAGGAGCGCGGGGCATATTTTGCACGGGTGAGCAACGGCTGGACGGTGATGCTCACCGTCCCCCTCCATGCCAGCCTGCTGGGGGAGCAGCAGGACACCATGAGCATCCTGCTGATCGGCTCCAGCGTGCTCTTTATCATCCTCTTCGGGGTCATTTATCAGGAGACCCGGCAGAGCCGCCGGCTGCGTCTGGCGGACGAGACCATAGAAATTCTCAGTGATGCATTTTATGCGGCCTATCGGATCGACTATACCCAGGGGACCTATCTGACCATCAAAAGCTCCACCGACAACGCCGGCAAGCTGCCCCGGAAGGGGAGCTATGGGCTGCTGCTGGACACCATCAAACAGGTGGTGGCCCAGGACGCCTATGAGGAATTCGTCCAGAGCTTTTCCCTGGAGCAGATCCGCCAGCGGGTGGCGGAGGGCATCCGGGACTACGGCGGAGACTACCAGCGGCAGTTCGGGGACACCCTGCGCTGGGTGAACATCCGCACCCTGTACGACAAGGAGCGGGCCCCGGAGGAGGTCATCCTCTGCTTCCGGGACGTGGACATTGAGCGCCGGCAGCAGCTGCAGCACACCATCCTGCTGGAGAGCGCCCTGTCGGCGGCCCAGAAGAGCACGAAGGCCAAGTCGGCCTTTTTCAGCAACATGTCCCACGACCTGCGCACCCCCCTCAATGCCATCATCAACCTGAGCGCCCTGGCCCGAAAGAGCCGGGGCAACTGGGAGCGGGTGAACAGCTGCATCGAAAAGATCGAGTTTTCCGGCCGCCAGATGCTGGCCCTGGTCAACGACATCCTGGAGCTGTCCCGGATGGAGGCAGGGGAGAATGCTCTGAACAGCCAGCAGTTCGACCTGGTGGACTACGTCCAGGAGACGGCGGCGGTCTTCCAGGCCCAGGCCGAGCAGGAGGGGAAGGACTTTTCCCTGTCCATCGACCTGCAGGACCGGATGGTCCTGGCAGACAACTTCAAGGTGGGGCAGATCCTGAACAATCTGCTCTCCAACTCCTTCAAGTACAGCCAGGTGGGCGCGCAGATCAGCCTGTCGGTGCGGCAGTATGCCTTCCAGCAGCACAGCAAGTATCAGTTCGTGGTGGCAGACACCGGCATCGGCATGGCCGATACCTTCCTGGACCGCCTCTTCGAGCCCTATACCCGGGAGAACCACTTCTCCAGCCAGGTGGCCAACGGGGTGGGTCTGGGCATGCACATCGTCAAGAGCCTGGTGCGCCAGATGAGCGGCGAGATCACGGTGGAGAGTACCCTGGGCGAGGGGAGCAAGTTCACGGTGACCCTCCCCCTGCAGGTGGTCCGCACGCCGGAGCTGCAGACGGAGCTTCCCCCGGTGGCGCCGGCGTCCGCCGCCCCCCAGGAGGAAACGCCCCCGGCGCCCGCCAAACAGCCGCCCCTGGCTGGCCTGACGGTACTGCTGGCCGAGGACAACGAGATCAACATGGAGATCGCCACCGAGATGCTGGAGATGAACGGGGGCCAGGTCATCCAGGCCCGCAACGGGGTGGAGGCGGTGGAGGCTTTTTGCCAGTCGGCGCCCTGCGCCATCGGCGCGGTGCTCATGGACATGCAGATGCCCGAGATGGACGGCTGCGAAGCCGCACGAACCATTCGGCGTCTGGACAGGCCCGACGCTGCGCATGTGCCCATCATCGCGGTCACGGCCAATGCGTTTGCCGAGGACATCGCCAAGACGACGGAGGCGGGCATGAACGGCCACATCTCCAAGCCCATCGACTTCAAAGTTCTTCTTCAGACGCTGAGCACGCTATTTGTGCACAGGCGGGGAGACGATGATCCCGCCTGATCCGGTTGCATTTGAAAGACGCCACCCGGCCATGCGGCCGGATGGCGTCCTCCTTTTTTTCTTTACTTTCGCCCCATGGGCGTTCAATCCTCCGGCGCATCCCGGCGGATGAAGCGCTCGACCAGCTCGCTGCACACGAACATGACCGCCGTCAGGCACAGCAGCGCAACCGGGATGAGCAGCAGCGTCGTCGCGCCGGCGATCGCGCCCAGCAGCGGCGGCAGGAACGTCGAGCCGACATAGGCCACGGCCATCTGCAGGCCCATGGCCGCCTGCGAGGCGTCGCGGCCAAAGCGCCGGGGCGTCTCATGGATCATGCACGGATAGATCGGCCCGCCGCCCACGCCCAGCAGCAGCCCGGGCAGCGCAAACTGCACCGGCAGCAGCAACAGCACCGCGCCTGCCAGCATGACCAGCCCGCCCAGGCGAATCTGCCTGCAGCTGGACAGGCGCGTGGCGAGCAGGCCGGACAGCACGCGCCCGACGGTGATGCCGGCAAAGAAGCACGAGCCCCATGCGGCGGCCGTGGCCTTCTCCAGGCCGCGGTACTCCGCCAGATAGCTGGCCATCCACAGGCCCGTCGTCGTCTCTGCGCCGCAGTAGAGCAGGAATGTCAGCAGCGCGAAGGCGATCCCGCGCAGTCGCAACGCCTCCCTATTGGAGACGAACACCGCCTCCTCCCCACCGGCCTGCGCGCCACGCCCCTCTGCGCGCCTCCACAGGCGCATCGTGCACACCAGCGCAGCAAAGAGCGCGAACTGCAGGCCCGATACGACGCGGTAGCCGCCGCGCCAGCCGACGCCCGCAATGCACGCCGCCATGATGATCGGGCTGACCGTCACCCCGATGCCCCAGAAGCAGTGCAAAAAGCTCATCTGCCGAGCGCTGTAGTGCAGCGCCACGAAGTTGTTGAGCGCCGCGTCGATCGATCCCGCGCCCAGCCCCAGCGGCACCGCGAGCAGGCACAGCACCCACAGCGACGGCGCAAACGAGAAGCCCAGCAGCGCCGCCGCCGTCATGAACACGCTCACGACCGTGATGCGCCCCGTGCCGAAGCGGCGCACGAGGCGGTTGCTCATGAGGCTGGAGACGATCGTGCCAAAGCTGACGATCATCGACAGGATGCCCGCCGCCGCCAGCGGCGCGGACAGGTCGGCGCGCATGACGGGCCAGGCCGCGCCGAGCAATGAGTCCGGCAGTCCCAGGCTGATGAAGGCCACATAGATGATGACGAGCAGCGCGGTCATAGGCCATTCCTCCGCAGGTTCAAACTGCTTTCATTATAGCACAAACGCGCGGCCGCATCCATCCCGCGCGCGAAGTTTTGCCGGTTCAGGCGGACTCCGGCCGTGGCGCAGCCTCCGCCTCGCCGCGGCGCATCATCACGCCCGCCATCAGCGCCGTGAAGGGCGCCACGGTCACCAGCCCGAAAGAGCCCACGAGCGTGGTCAGCACCTCGCAGGCGACGAACTTGTAGTTCAGGATGTCGACAACCGGCGTTCCCTGGCCCATGAAGTACATGAGCATCGACAGGTAGCTGCCCGAGTAGGCCAGCATGAGCGTCGTGGTCATCGTGCCGATGACGCTGCGCCCGACCGCAAAGCCCGAGCGGATCAGCGCGCGTCGCGAGATGCCCGGGTGGTGCGCGATCACCTCCTGACAGGAGGCCGACACGTCCATCGCCAGGTCCATCAGCGAGCCGGAGTTGGCGATGAACACCATCGCCAGAAAGATCTGGCTCACATCCAGCTGCATGGCGCTCTGGGAGAGCAGCGGCACCACGTAGGGCAGGTTCGTGCCGTCCAGGCGCAGCAGCGCGCCGAACGCCGCCGCCAGCAGGCAGGTGACGAACGTGCCCAGCAGCGAGCCGGTCAGCGCGCACAGCGCCTTGCGCGTGAATCCCGCCACCAGGAACATGATCAGCGCGGTGAGCAGCAGCACGACGCCCAGCGCGACCGGTACTGGCGAGCGCCCATCGAGCAGCGCGGGGATGAGCAGCTTCCACACGATCATGACGCTGGCCACCAGCGAGACCAGCGCGCCCGCGCCCGCCACGCCGCCAAAGAGGATCAGCAGCAGTCCGAACAGACCGAACAGCAGCCCCTCGCTGCCCAGCCGGTAGTGATCCACGAGCGTCGCCTGCGTGGGGCCGTCCTCGTCCGCGTGGATGATCGCCAGGCCCTCGTCGCCCACGGCAAAGAGCTTGTCCTTCTCCAGGTCGGCGTTGAGCGCGTTGGAGGCGTCGAGCTCATGCCCCGCCCATTCGCCCGAGAGGATCCGCACGCGCAGAGCCTGCACGCCTGAGTAGACGATGCCCAGCGGCGCGAGAAAGTCGTCGTTCACGCTCAGCACGCGCACCCGCTCGCGCGTCGAATTGGCCGGCATGCGCTCCGGATAGCCTGTGGGCAGCAGCCCCAACGCGATGCACAGCAGCCCCACCACGATACAGAAGATCCAGTTGCGTCGTCGATCCCGCCTGATCTGTACGTCCATTGCGTCCTTCCTTTCCCATGCGCGCCCGAAAGGGCCGGAGCGTCGCCCCGGCCCTTCCTGCGCGTCCGCGCGTCATTCCTGCGTCAGGCCCATCGCCTGCATGGTGTGCGTGAAGATGTCGCAGTTATCGTAGGCGCCCGCGAACAGCTCCGCATTCACACCCATGGCGTAGATCGGGATCTGCAGTCCGGTGTGCGAGTAGGAGGTGAAGGCCACGCCCGCCTTGTTGTTCAGGATGTGGCACACCGCCATGGACAGCGGCTCGTATCCGCCGTAGGCCAGGGCCTCCGCGTCGCCCAGCTCGCGATCCTCAGGCGCGGTCATGCTCAGCGCGTAGGCGGCCTCGATGCGCTCCAGTTCGTCCGCGGTCAGCGTCAGATCCTGCCCCTCGGCAGTGGTCAGCCCATAGTTCGTCTCGATGGCCGCCAGCGCATCCTCAAGGCTCGCGCCCGCCTCGCGCATCGCCGCAATCTGGGCGTCGAACGCCTCGTAGGAGACCTTCTGGTTGGCCAGGTACTGGAAGTGCGTGTCGTAGGCGGTGGCGGCAAAGCCGATCGTCAGGCCGCCGGTCTCATGGTCGCCGGTGACGATGATGAGCGTCTCTTCCGGATGCTCGGCCGCAAAGTCGATGGCCACCTGCACCGCGTCGGCAAAGGCGATCGTCTCATAGATGGAGGTCATGGCGTCGTTGGCGTGGCAGGACCAGTCGACCTTGCCGCCCTCGGTCATCATGAAGAAGCCGTTCTCATTGTCCAGCACGCGGATGCCGGCTTCGACCATCTCCGCCAGGGAGAGCGAATCCCCGCCCGCGGCCTCGGTGTTCAGACGGTCGATCTCCCACTGCATGGCCGCGTCGCCCGCCAGATCCGGCGCGATGGCCAGGGTCTTTCCGCTGTCCGCGTTCAGCGCGCGGATCGCTTCGTTGGTGTTGGCGATGTTCCAGCCGTTCTCCTCGGCGATCGCCAGGACATCCTGCTGGTCGCCCTCCGCGCCCGTCGGCTGCGCGTACCCGCCGCCGGCCAGGTAGTCGAGCGTCGTGCCCGTCAGGCCCTGCACGGCAATGCCATACATGTCCTTGCGGCTGGTCACCTTGGCGTAATAGGCGGCCGGGGTCGCATGGTCCAGCGACACGCTGGTCACCACGCCGATCTTCCTGCCCGCCTCCTTGGCGTACTCGGTGATGAGCTTGAACGGCTCGGTCAGCTCCGTGTCATAGTTGATGACGCCCGACAGCGTCTTATGTCCGCTGGCCATGGACGTGGCGGTCGAGGCGGAGTCCGGGCAGAACGACGTCGCGTCGTACGTCGTCATGATGCCCGTGTAGGGAAACTGCGTGAAGGACAGCGCCTGCGGCGTGGGCATCGCCGCGTCGGGGTTGGCCAGCGTACCCAGGTAGTACTGCGTGGCGTTGATCTGCGGCAGCCCCTGGCCGTCGCCGATGAACATGAACACGTACTTGGGCACGTCGGGCGCCTCGACGGCGTCCTGGGCCTGCGCGATACAGCCCGCCAGCAGCAGGGCCACGCAGAGCATCGCAGAGAGCATTTTGCGAATCATTTGTCTCTTCCTCCTTCTTTTCAGTACGGGGAAGATGATAACAGCCGCAGATGAATGCCCGTTGTGCGCGCGGTAAAACCTCGGTAAATCCTCCCGGCGCAATGTAAAACCGGCGTCCGCCATCAGGCGAACGCCGGTTTGGATGTTTGGGGGATTCAGGCTCAGTACATGCCGCCCATGCCGCCCTGCGGGGCCGCGGCGGGAGCCGGGTTCTTCTCGGGCAGGTCGGCCACCAGGGACTCGGTGGTCAGGACCATGGCCGCCACGGACGCCGCGTTCTGCAGCGCGCTGCGGGTGACCTTCGTCGGGTCGAGGATGCCGCGCTCGACCATGTCGCAGTACTCGCCCTTCAGGGCGTCGAAGCCGTAGCCGACCTTGTCGGACTTCTTGAGGGTCTCGACGATGACGGAGCCCTCGATGCCGGCATTCGCGGCGATCTGACGGACCGGCTCCTCGAGCGCGCGCAGCACGATCGCCACGCCCGTCTTCGCATCGCCCGTGTGCTTGGGCAGCTCCGCGGCGACGCGGCCCAGGACGCTCAGCAGCGCGGTGCCGCCGCCCGGCACGATGCCCTCTTCCACAGCAGCGCGGGTCGCGGCCAGCGCGTCCTCGATGCGCAGCTTGCGCTCCTTCATCTCGACCTCGGTCGCAGCGCCGACCTGGATGACGGCCACGCCGCCGGCCAGCTTGGCCAGGCGCTCCTGGAGCTTCTCGCGGTCATAGTCGCTGGTCGTCTCGCCAATCTGCGCGCGGATGGACGCAACGCGGGCCTGAATGGCGGCCTTGTCGCCGGCGCCCTCGACGATGGTGGTGTTGTCCTTGTCGACCTTGACCTGGCGGGCACGGCCCAGCATGTCCAGCGTCGCGTCCTTGAGCTCCAGGCCGACCTCCTCGGTCACGACGGTGCCGCCGGTCAGCACGGCGATGTCCTCCAGCATGGCCTTGCGGCGGTCGCCGAAGCCCGGCGCCTTGACCGCCACGCACGTGAACGTGCCGCGCAGCTTGTTGAGCACCAGGGTCGTCATGGCCTCGCCCTCGACGTCCTCGGCGATGATCAGCATCTTCTTGCCGGACTGCACGACCTGCTCCAGCAGCGGCAGCAGCTCCTGGATGTTGGAGATCTTCTTGTCGGTGATCAGAATGACCGGATCGTCCAGCACGGCCTCCATCTTCTCGGTGTCGGTGGCCATATACGCGGAGACATAGCCGCGGTCGAACTGCATGCCCTCGACGATGGACAGCTCGGTCTTCATGGTCTTGGACTCCTCGACCGTGATGACGCCGTCGTTGCCGACCTTCTCCATGGCGTCGGAGACCAGCTTGCCGACCTCCTCGCTGGCCGCGGAGATCGCAGCCACGTGCGCGATGGCGTCCTTGCCCTCGATGGGCTTGGACAGCTCCTTGAGGCCCTCGACCGCAGCCGCGGTCGCATCCTCGATGCCGGACTTGAGGACCATCGGGTTCGCGCCCGCGGCCAGGTTCTTCAGGCCCTCGCGGATCATCGCCTGCGCCAGGAGCGTGGCGGTGGTGGTGCCGTCGCCCGCCACGTCGTTCGTCTTGGTGGCGACTTCCTTGACCAGCTGCGCGCCCATGTTCTCAAAGGCGTCCTCCAGCTCGACCTCCTTGGCGATGGTCACGCCGTCGTTGGTGATCAGCGGAGAGCCGAACTTCTTGTCCAGCACGACGTTGCGGCCCTTCGGCCCCAGGGTGATCTTGACGGTATCAGCCAGCGCGTTGACGCCGCGCTCCAGCGCGTGACGGGCCTCTTCCCCGAAAATGATCTGCTTCGCCATAACGATAACTTCCTTTCTTTAATTCCAAACTGTCGGGCTTATTCCACGATGGCCAGGATGTCGCTCTGACGGACGATGATCAGCTCTTCGCCGTCGATCTTGACCTCGGTGCCGGCATACTTGGAGTAGATGACCTTCTGGCCGACCTGCACCTGCATGGTGACATCCTTGCCGTCCACCACGCCGCCGGGGCCCACGGCCAGCACCTGCGCGGTCTGGGGCTTTTCCTTGGCGCTGCCGGCCAGGATGATGCCACCCTTGCTCATCTCTTCGGACTCCAGGTTCTTGATGACCACGCGGTCAAACAGCGGCTTTACGTTCATAAAACAATGCCTCCTTGATGGAATGTTGTCTCATCTGGAATATCTCTTTGCGCCTTTATTGTTAGCACTCTCACGAAGCGAGTGCTAATTCACGGTGATTAGTTTAAGCCATTCTCCCCGCCGTGACAAGTGGCAAATCTGCACAAAAATTCGCATTTTTTCTTTTTGCCCTCTGTCTCTTCATGCGGGCGGGACGATTTCCCGTTGGCGCGCGCATCCGCTCTGTGCTACAATGGCAGCACGGAGGTTTGCCATGGATACAACGCAATTTGCCCGCGCGCTGCTTGACTGGTACGATGCCGGGCACCGCGCGCTGCCCTGGCGGCAGACGCGCGATCCCTATCGCGTGTGGATCTCGGAGATCATGCTCCAGCAGACGCGCGCAGAGACGGCGATTCCCTATTATGAGCGGTTTGTGCTGCGCTTCCCGGACGTGCGCGCGCTGGCGGAGGCGCCCGAGGAGGACGTGCTTAAGGCCTGGGAGGGCCTGGGATATTATTCCCGCGCGCGCAATCTGCAATCCGCCGCACGGCGCATCGTCTGCGAATATGGTGGCGAGCTGCCCGCCACGTCCGCGCAGCTGCGCGGACTGCCCGGCATCGGGCCGTACACGGCAGGCGCGATCGCATCGATCTGCTTTGGCGAGCGCGTGGCTGCGGTGGATGGCAACGTCGAACGCGTCGTGTCGCGGCTCTGGGGCGTGCGGGAAGACGTCACGCGCCCGCCGGTGCGGCGCGCCATCGCCGCGCACGCGCAGTCGCTCGTGCCGCCCGAGCGCACGGGCGACTTCACCAACGCGATGATGGAGCTGGGCGCGACGGTCTGCGTGCCCGGCGCACCGCGCTGCCTGCTGTGCCCGGCGCAGGCGCAGTGCGACGCATGTGCGCGCGGCGACGCGCAGGATCTGCCCATCAAGAAGAAGGCTCGGCCCCAGCGTGTGCAGCGCATGGGCGTGGCGATCGTGCGCTGCGGCGGGCGCGTGCTGCTGCGCCAACGCGCCGAGCGCCTGTTGGGCGGACTTTGGGTCTTCCCGCTCTTTGAGGATGCGACGCAGCCCGAGTCGCTCGCACGCGCGTTGGCCGATACCGGCATACAGGCGGCGTACGACGCGCCGCTGGGCGATGCGCGGCACGTGTTCACCCACATCATCTGGGAGATGGCGCTGCATGCCCTCTCCAGTCCGGACGCGCCCGATCTGCCCGGCTGCCGCTGGGTGGACGCGCAGGCGCTGCGCGCGCTGCCGTTGCCCACGGCGATGAAGGCCGCCCGGATCGCCGCGCTGCAGCTGCTGGACGAGTGGGAGGAGGAAACGACATGACCGCGCGCCTGTTCGAGGTGCTGTACGCGCTGCTGGAGCGCAGGCAGGTCCGGGCGGGCGAGCTGGCCGAGCGGCTGGGCGTGAGCGTGCGCACGGTCTATCGCGACGTGGAGGCGCTGAGCGCGGCGGGCATTCCCGTCTACGCCTGCCGCGGGCGCGGCGGCGGCATCGCGCTGATGGAGGGGTTCACGCTCTCGCGCGCCGCGCTGTCCGAGGGCGAAAAGGACGCGCTGCTCATGGCCGTCAAGGGCCTGGCCGCGTCGGAGCAGGACGCGCGCTCGGCCCTGCGCAAGCTCTCGGGCCTGTTTACACGCGAGGCGCAGGACTGGCTGGAGGTCGACCTGTCCTCCTGGGGCGCGGCCGGGGTGAAGGACGAGCGGTTCGCGCTGCTGCGCTCGGCGCTGCGCGAGCGGCGCGTGGTGACGTTTTCCTACCGCGGGGCGGACGGCTCGCGCCGGATGCGGCGCGTCTGGCCGGCACGATTGTGCTTCAAGGCGTCGGCGTGGTACCTGCAGGCCTGGTGCTGCAAGCGGGAGGCCTACCGCACGTTCCGCCTCTCGCGCATGTCGGACGTGCGCGCCACGCAGGAGCGCTTCCCGGACGCCCTGCCGGACGCGCCGGACATCGACGTGGCCTGGTGGGGCGACGCGCCGCCCGAGGAGGTCGTCGTGCGCATCGCGCCGGAGGCAGCCTTTCGCGCGATGGACGACTTCGCGCCCGCCCAGCTCTCGGAAGGCCCGGACGGCTCCGTCACGGCGCGGCTGTTTCTGCCGGCCGGCAGCGCATTGCTCTCCTTCCTGCTCTCCTATGGCGACGCCCTGGAGGTGCTCGCGCCCGAGACGGCGCGCATGCGGCTGCGGGAGATGGCGCTGCGCGTAGCCCAAAGATATGAATCCGGTCAAACCTGACGCGCTGCTGTCAGGTTTGGGGGCGTACAATGGGGGCACCACGCAATAAAGGAGGACTGCCCCATGACCGAAAGACCCTTCTGCCAGAGCTGCGGCATGCCCATGGACGTGCCCGGCAGCGAATACGGCACCGAACGGGACGGCACGCGCAGCCGGGACTACTGCAGCTATTGCTATCGGGACGGCGCGTTCACCACGGACTGGACGATGGAGGAGATGATCGAGTTCTGCGTCGGGCCGGAGACGGCCGCCTGCCCCGGCCTGACGCCGGAGGCGGCGCGCGAGCGCATGCGGCGCGTGTTTCCGCAGCTCAAGCGCTGGCGCGACGGCTGACGTCTCCTCCCCTCCGCCGGGCCGCTTTTGCGGTCCGGCTTTACGTTTTCGCAAAAAGATGGTATGCTATAGGCGGAGTGGGAAGATTGTCGTCTTTTTCTCAAATCTTTGTAACCTTCCCGCCCTTTTCTGCGTATAACATATAGAGGGATCTCCGGCTGTATTTCTCATCCGCTTTTTATCGTGCGTTCGCTTCCCGCGGCGCGCGGGATGCGGTATAATGGGCTTTGTATATCGACCCTCGGAAACGGAGCGAAGGCATGATGCGCTGCGTCGGCTGGACAAAAACGCTCCTGCGTCATATGCTCTGCGCGGCGGTGCTGCTTGCGCTGTGGCTCTTCCCCACGTCCGCGACGGGCGAGGGTTCGGTTCGTGCGCTCTTCGTCGCCTGTGAAAATTTTCTCAGCGCCGAGAGCATTGCGCCGTCGGCCGGCAACAACCTGCGCCTCTTGACGAGCGCCTTTGCCCAAAGCGTCGCGCCGTCGGACCTGCGCGTCGAGAATGGGACGATCGCCTCCTCCGCCGCGCTGGGCGAGGCGATCGCCCAGGCGTTTGCTGGCGCGCAGGAGGACGACGTGTCGCTTCTTTATCTGAGTACGCACGGCCTGTATGACGCTTCCAGGCCGGACGAGCCCGCGCGCCTGCTGCTCAGCAACGGCGTCGCCGAGGACTCGATCACCGCCGCGCAGCTGGCCGAGTATCTGGACGGCGTGCCCGGCACCAAGGTCATCATACTGGATGCGTGCAACTCCGGCGCGTTCATCGGCAAGGGCATGCCCGTGTCCGTCGTGCGCTCGATGAGCCTGCCGTTGAACCGGGCGGGATACAAGGTCATCGCCTCCAGCGGCGGCTATGAGGATGCGTTCTACTGGAACGCGGGCGGCTACGGCGCGCAGGGTTCGTCGTACTTTGCGCTGGCCCTTTACCATGCGCTGACGCCCCAGGGCGGGCAGTATGAGGCGGACCAGAACCGCGACGGCGCGATCACGCTCGAGGAGCTGTCCGACTATCTGTTGCGGGCCAACGGTACCTCCAGCGTCCAGTGCTATCCCGAGCAGGATGACTTCGTCCTCTTCTCCTATGACGTCCAGGCCGTGCCCGATACGTCGACCGCGGCGATCGCCTACTTCTCGCTGGGGAATTCCATCCTCACATACGACGATCCGACGCTCACGTTCTCCTTTACCGCGCTGCGCGACGCGCGCATCAGCTACCAGATCGTCTACCACCAGCAGGGCCGCTGGATGTGGGAAAGCGCCCAGCGCATTCTGGATACGAGCGAGAGCGCCGACGGCATGGTCCGCGCCGGACGCAAGGAGCGCGCGCTGTCGCTGTCGGTCGATTCGCTCGCCTCGGACGTGGCCGGCTATGCGCTGCTTCAGGTGATCGCCGAGTCTGATGCGGGCACGGAGGTCGCCGAGAGCCGTCTCATCTCCGTGCAGCCCATCGTCGGCAATCCGCAGCTCTCGCTCGCCGCGCCGCTCTCGCTCACGCTCGGCGAGGAGCGCGAGCTGGTCATCGAAGCGTTCCACGACTTTCCCGTGTCCCTTACGCTGGATGTGTACACCGCGCTCGGCGTGCACGTGCGCAGCCTCGCGCGCTCCGTTCCCTCCAGGCCCAATGCGCTCACGCCCGAGGCGTCGCTCTTCTACTGGGACGGGCGCGACGACGAGGGCGAGTACGTCCTGCCCGGCCAATACGCGCTGCGCCTGTCCACCACCGTCGGCGGACGCCAGTACGGCGCCGTGTTCGAATACGTCTACGTCCGCGAGGGAACGGTCATGATGCCCGTTCAGCCCATCGGCTGATTCACCGGCGCGGACGAAAGGGCAGTATGCGCCCGCCGCTCACGCCCCAGGCCGTCAGCAGTCCGTCCAGCGCCCGCGCCGCGCAGTCGTAGCCCGCCTGTTCGCATTCCGTCGCCCGCCGCGCCGACAGCGCGCCCACGCCGCGCGGCATCGCCGGCGTCAGCACGCGCGCGCCCTCGATCCGGGCGAAGCGCCGCGCATGGCACAGCGCGCAGCGCGTGAAGGCGTCCGGCTGAGCGTCCGGCTGGTAAACCGGCACGACGAAGAGCAGCTCCTGCGCGCCCAATGCCCGCAGCGCCAGCGCGCATGCCTCGGGCTCCTGCGCCGCAATGAGCGGCACATCCATCCATGACGCAGGCGTGACCCAGGCCGGCGCGCTCATCGCCGCGCGCACCCCCAGCCACAGCGGGGCTTCGCGCGTGAAGACGAGCCCGGACCCCGCGGGCTCCGTCAGCGCGCGCAGGCCCGGCGCCGACGTGAACGCCAGGCCCTTGCCCGACAGCGCCGCCACGCACGGCAGCGCCAGCGGCGTCTTGCATGCGCGCATTGGCGCACCCTCCGTGAGCGCGAGCAGTGCGCGGGAGAGCGCGCGTCCGCGTGCCGCCTCGCCTCCCAACGCGTGCCTCCCGGCCAGCGCCGCGCCCAGCGCGGCGCTTTGCATCGGCGCCCCGTCCAGCGCGGCCAGCGCCGCGGCCAGCGCGCCCCCGCCTGCGCCGCAAAGCGCGCCGGGCGCAACCGACCGCTCTGCCAGCGCGCGCAGCACGCCCACGTGCGCCGCCGCCGCGACGCCCTCGCCGCACAGTGCCAGCCCCAGGCGCAAGGCCATCCCTCCCCTCGCCCACCAGCGTATGCGCGCGGCGCGCGTTTTCTCCCGCGCGCAAAAGATTTTTTTGCGAGATTCTTTTCCGTTGAAACGACGCGGGGGCTTTTCTCGTCTTATTGTTGTGTGCTATAATGCGATATGGGCCGTGAGGCCCGACCGACCGCGGCGTTTCCCTTTGACTGTTCGCCGCCCCGGAAAGGTGGAATTTTCTGCATGCGTTCATCCCGTACCCAGACCGCGTCCAGCGCGCGCAAGCGGCGCACGGGCCGCGAGACGAGCCCCAAGGGCACGGTGCTGGGCATCGTATTGCTGGCGGTCTTTGTCGCGGCGTTCGTGCTGCTTGCGCCCAAGACGCCCACGCAGACCGCAGCCGCCAACGTGACCGGCACGCAGACCGACGCAGGCGCCAGCACAGGCAGCCCCGACCTGCACATCACCGAGGCGATGTCCTCCAACCGCACGGCCTACCCTGACGAGACGGGCAGCTTCCCCGACTGGATCGAGCTGACCAACGAGGGCGACTCCGCCATCCAGCTCAAGGATTACGGCCTGTCCGACACCGAAACCAAGATCACGTTCGTCTTCCCCGAGATGACGCTCGGGCCGGGCGAGCGCGTCATCGTGTTCGCGTCCGACGAGAGCCGCTCCGAGTCCGGCAAGCCCCTGCACGCCAAGTTCAAGCTCTCGTCGCTGGGCGACAACGTGGTGCTCTTTGGACCCGACGGCGTGGTCATGGAGACCGTCCAGCTGCCGGCGATGGATGCAGACGTCTCCTACGCCAAGACCGGGGAGGGCTGGATCATCACCGACATGTACACGCCGGGCTACGAAAACACGCAGGAGGGATACGCGCTGTTCCTCGCCTCGTCCTATCTGGAGACGGGCGCGCTGGTCATCAATGAGATCATGGCCTCCAATGTGACCACGCTCAAGGACGACGACGGCGACTACAGCGACTGGATCGAGATCTACAATACCTCTTCACAGACGATTGACTTGTCCAACTACGCGCTCTCCGATGACCCGAGCAATCCGGTCAAATTCCGCTTTCCGCAGGGCGCGACAATCGAACCCGGCGGCTACTACGTGGTCTTCGCCTCCGGCAAGGACCGCGAGGGTACGGATGGCAGCTGGCCGCACGCGCGCTTCAAGCTGCGCGCCGAGGGCGAGACGGTGCTGCTGTCCGACATCCAAGGCCGGCTGCTGGACAAGGTGACGTACGACCTGCTCGAGGCCGACACCTCCTGGGGCCGCAGCCCGGACGGCACGGGCGGCTTCACCACCTATACCCAGCCGACGCCGGGCCTTCCCAACACGCAGGAGAGCGCGCTGATCATGGATCAGCGCCTCACCGCGTCCAACACGCTGGGCCTGTTCATCACGGAGGTCATGTCCTCCAACCGCGAGACCTCCCTGCCCGGCGTGCAGGGCACATACGACTACGTTGAAATCTACAACGCCAGCGGACAGGCCGTCAACCTGAAGGGTTACGGCCTGTCCGACAACGTGAAGAAGCCGCGCAAGTGGCTCTTCCCGGATGTGACCATCCCCGCGGGCGGCTACCTCCTCGTCTACTGTGAGGCGGCCAACGTCGGCATGGAGACCGATACGGTCCACTACGCCAACTTCAACCTCAGCGTCGGCGGCGAGACGGTGCTGCTCTCCACGCCGGACGGCACGCTGATCGACAAGCTCATCGTGCCCGCGCTGTACAGCGACGTATCCTACGGCAGAACGGTCGGCCAGAGCGGCCTTTTTTATTACAGCACGCCCACGCCCGGCGAGCCCAATCTGGGCGGATTCTCCGGCTTTTCCGAGCCGCCCGTGTTCGTCACGCGCGGCGGCTTGAACGAGCGCCCCATCGAGGTCGAGATCGAGGTGCCGGAGGGCGCGACCGTCTACTACACGACGGACAGCACCGACCCCACGCAGCAGTCCGCCGTCTACACCGGCCCCATCTCCGTCTCGCAGACGACGGTCATCCGCGCGCGCGCCTACCAGCCCGGCCTGGAGGGCTCGCAGATCGAAACGCAGACCTACTTTATTTCCACCTACCACACGATGCCCGTCATCTCGCTGGTGACCGACCCGGACAACCTGTGGAACGAGGACACCGGCATGCTCGCCGACGGCCCGAACCTCGACCGGGACAACACGGAGCCGCCGTGGGAGGACGCCACCTACTGGAAGAAGCTGCACTATTCAGGCTTCATTGAATACTACGACGAGGACGGCGTGCAGCAGATCTCCCAGGGTATGAACTTCCACGTGATGGGCCAGTTCTCGCTGGACATGCCGCAAAAGTCGTTCGCCATCCGCGCGGACGCGCAGTTCGGCGAAGAGCTGTTCAACTACGCGTTCTTTGAGGACCGGCCCTACACCTCCTATTACGCCATCGTGCTGCGCAACGGCGGCCAGGACGGCAAGTACACCCGCGTGCTGGACGGCCTGCAGGCGCGCCTGGTCGATCAGGCGGGCTCGTCCGTCGTCACGCAGGCCTGGAAGCCCGTGATCGTCTACCTCAACGGGCAGTACTGGGGCCACTACAACCTGCGCGAGCGCGTCGGCGCGGAGATGATCGCCCAGCATGAGGGCTGGGACAATCCGGACGCCATCGACATTCTGGAATCCGACGGCACGCGCTCCAGCCAGGTCAACCAGGGCTCCAATGCGGACTACGTCGACCTGGTCGAATACGTGGAGAGCCACGACCTGACGCAGGACCCGGAGGCGCTGCAATACGTGCTGGACCGCGTGGACGTGGAGAACATGATCGACTACTTCTTCTTCGAGATGTTCTTTGGCAATACCGACCCGGGCAATATCCGCTTCTACAAGAGCGATGAAGAGGACGGCAAGTGGCGCTACATCCTCTACGACGTGGACTGGGGGCTGTTCAACTCCTCGGCCGGCGGCGTGGCCTACGTGCTCAACGAGAGCGGTATGGGCAACTACCGAATCAAGTCCAACGTGCTGCTGCGCCATCTGATCCAGGTGCCGGAGATTCAGGATCAGTTCCTGCGCCGCGGTGGCACGCTGTTCCAGACCGTGCTGACCACCGACAACATGATCTCGCTGCTGGATGAGATGATCGCCGAGATCACGCCCGAGATGGACATGCACTTTGACCGTTGGGCGGCCGAGATGCATCCCAAGATAAGCTTTGACCAGCCCAAGAACGGCCCGGGCGCCAAGTCCTACTGGCAGGAGCGCGTCGCCCGCGCCAAGAACGTCATGAAAAAGCGTCCGTCGATCTTCTGGGCGGAGGTGCAGGAGTACTTCGGCCTGTCCCAGGCGAAGATGGAGGAGTACTTCGGCCCGCAGCCCGAGATCCCCGCCGACGCGGTTTAATGAAACAAACGACGAGGAGGAACCCCCATGCAGAGCATCCAGAATGATCCCGGCGTACTGAGTTGGTTTTCCGCGCAGTTCGCGCAGCTGACCCCGATGGAGATGGTCATCGCCCTGGCCTCCGGCCTGTTCGTCGGCCTGATCATCGCCTTCGTCTACCGCAAGACCTACCGCGGCGTGCTGTTCAGCCCGAGCTTTGCCACCACGCTGATCATGCTCACGATGATCACCACGCCCGTGGTCATGTGCATCGGCTCCAACATCGCTCTGTCGATGGGCATGGTCGGCGCGCTGTCCATCGTGCGCTTCCGCACGGCCGTCAAGGATCCCATGGATACCGCCTACATGTTCTGGGCGCTGACGATGGGCATCCTGCTGGGCGCCGGGCTGTACCTGGTCGCGCTGGTCGTCGTGGCCGGCATCGGCCTGACGATGCTGGTGCTCTCCTTCGTGCGCATGAAGAGCCCCAACACCTACCTGCTGGTCGTCCACTATGACGAGGACGTCGAGCCCGACGTCAACAGCACCGTCGCGCGCATCCGCAACCGCCGCCTGCGCTCCAAGGTCGTCAGCCGCGGCGGGGTGGAGCTGACCGTCGAGGTGCAGCTGGGCGAGCGCAGCGACATCGTCAACCGCATGCTCGACATCGAGGGCGTGCATAACGCCACGCTGATCGCCTGCCAGTCCGAGGCGGGCAACTGACGGACGGAGGCGGAAGATGGCCATCACCAGCTATCCCGTGCGCCATGAGCTCAAGTACCTCGTCCACCCCGCGGAGCTGCACTACCTGCGCTCCGTGCTCGACGGCCTGCTCATGCACGACCCCAACGGCGACGAGAACAACGAATACCACATCCGCTCGCTGTACTTCGACTCCGTGCACGACGACGCGCTGCATGAAAAGATCGCCGGCGTAGGCAATCGCAAGAAGTACCGCATCCGCATCTACAACTTCTCCGACCGGCTGATCCGCCTGGAGTGCAAGCGCAAGATCGGCGACCTGATCTCCAAACAATCCGTGCGCATCCCGCGCGACCTGGCCGAACAGATCATCGCAGGCGACCCCTCCGGCCTGGAGTACATGCGCCACCCGCTGCTGCGCGAGATGTTCGTGCAGATGCGCACCAACCTGCTGCACCCCGTCGTCATCGTCGACTATGTGCGCGAGGCCTATATCACCGACGCGCAGGATGTGCGCATCACGTTTGACAGGCGCCTGCGCACGGGGCTGTACAGCAGCGACCTGTTCAATCCGCGCATTCCCACCTTTCCGGTCTTCGACGACTGCAAGGAGATCCTTGAGGTCAAGTTCGACCAGTTCCTGCCCGCCTACCTGCAGACCGTGCTCTCCGGCGTCACCGCCGAGCGCAGCGCGGTCTCCAAGTACGTGCACTGCCGCAGGTATGAAGAAAAAGAGTTTTAAAACAAAAAACAAAGCGGGGCTGGGGAGAACATCTCCCCGGCCCCGTCTGTTTGACCTATGGCTCCTCAACCCTCCCGGGCAAGCCGCTCGCCGCTCTCGCGCGCGATACACACGCCCATGAACATCGTAAACGCCGTCATGCCCAGCGTCAGCACCAGCGGCAGCGCGCGGTTCAGCTCCGACAGCACGCCGGCGATCAGGCCGAACGGCGCCGTCACCAGCAGCATCATCGCGTAGAACAGTCCCAGCATCCGCGCGCGCTCCTCCGGATCGATCGTCAGCATCTGGATGGACGTCGTCAGCGGGTTGAGCGTGGACAGCGCCAACGCCTCCAGCAGCACCGAGAGCACGACCATCCAGTAGGCGCCCGCGGGCATGAGCAGCACGCACAGCTGCGACGCGGCCAGGATGCCCACGCCCGCAAACAGCGGCAGGCGGAACCGGCGCACCGACACGCGCGGCACGATCGTGAAGTAGCACACGAGCATCAGCAGCGACTTGACCGTCGAGAAGATCGACAGGTTTTCCGGGGCGATGCCCAGCCGGTCCGTCAGCAGCAGCGGCCAGAACGTCTCCAGCACGTTCTTGATCGCCGCATAGGAGGCCACCATGCCGACCGTCAGCATGACGGCGCGGTTTTGGAGCATGGCGCGCAGCACGTGCCGGCTGTCCAGCAGGTGCGTCAACAGCGGCACGTTCGCGCACTCGCGCATGCGCCGCTCGCCGATCTTCGTCTCGTGCGAGAGGAAGTAGAGCACGATGAACTTCGTCGTCATCAGCACGAACGTGAAGCCGTAGATCGCGCGCATCGTCGGCACCAGGCCGAACGCGCGCACCAGCAGGTAGGCCAGCGGCGCCACAAATCCGGCCAGCAGCCCCGCCACGTGCGAGACCGCATACAGCCGCACCAGGCGCGAGGGCTCCGAGTCCTCCATCAGCAGCAGATCCCACGAGTTCTCCGTCACGCGCCACATGCCGTTGAACAGCGCCGCCGCCACAAACCAGCGGTAGTCCTGCGCGAGCATCCACAGAAACGTCGGCACGCTCCAGGACAGCAGGTCGAAGATGACCGTGCAGCGCCGCCGGCCCAGCTTGTCCGTCAGCACGCCCGACAGCAGCGCCCAGAACATCTGGGAGATGAAGAAGATCGTCGACATCGCGCCGATCTGCACCGGCGTCATGCCCAGCGCGGCCATGTACACCGACACGAAGGGTACGTACAGGTTATACGGGATGCCCCAGAGGGGTTCCGTCCACAGGCATGCCCGCTCGTTGCCCTTCAGGTGCACGAGCAGGTCGATCAGCGGGTTGCGCGCGATTCGTTTGAGCATGGGTGTCCTCCTCACATCCGGTCTTTACAGCAGACCCTCGATCAGCTGCATCAGGGGAACGACGGCGATGGGCATGAAGACCGCGGGCAGCAGATTGCCCACGCGCACCTTGAACAGGCCGAACATGTTGATCGCGATGCCGACGATCAGCAGCCCGCCGACGGCGGACATCTCCGTGACGACGGCGTCGGTCAGGAACGGCGCGACGTACTGCGCCAACAGCGCGATCGCGCCCTGGTAGACGAGCACCGCAGCCGCGGAGAGCAGCACGCCCGGCCCCATCGCCGAGGCAAAGATCACCGCGCTCACGCCGTCCAGCGCGGACTTGGCGATCAGCGTGTTGTGGTCGCCGCGCAGGCCCGAGTCCAGCGCGCCGACGATCGCCATCGCGCCCACGCAGAACATGAGGCTCGCGGTCACAAAGCTCTCGGCAAAGCCCGAGTCGCCGCCCTTGGCCAGCAGGCGCTGCGCGCGCGCCCCCAGCCCCTCCAGGCGCTTCTCCACGTCGACGGCCTCGCCCAGCAGCGCGCCCAGCACCATGCTGACGATGACGGCCATCGTGTTTTGCGTGCCCAGCGCGCCGTCCAGGCCGATCAGCGCCACGCACAGCGCCAGGCCCTGCATGATCGTATCCCGAAGCCGCCTGCCGATGCCGCCCCGCAGCAGCAGCCCCAGCAGGCCGCCTGCGACGACCGCCGCGGCGTTGATGAGCGTTCCCACCATGTTGCATTCCTCCCGGACATTTCCCGCCCCACGGGCAGATGAAAAGCGGGGTCGACTGTGCCGGCGCATTGGCTTCCTGCACGATCAACCCCGCTTTTGTTTGACAGATGGATTACTGGGCCTTGGGATAGACGCTGCACTGCGTCTTGTCGCGGCCAAGGCGCTCGAAGCGCACCACGCCGTCGATCTTGGCGAAGAGCGTGTCGTCGCCGCCGATGCCGACGTTCTGGCCGGGATGGATCTTCGTGCCGCGCTGACGGTACAGGATGTTGCCCGCCAGGACGAACTGGCCGTCCGCGCGCTTGGCGCCCAGGCGCTTGGACTCGCTGTCGCGGCCGTTATGGGAAGAACCGGTGCCCTTTTTATGGGCGAACAGCTGCAGATTCATCGTAAGCATTGTCTTACCTCCATTCTTTGAGCAGTACCCGCACATGCCTCGGGTAAGATGTCTGGATGTCCATCAGTCCCTGCCGCACCGTACGCAGCACGATGTCGGCGGTGCGCGCCCGCTGCGCGTCCAGCCCCTGCGGGAGGACGCACTCAAGCAGGCCCGCGTCTTCATCGACGGTCGGATGGGTCTGCACGCCGGCGACCGTCTCCAGGGCGTTGACCGCGGTCTGCGTCAGCGCGGAGACGGCGGCACAGACGATGTCGCGCCCCGACGTGCCCGCGCCGGCATGGCCCTGCGCGCGAAAGCCGCGCAGCAGGCCGTCGGGTCCGCGGTAGACCTCAACGGTGGTCATCAGGCGTTGATGGCGGTGATTTCCACCTTGGTGAACGGCTGACGGTGACCCTGCTTGCGACGGTAGTTCTTCTTGGACTTGTACTTGAAGACGACGATCTTCTCGCCGCGGCCCTGCTGGAGCACCTTGCCCTCGACCTTGGCGCCCTCGACCAGCGGCGCGCCGACCTTCAGGTCGCCGTCCTTTTCCACGAGCAGCACGTCGAAGCTGACGGCGTCGTTCTCGGCGGCGTCGAGCTTCTCCACATAGATGACGTCGCCCTGCGCGACGCGATACTGTTTGCCACCGGTAGCGATGATAGCGTACACGGTTAGCACCTCCCAATTCTGGACTCGCCGGGATGCAGGCAGCCGGAGACCGGCATTTGGACAGACCTATCCCGAGCGGCTTACCGATACATGATAGCAAAACGCCGCGCGCTTGTCAAGCGAAAACCCGCCTGCGAACGCGTTTTTTTCGGCTTTTTGCGGATTTGCGCATGCGAATGTTGCACAGCGATTGACACTTCCTGCCGCGTTTGCTACACTGTCCTGGATGGCGCGTTGGCAGCAAAAGGCCAGCGCATTACCAATGCAAAGGAGCGCAGGGATTTTTATGAAGGAACGGGAACGGTTTGGTTCGCGGCTCGGGTTTATCCTGATCTCCGCGGGGTGTGCAATCGGCTTGGGAAACGTCTGGCGCTTTCCCTACATCACCGGCAAGTACGGCGGGGCCGCCTTCGTGCTGGTGTATCTGTTCTTCCTGGTGGCGCTGGGCCTGCCGATCATGGTCATGGAGTTCGCGGTGGGCCGCGCCAGCCAGCGCAGCGCGGCGCGCTCGTTTGACGTGCTGGAGCCCAGGGGGTCCAAGTGGCATATCTTCCGCTATTTTGCCATGGCGGGCAACTACCTGCTGATGATGTTCTACACGACCGTCGGCGGCTGGATGCTCAGCTACTTCTTCCGCATGGCGTCGGGCCAGTTCGTGGGCCTGGACCCGGCCGGCGTGTCCGGCGTCTTCAACGAGATGCTCGCCCAGCCGCTGCCGATGACGTTCTGGATGGTCGTGGTCGTCGTGGCGTGCTTTGCCGTCTGCTCGCGCGGCCTGCGCGGCGGGGTGGAGAAGGTCAACAAGTTCATGATGCTCTGCCTGCTGGTCATCATGGCGGCGCTGGTCGTACGCTCGCTGACGCTGGACGGCGCCTCCGAGGGCCTGCGCTTTTACCTGATGCCCGACTTTGGCAACATGCTCCAGGCCGGCGCGTTTGAGGTCATCTTCGCGGCGATGGGCCAGTCGTTCTTCACGCTCAGCCTGGGCATCGGCGCCATCGCGATCTTCGGCAGCTACATCGGCCGCGAACGCAGCCTGATGGGCGAGGCGATCAACGTCGTGTGCCTGGATACGTTCGTGGCCATCACCGCGGGCCTGATCATCTTCCCCGCGTGCTCCGCATTTGGCGTGAGCGCCGGCGAAGGGCCGGGCCTGGTGTTCGTCACGCTGCCCAACCTGTTCAACCAGATGGCGGGCGGCCGCTTCTTCGGCTCGCTGTTCTTCGTGTTCATGACGTTTGCAGCGCTGACGACGATCATTGCGGTCTTTGAAAACATCATCTCCTTTGCGATCGACCTGTTCGGCTGGAGCCGCAAGAAGGCCGTGCTGGTCAACCTCGTGGCCATCCTGGTGCTGTCGATGCCCTGCATCCTGGGCTTCAGCGTCTGGAGCGGGATCACGTTCCCCGGCGTGGGCAACATCCAGGACATGGAGGACTTCATCGTCTCCAATAACCTGCTGCCGCTCGGCTCCCTGATCTATCTGCTGTTCTGCACGTCGCGCTATGGCTGGGGCTTTGACAGGTTCCTCGCCGAGGCGAACACCGGCGAGGGCGTCAAGTTCCCCCGCGGGCTGCGCGTGTATGTCGCCTACGTCCTGCCCGCGATCGTGCTGTTCATCCTCATCGCCGGGTATGTTCAGAAGTTTACGGCGGCCTGATTCGGCCCATTCGACAGGCGCGGACGTGTTCCGCGCTTTTTTGGTTCCATTCGCCAATATGCGTGCAATCTGGCAAGCCGTTCATTCGTCCTCTATGTAGAGATACAAAGGGGGGATCCGCTTGCGGTTCAAAGGATGGTGCGCCCTGTGCGTGCTCCTGACGTGTATGCTTCCGATGCTTTTTGCCCCGGCCCGGGCCGAATCCGTCGCGTTCACCCACGGCGACGTGGCGATGCACAGCGCGCCCTCGCCGGACGCGCAGGTCATCGCGCGCATCGCCGGCGGGTCGCAGATGACGGTGCTCGATGCCAGCGGCGACTGGTGGCACGTATCGTTCGGGCCGCTCACCGGCTACATGGAGGCGGCCTCGCTCGACGTACCCGGCGGCGTCTCGCCTGTGCCGACGGCCGGACCGGCGGCCGCATCTACCGCCGACGCGGCGTCCACGCCGAGCAGCCCCTACCGCTTTGCGCCCGACGAGGCCGTGCTCGTGCATCAGGTGGGCTATTCGGAGTCGCTGGTCGACTATCAGGCACACCTGGCCACCTCCATCTTCTATCCGGTGACGGGCGTTCCCGCGATGGATGAGGCGATCGTCCGCTGGGCGAAGGATACGCATGCCGTGCATCTGGCCTCGCTGGAGGACCTCTCCAATGCCCATCCGGAGGCGGACGCGGAGAGCGAGCTGACGGTGCATTACAATGCCTACTTGACCGACCGCTATGTCGGCGTGCTGGAGGCCGGCTGGTACCGCAGCCCCTTCCTGGCGCGGGAGGAGGACGTGCTGCGCACGTTCAACGCGGACCTGTCGACCGGGCAGCTGCTCACCTATGGGGACATCTTCCGGCGCGACCGCCTGGACGACGTGTGCGCGCTGCTGGCCTCGCGCCTGGCGCAGATTTCTGCCCTGGAGGGCGATATGCCCGAGGTCGACGTGGGTTGGCTGCAAAATCTGGTGCTGACGGATACGGGCGTGGCCATCGCGTTGGCGCGCGGCGAGTATCTGCCGGCATATCTGGGCGCGCAGTTGGTCGTCCTGCCCTATGCGGAGATCGCGGATCTCATGCAGATCCCCGTGCCGCAGGCGCGGCCGCAGACGCCGCAGCCGGCAAAGACCGACGCGCCGCAGACCGGTCCGCGCACCATCGACCCGACCCGCCCCATGGTTGCCCTGACGTTCGACGATGGCCCAAGCGAGTATACGAGCGAAATTCTCGATCTGCTCACGCAGTACGGCGGTGCGGCGACGTTCTGCGTGGTGGGCAACCGCATCTCCAGCTATCCGGACCAGATCCGCGCCATTGCCGCGCAGGGCAGCGAGATCGCCACGCACACGTGGAGCCATCAGAAGCTGACGAGCCTGGGCGCCGAGTCCATGGAGCGCCAGATCGTGCGTCCGATCGAGGCCGTGCACGAGATCGTCGACGTGCCCGTGCGGTTCATCCGTCCTCCGTATGGCTCCGTCGATTCCAACGTGCGCGCAGTCGCGCGCAAGCTGGGCATGCCGATCGTCCTGTGGTCGATCGACACGGAGGACTGGCGCACCATGAACGCGGACAAGACGGCGCGCGCCATCCTCAAGAATGTGAAAAACGGCAGCATCGTGCTGATGCACGACGTACACCAGCCGACGCTGCAGGCGATGCGCACCGTGATCCCCGAGCTCGCCGCGCGCGGATATCAAATGGTCACGCTCTCGGAGCTCTACTCCGTGCGCGAGGGCGGCGCGCAGCCGGGCGTCGTCTACAGTCACCTAGACCCGAGCAAGATTGTCACCTCGCGCTGAGCCCCGATCGGGGGCACAAAAAACACGGATTTTTTGCCCGAAGCTGACGCGCGCTTCACCTGCGCGTGGCATACTGAAGAGGAAGGCTACAGAAATGGGGCGATCGCTTGATCTGCTATGAAGACATCCGCCGCAACGACGAAATCAACGCCTACATCGACGCGGGCAACGCCATGCTGGGCGTGCTGGGCTACACCGAGCACTCGCGCGCGCACGCCGCCAAGGTAGCCGAGGAAGCGGGCGCGATTCTCAGGGCGCTGGGTTATCCCGAGCGCGACATCGAGCTTTGCCGCATCGCGGGCTATATGCACGACATCGGCAACGCGGTCAACCGGACCGACCACGCGCACAGCGGCGCGCTGATGGCCCGGGAGATCCTCAAGGAGCTGGGCATGCCCTATGCCGACATCGCAGACGTGATGGCGGCCATCGGCAACCACGACGAGAAGACCGGCACGGCCGTCACGCCCATCTCCGCGGCGCTGATCCTGGCCGACAAGACGGACGTGCGCCGTAGCCGCGTGCGCAACAAGGACATGTCCTCCTTCGACATCCACGACCGGGTGAACTATGCGGCCATCGCCTCGGAGCTGTCGATCACGAAGGAGACGATCCACCTCAACGTCACGCTGGACGAGCGCATCTGCTCGATGCTCGACTACTTCGAGATCTTTCTGGACCGCATGCTCATGTGCAGGCGCGCCGCGGAGCTGCTGGGCGTGCGCTTCAAGTTCACGGTCAACGGCAGCAAGGTCATCTGACGCGGCGCAAAGCGGCGGCGGGAATCGCCTTCCCGCCGCCGGTCTTTTTTTACTTTTTACTGCTTTTACTTTTGCACTTCGATGATGACCTTCATCGTCGTCTCGCGGTGTTCGTCGATGTAGCGGTAGGCGTCCAGGTACTCGCGGAAGGGGAAGCGCCGGCTGACCAGGGGCGCGAGCTGCACCCGGCCCGCGCTCGCCAGCTCGATGGCCTTTTCGTAGTCCTCGCTGCGGTACATCATGGAGGTGTTCAGGTCCAGCTCATGGTCGTTGAGCACGGCCAGGTCCACCTTGGCCATGCCCGCGAACACCGCCACCAGGATGATCGTCGAGCCCTTGCGCGCGTAGCGGATCGCTTGGCCCATGGTCACGTCGTTGCCCGCGCAGTCATAGATCACGTCCGCCTTGTCCGGCCCAAAGGCCGCCAGGATCGCCTCGCCCAGATCCTCGCGCTTCGTGTTGACGCAATGCGCGACGCCGCACTGCGCGGCCTTCTCCAGCCGCCAGTCGCTCACGTCGGTGATCATCACATCCGCCGCGCCCAGGCCCGCTGCGGTCTGCGCGACGAGGTTGCCGATCGGACCCGCGCCGAGCACGACGATCTTCTGCCCGCGCACGTCGCCCGCCCGGCGCACGGCGTGCACCGCCACGGCCAGCGGCTCGATCATCGCGCCGTCGTCCAGGGACATCGTCTCCGGCAGTGGCGTCACCTTGCGCGCGTCCACCGCAAAGAAGTGCGACGCCACGCCCGTCGTCTGAAAGCCCATCACCTTGAGCTGCTCGCACAGGTTGTACTTGCCGTGCCTGCACGGGTAGCATTCGCCGCACACGACCTGCGGCTGGATCGTCACCTTCTGGCCGACGCGCAGCCCCTCCACGCCCTCGCCCAGCGCCTCGACGACGCCGGAGACCTCGTGCCCCTGCGTGACCGGGTAGCTCGTAAACGGGTGCTCGCCGTGGTAGACGTGGATGTCCGAGCCGCAGATGCCGATCTTCTCGATGCGCACAAGCGCCTCGCCCGCCGCGGGCTGCGGCGTCTCGACCTCGCGGAACTCGATGACGCCCGGGGACGTCATGACCTGTTGCAGCATGCGTATCACTCCTTTATCGGGATTCTCTGCCCTTACATTACGACGCGCGGGGCGGTTTTTCCTACATGTTTCCGCTCCGCGCCCCGCTTTTTTGTCCTCAGCCCCGCCATGCCTCGGGCAGGTAGTTCAGGGTATTGCGGACCATGTCGTCAAACAGCTGCCGGCCCTCCGCCAGGCCGACCGCGCCCATCAGCGGGTCGTTCATGAACACGTCGAACGCGAGCGTGCGGTCGCACGTCAACGCGGCCTGCACCGTCGCCTCCTGGTTGAGCGCCTGGCGCGCGACCAGCGCGTCGACGCCCGGCGGCAGCGCGCCGGCCTGCACGGGCGCGATCTCGCCGCGGCGGAACAGCGCGTTCGTCTCCACCACCGCGCCCAGCGGCAGGTTTGAAACCTGCCCGCGGTTGGGCACGTTGACGTTGGAGACCAGGTCGCCCAGGCCGAGCAGCGCCTTGATGAGCAGATGCCCCTCCTCGCCCGAGCCCTGCATGTCCAGCTGCTCCTCGCCCGCGAGCAGCCGCTGCTGGCGCGCCAGACGGCGGGCCAGATCCTCCTTGCGCCAGGAGACGGGCGTGAGCCCGAACCCCCATGCGCGCGCCGTCTGCGGGTCCTTCAGATACCACGGCGGCACGAACTCGGCCAGGTGGCGATCGCCCGCCGCCGCGATCAGCCCATAGCGCAGGAACAGGTCGAACTTGACGCGGTGGTTGCACGCAAACGTGTTGTTCATCCAGTTGTCGTCCAGTCCCTTGTCAAAGCCGGTCGCGCGGTACTTCTCCGCGAACGTGCGGTAGAGCGGAAACAGGTCCATCCCCTCATAGGATGCGTTCGTGAGCCACGTGAAGTGGTTGATACCCGTGACGGTCGTGCGGATCTGCTGGCGCGCGACGCCCTCGATGCCGCACAGGTCCTCCAGCATGGCGCACAGGAGCTTCTGCGTGCCAAACACCTCATGGCAGCAGCCGAACGCGCGGATGCCCGGATAGGCGGCGTACAGCGCGCGCATGCAGGTGCTCATGGGATTGGTGTAGTTGACGACCCAGGCCTGCGGCGCGAAGTCGCGCACCGCACGGCCGATCTCGGCCATCATGGGCAGCGCGCGCAGGGCGCGGATCAGGCCGCCGGGGCCGACCGTGTCGCCCACGGATTGATACACGCCCACGCGCTCGGGCAGGTGCACGTCGGATTCCATCTCGTCAAACGTGCCGGGCAGGATGGAGATGACCACAAAGTCCGCGCCGGCAAGCGCCTCGTGCAGCGAGCAGGCCACCTCATACGTCCAGGCGCTCTTCGCCTCCGGGCGCGCCGGGAGCGTGCGGCCGATGCGCGCGTTGCGCTCGGCGGCCTCCCGGTCGATGTCGTACAGGCTGACCGTGCCGCTCAGCTGCGCGTCGCACGCCAGATCGGTCATGAATCCCCAGGCCCAGCCGCGCGAGCCGCCGCCGATATAGGCGATCCGCAGATCGCGCGCGCGTCCGTTTTCCACTCGCATGTCAACACCCCCTGTGCATTTCGCCGCTATCTTCGGGCCGGCGCCGCGTGAATCGCGCGCCCCTCGACCGCCTCGAGCGCCTCGGTCACCGCCTCTTCAAACGTCGGATGCGCGCGCACCGCGCGCAGCAGCTGCGCGCGCGTCAATCCGGCGGCGATGGCGGCATTCAGCTCGCCCACGAGATCCGTCGCCCGTCCGCACATCAGCTGCGCGCCCAGCAGCGCGTCGCTCTTGGCGTCGACGACGACCTTGACAAAGCCGCGCGCGCCGCCCGCGATCTGCGTGCGGCCGTTCGCGCCCATGAGCGCCTTGCCGGTCCTGACCGCCAGGCCCTGCGCCTTCGCCTCGTCCGCCGTCAGGCCGACGCTGGCGATCTCGGGATCGGTGTATACACACGAGGGAATCAGATCGAGCCGCAACCCGCTGGACACGCCCGCGATGCCCTCGACGCAGGCGATGCCCTGTGCGCTGGCCGCATGCGCCAGCTGCACACCGCCCGTGACGTCGCCCACGGCGTAGATGCCCGGCACGCTCGTCTCAAAGCGTCCGTCGACGCGGATGCGCCCGCGCTCCATCTCCACCTGCACACGCGCGCCGAAGAGGCCGCCGGTATTCGCGCGGCGTCCGACGGCGCACAGCACGGCGTCCGCCGTACAGGAGGCGTGGCCGCCGCGCGTCTCAAACTCCACGCACAGCCCGTCCTGCGCGCGCGACACGCGCGACACGCGCGCGCCGGTGAAGACCTGCGCGCCGTCCCGCTTGAGGTTCATCGCCACGCTCTGGCCGAACTCGCGGTCCAGCGCGGGCAGCAGGCGGTCCAGCGCCTCGATCACCGCGACGCCGCGCCCCAGGCCCGTCAACAGCGTGGCGAACTCCACGCCGATGACGCCGCCGCCGATGATCGCCAGGCGCTGCGGCAGGTTGCCGCCGTCCAGCAGATCGTCGCTGGTGATGCACAGGTCGATCCCCTCGACCGGCGGCAGCGCGGGCACGGAGCCCGTCGCCACGAGGATGCGCTCGGCCTCGACGGTCGAGCCGCCTACGGCGACGCGGCCCGCCGCCTCGATGCGCCCCTCGCCCTCGTACAGGTCGATCCGGTTGGCGCGCACGAGCTGCGCAATGCCCGCCCTCAAGCCGCGCACGACCTCATCCTTGCGCGCAAACATCGCGCGCTCGTCAAGCGTGACCTCCCGCGCGCACACGCCCAGCGCCGCGCCTTCCTTCGCCGCGCGGTAGACCTCGGCCGTGTGCAGCAGCGCCTTGGTCGGGATGCAGCCCCGGTTGAGGCAGGTGCCGCCCAGCGCGTCCTTCTCGATCAGCGCGACGCGCAATCCCAGCTGTGCGGCGCGAATCGCGGCCTCATATCCGCCCGGGCCCGCGCCGATCACGGCCAGCTGATACATGTCATTCCCCCCTTAACATTCCAGCGCGCCCACCAGCGCGCGCAGGTCCTGCGCCTGCCCGGCGTCCTCCGCCTCGAGGGCGCAGAGCGCTTCGCAGAGCGCGGCGCGTTCAAACCGGCAGCCGCGCAGCGCGCGCTCCACGCGCCCCGACAGCCCGGCGTCCATCGCATCCGAATAGCAGGCGCAGTCGGCCACGCGGCCCGCGTCGACGCGCAGGCACAGCTCCACCCCGCCCCACGCGAACCGGCGCGATACGCGCTGCGAAAACGCGATGGGCCGTCCGTATGTCCAGTCCCAGGAGGCAAAGCGCGCCTCCAGCTCGCGCAGGCGCGGCCCGTCCAGCGCGTGCATGTCGAGCGGTTGAGGCTCCGGCCCATACTCCTCGCCGAGCGCCTCCGTCAGCGCGCGGGCCATCGCCTGCGGCGTGATCGAGGGCTCAAGCGCGCGCAGGTTGACCACCCGTGCGCGCACGGAGGCCACGCCCTTGCCCGCCAGCTTTTCGGGATCGACGTTCAGGTAGCGGCCCATCCGCTCCATGTCCACGTCCAGGAGCAGCGTGCCGTGGTGGCAAGCGCGCCCGCCGTGCCTGTAAAAGGCGTTGCCGGAGAACTTGCGTCCGTCCGCCTCCAGGTCGTTTCGTCCGCTGACGCGCGCGTCGACGCCCAGCGAGCGCACGGCGCGCAGGATCGTGCGCTGCTGGCGCGCGACGTCGTAATCGCCGTCGTGGAGCAGAAACGTAAAGTTCAGGTTGCCCAGGTCGTGATAGACCGCGCCGCCTCCGGACGGACGGCGCACGAGGCGGCCGCCGTCCGCGCGCAGCAGATCCACGCGGCACTCCCGCCAGGCGTTCTGGTTGCGCCCGACGACGACAGTGTGCGCGTTCTGCCACAGGTAGAGCACGCAGGTCTCCCGGGGCAGGCGCTCCATCAGCAGCGCCTCGAGCGCCAGGTTTTTCGCGGGATCCGTCCCCAACGCGCGCGCCACGCGCAGCGCGCGGATCATGCGAAGTCGAAGCGCAGCTTCGGATTGCGCGCCGCGCCCACCTCGTCCGGCCTGCGCACGGGCGTCGTCAGCGGCCGCGCGTGCAGCGACTCGGGCTGCTCGCGCGCCTCGCGCGCCAGGTCCTTGAGCGCCTGCACGGCCTCGTCGAGCGTCTCGCGGCTCTCCGTCTCCGTCGGCTCGACCATGAGCGCCTCGTGCACGATCAGCGGGAAGTACATCGTCGGCGGATGGATGCCCGCATCCAGCAGGCCCTTGGCCACATCCAGCGCGCTCACGCCCGTCTCATGCTTGAGCCTCTCCAGCGTCATGACGAACTCATGCATGCAGGTGTGGTCATAGGCCATGTCGTAGGTGTCCTTCAGCGCGTGCATCATGTAGTTGGCGTTGAGCACCGCGTTTTCGGACGCCTCGCGCAGGCCCTGCCCGCCCAGGGACAGGATGTAGCACAGCGCGCGCAGCGTGACGGCGAAGTTGCCATAGAACGCGCGCACCTGGCCGACGCTCTGCGCGCCGGGATGGCCGCCCAGGCGGCTGTCCGGCAGGAAGCCGCGCAGGAACGCCTTGCAGCCGACGGGGCCGCTGCCCGGGCCGCCGCCGCCGTGCGGCGTGGAGAACGTCTTGTGCAGGTTCAGGTGCACCACGTCAAAGCCCATGTCGCCGGGGCGCGCGATGCCCATGACGGCATTGAGGTTCGCGCCGTCGTAGTAGCACAGGCCGCCCGCCTCGTGCACGATGCGCGTGATCTCCAGGATGTTACCGTCGAACAGGCCGACGGTGTTGGGGTTGGTCAGCATCAGGCCGGCCGTATCCGGTCCGACCGCCGCGCGCAGCGCCTGCAGGTCGACGCAGCCGCCCGGGCCGGAGGGCACGTTCACGACCGCATAGCCGGCCATTGCCGCGCTGGCGGGGTTCGTGCCGTGCGCGGAGTCCGGCACCAGGATCTTCGTGCGCGCCGCGTCGCCGCGGGCGCGGTGGTACGCCTGGATCAGCAGCAAGCCCGTGAACTCGCCGTGCGCGCCCGCCGCGGGCTGGAACGTCATCGCGTCCATGCCCGTGACCTCGCACAGCGCCGCCTCGGCCTCCCGGAGCGCCTCCACGCACCCCTCTGCCGTGCGCGCGGGCTGCAGCGGATGCACGCCCGCAAAGCCCGGCAGCTGCGCCAGCTCCTCGTCGATGCGCGGGTTGTACTTCATCGTGCACGAGCCCAGCGGATAAAACCCGCTGCACACGCCGTGCGCGCGCCGGGCGAGCGCGGCATAGTGCCGGTCCAGGTCACACTCGGCGACCTCGGGCAGGCGCAGCGGCGCCTGGCGGCGCAGCGCCTGCGGCAGGGGCGCGGCGGGCACGTCGCTGGGCGGCAGAATCGCGCTCCCGCGCCCCGTGCGGCTCTTTTCAAAGATCAGCTGCATGCGAGCACCTCCCTGACGACCTCGGCGGCGCGGTCCATCTGCGCGCGGCCGACGGTCTCCGTCGCGCACCAGAGGATGCCGCCGGGAATGGGCAGCCCGCCGAGGATGCCTTCATCCTCCAGCGCGCGCATCAGCCGTTCGGCGTCCGCCGGGCATTCGGTCACAAACTCATGGAAGAAGGGGGCGCTGCCCACGCGCTCAAGGCCCGCCCGCTCCAGTGCGGACTGCAGGTAGTGCGCGTTGTCCACGCAGCGCTGGGCGATCTCGCGCAGGCCCCTCGGCCCGACGGCGCACAGATACGCCCCGGCCGTCAGCGCGCACAGCGCCTCGTTGGAGCAGATGTTGCTGCCGGCCTTCTCGCGGCGGATGTGCTGCTCGCGCGCCTGCAGCGTCAGCACATAGGCGCGCTTGCCGTCCGCGTCGGTCGTCTCGCCGACGATGCGCCCCGGCAGGCGGCGCATCAGCGATTGCCGGGCCGCCATGACGCCCAGATACGGCCCGCCATAGGAGAGCGGCAGGCCCAGCGGCTGTCCCTCCGCGACGGCGACGTCCGCGCCCAGCTCGCCGGGCGTTTGCAGCAGCGCCATCGCCATGGGATTGCACGAGAGCACGGCCTTGGCGCCCGCCTCGTGCGCGGCCGCAACCGCCGCGCCCGCGTCCTCGATGGCGCCGTAGAAGTTAGGCGACTGCAGCACGACGCAGGCGACGTCCGGCGTGAGCATCTCGCGCAGCGCGTCCAGGTCGGTGACGCCGTCGCGCTCAGGCACGACGCGCGCCTCCACGCCCGCGGCGCGGCAGTATGTCTGCACCGTCGCGATCGTGTCCGGGTGCACGGTCGCGCTGATCAGCGTGGCGGTCCGCCGGCGCTCGCGGCACATGGCGGCGGCCTCCGCTGCGGCGCTCGCGCCGTCGTAGACGGAGGCGTTGCTCACATCCATACCCGTCAGCTCGCAGACCATCGTCTGGTATTCAAAGATCGACTGCAGCACGCCCTGGCTGATCTCGGCCTGATAGGGCGTGTAGGCGGTCACAAACTCCTCGCGCGAGGCGACGGACTTGACGATCGCCGGGATATAGTGGCTGTAGGCGCCCGCGCCGCGCAGCACGATGGGGAACACGCGGTTCTTCGCCGCGAGCGCCTCCATGCGCGCGCGCAGGGCCATCTCGCTCAGGCCCTCGGGCAGGCGCAGCGACGCAGCGCGCCGGACCTGCTCCGGCACATCCCGGAACAGGTCGTCCATGCGCTCCAGGCCGATCGCGCGCAGCATCTCCTCGCGCTCGCGCGCGGTGGAGGGAACGTAGCTGCCCATGTTATGCCTCCTCTTCCAGCGCCTTGGCGTACTCCTGCGCGTCCAACAGGCCCTCCGGCTCGGCGGACAGCTCGATGCGCGCCATCCACGCCTCATAGGGCGCCTCGTTGATGCGCTGCGGCGCATCGAGCAGCTCCTCGTTGACCTCCACGACGCGGCCGCTGACCGGGCTGTACACGTCGCTGACCGCCTTGACGGACTCGACGTCCGCAAGCGTGTCGCCCGCAGCGACCGAATCATCCACCTGCGGCAGGTTCACAAAGACCAGGTCGCCCAGCGCGTCCTGCGCATGGTCGGTCAGCCCGATCTCGACGACGTTGCCCTCCAGCTGGCGCACCCATTCGTGGGACCTGGTGTAGCGAAGTTCGGCGGGAATGTTCATGACAGCATCCTCCTTATTCAAAAATGCATGATTTGGGTTCTGGCGGGCAGGCGTCACTTCCTGGAACGCCTGTAAAACGGCAGCGGCACCACCTCGGCGGCAATGCGCCGGCCGCGCACGTCGACCTCCAGCGGCGTGCCCTCCTCGCGGCAGCAGTTGTCCACCAGGGCCATGGCGACCGCGTGCCCCAGATACGGGCAGTGCGTGCCCGACGTCGTGCGGCCGACCCGCACGCCGTCGCAGTATACGTCGCAGCCCTCGCGCGCAATGCCGCGGCCGGTCATGCGCAGGCCCACGCGGCCCACGCGCGGCGCGCCGCGCGCCACCAGCGCGTCCCGGCCGATGAAGGGGATCTCCTTGTCCGGCTTGACAAACGCGCCCAGCCCCGCCTCCAGCGGCGTGATCTGCTCGTCCATCTCGTGGCCGTACAGCGGCATGGCCGCCTCCAGGCGCAGCGTGTCGCGCGCGCCCAGCCCGCACGGGATCAGGCCGTCCGGCGCGCCGGCCTGCAGCAGCGCATCCCACAGCGCGGGCGCGTCCGCAGGCGCACAGTAGAGCTCAAACCCGTCCTCTCCCGTGTAGCCCGTGCGCGAGATCAGGCAGTCGACGCCCGCGACCTCGCGGTGCGCGGTGAAGCTGTAGTACTTGCCCGGGATGTTCTGCGCGGGCGTCAGGCGCAGCAGGATATCCTGCGCGCGCGGGCCCTGCAGCGCCAGCTGCGCCACCTCGTCCGACAGGTCGCGCAGCGTCGCGTCGCCCGTCACATGCGCCTGCATCCAGGCCACGTCCTTGTCGTGGTTGGCCGCGTTGACGACGACCAGGTAGCGGTCCTGCGAAAGGCGATACACGAGCACATCGTCGATCACGCCGCCCGTCTCGCACAGCATCGGGCTGTAGCGCACGCGCCCGTCCTGCATGCCGTCCATGTCGTTGCACAGCAGGCGCTGCAGGTTCTGCAGCGCGTCGGGGCCCTCGAGCAGCACCTCGCCCATGTGCGATACGTCGAACAGCCCGCAGGCCGTGCGCACGGCCATGTGCTCGGCGATCACACCCGTGCCGTACTGCACGGGCAGCAGATAGCCGGCAAACGGCACGATCCTGCCCCCCGCCTGCTCGTGGCACGCGTACAGAGGCGTCTTTTTTTCCATGTAATCCCCTCCATTTCGTTTGTTTTTAACGAATTGTCCGTCCAAACGCACAAAAGAGGCGCACGACAAATACGTCGTGCGCCTCTGTCTGGTAACCTGAAAGATTCCCCGGCGAGCGCCGGGTTGCTTCTTCGGTGCATCGCTGCTTTCCAGAGTTCCGTCCAGGGCGGGTCTTTTTGCCTGAGAGTTTTTAGCGCTTCCCCTTCGGCGCCGCATGCGCGGTCTCTCCCCGCCCCTTCGTCCGATATGCGGTTTTCTATCTTGGTTATACCATCCCGGCCCGCGTCTGTCAATCCCCTTTTGCCGCGCTCACTGAAACTGCGCGCGGTACAGCTCGGCATAGAAGCCGCCCCGGCGCATGAGCTCCTCGTGCGAGCCCTGCTCGACGATGTTGCCGTCGCGCACGACGAGGATCACATCCGCGCTGGTGATGGTGGACAGCCGGTGCGCGATGACGAAGCACGTCTTGTCCTGCATGAGGCTGCGCATGGCCGCCTGGATGCGTTTTTCCGTGCGCGTGTCGACGTTGGAGGTGGCCTCGTCCAGGATGAGCATGTGCGCGCTTTGCAGCATGGCGCGCGCGATGGTGAGCAGCTGCTTCTGCCCCTTGGAGATGTTGCCGCCGTCCTCGCGCAGCACGGTGTCGTAGCCCTGGGGCAGCTGCATGATCGCGCCGTGGATGTGCGCGGCCTTGGCGGCGGCGACGACCTGCTCGCGCGTGGCGCTGCCCGCGCCGTAGGCGATGTTCTCGTAGATCGTGCCGCCGAAGAGCCACGTCTCCTGCAGCACCATGGCAAACGCGCCGCGCAGGCTCCTGCGCGTGACGTCGCGGGTGTTCTGCCCGTCGATCTCGATGACGCCCTGCTGCGGGTCGTAAAAGCGCATGAGCAGGTTGATGAGCGTCGTCTTGCCGGCTCCCGTGGGGCCGACGATGGCCACCAGGCTGCCGGGCCTGGCGACCAGGTTGACGTTTTTGAGGATCAGCCGGTCGCGGTCATAGCCGAAGGACAGGTCCTTCACGCGCACCTCGCCCCGTTCGCAGCGCAGCGGCTGTGCGCCCGGCACGTCCGCGGGCTCCTGCGGCTCGTCGATCAGGCGGAACACGCGCTCGGCTGCGGCGCAGGCGCTCTGCAGCTCGCTGAGGATGTTCGCCGCCTCGTTGATCGGGCCGGAGAACTTGCGCGAGTAGAGCACGAACGAGGAGACGTTGCCCAGCGTGATGCCGCCCGCCAGGTACAGCAGCGCGCCCATGACGCTGATGAGCGAGAGGGAGATGTTGTTGATCAGGTTGACGCACGGGCCGACCATGCTGCCGTAGTACTCCGCACGGTAATAGGACTGCACGGCGTCCTCGTTCTTCTCGGCGAAGCGCGCCTGCACGTTCTGCTCCCTTCGGTAGGCGCGCAGCGTGCGCTGGCCGGAGACCATCTCCTCGACGAAGGCGTTGAGCTCGCCCAGGCTCGCGCTGCGCCGGCGAAACAGCGGGCGCACCTTGCCCGTCATGTAGCGCGTGAGCAAGATGGAGGCCGGCACCGTGACGCAGAAGACGAGCACCAGCTTGGGCGAGAGGCGGATCATCATCAGCAGCGCGCCCACGACGGTGATGAGGCTGGTGAGGATCTGCACCAGGTCGCTGGACAGCGATGCGTTCACCGTGTCGATGTCGTAGGAGATGCGGCTGAGGATGTCGCCGGTCTGCGTCCGGTCGAAGTAGGAGACCGGCAGCTCCATGAGCCGGTCGAACACGTCCTTGCGCATCTGGCGCGTGATGCGCTGGCTGATGCGGATCATCAGCAGCGACAGCGCGAAGGAGAGCACGGACGACGCGGCATAGAACGCGACCATCCATCCCGCATATAGAAACACGCGGGCGAAGTCGACGTGGCCGGGTCCGCCCTCCACCGCATCGATCGCCAGGCCGCACAGCGTCGGCCCGACCAGCTGCAGCAGGTTGCTGGAGACCGTCAGCGCCACCGCCAGCAGCAGCAGGCCCTTATAGCGCATCATGTAGCGCAGCAGGCGCAGGATGACGCCGCGGCGGTCCTGCGGGCGCTCGATCTTACCCCTGGGCGGCATCGTCCTCACCTCCCATCTGCAAAAGCGCGGTCTCGCGGTAGGGCTCGCACGTGCGCATGAGCTCCTCGTGCGTGCCCAGGCCGACGGCCTCGCCCTCCTCGAGCACGAGGATGAGATCCGCCCGGCGCACGGTGGACACGCGCTGGGCGATGAGCACCGTCGTCGTGTCGGGATACATCGTGCGCAGCGCGCTGCGCAGCGCGGCGTCGGTGCGATAGTCCAGCGCGCTGCTGGAGTCATCCAGGATGAGGATCTGCGGGTTGCCCGCCAGGGCGCGCGCGATGAGCAGGCGCTGGCGCTGGCCGCCGGAGAGGTTGGTCGCCTTGGCGGTGAGCGTGTGCGCATAGCCGTCCGGCAGCGCCTCGATGAACGGGGCCGCCTGCGCGCAGCGCGCGGCGCGCTCGATCTGCTCGCGCGGCAGGCCGCGGCCCAGGTCGATGTTTTCCAGGATGGTGTCGGCGAAGAACGCGTCGCTCTGGAACGCCACGCCGAACATGCGGTGCAGTTCGTCCGCCGGGATGGCGCGCACGTCGCGCCCGTCGATGCGGATGACGCCCGAATCGACCGGATAGAAGCGCTGCAGCAGCTGCATGAGCGTCGTCTTGCCGCTGCCGGTCGCGCCCATGACGCCCAGCGTCCTGCCGTGCCCGATGGAGAAGCTGATGTGCGAGAGCGCCGCGCCCTGTCCGCTGTAGGAGAAGCTCACGTCCTCAAAGCGGATGTGATCGCCCGTATCCATCGGGGGCAGCGCGCCCTGCGAGGGCGTCTCCTCCTCCTCGGGCGCGAGCAGCACCTCCTCGATGCGCGCCGCCGACGCGCTGGCCTGGGAGTAGAGCACGAACATGCGGTTGACCGACAGCAGCGCGTTGAGGATGATCGTAAAGTAGGTCAAAAACGCGATGATCTTGCCCGGCTCGGTCCGGTTGGCCTGCACGAGAAACGCGCCCGCCACGATGACGCCCGTCAGGCCCAAGTTGAGCAGCAGGTTCATCAGCGGGTTGGTCGCGGCCATGAACGAAGACGCATGCGTCTCCTTGGCCGACAGTTCCTCGTTGATGCCCGCAAAGCGCTGCTTTTCGTAGCCCGTGCGCGAGAGCGCCTTGATCACGCGGATGCCCGTCACGTTGTCGCGCACGACGCGCACCATGCGGTCGCCCGCCTCGCGCACCAGGCCGTACAGCGGCACGCCCTTGCGCGAGATGAACACGATGCCCGCCGCCAGCAGCGGCAGCGTCGACAGGAGGACGAGGCTGAGGTTGACGTCCAGCAGCAGCGTGACCGTCACGCCGCCCAGCAGCAGGATCGGCGCGCGCACGCCCAGGCGCTGGATGCGCCCGAGGAAGGCGTTCATGTTGTACGTGTCGCTCGTCAGGCGCGAGATCAGGCTGGGCGTGGTGAATGCGTCCATCTGGCGGCTGGACAGGCGCGTGATCTTGGCGAACAGGTCGCGGCGGATCAGGCGCGTCGCATCGCGCGACACGCGGGAGGCCATGCGGTTGGCTACGACGTTGCCCACGACCGCCACGCCCGAGCAGGCGAGCATGGCCACGCCCCACAGGTAGATCGCCGCAACGCTGCCCGTGGGCACGACGTCGTCGATCACATGCGCCAGAATCCAGGGCAGCAGCAGGTCCATGATCGTGCCGACGAATTTGATCAGCAGTCCCAGCGCCATCGCCATGGCATAGGGCCGCAGATACGAAAGGATCCTCCGCATCGCTCTCTCCCCCGCAAAACTCCAAAGATGTTTCCAGTATACCGCCCGCATTTTTGAAAAGTCAACAGTAAATGCAGACAAAAAGTCTGCATTTCGCCCATACGGTGCCGGCATCATCGCGCGCCTGCCGCAGGAATTTCAAAATTGTTCGCACTCCGTTCACCGGTTTTTTTAGGTTCATCTTAGCTTGAGGACGTACAATGCGCTCATCGCAAGTGCGAAAAAAGCCGATTCATGGGAGTGATTTCACATGGCACACACACATCTCCACTTTCTGATTCCGCTGCTTCTGCTCACGCTTTTGGCGCTCCCCTGCGCCGCGCTGGCCGAGGAGGCGGCCGCCCCGGCAGCGGAGCGCTATGTCGAGTTGAGCACGGAGTACCCCGCGCTGACCGCCAAGGCCGGCGACAGCCTGACCTTTGCGCTGGAGTTGGACAACTACAGCGGCAGCTCGCAGGACTTCACACTGGCCGTCGACGAGATGCCCGAGGGCTGGACGGGCTCCTTCAGCGCCGACAGCCGGCAGGTCAGCGTGGTGCACGTGCGCGATGAGGCGACGCATACGGGCGTCAGTTTCGCGGTCGACGTGCCGCTGGAGGCGGCCGACGGTGAATACGAGATCCTGCTCAGCGCCGAGGGCGACGCCGGCGCGTCCGACGAGATGGCAATCTCCATCAGCGTCAATGCCGAAGAAGTTGGCCAGAGCAGCTTCTCCGTCGAGTACGACTCGCAGGAGGGCGACGCCGACACGGCCTTTTCCTTCAGCGCCACGCTGATCAACAACACGCTGTCCGAGCAGTCCTACGCGCTGGCGGCCAGCGCGCCCTCGGGCTGGGATGTGAGCTTTACGCCGTCGGGCTCGAGCACGAAGGTCGCCGCGCTGACCGTGCCCGCGCGCACCTCGCAGGGCGTGACGGTCTCCGTGACGCCGCCCGAAAACATCGAGATGGGCGCCTATGAGATCCCCTGCACGGCGACGTCGGCCGATGAATCGCTGAACCTGCCGCTGTCCGTGACGATCAACGGCTCCTACGGTTTGACGCTCTCCACGCCCAGCGGCCGGCTGAGCACCGACGCCTACGCCAACCAGGAGGGCGCCGTGCAGCTGAGCCTGACCAACACCGGCAACACGGAGCTGACGAACGTCAACCTGACCTCCAGCGCGCCCACCGGCTGGAACGTGCGCTTTGCCAGCGAGACGATCGACCTGCTCGAGGCGGGCGCGACCGTGGAAACCACCGCGTACATCACCCCGGGCGAGGACGCGATGTCCGGCGACTACGTGACCACCATCACCGCGCGCTCCAGCGACGCCTCCGACTCGGTGGAGTTTCGCATCACCGTCAAGACGGAGACGAAGTGGGGCGTCGTGGGCATCGGCGTGATCGTCCTGCTCGTGCTCGGCCTGGCGGGCGTGATGCGCAGGTTCGGGAGGCGTTGAGCATGGGCGACAACGTCATCGAAATGGAGGGCCTGACCAAGCGTTACGGCGCGATCACCGCGGTGGACAACCTGACGCTCTCGGTCCGGCGCGGCGAGGTCTTCGGCCTGCTGGGGCCCAACGGCGCGGGCAAGACGACCACGACGCTGATGCTCCTGGGCCTGACCGACCCCACGGCGGGCAGCGCGCGCATCGCGGACGTCGACTGCACGCGAAATCCCCTGCGGGTCAAGCGCTTCGTCGGATACCTAGCCGACAACATGGGCTTCTATCCCGAGATGACCGGGCGCGAGAACCTGCGCATGACGGGCCGGATGAACGGCCTGCATGGCGAGGCGCTGGAGCGGCGCATCGACGGGCTGATCGAGCGCGTGGGCATCGCCGAGGCGGTCGACCGGCGCACGGGCACGTATTCGAAGGGCATGAAGCAGCGCCTGGGCATCGCGGACATCCTGATGAAGGACCCGGACGTGCTGATCATGGACGAGCCGACCAACGGCATCGACCCCGAAGGCATGCGCGAGCTGACGGCGCTCATCCGCCAGCTCGCGGAGGAAGACGGCAAGACGGTCCTGATCTCCTCGCACCAGCTGCACCAGATCCAGCAAATCTGCGACCGCGTGGGCATCTTCGTGTCGGGCCGCCTCATCGCCTGCGGCGGGATCGGCGATCTGGCGCGCCAGCTTGAGCAGGAGAACGGCCTGCGCTATGAGATCGGCGCAACCCCGGGCGGCGAGGCGCTGCTGCAGGCGCTGGGCGGCGTCGAGGGCGTCGAGGAGGCCGCGCTGCAGGAGGACGGTCTGGTCAGCCTGCGCACGCGCGGCGATCCGAGCGATGCGATCGTGCGCACGCTGCTGGACCGGGGGTTCACCCTGACCCATCTGCACCAGAGCAGCACGGACCTGGACGAAATCTACGCCAAGTACTTTGAAAAGGCAGGTGAGAGCGATGCGCAGGACAAACGCGGCGCAGGCCGTCCCCGTCGCGCCCGCTGAGCGCCGCAGCTGTGGCTTTGCGACGCTGTACCGCAAGGAGCTGGCCGATCACTTCCACAGCGCGCGCTTCAAGCTGGTGCTTTTGCTCCTCACGCTCGCCGGGCTGGCCAGCCTGTTCGGCGCGCTGGAGGCCGTCTCCGACGCAAACGCCTCCAGCAGCGAATACGTCATCCTTGCGCTGTACACGCTCAGCAGCAATTCCATCCCGTCGTTTGCGTCGTTCCTGGCCTACCTCGCCCCCCTGGCCGGCCTGGCGCTGGGCTTTGACGCCATCAACCGCGAGCGCGCACAGGGCACGCTCAACCGGCTGGTCTCCCAGCCGATCTACCGCGACGCGATCATCAACGCCAAGTTTCTGGCCGGCGTGACCGTGATCTTCCTGATGATCTTCTTCGTGGGCATCCTGGCTGGGGCGCTGGGCCTGCTCGTCGTGGGCATCCCGCCCGAGGCCGAAGAGTTGCTGCGCATCGGCGCGTACCTGCTGCTCACCGTCGTGTATACGTCGATGTGGCTGGGCCTGTCGATGCTCTGCTCGGTGCTGTGCCGGCACGCGGCCACGTCCGCGCTAATCGTCATTGCGCTGTGGATCTACCTGACGCTCTTTGCCAGCATGGTCGTGAGCGTCATCGCCAACCTGGCCTATCCGCTGGATGGCATCATGGGCTTTTACAACGCCATGGACAACTACCAGCTGCAGCTCACGCTTGAGCGCGCTTCGCCCTATTACCTGTACTGCGAGGCCGCCAGCACGCTGCTCAACCCGAACATCCGTACCGTCGGCATCACGACGCAGGCGTCCATGTCCGGCGCGCTGGCCAGCTATCTGACGTTTGATCAGAGCCTGCTGCTCATCTGGCCGCACCTGACGTGCATGGTCGCCCTGGTGCTCTTCGCGTTCACGTGCTCCTACGTGCTGTTCATGCGCCAGGAGATCCGCGCCTGACGGCGCGCAAGCGGGCGGCGTCCGATCGGACGCCGCCCGCTTGCTGCGTTCCCGCTCAGCCCGGCAGCACGGCGCTGACGACCAGCGCATGCGCCCCGCGCAGCGAGGCCGTGATCCGTCCCCGGTGCGCCTGCACGATCGAGCGCGCGATGGACAGCCCCAGGCCGTATCCCTCCGCGCCGCTGCGGGACGCGTCCGCCCGATAAAAGCGCTCGAACATGTTGTGCAGCGTCTCCTGCGAGACCGTCCCGACCGCGTTCTCCACGCTCAGGCGCATGCCGCGGCCCTGACGCTCCAGCGTGAGTACGACGTCGCCGCCGGTCGCATACTTGACCGCATTGTCCAGCAGGATGCCCGTCAGCTGGCGCAGGGCGCGCTCGCTTGCCCGCAGGCGGAGCGCCGGCTCCACGCGCAGCACCAGCTCCAGCCCGCGCGCACGCGCCGGCGCCCGAAACGACTCCGCCGCCTCACACACGACGTCGGACGCCGACAGCTCGACCATCTGCAGCTGCGTCTGTTCGTCCATGCGCGAAAGGTCCGTCAGCGCGCCGGTGAGCGCGCTCAGCCGCCGGGTCTGGCTGCGGATGTCGTCGAGCCATTCGCTGCGCCCCGTCTCCATCTCGATCACCTCCGCATCCGCGTCGATGATCGCCAGCGGCGTCCTGAGCTCGTGCCCCGCATCGGTGATGAACCGGCGCTGCTTCTCATATCCCTCCGACAGCGGCTTGACGATGCGCCCGGACAGCAGCGTCAGCAGCCCCAGGACCGCAAGCAGGCCCAGCGCCGCGATCGCCGCGCCCGTGAGCAGCAGGGTGCGGTGCCAGGAGAGGATGCGCCCGCAGTCCAGGAAGATGACGCGCTCCCCGTCCTGCGCCGTGTAGCGCAGAAAGCGGTATGTGTCCACAAAGCCCGACGGGCGCGCCAGGCGCAGCGCTTCGCGCACGCAGGCGTCCGCCTCTTCCTCGCCGACGGCGTAGATGCGCTCCAGGTCGAAGGAGGCGGCGCTGCCCTCCTCGTCCAGCAGCACGGAAAAGAACCGGATCTCATAGGGCAGTTCCGGCGACTGATACCGCATGCCCGCCTCGTCCCAGGCGAAGGTCTCCGTCGGCTCCGGCAGCCGTCCGTCCGTCCGGCGCAGCAGTTGCAGGATGCCGTCCACATCCGAGACGATGCCGCGGTAGTTCAGCGTCGCAATGATGCCCAGGATGACCGCGAGCACCAGCACGAGTGAAAGCATCGCGGCCGCGACAAACCGCAGTCGCAGCTTTCGAATCATGTGATCGCCTCCAGCGTATAGCCCACGCCGCGCACCACGCGGATCTGCACGTTTGCCTGCAGCGTCTGAAGCTTGCGGCGCAGGTAGGAGATGTACACCCACACGACGTGCGCCTGCGCGTCCGCATCGTACCCCCAGATCTTCTCCATGAAGCGCTCCGCAGGGATCATCCGCCCCGGCGCCTGCAGCAGCATCTCCATCATCTGGTATTCCTTGCTGGCCAGGCGGTAGCTGCCCGCCGCCGAGGAGAGCTCATGCGTCGCGCGGTCCAGGGTGATGTTGCCAAGATGCAGCCGGGGCTCCGGGCCGATGGCGCGTCCACGCGTCATCGCGTGCAGGCGCGCAAGCAGCTCCGGCATGGCAAACGGCTTGGTCAGGTAGTCGTTGGCTCCGCTGTCCAGGCCGAGCACCTTGTCCTCTACCTCGGATTTGGCCGTCAGCAGCAGCACGGGCGTCGTGTCGCCCTCCGCTCGCAGCCGCCGCAGCACGCTCAGGCCGTCCATGCCGGGCATCATGATGTCCAGGAGCGCGGCGTCATAGCCGCCATTTTCCAGGTATGCGAGCGCCTCCGTCCCGTCGTAGACGGCATCCACCTCATAGTGGTTCCGCTTCAAAATCGTCGCGATCGCACGCGACAGCGACCGCTCGTCCTCTGCCAGCAGCAGGCGCACGCGCATCCCCTCCCCCGTGTTGCTTCTCCTTCATCATATCGACCGGCTGCGCATCCGTCAAACCCCGTCCGACGCAAAGGGGGCGGAACCCGACCGGGTTCCGCCCCTTCTTCTTGTCGATAAGCGCCTTTTACAGCGTCTTTTCCTGCTTGCGCGCCAACGCCTCGTCCATGGCCGTCGTCGCATTGAAGAGCACCTGCGCCATGTCAAAGCCCAGGTGATCGATCTTCAGCTCCATTGAATTCACGCGCTTTTGCAGCATCGTCTGCCCGTCGCGCAGCAGCTCCTGCCCGCGCTTGAGCTCGTGGACGTCCGCCGCCATCGTCTCCTGATGGGCGCGCAGTTCGTCCTGTCCCTTTTCCAGTGCGTCCAGGCGGCCTTCAACCGACACGAGACGGTCTTCCACTGACGTGAGGCGGTCTTCGATACCGCCCAGCTTGTCCAGGATGAGATGCAATGCGGCCTGTGTTTCCATGGTGCGTTCCTCGCTTTTCTTCTGCGCTTTGAACGGGGATCGGCCTGCGTACAGCGGTGACAGGACATGCCGCCCCGGCGGCCAGTGCGCAAACCGGAGCGGCATCATTATACCATATCTTTGGGCGAAATGCTACCGACGAAAAGATGGGATCGACGGCGTTCAACGGTTCTGCAGCATCTCGCGCAGGGAGGTTTCGGCGTCGTCCAGCAGGCCCAGGTCCCACAAGAGGCTGCTGGTAAGGTACTTGTCGCGCAGGTCGCGGCTGCCCACCAGCGCGTCCAGCGTATCCTGCAGCGAGACGCCCAGGTCCGCAGGCGTCATCGGCATGCCGCACGCGCGCATCAGGCGGTCGATGTCCTCTCGCGCGGGCAGCTCCTCGCGCATGGCCGCGCGGATCTCATCCCAATGCCGGACGATGCGCGAAAGGCGCTCGCGATGCCGCTGCGGGTCGTTCTTGTGCACGCGCGCCTCCAGCGCAATCAGCTCCGGCGCCGCCGGTCCAAACACGCGCTCCACGCGCTCGCGCCATGCCTGCTCCGAGAAGTCCGCCACCGACGCCAGCGCGCGCGCCGCGTCGACGCGCTGAATGGGCATGAGCACCTTGTCGTAGAGCCAGAGGGTCAGGCGCACGCCCACGCCCACCTGAATGCCGTGCAGGTCGCACGTGCCGCCGCGCTGGAGCGCAAACATCTCCCAGACGTGGCTGAAGTAGTGCTCCAGGCCGCTGGCCGGGCGGCTGTTGCCGGCAAAGGCCATCGCCACGCCGCTGAGGATCAGTCCCTCCGCCACGGCGGCGATCGCCGCCTCGTCGCGCTGGAGCAGGCCGGGCGCGTTGGTCGCCACCTTGCGCACCGACGCGCGCACCAGCTGCGCGATCTGCGGGCAGTAGGCGTCCCCATACACCAGGTGGCTGATGCGCCACTCGCACAGGGAGACGTACTTGGCCAGCATGTCGCCCAGGCCCGCGCGCAGCATGACGTCCGGCGCGGTGGCCATCAGGTCCGTGTCGGCGAGGATCGCCTGCGCGCAGGCGTTGTTCGGGCTCACCTTCACGCGGTTTTGCAGCATCGCGGAGCTGTTGGAGGCATAGCCGTCCATGGACGGGGCGGTGCACACGACGGCGCTGGGCACGTGGGAGGCGTGGGCCACGACCTTGCAGCAGTCGTTGATCACGCCGCTGCCCACCGCCAGGATCACGTCGCACGCGGGATCATACGCCATCGTGATTGCGCCCACGGCCGCCTCGTCCGGCTCGATGCGCTCGCTCTGGCGGAACACGAACGTCTCAAAGTCGATCCCGGCCTCGCGCAGCACGCGCTCCACCGTCTCGCCCGCCGCGCGGCGGGTGTTGGGGTCCATCACCAGGAACGGACGGCGCGCGCCGATGGCCTGGAGCGCCTGCGGCAGCAGCGAGACGACGCCCTTGCCCACGCGCAGGTACTTCAGCCCGCAGTCGTGGTGCATGCCGCAGGCGCAGTCGTGCCCCTGGGGGCGGAGCAGCTCGTCAAAGGTCATCTGATCAAACGGCTTAGTCATCGTCCTCGTCCAGCTCCTTGTGGCGCGCCTGTCCGTAATAGGCGTTCGGGCCGTGCTTGCGCAAAAAGTGCTTGTCCTGCACGTACTGGGGGGCGCTGGGCGCGCCGGCGTTCACCAGGCGGGTATACATCGCCATGCGCGCGACCTCCTCCAGCACGACCGCGTGGTAGACGGCCTGCGCGGCGTCCTTGCCCCACGTGAACGGGCCGTGGTTGCGGCACACGATGCCGGGCACGTGCAGCGGGTTGATGCCCCGCTCCTTGAGCGTCTGCACGATGACCAGGCCGGTGTTCAGCTCGTAGTCCTCGTCGACCTCCGCATGCGTGAGGCTGCGCGCGCACGGCACCGGGCCGTAGAAGTAGTCCGCGTGCGTGGTGCCGTAGCAGGGAATGTCCTCCCCGGCCTGCGCCCACGCGACCGCATGCGGGCTGTGCGTGTGCACGATGCCGCCCAGCTGCGGGAACGCGCGGTAGAGCGCCAGGTGCGTCTTGGTGTCGGAGGAGGGGTTCAGGTCGCCCTCGACGACGTGGCCTTCCAGATCGAGCACGACCAGCTGGTCCGGCGAGAGGTCCTCATATTCCACGCCGGAGGGCTTGATCACGACGAGCCCCTTGTCGCGGTCAATGCCGGAGACGTTGCCCCACGTGTAGGTCACCAGCCCGCGCCGGGGCAGTTCCATGTTCGCCTCATAGACCGCGTGCTTGAGTTTTTTCAGCATGCTTCTCGCCCCTTACTTCAACTTCCAGGCAATGTCGGAGAGGAAGAGATCGTGCTCCAGGCCCTCGACGGTGGTGTCCTTGCCGATGTGCACGAACTCAATGTCCATCATGCGCGCCCAGTCGCGCATCTGCTCGGCCGTCACGTCGTAGCTGAGCACGGTGTGGTGCGCGCCGCCGGCGGTGATCCAGCACTCCAGGCCGGTGGTGAGGTCGGGCATCGCGCGCCACATGACGCGCGCCACGGGCAGGTTGGGCATGTCCATGATCGGCTTGACGCACTCGATGTCCTGGCAGATCAGGCGCAGGCGGCCGCCCATGTCGATCAGGCTGACGACGATGGCCTTGCCCGCGTGGCCCTCGAACACCAGGCGCGCCGGATCCTCGCGGTCGCCGATGCCCAGCGGGTGCACCTCGATGCGCGGGCGCTGCGCCGCCACGGACGGGCAGACCTCAAGCATGTGCGCGCCCAGGCTGTACTCCTGTCCAGGCGCCAGGTGATACGTGTAGTCCTCCATGAAGGCGGTGCCGCCGGTCTGGCCCTCGCTCATCGCCTTGAGGATGGCCGTCATGGCCGCCACCTTCCAGTCGCCCTCGCCGCCGTAGCCGTAGCCCTGCGCCATCAGGTGCTGGCTGGCCAGGCCGGGCAGCTGCTTCATGCCGTACAGGTCCTGGAACGTGTTGGAGAACGCCATACAGCCCTCGGCGTCGAGCATCTTCTTCATGGCGATCTCCTCGCGCGCCTGGTAGCGCACGGTCTCAAGATCGTCCGTCGCAAAGTCGTAGGCCTTGCGGTACGCATCCATCAGCGCGTCGATCTCCGCCTCGGTGACGGCGTCCATCGTCTCCACCAGCTTGCCCACGGGCCAGGTGTTCACCTGCCAGCCGAGCTTGGCCTGCACCTCGACCTTGTCGCCCTCCGTGACGGCCACCTCGCGCATGTTGTCGCCAAAGCGCATGACCTTCAGGCCCTTGGAGAAGGCCACGCCCACCGCGGCGCGCATCCAGTCGCCCAGGCGGCGCAGCACGCCCTCATCCTGCCAGTAGCCCGCGATGACCTTGCGCGGCATGCGCAGGCGCGCGGCGATGAACCCGTGCTCGCGGTCTCCGTGCGCGGCCTGATTCAGGTTCATGAAGTCCATGTCGATCTCCTCGTTGGGGATCTCGCGGTTGTACTGCGTGGCCAGGTGGCAGTAGGGCTTTTGCAGGTCCACAAAGCCGTTGATCCACATCTTGCTCGGGCTGAACGTGTGGCACCAGGTGATGACGCCCGCGCAGGCCGGCTCGTAGTTGGCCGCGCGCACGACGTCGGCGATCTCGCGCTGGGTCTTGGCCGTCACCTTGTAGACGACCTTGCAGGGCAGCTTGCCCGACGTGTTCATCCAGTCGGCCATCTCCTGGGCGCGCTGGGCCACGGTCTGCAGCACCTCGGGGCCGTACAGGAACTGACTGCCGACGACAAACCAGAACTCATACTGCTTCATGCTCATATCCGTCTTCCTCTCTTGATGTTGGAAATGCAAAGATCACGCCTCGAGCGACGCCACGGCGGCGCGCTCGGCGGGAAGGATGGCGTCAAAGCGCCGCAGGTAGGCCGCAAAGCCCTGCGCATCCTGCGCGTCGGGCTGCTCCGTCACGCACCTGACGCCGCCGAACACGCGCTCGGACAGGTACGCCTCCAGCGTCTCGCCCTGCGCGCGGCGCACGCAGTAGGCCGCCAGCAGCGCCATGCCCCACGCGCCGCCCTCGCCCGCGTTTTCCATGACGGACACGGGCGCGTTCAGCGCCGCGGCGAGCAGCTTCTGCGCCGTGCCGGGCGTCTTGAAGAAGCCGCCGTGGCCCAGCAGCACGTCGATGCGCACCTGCTCCTGTGCGAGAATGCGCATGCCGCTGGCCAGGGTCGTCACTGCGCCCAGCACGAGCGAGCGGGCAAAGTTTTCAAAGCTCAGCTCCGCATCCGGCGTGCGCACGAGCATCGGCCGGCCCTCGGCGACGTCCGTGATCGTCTCGCCCGACACGTAGCAGCAGTTGACCACGCCGCCGCAGTCCTTCGCGCCGCGCATCGCCGCCTGGAACAGCGCCGGATAGATCTCCCCCGCGCCGGCCGGACGGCCCATCGCCGCCAGGAATCCGCCCAGCATCCCCGCCCAGGCGTTGATGTCGCTGGTGCAGTTGTTGCAGTGCACCATCGCCACGGGCTTGCCCGTGGGCGTAGTCACCATGTCGATCTCGGGATACACGCGGCTGAGCGGGCGCTCCAGCACGACCATCGCGAACACCGACGTGCCGGCCGACACGTTGCCCGTGCGCGCCGCCACGCTGTTCGTGGCCGTCATGCCCGTGCCCGCGTCGCCCTCCGGCGGGCACAGCGGCGCGCCCGGCGCCGTCTCGCCCGTGGGATCGAGCAATAGCGCGCCCTCCGGCGTCAGGCAGCCCGCGTCCTCGCCGGCCCCCAGCACCGCGGGCAGCACGCCGCGCAGCCTCCAGCTCAGGCCGCGCGGGGCGATCAGCGCCTCGAACTTGTCGACCATCGCCTGGTCGTAGTCGTTTCGCTCCGGGTCGATGGGCAGGATGCCCGCGCCCTCGCCCACGCCCACGACGCGCCGGCCCGTCAGCTTCCAGTGGACGTAGCCCGCCAGCGTCGTCACCTGGTCGATGCGCGCCACGTGCTCCTCGCCGTTCAGGATCGCCTGATACAGGTGCGCGATCGTCCAGCGCTGCGGAATGTTGAACGAGAACAGCCGCGTCAGCTCCTCCGCCGCCTGCCCCGTCATGCTGTTGCGCCACGTGCGGAACGGTGCCAGCTGCCGGCCCGCCGCGTCGAACGCCAGATAGCCGTGCATCATCGCCGAAACGCCCATCGCCGCCAGCTTCTTCAGCTTCACGCCGTAGCGCGCCTCCACATCCCCGCGCAGCGCCGCATACGCGCTCTGCAGGCCCGTCCACACGTCCGCCAGGTCGTACGTCCATACCCCGTCGCGCAGCTGGTTCTCCCAGTCAAACCCGCCGGCGGCGAGCACCGTGTGATCCTCGCCAATCAGCACCGCCTTGATGCGCGTGGAGCCGAACTCGACGCCCAGCACGCCCTTGCCGCTTTCAATGAACGCTCCGATCGATTGATTCAAGCCGACAACCTCCTCGCTATGGTCTCCGCCTTCCGGGCGGCTCCAAGTTGTACGAACAACTTCTGGCTTCCATTATATCACACCGCCCGGTCCAGCACAAGCTCACTTGCCCATGTCTTTTGCGCACTCCGGGGGCATTTCCCAGGGCAGGACGGCCGGATGCTCGACGCGGCCCTGCAGGATGTTCAGCAGCTTCTGCGCAGCCAGCGCGCCCAGGCGCTCCTTGGGCCCGGCCAGGGACAGAAAGGGCGACATCTGCGCCAGCAGGCTGTGGTCAAAGCTGACGATCTCCGGCGCCTGACCGTCCCGCAGGCGCGCAAGCAGGCTCATGGCGGCCTCGTCGTTGTAGCAGACCACTGCTGTGCAGCCGCGCAGGGCGCCGGGCAGGCGCGCGTCAAAGAGGGCCTCGCGGTTCTCGGTGGCGTACCAGAGGATCGCGTCGTCGTCGACGGGCAATCCGGCCTCGACGAGCGCCTCGGCATAGCCGGCATAGCGGCGGTGACCCTGCATGTCGTCGTTCTTGAACACGCCCGCAATGCGCCGGTGGCCGCGACGCAGCAGCTGCTCGCAGGCGAGCCGGCCGCCGCGCCGGTCGTCGGCGACGACGTAGACGGGATCGTCCACATCCGGATAATAGCCGTTGATGAACACGGCCGGGATGCCGCGCAGCGCAAAGCGGCGGTACAGGTCGACGTTGGGGTTGGGCAGCGCCGTCTTGGTGCCCTCGACGATCAGGCCGTCGATGGGCTTATCCAGCAGCTCGCTGAGGATGCGCCGCTCCTCGCTCAGGCGGTTGCCGGTGGCGGAGAGCAGCGGGGTATAGCCGTTTTGCGCGAGCACGCCCTGGATGCCCTGCAGGATGTTGGGAAAGATGTACTCGCCGATGTACGTCGTCACCACGGCGATGTTGCGCGTCAGCTCCCGCTGGGCGGGGCCGCTGCGCACATAGGTGCCGCTGCCGCGCACGCGCACGGTCAGGCCTTCGCTCTCCAGCAGGGCCATCGCCTGGCGGACGGTCTGGCGGCTGTAGCCCGTGCGCGCGACCAGTTCGTTCTCGCTGGGCAGGCGCTCGCCCGCGGGGTAGACGCCCCCGCACACCGCGGCGCGCAGCGCGTCCGCCAGCTTCTGATACTTGGGTTCCTGCATCGCATCCTCCTCAGGGGGACGTCAGCGCGTCCAAAGGATCTCCCACGTGCCGGGGCCAAGGCGCACGCCGCCGTCCTGCGGCTGCACGGGCGCGCCGTTGAGCGTCAGGCTCCCCTGCGCGGACTCGGGCACGAACTCCGCCTCGCAGTCAAACGGCACGGTCACCGCATAGCGCACGCCGTCCTGCGTACGCTCCCAGCCGCACGCATAGCGGCCGGCGGCCGAGTCGTAAGTGCAGCGCGCATGACCGATGCGCGCGTCGCTGTGGGGCGCGATGCGCGCGCGCTTGAAGCCGGGCGCCGCCGGGTTCAGGCCGCACATGTCCCGGTACATCCACTCCACCACCGAGCCGTAGGCGTAGTGGTTCATGCTGTTCATGCCCGTGTCGCTGACCAGGCCGTTGGGCAGCACGGAATTCCACCGCTCCCAGACGGTCGTCGCGCCCATGTTGACCTCGTACAGCCAGCTGGGATAGTCCTCCTGCAGCAGCAGCGCGTAGGCGCAGTCCGACAGCCCGCACTGCGTCAGCGCGCGCAGCAGGAAATACGTGCCCACGAAGCCCGTATCCAGGTGCATGTCGCGCGCCTCCAGCCTGGCGCGCAGGTCGCGCGCGATACGTCCGCGCGCCGCCTCGGGGGCCAGGTCCAGCGCCAGCGCGAGCACCATGCCCGTCTGGGTCGGCACGGCAATGCGGCCGGTCGGCGTGAAGTACTCGCGGCGGATGGCGTCGCGCACCTCCAGCGCCAGGCGCTCATAGCGCAGCCGCTCCGCCTCGCGGCCTAGCACCGCTGCTGCCTTGGCGGTCAGGCTGGCGGACAGGTAGTAGTACGCCGAAGCGACAAAGTACGGGTCGGTGCCGCCAAAGCACGAGTCCTTGTCCGGGTTGTCCAGCGCCAGCCAGTCCGCAAAGTGGAAGCCGCACGTCCACAGCCGCGAGCCGCCGCAGCGCGCCTCGTCCTGCGCATGGATGTAGTCGGTCCACGCGGTCATGTTCTCAAACTGGCGTGCGAGCAGCTCCTTGTCGCCGAAGAACGTGTACAGCGTCCACGGGATGACCGTCGCCGCGTCGCCCCAGGCGCAGGAGCCGTGCTCTGTGCCCCAGCCGTCCACCTGGTTCTTGGAGCTGAGGCGCTGCAGCCGCCCCAGAATGTCCGGCACCACGAAGGGCACCGAGCCGCCCAGCGCGCGCTGCTCGAGCAGCATGTCGTGCAGATACTTGGCGTAGAACGCCGGCGTGTACTGGTTGAAGCTCGCCGTGGCCGAAAACACCTGCGCGTCGCCCGTCCAGCCCATGCGCTCATCCCGCTGCGGGCAGTCCGTCGGCACATCCACGAAGTTGCCGATCTGGCCCCAGAACGCGTTTTCGATCAGGCGGTTGACCTTCTCGTTGGACGTCTCCACCCAGCCGGTGCGCTGCAGGTCGCTGTGCAGCACGCACGCCGTGAAGTCCTCCGGCCGCACGCGCTCCAGCCCCGTCACGCGCACGTAGCGGAAGCCGTAGAACGTGAAGTGCGGCCGCGCGTGCGCGGGCCTGCCCGCCGAGGTGAACGCGTACGCCTGGCGCGCGGTGCGCAGGTTTCCCTGATAGAAGCAGTCGTTTTGCAGCAGCTCGCCGTATTCGAGCGTCACCTGCGCGCCTGCCGGCAGGTCCACGTCCATCTCCACCCAGCCGGTCATCACTTGGCCGAAGTCGAGCACCTGCTCGCCCGCAGGCGTGTGCAGCAGCCGCACCGGCGCGCGCCGGTCGCAGATGCGCAGCGGCGGGCTCATGCGGTCGCACAGCGGGCCCTCCGGCGCCTGTGCCAGCGCCGCGGGCACGCCCTCTCCCGCGCCCTCCAGCCGCGCGTCGTACGCCTCGCCGTCGTAGATGCCACTGGCCGTCACGGGCGACGGACGGCACGTCCACGTCTCGTCCGTGCACAGCACGAATTCCCCGTCCGCCGCCTGCGCGCGCAGCTCCAGCAGCGCCTGCATCGCGCTGCCATAGATGGCCCCGCTGTGTCCGTCAAAGCCGAAGCGGCCCTTGTACCAGCCGTTGCCCAGCAGGATCTGCACGCAGTTTTCGCCCGCATGCAGCAGATCGGTCACGTCGTAGGTCTGCATCTGGATCCAGCGCTCATAGTCGTTGTAAAAGGGCGCCAGATACTCGTCGCCGGCCTTCTGGCCGTTGACGTAGAGCTCGTACAGGCCCAGGCCCACCATGTAGACGCGCGCGCGCTCCGGCGCCTGCGCCAGCTCGAACCGCCGCTCGAGCACGGGATGCACGTCCGCGTCAAACGGCGCGCGAATCCACCTGGCCTGCCAGGCCTCGTCGCGCTTGCCGGTCTCAAACCACGCAGGCTCGCTGACGGCGCAGTCGCCGTCGTTCGCGCGCACGCTCACGCGCCAGAAGTAGCGCGTGCGGGGCGCGAGCGTCAGCGGCGGCGTGAAGCCCAGAGAGCTGATGTCCGCGCGCTCGCCGCTGTCGTAGAGCAGCTCGCCAAAGTCGGGCGTGTGGGCGACCTCAATGCGCGCCGAGACCTGGCGCGCGCCGGTGGACGCCTCCGCGACATAGGAAAGGGTGGGCGCCTGCAACAGCGCGCCGAGCGGAAGCTCGAGATGGTCCGTCCGAAGCCGTGTAATCCGCATCGATTTCATCGCCTTTCTGCGGGCCTGCGCCCGCTGCTTGCCCCTATTATAGCAACCGCCGCCGCCGCGCGCAACCGCCTTTTCCTCTCCTGCTTCGCGGCGCAGGATGCGTCTGCCGGAGCGCCTGTATTCCGGTCTCAAACGCATATGCGGGCCAGGAGAGAATCCCTCGTATTTTTTGCAAAAGGGCTTTACAAACACGCCGGACGATGGTATAATATTTGTCGTTCTGAATACGCCGTGCGGGAATGGCGGAATTGGCAGACGCGCTAGATTCAGGTTCTAGTGAAGATTTCCTTCATGCAGGTTCAAGTCCTGTTTCCCGCACCAATAAAATCCCCCTTCTTTCCGTCATGGAAGAGGGGGGGATTTTTACATGTCATTCTCCGGGCTTTCCGCATGACGTCGGCCGACAACCGGCCTTCGACTCCGCCGCCCGGGATCCGTATCCATCGCCTGACAGCAGGCGTCGCATTTGAATATGACTGGAGGACCTATCCATGCACACCATGCGTCGTGACAGTTCGACTGTCGGATGGAACGGTCTGGGGGATGACTGGATCGCATTCGCCCAGAAAAACGAGAGCCGGATCCACTTCATCCTGCCCAATATGCTGCAATATCTGGGCGATGTCAGGGGCAAGGCGCTCCTCGATCTGGGCTGCGGAGAGGGCGGATATGCCAGAGAGCTGGCCCGGCGCGGCGCGCAGGTCTGGGCGGTCGACTGCGCCGAGCGTGCCATCGCCTATGCCTCCGAGCGCGCGCAGCAGGAGCAGCTTGCGATCCGGCACCTGGTTCGAAACAGCAGCGACCTGTGGGGGCTGGAAAGCGGCTCCTTCGATGTCGTGCTCTGTTCCATGATGCTGATGGACTGCGAGGATCTGGAGGGGACGCTCCGGGAGATCGCGCGGGTGCTCCGGCCGGGCGGGCTGCTCTGTGCCAGCGTGCTGCATCCCTGCTTCAACGGGCACTACGAGTTGGGCATCGGCCGGCAGGGCGAGGGCGCCGAGCGTCAGGTCGTCGTCAGGAACTATTTCGAGCCCAGGGAATGGTCGGCGCCCGTCGGGGACAGCGCCACGCCCGTCGTCTGGCGCCACAGGACGTTGGAGGAGTATGTGAAATCCTTTGTCCGCTGCGGACTGACGATTGTCGACCTGTGGGAGCCGCGGGCCACTGCGGAGCAGGCCCGGCTGGCCAGGACGATGGCCCTGCTGGACAGGGTGCCCCTCTACCTGTACTGGAAGCTGCAAAAATAGCGCGTCATGCGCGCAGGCGCAAGACCATGATGTGCTCCTCGCCGTTCTCCCGCCACACGTCGAAGCCGGCCCGCCGGCACAGCCGCACGGCGGCGTTGGCCTTCTGCATGGACAGCGACGCCCGCTCGTAGCCGCTGTCGCGCAAAAGCGTCAGCAGCGCCTCCAGCAGCGGATCCTCCGCCTCGGCCATCGGCCGTATCGTGTAGCGCATGTATTTTCCCTCTTCACTTCGTCTGGCCTCATTATAATCCACCCGCGCTGCACGGGCAAGGGATGGCGGCCAAAAAGGGATTTACATGCGCCGGTCCGTGCGCTATAAAAGGCGCAGGGAATGAAGTTCTCCCTTGGGAAACCTAAACCGCTGAACAGGCTGATGACTTCTGTGATACCAGGTCGCAGAAGGCATCGGCCTTTTGCGTCCAAAGGAGGCATCCTCATGTTGACTTCTCTTGCGCTGATCTTCCTGGCGGGCCTTTCCATGGCCGCCCTGTGCCGCCGGCTTCGCCTGCCGCGCATCATCGGCATGCTGGCCACCGGCATCATGTGCGCAACAGCACGAAGACCATCGTCATCCTGGGCGTTTCGTTTCTGCTCGTGGCGGCCGAGGCCTGGCTCAAGGGGCGCGTGCCCGTCTCCGGGCTGCTGGCAGTCGTGAGCATGGCCTGCGCGCTGCGGGTCAAGACCGCCGCGTTCGTGTCCAGGCGCCTGGCCGAAAAGCTGGGCAAGCTGTGGATCTGCGCGGAGGTCACGCTGTTTGTGCTGGTCGGCGCCGCAGTCGACGTGCGCTTCGCCCTGAAGGCCGGCGCGGCGGCGGCGATGATCTTCCTCGCGCTGGCGTTCCGGTCGCTGGCGTTCCGGTCGCTGGGCGTGCTGCTGTGCCTGGCGGGCACGCCGCTGGGGCGCAAAGAGCGCCTGTTCTGCGTCGTCGCCTATCTGCCCAAGGCGACCGTGCAGGCCGCCATCGGCTCCGTGTCGCTGGCCCTGGGCCTGCCCTGCGGGCAGATGGTGCTGGCAGTGGCGGTGCTCGCCATCCTGATCACCGCGCCGCTGGGCGCGATCGGCATGGACGCGACGTACCGGCGCTGGCTCTCCTGCGCGCAGACCGCGTCGGACGCATGATCCATCCGCTGCCTATCATTTCAGGCTTTACAGGCGCGCGGCTTTCTGCTATGCTATGCGCGGGCATCCGGCCGCCTTGCGGTCCTGCGCGGCAGGCCGGCGGCGCAATGCCGATATTTTTTCACACAAAATCCCGCCAATTCCTCGCCGAGTGGATCGACATTTGATATAATAGGGTTAGCCTGTTGTGTGCCAGGTGTCTGTCGAAAGGAGCGAACAACTTGGGGACGCTGTTTAAGCTCGTCCGATTCTGTCTGAACGTGTGCAAAAGGCCGCTGACCCTCCGCTGCGCGCAAAGCCTGCCCGCCTGCGCGTGTTTTATCGTCCATCATCAGAACCTGCGCGGACCGGTGCAGGTGATGCGCTCGATGCCCGTCCCGCCCCGTCCGTGGGTGCTGCACGTGTTCTTCTCGCGCGCCGAGTGCTACCGTCAGTATGCGGGCTTCACCTTCTCCCAGCGCCTGGGCTGGCCCCGGGTGCTGGCCAACGCCGTCAGCGTGCCGCTGTCTGTGTTCGTCAGCGCGCTGATCCGCAGCTGCCGGTCGATCCCTGTGCATCGGGATATCGCGCATCTGCGCGATACATTCCGCGATTCGCTGGATGTGCTGATGCGCGGCGAGAGCGTGCTGATCGCGCCGGATATCGACTACGGCAACGACTCGCCGATGATGGGCGAGATGTACGAGGGCTTCCTGCAGCTGGGGCCCATGTACCGCCGCCGGGCCGGCGCTGCGCTGCCGTTTGTCCCGCTGTACTGCAGCCCCGCGCGCGGCGAGCTGCTGGCAGGCGAGCCCGTCTACCTGCGCGATGACGTGCCCTTCAGCGAGGACCGCACGCGCGTGGCGCGCGAGCTGATCGACGCGATCAACGCCATGGCCCGCGCCTGCGGCGACATCCCCGAAGCGTCCGCTGTTCACACGGCGCACTGAACACAAAGCGCGTCCGCCGCGAAATCCCGGGAGATTTCGCGGCGGGCGCGTTTGTTTTCAACGCATTCCGTGCGCTGTATTCAGCCCTTCAAGGGGCCGGCTGATCAGCAAGCCCAGCGCATTCTCTGATTTTGAATTCGCAGCCCGGAGGTGCTCTATGCCCCTGTATCAGCTGGACAATTCCACCGCCGCGCAGCACGCGCGCGTCGACCTGTACGACGACTTCTTCTTCATCCCGCACCTGCACAAGGACTTCGAGCTCGCCTATGTGCTTGAAGGCGAGGTAGAGGTCTGCCTGCGCGAGCGCCGCGAGACGGCGCACGCCGGCGAGCTCGCGCTCGTCTTTCCCAACGAGATCCACGCCTACGCCACGCCGCACCGCTCCCGCGTGCTGGTGTGCGTATTCTCCGGCGACTATGTCGGCGCGTTCGCACACGAGACGCAGGGCCGCCGCGGCGCACGCTCCGTCTTTGACGGCACGCCCGGCCTGCGCGCCTACCTGGAGGAATGCTTCCTCTCCGGACGCGGCGCGGACCGCTTTGCGCTGACGGGCGCGTTCTACGCCGTGTGCGCGCAGTTTCTGCGCGAGGTGCCGCTCGCGCCCTTTGACGCGCAGCACGACGACCTGTTATGCCGCCTGCTCGCCTATGTCGAGGCGCACTACCGCGAGGACATCTCCCTGCACAGCGCGGCGCGCGCCATCGGCTACAGCCCCAACTATCTCTCCCGCTTCTTCCACGCGGCGGTGGGCATGCACTTCCGGCGCTACCTGAACCAGTACCGCATCCAGTACGCCTGCCAGCTGCTGGAGGAGGGCGGTCTGAGCGTCTCGCAGATTGCGCTGGAGTGCGGCTTTCAGAGCATTCGCAGCTTCAACCGCGCGTTCGCCGAGCAGATGGGCCGCACGCCCACGCAGGCCCGGCGCTGAACCCCTTTTTGTCGCATCCTCCGCTTTTTTGGTTGCTTTCGGCCCGCATTCAGGCTATAATAATGTATTATTCAGTCGCCCGCCGCACGCGGGCGCGTTCTGAATGGAGGAGGGATTCCCTATGGCGGAGGAAGCGAAGGAGCGCTCCAATTTCATCTGGGATTTCATCGAAGAAGATCTCGCCGCGGGCAAGAACGGCGGGCGGGTCAAGACGCGCTTTCCGCCCGAGCCGAACGGCTACCTGCACATCGGCCACGTGAAGGCGCTGTGCGTCGACTTCATGACGGCCGAGCACTTCGGCGGCACGTGCAACCTGCGCTTTGACGACACCAACCCCACCAAGGAGGACGTCGAGTACGTCGACGCCATCATGGACGACATCCACTGGCTGGGCTTCGACTGGGCCGAGCTGCACTATGCGTCGGAGCAGTACCAGCAGATCTACGAATACGCGCTCGACCTCATCCGCCGCGGCATGGCCTACGTGGACGACCTGTCGCAGGAGGAGATGCGCGCCTATCGCGGCACGCTGACCGAGCCGGGCAGGAACAGCCCCTACCGCGACCGCAGCGTCGAGGAAAACATGGACCTGTTCCTGCGCATGAAGAACGGCGAGTTCCCCGAGGGCTCCCGCGTGCTGCGCGCGAAGATCGACATGACCTCGCCCAACATCAACATGCGCGATCCCACGCTCTACCGCATCCTGTACAAGAAGCACCACCGCACGGGCAACGAGTGGTGCATCTACCCGATGTACGACTTTGCGCACCCCATCGGCGACGCGCTGGAGGGCATCACCCACTCGCTGTGCTCGCTGGAATATGAGATCCACCGCCCGCTGTACGACTGGGTGGTGCAGGCGTGCGGCTTCCAGAACCCGCCGCGCCAGATCGAGTTCGCCCGCCTGAACCTGACCGACACCGTCATGAGCAAGCGCTACCTGCGCAAGCTCGTCGAGGAGGGCTACGTCTCCGGCTGGGACGACCCGCGCATGCCCACGCTGCACGCCATGCGCCGGCGCGGCTACACGCGCAATGCGGTGCGCGACTTCATCGACCGCGTGGGCGTGAGCAAGGCCGACTCCACGGTCGACCTGGCGCTGCTGGAGCACTGCGTGCGCGAGGACCTGGGCGAGCACGCGCCGCGCGCGATGGCCGTGCTGCGCCCGCTCAAGGTCGTGCTGGACAACTGGCCCGCGGACAAGGTCGACGTGCTGTCCATGGAAAACCACCCGCAGCGCCCCGAGATGGGGACGCACGAGGTGCGCTTTACCCGCGAGCTGTACATCGAGCAGGAGGACTTCATGGAGAACCCGCCCAAGAAGTTCTTCCGCCTGTGCCCCGGCGGCGAGGTGCGCCTCAAGGGCGCCTACATCGTCAAGTGCGTCTCCTTTGAAAAGGACGCGGACGGCGCCGTCAGCTGCGTGCACTGCACGGTCGACCTGGACAGCCGTTCCGGCTGCGAGGGCGCCAACCGCAAGGTCAAGGGCACGCTGCACTGGGTCAGCGCGGCGGACGGCGTGCCCTTCGAGGCGCGGCTGTACGACACGCTGCTCAAGAGCGACGAGGGCATCGGCGAGGATGCCGAGGGCGCGGAGGAGCCCGTCGTGGACAAGAAGGACTTCATCTCCCGCCTCAATCCCAATTCGCTGCAGACGCTGCGCGGCTACATGGAGCCGTCCCTGCAAAGCGCCGCCGTGGGCGATACGTTCCAGTTCCTGCGCGTGGGCTACTTCTGCAAGGACCCGGATTCCACTGACGCGCTGCCGGTCTTCAACCGCGTCGTCGGCCTGAAGGACAGCTTCAAGATCGCCAAGGCTTGACCGGGCGCTCTCCCAAGGAGGAAACACCGCAATGGAAGTCAGAACCCGATTCGCCCCCAGCCCCACGGGCTATCTGCACCTGGGCGGGCTGCGCACGGCGCTGTACACCTACCTGTTCGCCAAGAAATACGGCGGCAAGTTCATCCTGCGCATCGAGGACACCGACCAGGAGCGCGAGGTGCCCGGCGCGGTCGACCTGATCTACCAGTCCCTGCGCGCGGCGGGCCTCGACTATGACGAGGGCCCGGACGTCGGCGGCGACTACGGCCCCTACATCCAGACCCAGCGGCGCGACATCTACCCCAAGTACGCCTGGGAGCTGGTCGAAAAGGGCGGCGCGTACCCGTGCTTCTGCACCAAGGAGGAGATCGACGCCGCGCGCAAGGCCGCGGAGGCCAAGGGCGAGACGTACAAGTACGACAAGCGCTGCATGCACATCCCGCTGGAGGAGGCCAAGCGCCGCATCGCCGCGGGCGAGCCGTACGTCATCCGCCAGAACGTGCCCACGACGGGCAAGGCGTCGTTTGACGACATCCTCTACGGACACGTAGAGGTCGACTGCGACACGCTGGATGACAACGTGCTCATCAAGGCCGACGGCCTGCCCACGTACAACTTTGCCAACGTCGTGGACGACCACCTCATGCGCATCACGCACGTCATGCGCGGGACGGAGTACCTCTCCTCCGCGCCCAAGTACAACCTGCTGTACGAGGCCTTCGGCTGGACGCCGCCCATCTACGTGCACCTGCCGGTCGTGATGAAGGACGCCTCGCGCAAGCTGTCCAAGCGCTACGGCGACCCCTCGTTTGAGGATCTGCTGGCGATGGGCTACCTGAAGGATGCGATCATCAACTTCATCGCGCTGCTGGGCTGGAGCCCCAAGGACACGGACAACGAGTTCTTCACGCTCGACGAGCTGGTGAAGGCGTTCGACGAGCACGGTCTGAACAAGAGCCCGTCGATCTTCGACATGAACAAGCTCACGTGGTTCAACGCCGAGTACATGCGCAGGCTGCCCTTCGAGGCGTACTATGAGAAGGCGCTGCCCTGGCTGACGCGCGTGCTCCCGGCCGACCGGTTCGACCTGCGCCGGCTGGCCGAGCTGCTGCAGGGCCGCACCGAGGTGCTCAGCCGCCTGCCGGAGATGGTCGACTTCCTGGCGCAGATGCCGGACTACGACCTGGCGCTGTACACGCACAAGAAGATGAAGACCAACCCGGAGGTCGCCCTGAAGGCGCTGCTGCTGTGCCGCCCGGTGCTGCAGCAGCTGACGGACTGGACGGAGGCCGCGCTGCACGACGCGGTGATGGCCGTCATCCCGGACAGCGGCATGAAGAACGGCCAGGTGCTCTGGCCGCTGCGCATCGCGATCACGGGCCGGGAGTCCACCCCCGGCGGCGCGTTCGAGATGGCCTACCTGCTGGGCCGCGAGGAGACGCTGCGCCGCCTGGACGCCGCCATCCAGCGGCTGCAGACCGCCTGACGCATCCGCCGCGCATCCCGCAAGGGACGCGCGGCGCGTTTCTTTTTTTGGCTCTTGCGCGCCGGCGCGCCGTGCGGTACAATGGGCGCAGCGCATCACAGACATCCAAAGGAGGCATCCCGTATGCTGTTTGAAAAGGGAGACAAGGTGCTCTTCATCGGCGATTCGATCTCGGACTTTGACCGCGCGCGGCCCGTAGGCGAGGGGCTGTTCAACGCCTGGGGGACCAGCTACGTCGCCGACGTGGGCGCGACGCTGTGCTGCATGTACCCTGAGCTGGGGCTGCGCATCGTCAACATGGGCGTCAGCGGCAACCAGGTGCGCGATCTGTACGCCCGCTGGCAGAGCGACGTGCTCGACCTCGCGCCCGACTGGGTGAGCGTGCTCATCGGCATCAACGACGTGTGGCGGCAGTTCGACTCGCCCACGCAGCCCGAGCGGCACGTGCCGCCCGAGGAGTACGAGCGCACGTACGAGGGCCTGATCGAGCGCACGCTGCCGCACGTGAAGGGCATGATCCTCATGACGCCCTTCTTCATGGAGCCCAACCGGCGCGACCCCATGCGCGCGCGCATGGACGCCTATGGCGCGATCGTGGAGCGCCTGGCGCGCCGGCACAGCCTGGTCTTCGTGGACCTGCAGGCCGCCTGGGACCGGCTCTTTGAGCACATGCACCCCTGCGCCATCGCCTGGGATCGCATCCATCCCAACCAGATCGGCCACATGTACATCGCCAAGCAGTTCCTGCACGCCGTCGGCGCGGACCGGTGAGCGGCGGGCCCGGCAAGAGGAGGTCTTATGCCATGAATCTGACCCTCATCGACCGCGAAACCTGGCCCCGTCGGGCGTACTTTGAGCACTATTTCACCCATGTGCCCTGCACCTACAGCGCCGTGTTCAAGCTGGACATCACCCGCCTTCGGGCGAGCGGCAAAAAGCTGTACGTCACCCTGCTGCACGGGATCTCCACCCTGGTCAACCGCCATCAGGAGTTTCGCATGACCTGCACTGCGGACGGCGAGGTGGGCTTTTACGATCAGGTGCATCCCTGCTACACCGTCTTTCACAAGGACACCGAGACCTTCTCCAACCTGTGGACGGCCTACACGCCCGACTATGAGGCCTTCTGCGCAGCCTATCGGGAGGACATGGCCGTCTATGGCGATCGTCAGGGCATGACGGGCAAGCCCGACGTGCCGCCCAACACATTTCCCGTCTCGATGATCCCGTGGGCGAGCTTTGAAGGGTTCAACCTGAATCTACAAAACGGGTACGACTACCTCCCGCCCATCTTCACCATGGGCAAGTTCTACGAGGAGGGCGGCCGGGTTCTGCTGCCGCTGGCGGTGCAGGTGCACCATGCAGTGTGCGACGGCTTCCACCTGTGCAGGTTCGTCAACGAGCTGCAGGAACTGCTCGACGCGTGAGCGCGCCATGCAAAGCGCCCCCGCAGGTCCGTCAACCGGACACGTGCGGGGGCGCTTTTGTATCGAATGCATTCGCCGGGATGCCGGCCGCTCAGAACCAGAGCCAGTTTTTAAACCATGCGCAGGCCTCCAGCCATGCGCGCGGGACGACCAGGCCCGAAATCGCCGGGTAGAAGAGCACGAACAGCGCGGCGGCGACGGCCAGGTGCGCGCTGAGCACCACGTAGCCGGCGCGCCTCCGCTCGCGGAACGCCGTGCGCCAGACCTGCGCCGTGCACAGGATGATGAACGGCACGCTCGGGAAGTAGTGGTAGATGAACGTCGAGCGCGGCACCAGGATCCAGGGCAGGTACTGCGACAGGAAGCCGATGGCCAGGAACGCGAGCGGGCGCTCCACCGGCACGTCCTCCCCGCGCCCGATCAGCGGCGAAATGCCACGCCGCCACACCGCACGATAGAGCACGTACAGCAGCGCCGCCAGGCCGACCCACCAGACCGCGGGATTGCCCATCGCGTAGATCACCGAGGCTGTGCCGGCCGCCTTGAAGGGCGCGTCGTAGTACCACATGGGCTTGAGGATCAGCGGCCACTGCCACCAAGGAGAGCGGAAGAAGTGGTCGTCGTCGCCCAGGCCGCTGTGGTAACCAAACATCGTCTGCTGCAATTCCCAGATGCGCTGCAGCGTCACCGGCCCGTCGGGCGCAAGCTGCGGAATGTAGCACAGGCAGTACACCACGACCGGCAGCACGACGAAGAACACGCAGCACAGCAGAATCGTCAGCCCCGCGCGGCGCGGGAACGCATCGGCGATCTCGCGGTAACGCGGATCCTCGCTCTCATGCGCGCGCGCCCACTGCGCCTGCCGCCACAGCCCGTACAACCGCGCGAAGAAGATCGCCGCCAGGCCCACCGCCGCATACAGGCCCGTCCACTTGCTGGCGATGGCCAGCGACATGAACACGCCCGACAGCGCCAGCGGCACGAACGTGCGCGAGAGCTTCTGGTGGTGGAAGCTCATCTGCGTCCAGCGCAGCATGCACAGGTACATCGCCATGATGAACAGCACCACGAACGTGTCGATCGTCGCGATGCGCGTCTGCGTGAAGTGCATGCAGTCCAGCGCAAGGAGCGCCGTCGCATAGAAGGCCGGCGCGGTCTTCTTGAACAGCTGCTTGCCCAGCAGGTACATCACCGGCAGCATCAGGATGCCCGACACCGTGCCCGCGAACCGCCAGCCGAACGGCGTCATGCCGAAGAGGCCGATGCACGCCGCCATGAGCAGCTTGCCTAGCGGCGGGTGCGTCCACTCGAACGTATGCAGGCCGTGCAGGTGCTCGTAGCCCGTGCGCGCGTGGTAGATCTCGTCAAAGTACGTGCCGTTGAGATAGGAGGGCACGTCCGGCACGGCGTCCTGCTCGTCGCACAGCAACGCCGGGTCCTGCGCATGGCCCTCCGCGCCGCCGCTGGACGACACGGATGCCACCGGCAGCGGCGTGCGCGTCGCGCTGTCGACAAAGCCGACCTCGCCGATCACCGCGCCCGCCGCCTGCATCGTCAGGCGCACGTAGCGGCCGGTGAAGTCCCGCATCTGGGACGACCAGCTGGTCGTCTCGCCCTCGGCGCCGACCAGCGGCGCGCAGTGCGCGATCCACAGGAAGCACTCGCCCTGGTTCATCAGCTCCTCCTGCGACCAGCTGACGCCGTCGGAGCTGACGCTGATCGTATACGACGGATCGGAGATGCCGACGTACACGTACACGTTGAAGTCGGTCCGCTCCTCACCCAGGTCAAAGACCACCTGCTCGCCCGCGGCGCTCGACTGCCACAGCGTCTGCGGCGCCTTCGTCGAGCCCAGGTTGAAGAACGCCAGCACCGAATAGGCGGCCGTCACGCCCAGCATCAGCGCCCAATCCCGGCCGCGCATGTGCAGCCGCGCGTCGGGCGTGCGGTTCAGCTCCTCGCGCAGGCGCGCATCCGTCCCCAGAGCCGCCCCGGCGCTGCGGGCCGTCCGATCCGCCGGCGGCAGCGGCATCGCCCGGCCGCGCAGGCAGTGATCCACCGCCGTCCAGGCCTGCACCGCCAGGCCCGCCAGCACCGCCACGCCCAGCAGATACCCGACCCACTCGTTGGGCGCGATCAGGTGCTCAAACGCCAGCACCGTGCCCACGTTGACCGTGAGCGTGGCCGTATAGATGCCGAATACCCACAGCGTGCGCCGGTCGGGCCGCACGGCATAGGAGATCAGCAGCAGGACCAGCACCGGCAGCAGGTAGCGCTCGTGCATCTTGGGTCCCAACGCGTACAGCGCCGAGAGCAGCAGCGCGCTCAGCTCGAACAGGCTCCCTCGACGCGCGTCCAGCACGTACAGCGCGATCACAAACGCGATGGACAGCGCCATCAGCGTCCAGCCCAGCGCGCTGTAGGACAGGCCCAGCGGCGAGGGAAGCGACGCGTCCACCCAGTTGCCGCCCAGCAGGTACATCAGATTGCCCGTGGAGAGCGTGCCATGATTATAGGAAGAGAGCGTCTCCGTATACTTGGCAATCAGCCAGTCCGCCGGCTGCCCGGGCGAGAACGGCAGCACGATCGTCATCGCCGTCAGCGCCGCAAAGAGCAGGCCCAACCCCAGGTCGCGCAGCGCACGTCCGTCCCTGCCGCGCACGGCCAGCACCGTCTGCCTGACCAGCACCGCCGCGCCCAGCGGCGCGAGCATCAGCGCCTGCGGCTTGACCAGGCACGCGGCTACGTAGACCGGCAGCGCCATGCGCCAGCGCCCGTCAGACGCCAGCCAGAGCGCCAGCAGCACGAGCAGCGCCAGCACGGCGTCCGCCTGGCCCCAGCAGGCGCTCGTCACTGCCGTCGCAGGGTTGAATGCGTACAGCCCGGCCAGCAGCAACGCCGTGCGTCCGCGCGCCCTGCCCTCGCCCAGCGCCGCGCACAGCGCGCTCTCCCGCACCAGGCGATAGACCAGCGCCGCGCCGGCAATGTCGCAGGCGATGGGCGCGAGCTTGACGATCAGCTCTGCGCCCGGGCCGCCCGTCACGCCCAGCAGGTTCATCAGCAGGCCGTCCACCAGCAGCACGTACAGGTATCCCGGTGGATAGTCGCAAAAGCTCACCGTCTGATAGAACTGCGCCGGGCCCACATTCGCCATGTGCAGCGACCAGGAGGTGAAGCAGGCGATGTCCACGCCATAGCCCGCGACCAGCGGCGCCAGCACGAGGCGCACAGCCGCCGCTGCCGAGAGCACGGCGATCAGCACGCGCAACTCATTGCGCGCCGGACCCACGGCACGCAGACCGCGCGCGGCAAGCCACAGCGCGCCCACGTACGCCGCGGCCACCGCAAACAGCGTCGCAATCTCCACTGCGCCCGGGCCGCCGTCGTCCACTTGTGCGGGCGTCTGCGGTTCGGGCGTGGCCAGGTCGACGTAGGCCGCGTCCGCGGGCACCTCGTCCACCTGCACGAGCGAGATGTCGTCAAACCATGCGCGCCCGGTATTCTCCGAGCCGTAGCCGCCCACGCGCGCCATCACTGTAACCTCGCGCTGGTCCCGCGCCGTGCGCGCATAGAGCGTCAGTTCCACCCACTCGCCGTCCGTGTCGTGCACATCGGGCGACGTGCCATATACGTCCGCAAAGGAGACGTTCGCGCCCTTGAGCCCCTCGCCGCAGTCCTCCGCCTTCACCCAGGCCGAGAGCTTGTAAAACGTCTGCGGCTCCACGCGCACAGTCTGCTCCAGGCGCGCGTCGTTGGGCTGCACGTTGTCCACCATCGCGGCGCGCTCGCCCGTGTGCGCATCCTCGGAGGACTCGATGTACGTCGTGCCCGCGGTCGTCACCCACATGCCCCGGTACCAGCCCGCGGGCATGTCGCCGCTCACCTGTTCAAAGCCGCCATTGGAGAGCAGGTTTTCCCCCTCCTCCGCCAGCGCGGGCGCGCACACGCCCAGCGCCAGCAGGCATACGAGCCAAAGCAGGCCCAGGCGGTTCATTGCGTTTCGCATGGTTCGCCTCCCAGATGTCCTTTCTCGGATTGCTCAGCCGGGCGTGAATTCAAACGCCGCCGGGAGGTGGCGCACCTCGCCCTGCTGGATCTCCACCACGTCAAAGCGCACGGGCACGTCCAGACTGCCCTGCGCGCCAAGGTATGCCAGCGCCGCGCGGGAGATGCGCGCGCGCTTTTTCGCGTCGACGGCCTCGCGCCCCTGGCCCATGCGCCCGCCCGTGCGCTGCTTGACCTCGACGAACACGAGGTAGCGCCCGTCGCGCACGATCAGGTCGATCTCGCCGCCCCCGCAGCGCACGTTGCGCGCGACCGGCTCCATGCCCTTATCCTGCAGGTACTGCAGCGCGCGCGCCTCGCCCGCCGCGCCCTGCGCGCGCCGGTTCACAGCCCCGCCTCCGGGCCGACAAAGCGCCCGATGAAGCTGCGCCGGTGCTCCGGGCAGGGGCCCAGCGTGCACAGCGCCTCGATGTGCGCGCGCGTGCCGTAGCCCTTGTGCGCGGCAAAGCCATACTGCGGGTAGCGCGCGTCCAGCTCGCGCATCATCCGGTCCCGCGTCACCTTCGCGATGATCGAGGCGGCCGCGATCGAATAGCACAGCGCGTCGCCGTGGATGATGCCGCGCACCTCTCCGGGCACGTCCAGGCGGTCGATCGCGTCGACCAGGAACAGGTCGCAGGGCGCGCCCTGCGCCGCGCGGGCCATGGCCAGACGCGTCGCCTGCAGGATGTTGAGCTCGTCGATCTCCCGCGCCGTGGCGACGCCCACGCCCACAAAGCGCGCGCACCCGCGCACGGCGTCAAACAGCGCCTCGCGCCGCTTCTCCGACAGCTTCTTGGAGTCGTCCACCCCGGGCAGCAGCGGCTGCGGCGGCATCACGACGCAGGCCGCGACCACCGGTCCCGCCAGCGGCCCGCGCCCCGCCTCGTCGATGCCCGCGAACGCGCGGCCCGCCGCCCACAGCGGCAGGTCGACCTGCGTCAGCTCATTCAGGCGTTCCTGCGGGCTCTTGCGCATCGGCCGTCTCCTCCTTTGTCTGGGGCCGCGCCGGGCGCTCCAGCGACATGCGCCCGAGCTTGCCCGCGCGGAATTCATCCAGCACCACCGCCGCGCCGCGCTCCGTGTCGGCCACGCCGCCCGGCAGCAGCCATCCGCGCCCGCGGCAGGCGTTCTCCAGCAGCGCCAGGCCACCCTCAAGCGGCTCCTTCAGGTGAAAGCGCTGCGCAGCCGCCTGCGGGGCCGTCTGCATGAGGTCCTCCAGCAGGTGGATGGCCAGCATCTGCGGGTCGACCGCCTGATCGCGGATGGTGCCGATGTAGCACAGCCGGCGCGCGGCCACCTGGTCGTCCAGGCGCGGCCAGAGCAGGCCGGGGGTATCCAGCAATTCCAGGTAGGGCGTGACCCGCACCCACTGATTGGCGCGCGTCACGCCGGGACGGTCGCCCGTGCGCGCGATGGCGCCGCCATACAGCCGGTTGATGAACGTGGACTTGCCCACGTTGGGCACGCCCACGATCATCACGCGCACGGTCTTGCGCACGCCGCGCGCCGCCTGGCGCTCCACCTGCTCGCGGGCCGCGCGCTCGATGCGGGCCAGGACGTCCTTGGCCTTGCCGGTCGTCGCGCAGAAGGCCATCGCCGTGAGGCCCTCCCTGCGAAACGCGCTCAGCCACGCGTCCGTCGCGCCCGCGTCGGCCAAATCTGCCTTGTTGAGCACCAGGATGCGCGGCTTGCCGCGCATCATCGCGTCCAGATCGGGGTTTCGGCTGGCGCGCGGCATGCGCGCGTCGCACAGCTCGATGGCCACGTCCACGCGCGAAAGCTGCTCGCTCAGCAGCCGCTTGGCGCGCGCCATATGGCCGGGATACCAGTTGATGGGCATGGGGCCCCTCCTCGCCTTTGCAGAGTCGTCGTGGCGCCGGAGGCGCCGATAGCACAAAGGGCCGCAAGCACACACATGCCTGCAGCCCCTTGAAAGCGGAGTCTTATCTTTCCTTGATCTTCGCTGCCTTGCCGGACAGACCGCGCAGGTAGTACAGCTTGGCACGGCGAACCTTGCCGCGGCGGATGACCTCGATGCGGTCGACGCGCGGCGAATGCAGCGGGAAGGTACGCTCCACGCCGATGCCGTAGGAAACACGGCGGACGGTGAAGGTCTCGCGGACGCTGCCGTTGCGCTTGGCCATGACCGTTCCTTCGAACGCCTGCAGGCGCTCGCGGCTGCCCTCCACGACCTTGACGAACACGCGGACGGTGTCGCCGACGCGGAAGTCGGGCCGATCGGTACGGAGCTGTTCACGCTCAATCGAACGGATGATTTCGCTCATTGTCGTTTCTCCTTTCCTCATAGACGTTCGTGTTCGCACAAAAAAGCAGGCGAACAGAGGACCGCCCGTATAGCACTTGGCTATTATACCACAGCGGGGCGCGGTTGACAAGCCCCCGGGCCAATTTTTCACATGCCGCGCGCAGGCAGGGAATCGCGCCCCGGATGTCGAAAACAAGCGAATCCGGCCGCAGGACGGCCGCAAAACGAGGAGGCCTGTCCGCATGCAATCGCTTCGCCTGCGCACCGTGCCCTATGACGGCGCGGCCGCGCTGTACGCGCGCGTCGAACGCGACTTCCCCGCGCCCGCAGAGCGTCCGCCGCTCACGACCTTCCGCCGCTATGTGCGCACCGGCGCGTCGGAGGCGTTCGACGTGCTGGCGGACGGCCAAAGCGCCGCCTATGCGGTGTGTACCTGGGGCGAGCGCTGCGTGCTGTGCTCGTTCCTGGCGGTGGAGCCGGAGCTGCGCGGGCGGGGCGTCGGCAGCGCGGTGCTGGAGCGCCTGGCCGCGCTGTATGCGGGCAGCGACGCGCTGATCGTCGAGGTCGAGCGCCCGGAGCTCGCCTCCTGCGAGGCCGACCGCCTGCACCGCGAGCGGCGCATCGCCTTCTACGAGCGCGCGGGCTTTGCGCTGGCCCGTGGGCTGGACTACGCCATCTGGGGCGTGCCCATGCACCTGATGGCGCGCCCGCTCTCCCCGGCGTTTAACCCTTCGTCCCTGCCCGGCGAGATGCGCGTGGTGTACGGCCGCCTGTTTCCGCCGCGCCTGATGCACAAGCTGCAGATGCGCACCTTGGACGGCGCGGATGCATAAAACGGGGCCCCGCTCTTGGAGCGGGGCCCGCTTCATTCGTCGCGCACGATCTCCAGCTCGTCGTAGCCGGTCTGTGGGTCGTATGCCGCGCCAAAGCGCAGGCCCGGCAGCTCGAGCAGCACGATCTCCGCGGTCGTGTTGACCGTGCAGCCCTCCAGCAAGTGCCCGCCGACAGTGGACAGGTCGCCCCTGGAAAAGGCGACGTGCAGGTGCGTGCGCGCGGCCGAGACCGTGCCCGTGAGCGAGACGATCTCCATCGGCTCATCGATCTGCCGGACCGTCACGCCCGACGCGTCGCGCACCCGCGCCCGCAGCACGCAGCCCACGCCGCTGAGCGCGCAGCCCGCGGCGATGCCGTGCTCGCGCGCGTAGGCCTCGATGCCCGCGCGCAGGTCCTGCCCGCGCGTGAGCCGAAAGACGTGCGCCCTCATGTCCATCCCCCCGTCAGAATACCAGATCGCCCGGCCGGTAGCCCTCCGGCAGCGGCTCCTCGCGCACGAACGGGAGCGAGTCGTCCTGCAGCGCCGGCAGGAACGCCCAGCACGGGATGCGCGCAAACTCGCACCCGTAGGCGCTCGCGCCGAACCAGCCGCCCTCGCGGGCGCGCAGGTGCAGGTCGCGGGCGAACTTGGTCATGTTCGAGCAGTCGTGCACGGCCACGCCCCAGTCCTCCCGCGCCGCCTCGGCCATGAAGCGCAGCGTCAGGTCGCGGCTGAACACCGGGGAGATGTAGCCCAGGCGCGTGCAGTACAGCGTCTCGCCCTCGTAATTGCCGATGTTGTTCTCGTTGAGGTGCAGCTCCGCGCAGTTGATGAAATCGATGCCCGTATCCAGGATCGCGCGCTTCTTGCGGGCAAACGCCTCATAGAATTCGGGCGTCATCGGCGTCTCGATGCCCACGCGCGGGATGAACCGCTTGGCCAGCGCCATGTGCTCGATCACCCGGTCCGCGCAGCCGGACGCGCCCAGGTTGAACCGCAGCTCGTCCAGCCCGGCCTCGCCCAGCGCCTGCAGGTTCTCCCGCGTGGCGAGCGTGCCGTTGGTATACATATGCTGGTACACCCCCGCCTGCCGGAAGCGGCGCACCACCCCGTAGTAGACCTCGATCTCCATGAACGGCTCCAGGTAGACGTAGGCGATGCCCGTGGGCTTCTTGTGCACCGAGAGCAGCAGGTCCAGGTCGCGCTCGTAGAACTTCGTGCCGCCGATCTCCCACAGGCCCTCGCCCACGGGTTCGATGGTATCCATCGCGCCGTAGTCGTAGCAGAACCGGCACTGCAAATTGCACGTGTGCGTGCGCCGCACCGCGCCCAGGCCCGTGCCGCACAGGCAGGAGCGGCAGCCCTGCGGGAACCTGGCGTCGTCGCCCACGTAGAGCGTGCGCCCGGCCAGCGTCTTGAGCCCCGGGATCTGCGCAAGCGCCGCCTCGCGGCGATGCTCGACCGCCGTCTCCAGCTGCGCCAGCGTCGCATAGATCAGCTCCTGCTGACGCGGCGGGATCTCCTCGTCCTCCGGCAGCTGCGCGAAGAACTCAAACCACGCCAGCGCGTCCTTCTTCGAAATGTACATGTCTTCCTCCTCCCGCGGCGCCTGCGCGCCGCCCTGCGGTCATTGTAGCACATGTCGGGCGCGCGCGCCACCCGTCTTTTGCTACAGATCCCGCTGCTGCACGAACCGCACGGCAATCCGGTACGACGCGGCTGCGCACACGGCCAGCAGCAGCGCCATCCCCGCCAGCAGCAGCGGCCAGGGCGCCCGCTCCAGCGCGGCCAGCGGCACGTCGGCCACCTGCATCAGCGTGACGATCAGGAGCGTCGGCACGATCATCGCCAGCGTCATGAACACGCGCGCCCGCTCCACCGGCAAGCGGAACATCAGCGGCAGCGTCAGGCACAGCATGAAGCCCATCGCCAACGTACAGCCCGCCGCCGCGCCTAGCGCCTCCAAAGACGCAAGACCGCCCGCCAGCACACCGACGAGCATCGTCAGCAGCGCCGAACCGCCCGCCCCCAGCGCCAGCAGGCCAAACCCCAGCGCATATTTGGCGCGCACGATCGTGCGACGCGCGACCGGCAGCGCCGCGGCGTAGGAGATGAAGCGTGACGCCTCGTCATAGCTGAAGCTGGAGACGACCGTCATCATGCACATCAGACTCATCAGCCCCACCAGCACCGAGGCGTTGCGCCAGAAGAGCACGACATAGAACAACACGATCACCAGCGCGGTGCGGATCTGCCTGCCCGCCACCATCAAATCCTTGACGATCAGACCCTTCATGCCTCTTCCCCCTTTGCGATCATCAGCATGATCTCCTCCACGCTCGCGCCCTCCACGACCCAGTCCGGGTGTGCGCGCAGCACGGCCGCGCGGTCCCGCACGAGCGCCTCGCACCCGTGCCGTTCGCGCCGCACGCGCAGCGCCTCCCCGGGCCGCAGCTGCGCCAGCTGCGCCGCGCTCAGCCGCGCCATGCCGGCCGTATCCAGCAGCTCGCCGCGCGTGGCCGTCAGCGCACACCGTCCCGCGTGCAAAAACGTCACGCTGTCGGCGATCTTGTCCAGGTCGCCGGTGATGTGGGTCGAAAAGAGCACGGCGTTTCGCTCATCCTCCACAAACTGCTGCAAAAGGTCCAGCAGGTCGTCGCGCGCCACGGGATCCAGACCGCCGGTCGGTTCGTCCAGGATCAGCAGGCGCGGCTCCCGCGCGAGCGCGCAGGCGATGGACAGCTTCATGCGCATGCCCTTGGAGTAATCCTTGACGGGCTTGCGCGCCTCCAAGCCGAAGCGTTTCAGCAGCGCGTCAAAGCGTTCGTCCCGCCAATCCGGGCACAGCCCGCGCATCATGCGCGCGACATCCTGGGCACACAGCACGGTGGGAAAGCAGCAGTCGTCGGGCACGTAGGCCACGTGCACGCGCGCGCGCCAGTCATCCCAGCGCGCCGGACGGCCCAGCAGGGTCACGCTGCCCGCATCCGGGCGGATCAGCCCCAGCATCGCCTTGATCGTCGTGGTCTTGCCCGCGCCGTTCTCACCTACGAGGCCCGCAATGGTCCCCGCCTCCACCGAAAAGCCGACGTTCTCCAGCTCAAAGGCGTCGTAGCGCTTGCACAGCCCCTCGACGCGCACCGCTTCCGTCATGAATCATTCCTCCTCCAACAAGATGTTCAGCAGTTCGCGCACCTCCGCGGCTTCGACGCCGCCCTGGCGCGCTGCTTCGACCGCGCGAGAGAGGTGCTCCTCCACCAAGCGCAGGTGCTCCTCGCGGATGAGCGCCGCGTTCCGCCCGGAGACGAAGCAGCCCTTGCCCGCGACGGTCTCGATGAAGCCGTCGCGCTCCAGCTCCTGGTAGGCGCGCTTGGTCGTGATCACGCTGATGCGCAGATCCCGCGCGAGCGTGCGCATGCTGGGCAGCAGCTCGCCCGGCGCGAGCGCGCCCGTGGCGATCAGCCGCTTCACCTGGGATGTGATCTGCTCATAGATCGGCTTGTCGCTCGCGTGGGAAAGGATGATGTCCACGTGCGCATCCCTCCTTTCGGGTCTTCTGTATATATCGTATATGCACAGTATATATTATCAGACGCTCTCTGTCAAGAGGGGGAACGCATCTTTTGTTGTGCAAAACTCAAACCAAACCGGTGATTTTCCAGGGAAATCAAGGGTGAATTCCTCCCAGTTGGATGTACTTTTATAGATTTTTGTCCAATCACCACAGCTTTTCGGTTGGTTATCTGAAATAAAGTGCATAGATAATCTTGATTTTTTTGACCTATTGTGCTAAGATCAATATATCCAAAATACGTGCGCCTGATGGGCGCCGAGAAAAGGAGGGTTTGGAGCTCCACTCGCCGCACAGGCTCCGCGGCCCGCCGCCATGCAACGGACGCTCCCCAGGAAGCGACAGCGCCTCCCTCAAGGACGGAACGCCCGGGCGAAACGCACGGACTCTGTGCCGACCCCGTGCTCAACGGAGCGTAATCCAGCGAAAAAGAAGGAGGTAACCCTATGCGCAAGATCCTGTCCCTGGCCCTCGCGCTGATGATGGTGCTCTCTCTGGGCTCCATCGCTCAGGCCGAAGAACTCGTCCCTGAAACCGGCACGCCGCGCCGTGAGACGCTCATCGTCGAGATGCAGTCTCCCACGGACACGCCCGGCCAGTTCAACCCCTACATGATGGGCACCCAGATGGGCTCCGGCATCCACCAGATGCTGATGAGCCACCTGTGGGAGATGGACACCGTCAAGGGCGAGCAGTTCGGCGAAGTGGCCGACGGCATGCCCGTCTCCAACGAGGACTTCACCGAGCACACCGTGAAGATCCGCCAGGGCATCAAGTGGTCCGACGGCGAAGATCTGAACGCGGATGACGTGGTCTTCACCTTCAACATGATCATGAACAACCCGGCCATCGGCGCGAGCACCTACTGCAACACGGTGTTCGAGTCCGTGGAGAAGGTGGACGACTACACCGTCAAGTTCGTGACGAAGGATTCCTTCCCCCGTCTGGCGCTGCGCTTTGGCGTCACGATCTGGGGCTGCGACTACCGCATCGTGCCCGAGCACATCTACTCCCAGGTGGAGGATGTGACCCAGTTTAAGGATGAGAACCCCGTCGTGGCCGGTCCTTACACGGTTCACTCCTATGACCCGCTGGGCAGCTGGATCCTCTTTGAGAAGCGCGAGGACTGGCAGAGCAGCACCCTGGGCGTCGTGGCCGGCGAGGAGCCCGTGGCGAAGTACGTGCTCTTCCGCGCCCTGGGCGACGACACCTCCCGCCAGATGATGTTCATCAACAACGAAGTGGACATCCTCTGTGAAGTCACGCCCGAGATCCTCGAGGTCATGACCAGCGCGAACGACAAGATCGCCTGCTGGTACGACGAGTTCCCGTACGCGACCTCCGACGACCCGTGCTCCAAGGGCCTGTCCTTCTCCATCGGCCAGGGCGCGCCGTATGACAGCGCGGACTTCCGCTGGGGCATCACGCTGGCCCTGAACTTCGATGAAATCTCCATGAACATCTTCGACGGCGTCGGCCGCGCGAGCTGCCTGCCGATCCTGACGGCCACCAGCGCCATGCAGGAGCTGTACTACATCCCGCTGCAGCCGTGGCTCGAGGAGTTCGAGCTCGACCTGGGCGACGGCACGACGATCAAGCCCTTCGACAGCGGCTACGCCGCCCGCATGGCCGAGCGCCTGGGCGTCGAGGGCACTGAAGAGGAACTGATCGACATGTTCGGCATCGGCTGCTGGAAGTATGATCCGGAAGCCGCCGAGAAGCTGCTGATCAAGGCCGGCCTGGAGAAGCGCGATGACGGCTGGTACTTCAACGGCGAGCCCTTCGTCATCGAGATGTCCTACATCGCCGACTCCGAGGCGCAGGCCGGCCGCGGCACCGAGGCCGCCTACAACCAGCTGGTCGCCTTCGGCCTGAACTGCACGCTGTCCAGCAAGAGCTCCGCCACCTGGAGCGCCGACGGTGAAACCGGTAACTACGACATCGCCGGCTACTGGCCGACGGGCGGCATCACCAAGGACATCTACTCTCAGATCAACGGTTGGGATGCCGACCTGATCGTCCCGCTGGGCGAGCGTGGCTCCGGCCAGGGCACCCGCTGGAACAACCAGGTTGCCACCGACGCGATCCAGGAGATGGCCACCCTGTCTCCGGACGACGAGCGCAGCTACGAGCTGGCCATGGTCTTCCTGAAGGAAGCGGTCAAGGATATGCCGTTCATCGGCTTCCACTCCGGCGTCAAGTTCGTGCCCACCAACAGCACCTACTGGGAGGGCTACCCCTGCGCGGAGAATCCCTACAACGGTCCGTGGTGGTGGTGGAGCTGCTTCAAGTACATGCTGCCGCACATCACCCCCGTGGCGGAATGATGGCTTGAAGTCCATCGTCTGATTGACTCCTGACGGCACGCGCCGCCCGACGCGGCGGCGCGTGCTTCTTTACTATTTCCCTTCCCCCGCACCCGTTCGGGGGCGCAACACTTCCTTCCCTTCGGAGTCCATGCGCTGCCCGCACGGCAGCCGTCGCGAGAACCGCTTGATTTCATGATATTGAAGGGGTGTCACCCGTGAAATTTTGGAAGTATTTGGGCCTTCGCTTGATGACGTGGGCGCTGACGATCTGGATCGGCGTCACGTTCATCTTCTTCATTCCGCGCATGTTCCCATCCGATCCGGTTGAAAACATGATCGGCCAGATGCAGTCCCGTTCCGGCCAGATGGACCCCGCGCAGAAAGAGGCGCTGCGCAAGCAGCTGCGCGTGCAGTTCGGCCTGGAGGGTTCGCTGCTGGAGCAGTATACGTCCTTCCTGTGGAACGGCCTGTTTCACTTTGACTTCGGTCCCTCGCTGATGAGCTATCCGACGCCAGCGGGTGAGATCATCGCGCGTTATCTGCCCTATACGGTCGGACTTTCACTGACGTCCACGGTGCTCGCGTGGACGATCGGCAACATCATCGGCCTGTTGGCAGGCTTCAGAAAGAACAAACGCTCTTCCAAGATCCTGGAGGGCATCGCGATCTGCATCTACCCCATCCCGTACTTCATCATTGCGCTGGTGTTGCAGATCATATTCGCCTTTGTGCTCCGATGGTTCCCGATCCAGGCCAACATCGCCGTGAACGCGGACTTCGGGCGCTACATCTCCTCGCTGATCCGCGCCTCGACGCTGCCGGCCATCTCTCTGCTGCTGGTGGGCACCGGCTGGTGGATCATCTCCATGAAGTCGCTGTCGAGCACCACGGCTGAGGAGGACTTCGTGCTCTACGCGCGCTACCGCGGCCTGTCGGAGGGCAAGATCGCCCGCAGCTACGTCTTCCGCAACTCGATCCTCACGCAGATCACGGCGCTGGCCATGAGCCTGGGCGGCGTGTTCAACGGCTCGATCATGACGGAGATCATCTTCGGCTATCCGGGCGTCGGCGAGCTGATCCAGAACGCGATCCTGCAGTCGGACTACAACATGATCCTGGGCTGTATCACGATCTCGATTCTGGCCATCTCCACGGCCACGCTGATCGCCGACCTGATCTATCCCTTCATCGACCCGCGCATTCGCTATAGCTGAGAAAGGAGGAACGGTGCATCATGAAAAAGTTCTGGAAAAATGCCAACGGCCGCCTGAAGACCGGCATCATCATGACCGCGTTCTTCTTCTTTGTCGGCTTTGTCATCTACTACATTCCGCATATCAATCCCTTTACGTTCAACACCTACGACAAGAACCTGCCGCCCAGTTGGGAGCACTGGCTGGGCACGACCGCCGTCGGCCAGGACGTGCTCTGGCTGCTGATTGAGGCCATCCACAACTCGCTGTCCATCGGTCTGATCGTCGCCTTCCTGGGCACGGTGGTCGGCGTGTTCGTCGGCCTGGTGTCCGGCTTCTCGGGCGGCGCGGTCGACCGCACGCTGATGGTCGTCACCGACACGTTCGTCGTCATCCCCTCGCTGCCGATTCTGATCCTGATGACCGCGCTGATGAAGGGCACCTCCACCGTCATCCTGATGGCGCTGGTGCTGGCCATGTTCGCATGGGCCTGGCCCAGCCGTCAGATCCGCTCCATGGCGCTGACGCTCAAGGAGCGCGACTTCATCCACACCGCGCGGTTCTCGGGCGAGGGCACGATCCAGATCGTCGTGACCGAGATCCTGCCCTACGCGCTGAGCTGGTCGCTGTCCAACTTCATGAACGCGACGCTGTCCGCCATCGCCTCCGAGTCCAGCCTGGCGGTTCTGGGTCTGTCGCCCGCGAACCTGATCTCCCTGGGCAACATGATCCAATGGGCGCGCGCACGCAACGCGATCATGGCGCAGCGCTGGTTCTGGATCGGCTCGCCGATCCTGGCGACCATGCTGCTGTTCATCGGCCTGTTCCTGCTGATCACCGGCTACAACGACTACATGTCCATGAAGAGAGGTAGATAAAGATGCTGAAAATTGATCATCTTTCCGCCTCCTATAAGACCATCGACGGCAACGTTCACGTCGTAAAGGACGTCAACTTCGAGATTTACGACAACGAGATCTTCGGCATCGCCGGCGAATCCGGATGCGGCAAGTCCACACTGCTCAAGACGCTGTATGACATCATCGAGTTCCCGCTGGAGATCGACTCGGGCAAGGTCGTCCTCAGCGGCGAGAAAAACGGCAAGCCCTTCTCTTATGAGTCGGGCTCGATCCGCAAGAGCTGGTGGAACCACATCTCCTACGTGCCCCAGGCTGCGCAGAGCGTTCTGAACCCGATCGTGCGCCTCAAGAGCCAGTTCCTCGACTCGATCCCCAAGGAGGACCGGCACAACGAGACCGAGCAGCAGACGCTGCAGCGCGTGGCGAAGTACCTGGAGGAGCTGGGCCTCTCGCCCGACATCCTGGAGGCCTTCCCCTTCCAGCTGTCCGGCGGCATGCGCCAGCGCGCCATCATCGCGCTTGCAACGTTCATGTCCCCCAACGTCGTGCTCGCCGACGAGCCGACGACCGCCCTGGACGTCGTCGTACAGCGCGGCATCCTGATGATGCTCATGCGCCTGCAGCGCCAATTCAAGAACACCCTGGTGCTCGTCAGCCACGACATGGGCGTGCACTACCAGATCACCAACCGCATGGGCATCATGTACTCGGGCAGCTTCGTCGAGCTGGGCAAGACCGAGGACATCTTCAACGACCCCATCCATCCCTACACGCAGATGCTCATCGGCGCGCTGCCGCGCGTGGGCGACAAGAGCCAGAAGGTCGGCATTCCGGGCCGTCCGCCGGCACTGACCAATCCCCCGCCGGGATGCCGCTTTGCGCCGCGCTGCCCCAAGGCGACGGACAAGTGCCGCTCGGTCGTGCCCGAATTCCGCGAAGTCAAGCCCGGCCGCTTTGCGGCCTGCCATCTGCTCGAACCGGAGGTGAAGTAACATGGCCGAAAAGCTGCTCGAAATCAAGGGCGTCAGCAAGATCTTCCGCATCGGCGGCATGCTGATGGGCAAAAAGCTCGTCGCTGTCGACGACGTGTCGCTGGACATCGACGCGGGCAAGCCGGTCATCCTCTCCATCGTCGGCGAGTCCGGCTGCGGCAAGTCCACGCTCTGTAAGATGATTCTGCGCCTGCATCAGCCCGACATGGGCTCTATCGCGCTGCTGGGACACGACTATGCCGACAAGAAGGGCTATGATCCCAAGCAGTTCAAGCTCGACGTGCAGCCCATCTTCCAGAATCCCTTTGAGACCTTCTCCGCGCGCAAGACGGTCGATACGTACCTGTTCAACACCGCCCTGCGCCTGGGCATCTCCAAGAACCGCGAAGAGGCGGAAAAGCTGGTCGACGAGGTGCTGCGCAGCGTCGGCATGTCCCTGGCCGTCGTCAAGGGCAAGTACCCGACGCAGTTCTCCGGCGGCGAGCTGCAGCGCGTGTCCATCGCGCGCGCGCTCATCACCCGCCCCAAGCTCATCATCGCCGACGAGCCCGTCGCGGCCATCGACGCGTCGATGAAGATGAACATCGTCAACCTGTTCAAGGAGCTCAAGGACAAGTATAACGTCTCGTTCATCTACATCACGCACGACCTGTCGACCGCCTACTACGTGTCGGACTACATCGCCACGCTCTACCGCGGCGGCCTGATCGAGTACGGCCCCGCGCGCGAAATCATGGACGAACCTGCGCACCCGTACACGGAGCTGCTGATGAGCGCCGTGCCGCGCGTGGGCGACAAGTGGGACCACGAGGTCGTCATGCCCGACATGGAGGACAAGGAATACGCGATCACCTACTGCAAATTCGCGCCCCGTTGTCCCTATGCGACGGACGAATGCCGCAAGAAGCGGCCGAACATGGTGGCGCTCAATGCGCGCCGCAAGGTGCTGTGCTTCCACCCGCTGGTTAAGGGGAAGTCGGCGCAATAAAGCCTTCGCTCAAAGGGCCTCGCCGGCCTGCGAATGGGAACAGGCCGCCGCGCAGGCGCGCCCGTTCCCATTTTTGATGGATTTTTCCGCGCCCCGGAGGAAAAACGCATACCGTGGGCGAACTCCTCTGATACCGGCTGTGCCCCGGCGCGTCGAGCCGGAGCGCGGCGCCCGTCACCAATGTAAAGAAAGGATGATTGGATCATGCTTCCGCATTATGACATCTCTCAGATCCGCATCGGCACCTGCCTGCCCGGCCAATTTGCCGAGCAGTGGGGTCCGCACATGGCTGACATCGGCTTTGAAACGCTGTCCGTCAACTTCCACATGGAGTACTACGGCGTCAACATCGAGGAACAGGGCCCGCGCATGAAGGCGATGGCCGAGGAGAAGGGCGTGGAGATCACCACGCTGGGCTACTACTGCAACGCCATCCAGTATGAGGAGCACAAGAAGGCGCTCGAGCGCGCGATCGACGCGGCGCATCTCTACGGCGCAAAGATTGTCTCCACGTTCGCCGGCGCCTATGAGGGCAAGTCCGTCGACGAGTCCTTCCAGCGCTTCGGCGAGGTCTTCCGCGACTTGGCCAAGCGCGCCGAGGACCGCGGCGTGCGCCTGGCCATCGAGAACTGCCCGATGGGCGGCACCTGGGATCGCGCCACCTGCAACATCGGCTTCAACCCCCGTGCGTGGGAGCGCATGTTTGACGAGGTGCCCAGCGACGCCCTCGGCCTGGAGTGGGAGCCTGCGCATCAGATGATTCAGCTGATCGATCCCATCGCCCAGCTGCGCAAGTGGGTGAAGAAGGTCTATCACGTCCACGGCAAGGACGCCACGGTCGATCATCGCGCCGTCGCCGACTACGGCGTGCTGTGCAACACCGACTGGTATGCGCCCGAGCGCACCCCCGGCTTTGGCGACAGCAACTGGCGCGACATCATCTACATCCTGCACGCGGGCGGCTACACCGGCGACATCTGCGTGGAGGGCTATCACGACCCGATCTACAAGAAGGATTGGGAGATGACCGCCCAGAAGCATGCGCTCGCCTATCTGAAATGGTGCCGCGGCGGCGACTTCACCGCCAACCCCTGGGAGAAGAAGTAATCGCATCCTCCCCCTCGCGTTCAACAGGGTCGGGCCTTCACCCGGCCCCGTTTGTGCGCAACGGGCAAATCCCTTATTCTTCCAGTTCTGCCAGTGCATTGAATGCGTCCGGCCCGCCGGACGCCTGAGAAAGGAGCTCTTTCCCGATGAAGTACATGCACTCCGAGTGGCAGGCCCGCCTTCGCCACTGGATGGAGACGCTGCGCCAGGACATCTACCTGCCGCTGGGTCCCATCGAAGTCGAGGCCTTCCTGACGATGGACCACCTGACGCCCGATGAGGCGGCCAAGGGGACCTTCGCGCCCATGCCCCACGGCACGAAGTGGGGCCGCACCTACGAATACTGCTGGATGCACAGCCGCATCACGCTGCCCGCCGAGGCACAGGGCAAGCGCGTGGTCATGAACCTGACGACCGGCGGCGAGACGACCGTCTTTGTGGACGGGCGCTCGTTCGGCACCTATCGCGCGGACTGGGTGGCCAACCCGATGCACTTCCTGGTCGACAACGTGCTGACAGCCTGCGGCGAGGCGGGCCGCACGTACGACCTGCTCCTGGAGGCCTATGCCGGCCACTTCTGGCCGCAGAGTCCGCTGGGCGGCTGCGCGACCGGCCCGGTGCTGCCCGGCAGCTATCAGGATCCCAAGGTCGAGGGCGAGCGCGCGACGCTGGGCGACCTGACCTACGGCATCTGGAACGAGGACGCCTATCATCTGTACATGGACGTGGACACCCTGCAGCAGCTCGTGGAGCAACTGGACCCGGAGAGCCTGCGCGCGGACAAGATCGCGCACGCGCTGGAGCAGTTCACGCTCCTCGCCGACTTTGAGCAGCCGCTCGAAGGCCGCATTGCCAGCTACAAGGCCGCACGCGAGGCCCTGCGCCCCGCGCTGGAGGCGCACAACGGCTCCACCGCGCCCGTCTTCTACGCCATCGGCAACGCGCACCTGGACCTGGCCTGGCTGTGGCCCATGGCCGAGACGCACCGCAAGACCTCGCGCACGTTCGCCGCGCAGCTGCGCCTGCTGGAGGAGTACCCGGAGTACAAGTTCCTGCAGAGCCAGCCCGCCAGCTACGTCATGTGCCGCGAGCACTATCCGGAGCTGTACGAGCGCGTCAAGCAGGCCATCCGCGAGGGCCGCTGGGTCGCCGAGGGCGCGATGTGGGTCGAGCCCGACACCAACATGACCAGCGGCGAGTCGCTCGTGCGCCAGGTGCTGCACGGCAAGCGCTTCTTCAAGGATGAGTTCGGCATCGACAGCGTCATCCTCTGGCTGCCCGATACGTTCGGCTACTCCGCCGCGCTGCCCCAGATCCTCAAGAGCTGCGGCGTCAAGTACCTGGTGACGCAGAAGATCTTCTGGTCCTACAACGAGGGCGACCAGTTCCCCTACCACTACTTCACCTGGCAGGGCGCAGACGGCTCAAAGATCGATACGTTCCTGCCCACGAGCTACACCTACCGCACCGATCCCAAGGAGCTGTGCGAGACGTGGGGCAAGCGCGTGCAGAAGCGCGGCCTGGACGCCTTCCTGCTGCCCTATGGCTATGGCGACGGCGGCGGCGGCCCCTGCCGCGACCACATCGAGTATGCGCTGCGCGAGAAGGACCTGGAGGGCATGCCCAGGGTGCGCATGGAGACGCCCACCAAGTTCTTCGAGGACATGGAGGCCGACGGCGGCCCGCAGCACACCTATGTCGGCGAGCTGTACTTCCCCGCGCACCGCGGCGTCTTCACCTCGCAGGCGGCGATCAAGCGCGGCAACCGCAAAGCCGAAATCGCGCTGCGCGAGGCCGAGATGTGGGGCTCGCTGGCCATGGTCGCCGGCGCGGCGTATCCGCTCGCGCGCATGGATGCGGCCTGGAAGCGCCTGCTGCTCAACCAGTTCCACGACATCCTGCCCGGCTCCTCCATCGCGCGCGTGTACGTCGAGGCGCGCAAGGATCACGTCTGGATCCAGGACGAGGCGGCCGCCGTGCTGGCGGATGCGTTCAAGGCGCTGGCCAGCGGCGAGGGCGTCACGGTGTTCAACTCCCTGTCGTTTGCGCGCAGCGGCCTGGTGCGCCTGCCCGACGCGTTTGCGGACGGCGCGCAGACCGCCGAGGGCGAGGATGTGCCCGTGCAGCGCACGGAGAGCGGCGTATTCGGCCTCGTGACCGTGCCGCCGTGCGGCAGCGTCTCGCTGCTCCCCGCGGGCGGACAGAAGGCCGTACAGGCCGTCACGGCGCGCCTGACGCAGGACGGCGCGGCGATCGAGAACGAGCTGGTGCGCGCCGAGCTGAACGCGCGCGGCGAGGTCGTCTCCTTCGTGGACAAGCAGACCGGCCGCGAGTTCGCGGCGGGCGCGATGAACCGCCTGCTGATGTACAAGGACGTGCCGCGCCTGTTCGACGCGTGGGACATCGACTCCAACTACGTGCTCCAGCCCGTGGCGATCGACGAGCCGGTGACGCTGACGGTCAAGGAGGCGGGCGGCCTGCGCGCCGTGCTGCACCTGGAGCGCCGCGTGCTCAACTCGACGTTTGCGCAGGACATCGTGCTGACGGCCGGCAGCAGCCGTCTTGACTTCGTGACGGACGTCGAGTGGAACGAGCTGCACCGCCTGCTGAAGGTCGCCTTCCCGGTGAATGTGCAGGCGACGGAAGCGATCAACGAGATCCAGTTCGGCTACATGACGCATCCGACGCACCGTTCCCGCCTCTACGACAGCGACCGCTTCGAGATCTGCAACCAGCGCTATAGCGCCCTGTGCGACCAGAGCCACGGCGCGGCGGTACTCAATGATTGCAAGTACGGCATCAGCCAGATCGGCAACGAACTGCAGCTGACGCTGCTGCGCGCAGCGGCCTGCCCGGAGATGCGCGCGGACAACGGCTACCACACGTTCACCTATGCCTTCACCGGCTGGGAGGGCGGCTTCCTGGAGTCGCCGGTCGTGCAGGAGGCCTACGACCTGAATGTGCCGCTGCAGACGGCGGCTGGCGCGCGCCCGGCGTCCAGCGCCTTCGTGCTGGATGAGCCGAACGTGTTCATCGACACCGTGAAGCCCGCCGAGGACGGCAGCGGCGACGTGATCGTGCGCCTGTATGAGGCCAAGCGCGCCGACACCTCCTGTGTGCTGGGCGTGAACCTGCCCGCTTCGAAGGTCTACGCGTGCGATATGCTGGAGAATGTGACCGGCGAACTGCCCCTAGAGGACGGCTGCGTGAAGTTGCACTTCCACACCTTTGAGGTCAAGACGCTGCGCATCTCGCGCTGAGTCCATACGGCAAGAGGCCATACCGCATGAGCGGTATGGCCTCTTTTTTTAGGGATGCCGCGCGCCATCAGCCGACGCCAAAGAAGAAGCGCCGGATGTCGGATGCGGCCGGATAGTCGAGCCGCGCAATCTCGTCCAGCACGCGCGCGACGTCATAGGGGGTGTCGATGCTTCGCACGTCCATGCGCCCATCCGGCGCGATGTCCAGCACGGCCGCGCGGGCGATATTCCGCTGCGCGCCGGGACAGCCCAGCGCGCCGCAGTTGACGAACCACGTCTTCCCGGACCGGCGGATCGAGCGCGCGTGGTCGTGCCCGTACAGGACGGCGTCCTGCGCGTCCGGAAACAGGCGGCACAGGTCATCCTCGTCGGGTTGGGGTGTGAAGGGACCCAAGCGGCGGTCGCAGTCCATGCCGTAGTGCATGACCGCAATGCGCCGGTCGTGCGCCTCCAGGTCCGCGCGGTCGGGCAGCGCGCGCAGGAAGGCGACGGAGGCCGCAGACAGGCGGCTGTGCTCCCAGCGGTGGTAGGCCATCTCCGCCTCGTCCATGCCCTCGTCGTTGGGATACGTCGCAGGCATGCCCTCCAGCAGGTAGCGCTCGTGATTGCCCCGCACGGCGATCAGGTTGGGGATCCGCATCAGCCGCTGCACGGTCTCCTCCGGCCACGGGCCGATGCCGATGATGTCGCCCGCGCAGGCCAGGACCTCGCAGCCCTCGTCCTCCAGCGCCCGCAGCGCCGCCTCCAGCGCGACGGCGTTGTTGTGCACATCTGCAAAGATGCCGATCTTCATGTCATTCCCCCTATAAAGAGAGAGCGGAGAGCCTCCTGAGAGGTTCTCCGCTCCTTCGATGCCATCAGGTATGGATGCGCTTGCATGCGATCCGGCTGCGCGATCAGTCGCTGGCGAGCTTCTTGTACATCGCCAGGCGCGCGGCGGCATCCCGCTCGTTCTGATCGAAGAGGCTCTGCGCCGTCTCCGGGAACTGCTTGAGCAGCGACGCATAGCGCACCTCGCCCTTCAGGAAGTCCTGATAGGACTCGGACGGATCCTTGCTGTCGACGATCATCGGGTTCTTGCCCTCGGCAGCCAGCGCCGGGTTGTAGCGGTACAGCGGCCAGTAGCCGGCCTTGACCGCCTTCTTGATCTCCTCCTGCGCATGGCCCATGTTGATGCCATGGTTGATGCAGGGCGCGTACGCGATGATCAGGGACGGGCCGTGGTAGGCCTCGGCCTCGTTCATGGCCTTGACCAGCTGCGCCGGATCCGCGCTCATGGCGACGGTCGCGACGTAGACATAGCCGTAGGACATGGCCATCAGGCCCAGGTCCTTCTTGCGGGTCTTCTTGCCGGACGCCGCGAACTTCGCGATGGAGCCCGTCGGCGTGGACTTGGAGGACTGTCCGCCGGTGTTGGAGTAGACCTCGGTGTCGAGCACGAGGATGTTGACGTCCTCGCCCTGCGCGAGCACGTGGTCGACTCCGCCGTAGCCGATGTCGTAGGCCCAGCCGTCGCCGCCGAAGATCCACTGGCTCTTCTTGGTCAGCATGTCGGCGCTGGCGATGACCTCGCGCGCGAGCTTGCACGCGTCGCAGTCGCAGATCTTGCCATTGGCCAGCCACTTGGCCTCATAGGGCGTGCCGGACAGGTCGATGCCGGCCTTGCAGGCCGCCAGCAGCTTGTCGCCGGCCTTGCGGGAGCCCTCGGCGTCCTCCATGTTCTCCAGCCACTCGGCGCCCGCCTCCTTGATGTCGGCGGCGCACCACTCCACGGCGATCAGCTTGCGGACGGTATCCGCCAGCTTCGCGCGGCGCTGGTTGGTGGCCAGGTTCATGCCAAAGCCGAACTCGGCGTTGTCCTCGAAGAGGCTGTTCGCCCAGGCCGGGCCCTGGCCCTTGTCGTTGACGGTGTAGGGGCAGGTCGGGGCGCTGCCGCCGTAGATGGAGGAGCAGCCCGTCGCGTTGGCGATCAGCATGCGGTCGCCGAACAGCTGGGTGACCAGCTTGACGTACGGCGTCTCGCCGCAGCCGGCGCACGCGCCGGAGAACTCGAACAGCGGCTTGAGGAACTGGCTGCCCTTGACGGTCTTCTTGTTGACCGTGGCGGGATCGACCTCAGGCAGCGTCTGGGCGAACTCCCAGTTCGCCTCCTCCGCGGTCTGGGTGTGCAGCGGCTCCATGGTCAGCGCCTTTTCCTTGGCGGGGCAGATGTCCACGCAGTTGCCGCAGCCGGTGCAGTCCATCGGCGAGACCTGGATGCGGAAGAGCTTGCCGGCGAACTCCTTGCCGATCGCCTTCTTGGCGGCGAAGGACTCGGGACGCTCGGCCGTCTCGTCCACCAGGTACGGACGGATGCAGGCGTGCGGGCAGACCAGCGAGCACTGGTTGCACTGGATGCACTTGTCGATGTTCCACTTGGGAACCTTCACGGCGATGCCGCGCTTCTCGTACTTGGTCGTACCGGTGGGCACGATGCCGGACGGGTTGAACGCGGAGACGGGCAGCTTATCGCCCTCCTGCGCAAGGATGGGCGCGATGACCTCGTCGAAGTGCTTCGTCGCCTTGACCTTGATCGCCTCGGCGCCGGTCGTGGCGTTGGCCCACTCGGCGGGCACCTTGACCTCCTTCAGGCCGGAGATGGCGATGTCGATGGCGTCCCAGTTCTTCTGGACGATCGCGTCGCCCTTCTTGCCGTAGGTCTTCTTGGCGTACTCCTTCATGTAGCGGTCGGCGTCCTCATAGGGGATGACGTCGGCCAGCTTGAAGAACGCGGCCTGCATGATCGTGTTGATGCGGTTGCCCATGCCGACCTTGGCGGCCAGGTCGATCGCGTCGATCGTGTAGAGCTTGATGTGCTTCTTGGCCAGCGCCTGCTTCATGGAGGCGGGCAGCTCGGCATCCAGCTCCTCAGCGGACCACGGACAGTTCAGCAGGAACGTGCCGCCATCCTTGAGGGTGGAGAGCATGTCGTACTTGGTGACGTAGGACGGGTTGTGGCAGGCGGTGAAGTCCGCGGCGTCGATCAGGTAGGGCGACTGAATCGGCTTCTTGCCAAAGCGCAGGTGCGAAACCGTCAGGCCGCCGGACTTCTTGGAGTCGTATGCGAAGTACGCCTGCGCATACATGTCGGTGTGGTCGCCGATGATCTTGATGGAGTTCTTGTTCGCGCCGACGGTGCCGTCGGAGCCCAGGCCGTAGAACTTGCAGCAGATGGCGCCTTCCGGAGCCGCGTTGAACTGCTCGCCCACGGGCAGGGAGGTGTTCGTCACGTCGTCGACGATGCCGACGGTGAAGTGGTTCTTGCACTCGCCCGCCAGGTTGTCAAACACGGCCTTGACGTGGGTCGGCGTGAACTCCTTGGAGCCCAGGCCATAGCGGCCGCCGACGACCTGGATGTCCTTGCGGCCGGCCTCGGCCAGCGCGGCGCACACGTCCAGGTAGAGCGGCTCGCCCAGGGAGCCGGATTCCTTCGTGCGGTCGAGCACGGCGATCTTCTTGCAGGTCGCCGGGATCGCCTTGACGAAGTGCTCGATGGAGAACGGGCGGTACAGGTGGACCTTGATCAGGCCGACCTTCTGGCCCATGGACACGAGCTTGGCGATCGCCTCATCCGCCACGTCGCAGCCAGAGCCCATCGCGACGAGCACATACTCGGCGTCGGGCGCGCCCACGTAGTCGAACAGGTTGTAGTGACGGCCGGTCAGCTCGCCGACCTGCTTCATGACTTCCTCGACGATGGCGGGCGTGGCGTTGTAGTACTTGTTGCCCGCCTCACGGCCCTGGAAGTAGATGTCCGGGTTCTGCGCGGTGCCGCCCTGATGCGGATGCTCCGGATTCAGCGCGCGGGCGCGGAACTCCTCGACCTTGTCCCACGGCATGATCTTGGCCATCTCGTCATAGTCGATGCCGTCGATCTTCTGGATCTCGTGAGAGGTGCGGAAGCCGTCGAAGAAGTGCAGGAACGGCACGGAGGACTTCAGCGTGGCCACATGCGCGACCAGCGCCATGTCCATCGCTTCCTGAACGGAGTTGGAGGCCAGCATCGCAAAGCCGGTCTGGCGGCAGCTCATGACGTCGCTGTGGTCGCCGAAGATCGACAGCGCATGATACGCCAGCGCGCGCGCGCTCACGTGGAACACGGTGGGCAGCAGCTCGCCGGAGATCTTGTACATGTTCGGGATCATGAGCAGCAGGCCCTGGGATGCGGTGAACGTCGTCGTCAGCGCGCCGGCGGCCAGAGAGCCGTGAACGGCGCCCGCGGCGCCCGCCTCGGACTGCATCTCCGTCACATGGACGGTCTGTCCGAACAGGTTTTTGCGATCATGCGCCGCCCACTCGTCCGCAACTTCCGCCATCGGGGAAGACGGGGTGATCGGGTAGATCGCCGCCACGTCGCTGAACGCATACGCGACATGGCTGACGGCGGTATTGCCGTCGACGGTCATTTTCGTGGCCATTGGAATTACCTCCTTATGTAAGTCCAGGATACGCAACTCGATAGAGGTATACGGTCCCGCATACCCCATGCCTATATTATACGGTCGCAAAAAAGTCCTGTCAACCGATTCCTTCCTACATTACGTCCTTTTTTTGCGCATTTTCGCCGGCAGCCGCATTTCACCACACAGGCGGCCCCCACAGCACTGCGCCGCCCGACGCGAGGCTGCGCTTCACGTCGATCAGGCGCTGGTTGCGGCTGCCGCAAAAGCGCAGCTCCAGCGACTTTTCCGCCTGTACAAACGGCCCATCCACGAGCACGTCCGTCTCCCGCAGCAGGGCCAGCCGGTCCGGATCGCCCTCGGAAAGCAGGCGCTCCAGCGTGTAGCCGGTGTACGTCCATACGTTCTTGCCCAGCGCGTGCGCGCCGCGCGCGATGTCCAGGCAGGCGGCCGGCTGGCAGAAGGGCTCGCCGCCGCTGAGCGTGACGCCGCTGGCCAGCGGGTTGCGCGCCAGGGCGGCGAGGATCTCGCCGGTGTCCGCGTCGTGCCCGCCCGCCGGGTCGTGCGTCTCGGGGTTGTGACAGCCCGGGCAGTGGTGCGGGCAGCCCTGGGTGAAGACGGTCAGGCGCAGGCCCGGGCCGTCGACGATCGAATCGCCGACGGTACCCGCGATGCGGATGTTCACAAAGCATCCCTCCCCGCCTCAGACGCCGTGCTTGACGCGGTCGCCGACCTCGGCGCGCTTGGCGTCGTTGAAGCGGTCCATCGTGCCCACCAGATAGCCCGTGATGCGGCGGATGCGCTCGAAGTGGACCTCCTCCTCCGCGCGGCCGCAGTGGGGGCAGGTGTCGCCGATGATGCCGTTGTAGCCGCAGACCGGGTCGCGGTCGACCGGGTGGTTGATCGAGCCGTAGCCGATGCCCGCGTCGTGCATGCAGCGCACGACGGCCTCGAAGGCGTCCAGGTTCTGCAGCGGGTCGCCGTCCATCTCCACGTAGCTGATGTGCCCGGCGTTGGTCAATTCGTGATAGGGCGCCTCCAGGCGGATCTTGTCAAACGCGCCAATCGGATGGTACACCGGGATGTGGAAGCTGTTGGTGTAGTATTCGCGGTCGGTGATGCCGGGGATCACCCCGTAGCGCGCGCGGTCCAGCCGCAGGAAGCGGCCGGACAGGCCTTCGGCGGGCGTGGCGAGCAGGGTGTAGTTCATGCCGGTCCTGCGGCTCTCCTCATCCATGCGCCGGCGCATGTGCCCGATGATCTCCAGGCCCAGGTTCTGCGCGGCCATGCTCTCGCCGTGGTGCTTGCCGATGAGCGCCTTGAGCGTCTCGGCCAGGCCGATGAAGCCCACGGACAGCGTGCCGTGCTTGAGCACCTCGCGCACCTCGTCCTCCCAGCCCAGCTTTTCGCTGTCCAGCCACACGTGCTCGCCCATCAGGAACGGGAAGTTCTTCACGCGCTTGCGCGCCTGGATCTCGAAGCGCTCATTAAGCTGATCGATCACCAGATTCATGCGCTCATCGAGCAGCTGGAAGAAGCGCTCCACGTCGCCGTGGGTCTCGATGGCCAGGCGCGGCAGGTTGATCGACGTAAACGACAGGTTGCCGCGGCGGTTGCAGATCTCGCGCTCGGGGTCGTAGACGTTGCCGATGACGCGCGTGCGGCAGCCCATGTAGGCGATCTCCGTCTCGGGATGGCCGGGCTTGTAGTACTTGAGGTTGAACGGCGCGTCGACGAACGAGAAGTTCGGGAACAGCCGCTTGGCGCTGGTGCGGATGGCCAGGCGGAACAGGTCGTAGTTGGGATCGCCGGGGTTGTAGTTGACGCCCTCCTTGACGCGGAAGATCTGGATCGGGAAGATCGGCGTCTCGCCGCCGCCCAGGCCCGCCTCCGTAGCCAGCAGGAGATTGCGGATCGCCATGCGCGCCTCGGGCGAGGTGTCCATGCCGTAGTTGATCGAGGAGAACGGCGTCTGCGCGCCCGCGCGCGAGTGCATCGTGTTCAGGTTGTGGATGAACGCCTCCATCGCCTGGAAGGTGCGCTTGTCCGTATCGGCAAAGGCGCGGCGCTGCGCAAAGTCCGCGATACGCCGGGCGGTCTGCTCGTCGGTCCGCTCCAGCAGCAGCGCATGCTCGGCCTCGTCGTACGCCTGCGTGCGCTCCAGCGTGGGCGTCAGGCCCTGGCGCGAAAGCGTGTCGAGCAGCGCGCGCGCCGTGTCGTCCGCGTGCGCGTCGTCGGCCAGCAGCTCCAGCGCGCCGGCCAGGCGCGAGCGGTACGTCTTGACGAACGTCTTGGCCACGCCCGGGGCCATGCCGTAGTCGAAGTTGACGATCGACTGGCCGCCGTGCTGGTCGTTCTGGTTGGACTGGATCGCGATGCAGGCCAGCGCAGAGTAACTCTGGATGTCCTGCGGCTCGCGCAGCACGCCGTGGCCCGTGGAGAAGCCGCCCTTGAACAGCTCCAGGATGTCGATCTGCGTGCAGGTGGTCGTCAGCGTCAGGAAGTCCAGGTCGTGGATGTGGATGTCGCCCTCGCGGTGCGCCTTGGAGTGCTCGGGGTTGAGCACGTACATGTCGTAGAACATCTTGGCGCCCTCGGAGCCGTACTTGAGCATCGTGCCCATGGCGGTATCGCCGTTGACGTTGGCGTTCTCGCGCTTGATGTCCGAGTCGGCCGCGTCCTTGAACGTGATGTCCTCGAAGATCTTCATCAGGCGCGTGTTCATCTCCCGCGCCCGGCTGCGCTCCGCGCGATAGAGGATATACGCCTTGGCCGTGCGCACATAGCCGTTTTCGATGAGCTTCTTCTCGACCATGTCCTGCACGTCCTCCACGGTGGGCACGCCGATGTCCTCATCCCGGTCGAGCGCCTCCACGACCTGGCGCGTCAGCTCCTGCGCCGTCTCGTGGCCCTTGGCGCTGCCCGTGGCCTTGAAGGCTTTGAGGATGGCCTCCTCGATTTTCGTCTCGTCGAAGGGCACCTGCCGCCCGTCGCGCTTTTTGATCGTATCCGTCATCGCACGCTCTCCCCTTCCCGTATATCCACCACTTGGGCATAATTTGTGCTCCAAAGAATTTATAGACACAACATCTTGTGTTTCCAATGCCCGAAGCAAAGCCCATTATACCAGCATGCGCGCGGATATTCAAGGGGAACATAGACAGAAACCGCGGAATTTTCCACTGCATGCGCGCGGTCGTTTCAGGGAACTTTAGGGAGGAGATGTGAACCTGCGAAGGAGGATGGACGTGGCGCAAGGCGGCCTGAGGGGACGGATTGCGGGATACTATGCGGCGGAGTACGCGGCCTCCAGCGCGTTCAACGGCTTCGTGACGCTCTTCTATGCGGCGCGGGGCATGGACGCCGGGCAGGTGAGCCTGCTGATGGCGGCGGGGCCGCTGGTGGCGCTGTTTGCGCTGCCCGTCACGGGCGCGCTGGCCGACCGGGCGCGCCGCCGGGCGCTGGCGCTGTGCGCAGTCTACGGGCTGTGCGCGCTGTCGAGCCTGTGCTTCCTCCCCGCGCGCGGATTCTGGCCGCTGCTGTGCGCGACGGCGCTGTTCTCCTGCTTTTCCACGTGCGTGTCGCCGCTGGGCGAGGCGCTGGCGCTCTCGCGCCTGCACGCGGCGGGGCTGGGCTTTGGACGGCTGCGCATGGCGGGCACGGTCTCCTATGCGCTGGGCAGCCTGCTGCTGGGCGCGTTTCTGGATAGGGGCATCGAGCGCTTTGTGCCGTCGGTGTGCGCGCTGTACGCGCTGGGCGGCGCGTGCAGCCTGCTGCTCGCCTCGCGCGCCGCGCAAACCCCCGGCGGCGCAAAAAAACGCCCGCCGTTCCTCTCCCTGCTGCGCAGGCGGGAACTGCGGACGCTGCTGCTCTTCGCGCTGTGCCTGCAGGCGGCGCAGGGCGTCTTCTATGCGCTGTACGGGCTGTTCATGACGCAGTCGCTGCACGGCACGCGCGCCGACGTCGGTCTGGGCGCGCTGGTGGGCACGCTGTCGGAGATCCCGTTTCTGCTCTTCGCCGACCGGCTGCTGCGCCGCCTGGGCGCGCCGCGCCTGCTGCTGCTGAGCGCCGCGGGCATGGCGCTGCGCCTGCTGCTGACGGGGCTCTCGCGTTCGCCCGCCGCGGCCATTGCCGCGCAGGCGCTGTGCGTGGATGGCGTCATCGTGTGCGCGTTTGCGATGGCGCAGTACGTAAGCCTGTCCGTCCCGCAGGAGCAGGCGGCCTCGGGGCAGATGTTGCTCTACGTCTTCACGTACGCCGCGGCGCGAGCGCTGGGCAGTCTGCTCGCGCTCGGGCTCACGCGCCTGCCTTCGCTGGGCGCGGCCCTGTGCGCCTGCGCGGTGCTGCCCGCCGCGCTGCTGCTGTTTGCACGGCCGCTGCTTCGCCTGCCGCCGCTGCCTACTCGACGGTGATGTCGCCCGAGACGGTCTGTGCGTCGATCCGGACGGCCGCGTCCCCGCTCTCGGGCAGGCGGCAGCGCGCATCGCCGCTGAGCGTCTTCAGCCTGGCGCACACGCCCCGCACGCCGCTCAGGCGGATGCGCACGTCGCCGTTGACGTTCTTGGCGAACACCTTCTTGATCCGCGCGTCCGCCTCCAGCGTCGCGTCGCCGCTGACCGAGACCAGGGCCGCATGTTGAAACGTGCCCCGCAGGCGGATGTCGCCGCTGACGGTCGTCGTCTCGATCCCGTCGCACGCGCCCTCCAGCCGCATGTCGCCGCTCATCGTCTGGAACGACGCCTCGTCCGCGTTCATCTCGGCGTTGATGTCGCCGCTGCCCGTCTTGATGCGCGCCCGCGTGCAGCCCGCCGTCAGGTTCACATCGCCGCTCACGGTCTGCACCTCGAGCTCCCGCAGCGACAGCCCCTGCACCGACACGTCGCCGCTCTGTGTCCCGGCAAAGACGCAGATGCCCGCATCCGCCGGCAGTTCCACGCGAGCCGCGCAGCCGCCCGGGCCGCCAAACAGGCGCGACAGCCAGCCCAGGCCGCCGCGCTCCGCCGCATCCTCCCTGCTGCGCACGACCAGCGCGTCGCCCTGCCGGCGCGCCTCCATGCCGCCGCCCATCAGGCGCACGACGGCGACGTCCGCCTCGCCCGCGACGAGCTGCACATCCTCATGGCGAAGGTTCACGCGCAGGTGCGAAACGCCCTCCAGGTCAAATCGCAGCTCGGCCTGCGTCTCCTCCTCCGCCTCTTCTGCTTCCTCGGGCTCCTCCGGTTCCTCGGGCTCCTCCGGTTCCTCGGGCTCCTCCGCGCCTGCCTGTGCGCGCGGATAGGCGGCGAGCACCTCCTCCATGCCCCGCAGGCTCTCCACCACCGCGTCGATGGCCTCGTCCTCGTCCCTGCCCTGGGCGCGCTGGTCCTCGTAGCGCTCCTGGCAGTTGTTCATGACCTCCTCGCGCAGGGCCCGCACCTCGTCCGTGAGCTTCACGTCCTGAAAGACGATCTCTACGATTCGCTTGACGCTCGCGTTCATCTCCACCCCTCCGTTTCGTCCGTCCCGTCCTCCAGCAGTCTGTCCAGCAGCGTCCGCGTCTCACGCCACTGGGCGCGGTCGCGCTCCAGCCGCTCCCGCCCCGCCTGCGTCAGCGCGTAGTAGCGCCGCCTGGCGCCGCTGTGCTCGTCGCCCCAGTAGGAGCGGATGAGCCCCGCCGTCTCCAGCCGGCGAAACGCCGTGTAGAGCGTCGCCTCCTTGAGCTCGAACGCCCCGCCGCTGAGCGACGACACGCGCTTGTTGATCCGGTATCCATAGCTGTCGCCCTGCGAGAGCTGACACAGCAGAATCGAGTCCGTATATCCGCGCAGGATGTCCGCCGTCAACGCCATGCGATCACCTCCGAGATACATTATATCAAGCAATACATCGTCTGTCAATGTATATCATAATTAAAAAAATCCCCGCCGGAGCGGGGATCGGGCTCAGACCAGGCGGATGCCGCTCTGCGCCTGCTCGTTGCGGTAGCGCTCGAGCAGCGCCTTGATGCGGTTCCAGGGATTGAGCAGGCCGGAGAGCGTGCGGTCGTGGTTGAGGGTGGCGATGATGTAGGCGATGTACTTGGACATATCGGCCTCCGCAAACCAGGGAGCTGCGAGCAGCTCGGGCGTGCGGTAGGTGAGGTTGGTGGCGATGATCTTGGTGATGATGCCGTCGGCGTAGGCCTTGTGGAAGGCGTCCAGGCCGTTGGTAAAGAGCGCGAAGGTGCCGGCGGCATAGATGCGGCGGGCCTTGCGGGCCTTGAGCTCGCGGGCCAGGTCAAGCACGGACTCGCCGCTGGAGATGATGTCGTCGGCGACGAAGACGTCCTTGCCCTCGACGGACTCGCCCAGGTACTCGTGGGCGATGATGGGGTTGCGGCCGTCGACGACGCGGGTGTAGTCGCGGCGCTTGTAGAACATGCCCAGGTTCAGGCCCAGGGCGGAGGCATAGTAGATGTTGCGCTGGATGGCGCCCTCGTCCGGGGAGATGACGATCATGTGGTCCTTGTCCAGCTGCAGGTCCTTTTCGCTGCGCAGCAGCGCCTTGAGCATCTGGTAGGTGGGCATGAAGTTCTCAAATCCGGAGAGGGGGATGGCGTTTTGCACGCGCGGGTCGTGCGCGTCGAAGGTGATGATGTTCTCCACGCCCATGCGCGTGAGCTCTTGGAGCATCAGCGCGCAGTCCATGGACTCGCGGGAGACGCGACGGTGCTGGCGGGCCTCGTAGAGCATCGGCATGATGACGGTGATGCGCTTGGCCTTGCCGCCGGCCGCGGCGATGATGCGCTTGAGGTCGGCGTAGTGCTCGTCGGGCGTCATGGGCACCTCGCGACCGTACATCTTATACGTACAGTTGTAGGCGCCCATGTCCAACAGGATGTACAGGTCATAGCCGCGCACGCTGCTCCTGAGCATGCCCTTGCCCTCGCCCGTGCCGAAGCGCGGGCAGTGCGCGTCGATCAGGAAGCCGTTGTCTTCGTAGCCGGGGAAGCTGTGCAGCCATTCGCTCTCATCATCCGCGTGCTGCCAGCGCATCAGGTAATCGTTCACGACGGCGCCCATGTGCTCAGTGCCGCGCATGGCGATGATGCCAAGCGGCGCAATCGGGCGGGTGGGGAAGCGTTCGGTTGCGACGTCGCGCAGGGATTCTGTCATGCCGGTATTCCTTCCTCTCGGCGCCGAAAAGCACGGCGCGATCAGTCCTTTTGGTACCATACCCAATCTATTATAGCGCATCTTCCATGCTTTGAAAATGGGTTTCCCGCGCAAATCGACACATTCTTGCAACCCTCCCCTTTTTTTGCAATTCCCTTGTTCCGCCTGCACGAAGGGCGCAATCGGGGGCGCTGTTTTTTTTCAAAAAACCCGGCAACCTTGCCCGCGGGCATGGTATAATAAGGGTGCTATGACATGCGCGCGGCCCGCCGCGCCGTGAAGGAGGGCTTTCCCTTGAAACGCATCGTGCTCACCGGCGGCGGTACTGCCGGCCACGTGACGCCCAATCTGGCGCTCATCCCCCGATTGCAGCGGGACGGATGGGACGTCCACTACATCGGCACGCGCACAGGCATCGAGCGCTCGCTCGTGGAGCCGCTGCCCGGCGTGACCTATCACGCGATCCAGAGCGGCAAGCTGCGCCGCTACTTCGACCTCAAGAATTTCACCGACCCCTTCCGCGTGGTGGCGGGCGCGTTTCAGGCGCAGTCGCTGCTGGGCCGGCTGCGGCCGGCCGTGGTGTTTGCCAAGGGCGGCTTTGTCAGCGTGCCGGTCGTCTATGGCGCGGCGCTGCACCGCATCCCCGTGCTCGTGCACGAGAGCGACATCACGCCTGGACTGGCCAACAAGCTCTCCGCCCCCTTTGCCAGCGCGGTACTGACCACGTTCCCCGAGGCGGCCAGGGCCATGGGGCGCAAGGGCGTGTGCACCGGCACGCCGCTGCGGCCGGAGCTGTTCGCAGGCGACCGCGCCCGCGGGCTGGCGCTGTGCGGCTTTGACGGCTCCAAGCCCGTGCTGATGATGATCGGCGGCAGCCTGGGCGCGCAGAGCGTCAACAGGGTGCTGCGCGAGGCGCTGGCGCAGCTGCTCGTGCGCTACGACGTGCTGCACGTGTGCGGGCGCGGCAATCTCGACCCCTCGCTGGAGGGCACGGCGGGCTACCGCCAGTTTGAATACCTGCAGGAGGAGCTGCCCGACGCCTTCGCCTGCGCGGACCTGCTGCTCTCTCGCGCGGGCTCCAACACGCTCTCGGAGATCTTGGCGCTGCAAAAGCCGGCGCTGCTCGTACCCTACCCCGCCTCCGCCAGCCGCGGCGACCAGATCCTCAACGCGCGTTCGCTCCAGTCGCGCGGCCTGGCGCACGTGCTGATGCAGGAGGACCTCAACCCGCAGAGCCTGGAGCGCGCGCTGGACGCGCTGTGGCAGGCCCGCGGCGCACTCGCAGACGCCATGCGCGCGCTGCCGGATGCCGACGGCACGTCGCAGGTTATCGCCCAGATCGAGCGGTTTGCCAAGGACACTTAAACACGAAAGGAGGGTCGCCTATGGCGACCAAGGCTGAATGGAGGCTCCCTTCTTCCGACGGCAGGACGCAATTGCACGCCGTCACGTGGGCGCCGGTCCCGGATGAATCCCCCGTGCGCGCCGCGCTGATTCTCGCGCACGGCATGGTCGAATATGTCGACCGCTACGACGGCTTCGCGCGTGCGCTGGCCGCGCGCGGGTTTGTGGTCAGCGGGCACGATCATCTCGGCCACGGCCTCAGCGCCGCCTCGGCGCAGGACCTTGGCTACTTTGCCGAGCGCGACGGCTTTGACTGCCTCATAGAGGACGTGCACCGCCACCGCGAGCGCATCCAGGCGCAGCACCCGGGCGTGCCCGTGTTCGTGCTGGGCCACTCCATGGGCTCGTTTGTCGTGCGCAACTATATCCAGTTGCACGCGCAGGGCCTTTCAGGCGCCGTCATCGTCGGCACGGGCCATCAGCCGCGCGCGGCCGCGCTGGCAGGGCGGGCGCTTGCCTCGCTGCTCATGCGCACGCGCGGCCCGCGCTACCGCAGCGCACTGGTCAACCAGCTGGCGCTGGGCGGGCTGAACCGGTCGTTTGAACCCGCACGCACCCAAAACGACTTCATCAGCCGGGACGAGCAGGTCGTCGATCGCTATTGTGCCGACCCTCTGTGCTCGTTTGTCTTCACGGTCAGCGCCTATCGCGACCTGTTCACAGGCATGCTGCACCTGAGCGACGCGCGCCGCCTGGCGGCGATGCCGCGCTCGCTGCCGCTGCTGCTCGCCTCCGGCGAATGCGACCCGCTGGGCGACATGGGCAAGGGCGTGACGCGCCTGTACGAGGACTACCGGCGCATGGGCATGCGGGACGTCACCCTGCGCCTGTACCCCGAGGACCGGCACGAAGTTCTCAACGAGCCGGACCGCGAGACGGTCTATGCGGACATCGCCGCGTGGATGGAGCGGCGGCTCTGAGAAGCACAAGGGGGCGGCATGGCTTTGGCCATGCCGCCCCCGCTGTCTGTCATGCCATGCGCGCGGCCATCTCCTCGACGATGGCTGCGCAGCGCGCGGCCGCCGCGCGCTCGAACGTCGGATAGTCCATGTGCGCGCTGTCGTCGGCCTTGTCCGAGATCGCGCGCAGGATGACGAAGGGTAGCCCGTTCACCGACGCCGCGTGCGCCACAGCCGCGCCCTCCATCTCCGTACACAGGCCGCCAAACTCCCGCGCGAGCACGTCCTTGCGCGCGCCCTGCGCGACGAACTGGTCGCCGCTCACCACGCGGCCCGTCTGTGCATGCACGTCCGCCGCGACGGCCGCGCAGGCGGCCTGCGCCCGGGCGATCAGATCCGCGTCCGCGGGGAATACCGCGGGCATGCCCGGCATCTGTCCGGCCGGATAGCCCAGCGCCGTCACGTCCACGTCGTGATACGCCGCGTCCGACGACACGACGATGTCGCCAATGTCCAGCTGCGCAGACAACGAACCCGCCACGCCCGTGTTGAGCACATGCGTCACGCCAAACAGATCGCGCAGCAACTGCACGCACAGCGCGGCGTTCACCTTGCCGATGCCGCAGCGCACCACCACGCACGGCAGGCCGCGCAGTGCCCCCTCATAAAACGTCATCGACGCGCGCTGCGTGCTGCGCGCACCTACGAGCGCCGCGCGCAGCGCCTCCACTTCCAGTTCCATCGCGCCAATCACGCCCAGTTTGATTCCGTTCATTTCCGCTTTCCTCCCCTGTTTGGCTGCACGCGTTCCGCGCTGCTTCGCCCCCGCCAGATCTTCGCCGCATCGATATGCCGCTGCTCCAGCCGCGCGTGCATAGACCGCTTGACCAGCGTATAGACGACGGACGTCGTGGGCACCGCCACCAGCATGCCCAGCACGCCCATCAAGCTGCCGCCGACCGTCACCGCCAGCAGCACCCAGATGGCCGGCAGACCGATGGGCGAAGCCGAGACCACGCGCGGGTAGATCAGGTTGCTCTCGATCTGCTGGAGCACGATGATGAACAGCACGAACCAAAGCGCCTGGATCGGATTGATCACCAAGATCAGGAACGCGCCCAGGATCGTGGAGATCAGCGCGCCGAAGATCGGGATGAGCGCGGTGATCCACAGCATCACGGTGATGGGCAGCGCGTGCGGGAAGCGGAAAATCGTCATGCCGATGAAGCACAGCGCGCCCAGGATCGTCGCCTCCGTGCACTGCACGGTCACGAAGCTAAAGAACGTGTCGTGCGTCAGGCGGGCCACCTCGATCGTCCTGTCCACCCAGCGTTCGGGCAGGAACGCATACAGCAACTGCTTGCACTGGCGCGCCAGCCGCTCCTTCTGCACCGATACGTAGATCGCGAATACGATCGTCAGGAACGTGTCGAACACGCCGTTGAAGATCGTCGTCGCCGCGCCCACGGAGGAGCTCAGCGCCGTGCCGGCCAGGCCCGTCAGCCAGGAGGCGACGGTGTTGACGATGTTCTGCCAGCTGGGAACGAGGTCGCGCACCATCTCCTGATACTCGGGATAGTCCGCCAAGTACAAGTCCAGCTGGTTGAACCACTCCTGCGTCTTGGGCAGGTAGGCGATGATCGCGTCGGCCAGCAGGCGCACGGTGTCGATCAGCTGCGGGATGACCATCAGCAGCACAAAGCCGATCAGCGCAACGACAAACGCGCCGGAGAGCAGCAGGCTCACCGGGCGCAGCCAGCGCGTACCCGGCCTGCACAGAGGCTTGCCATTTTTACGCGGACGCGTAAACGCGCGTTCGATCAGTTCGATGGGCACGCTGAGCACAAACGCAACGGCCAAGCCGATCAGAAACGGCGAGGCCAGGTTCAGCACATAGCGGCCTGCGGCAATCACCTGCGACAGGTTCTGCACCGCCCAGAACAGCACGATGGCAAACGTCGAGAGCAGCAGGATCTTCTTGATGTTCTTCGCGTTCAGTTCCATGTTCGTCCCCCTTATGCGAGCATGCCCCAATCCCGCAGCGTTTCGCGCCGGCTCTGCATCAGGCGGCGTGCGTCGAGCACCCCTTCCTCATAGGCGGCCCGCAATTTGTCCTTGTCCTTCTCAAAGCGGTCCAGCGCAAGCGGGGTCGACGGCGCCACCACCAGCGCCGTGCCGACCGCCTCCAGCTCAAACAGCCGCCTGCGCTGGTCGTTGTAGACCTCGCTGCGCCGGTCGAGCGCGTCGATCATGGCCGGCGTGGAGGCAAGCATCCGCCTGTACGCCCCGCGCAGGGGCTCGGGCTTCTTCTCGTAGCCGCGGTCGCGCGTGAGCACGGCGATGAAGCGCTCGCATCCGTCCGCCATGGCCCTGTCAAACGGGATGGGATCGGTCGTGCCCCCGTCGAGGTACACGCCGCCCAGGAAGCGCACCGCCGGTGAGAACATCGGGATGGACGAGGACGCGCGCAGCACGGTCGAGTCGTGATTCATGTACGACTTGTTGAAGTAGACGGACCGACCGGTCTTCACATCCGTCACGCCCGCGACAAACTCCACCGGCGAGGCCAGGAACGCCTCATAGTCGAATGGATCCAGCCGGTTGGCGATGTCCTCGAACAGGAATTTCATGCCGAACAGCGATCGCTCGCGCACGAGGTTGTGCACGCTCAGATAGCGGCTGTCTCCGATGTAATTCAGGTTGATGCGGATGGAGCGCCCCCGCTGGCCGGATACGAACGACACGCCGTTGTTCGCGCCTGCCGAAACGCCGATCACATAGTCCACGCGAAGGCCGGCGTCCATCATCGCGTCCAGCACGCCGCTGGTGTACACGCCGCGCATGCCGCCGCCTTCAAGCACAAGCCCCGTCTTCATGCTGTTGCCTCCTTAAAATATCTCCCGGCATGGGAGCCCATCTGTTATTATACACGCAACCTGCGGGAAAATGCGAGGGGTATTGTTCAAAAAGTCGTATGGGACGTCCATAAAATACGATGTTGATTCGCGCGCACGCATGCGGTATCATGGAGGCGTCGCAAGACGACAGACCATTCATCGGAGAGGGGATTGCCATGCGGGAAATCGACATCGGCCGCATCGAAGAGACCGTATACGCCCTGTGCCGCAGCGCCTGCTGCGAGATCGGCGAGGATGTGTTGACGCTGCTGGAGCAGGGCCTTGCGCGCGAGCGCTCGCCCTTCGGGCGCGAGATTCTGCGCCAGCTCATCGAGAACGACCGTCTCGCCTGCGCGCGCCACATGCCCATCTGCCAGGATACGGGCATGGCCGTGGTGTTCATGGACGTAGGCCAGGACGTGCATCTGGCGGGCGGCGACCTGACGCAGGCGGTGGACAGCGCCGTGCGCCGCGCCTATCGGGACGGATGCTTTCGCAACTCCGTGCTCGACCCGCTGACGCGCAAGAACACCGGCGACAACACGCCCGCCGTGCTCTACACGCGCATCGTGCCCGGTGAGCAGGTGGAGATCGCCGTCGCGCCCAAGGGCTTTGGCAGTGAGAACATGAGCCGGCTGGGCATGCTCACGCCCTCGCAGGGCCTGGAGGGCGTGCTGGACTTCGTCGTGGAGACGGTACGCCTGGCCGGCGCCAATCCGTGCCCGCCCGTGGTGGTGGGCGTGGGCATCGGCAGCACGGCCGAGGGCTGCATGTTGCTGGCCAAGCGCCAGCTGCTGCGCGATGCGGGCGCGCCCTCGCCGGATCCGGAGCTTGCGCAGATCGAGCGGGAACTCCTCGAGCGCATCAACCGCCTGGGCATCGGCCCGCAGGGGTTGGGCGGCGACGTGACGGCGCTGGCCGTGCATGCGGCCAAGGCGCCCACACACCTGGCTGGCCTGCCTGTGGCGGTCAACATGCAGTGCCATGCCGCGCGCCACAAGCGCGCCGTACTGTGACGGATGAAAGGAGAGATTCGCATGTCCATTCGCATCACCGCCCCGTTTGACCGTGAGGCGCTTGCCCGGCTGCGCGCGGGCGACAGCGTGCTGCTCTCGGGCACGGTGCTCACCGGGCGCGACGCAGCGCACAAGCGCCTGTGCGCGCTGCTGGACGCAGGGCAGCCGCTGCCCGTCTCCCTGCGGGACCAGGCGATTTACTACGTGGGTCCATGCCCGCCGCTGCCCGGCGACGTGATCGGCTCGTGCGGGCCGACGACCAGCGGCCGCATGGACGCCTATGCCCCGCGTCTGCTGGGTTTGGGCCTGGCCGCGATGATCGGCAAGGGCTTTCGCAAGCCGGCAGTCGTGGAGTCGATCCAAGAAAACGGCGCGGTGTACTTTGCGGCCACGGGCGGCGCGGGCGCGCTGATCGCCCGCTGTGTCAAGGGGGCGCGCGTGCTGGCGTTCGAGGACCTGGGCACAGAGGCCATCCGCGAACTGACGGTGGAGGATCTGCCGCTGATCGTAGCGGTGGACAGCCAGGGCAACGACCTGTACGCCCAGGGGCCGGCGCGCTATGCCCGCCCCTGAGCGCATCCTTTTCTTCGAATTTATAAGGGGCAGATCTGTTCCTTCCAAATCTCCCCTTGTTTATTTTTCTTTATGTGCTTGACGAGGCTGCATGCCGGCGGTACAATAACTTCGACAATCATAAAGGAGGCGTCGTCATGTTCGTTGTGTTCTTTATGATGTGGGTGATCTTTAACGGACAGTGGACCACCGAAATTGCCCTGCTGGGGCTTTTTCTTTGCGCCGCGCTGTACCTGTTCGCCTGGAAGTTCATGGGGTACGGGCCCGCTCAGGACCTGCACGCGCTGCAGCGCCTGCCGCGTGCGCTCGCGTATCTGTGGACGCTCCTGGTGGAGATTTTCAAGGCCAACATCCACGTCATGCGCCTGATCCTCTCGCCTCAGTATGAGGTGGAGCCGGAGCTGATCGAGTTCCATACCAAGCTTCAGACCGACCCCGCGCGCGCGGTGCTGGCCGACTCCATCACGCTCACGCCCGGCACGATCACCGTGCTGGTAGAGGGCGACCGGTTTATCGTGCACGCCCTGGACAAGACGCTCGGCGACGGGGTCGATGACTCCGACTTCGAGCGCCGCCTGCTGAAGATGGAGGGGAAGCGTTGATGGAAAACTGCTATCAGGCGATGTTCAGCGTCGCCCTCGTGGTGTTGGGCATTTTGCTCTTCGCATGCCTCATCCGTTCCATCCGCGGCCCGCGCATCGCGGACCGGATCGTGGCGGTCAACATGGTCAGCACGATCGTCACGACCACCATCTGCGTGCTCGCCCTGGCGATGGGTGAGGGCTACCTGGTCGACATCTCGCTGATCTACACGATGCTCGGCTTCCTGGCCGTGGTGTTGCTCACAAAGGTCTACATGGGCGTATACCTGGAGCGCAAGCAGAAGGAAGCGGAAAAGGGGGCGAAGACCGATGCTTGAGTATCTGCGCTTTGCGCTGTCCGCCGCGCTGATGGCCTGCGGCCTGTTCGTGCTGATGGTCGGCGTCGTGGGCGTGTACCGCTTCCGCTACGTCCTCAACCGCATGCATGCCGCGGCCATGAACGACACGCTGGGCATCCTTTTCGTGCTGCTCTCGCTGATCGTGGCCGAGGGCGCGACGTTCACCTCGCTCAAGCTGGTGCTGGTCATCCTGATGCTGTGGATCACCAGCCCCGTGTCCAGCCATCTGGTCTGCCGGCTGGAGATCACGACCAACGAGCACATCGAGCGCGAAATGGAGGTGCACAAGTAATGGAATTTCTCAACGTGCTGCTGCTCCTGTTCATCCTCGTGTGCGCCGTCTCGGTCAGCCTGACCAAGAACCTGCTCACTTCGCTGATCATCTTCATGTCCCAGAGCCTGGCCATGTCGATCATCTGGATTCTGCTGCAGTCGCCGGATCTGGCGATCACCGAGGCCGCAGTCGGCGCAGGTGTGACCAGCCTGCTCATGTTCGTCACGCTCAAGAAGATCCACGCGATCGACATACAAAAGGACGCGCAGGGAGGCAAGCAAAATGGCAAAGCTGAGGAATGATTACGAAAACAGCCTCTTCGGCCGCCTGGACCGCTGGATCCGCGGCGGCGGCTCGCGCCTGGAGCAGGAGATGGAGCGCGACCTGACCGAGCCCGCGCCGGAAAGCCCGATGCTCTCCAGCGAGAGCATCGGCGAGCGCGAGGACGCCATGTACGCCCGCCACGCCGAGGCGCAGGCCAAGGAGCAGGCCATGTTCGACCGGATTCACAACTGGTCGCGCACGCGCGGGCGCAAGCTGATCAACGCGCTGTACGCCCTGCTGTCGGTGGTGATCTGTCTGTCGGTAATCCTGGTGCTGCTGGAGACGGTCTCGGACCTGCCGCACTTTGGCGATGAGGAGAACCCGATCAACAACGAGGTGTCCGAGCGCTACATCGAAAAGGGTCTGCAGGAGACCGGCGCGGTCAACATCGTGACGGGTATGATCCTGGACTACCGTGCGTTCGATACCCTGGGCGAGAGCCACGTGCTGTTCATCGCCGCGTGCAGCGTGCTGATCCTGCTGCGCGTCGCACAGGAGAACAAGGGCGCTGCCTCGCAGGAAAAGCTCGACGCCGAGGCCAACGACCGCATCTACGAGCCCAAGAACGACATCATCCTGCAGGCGTCCGCGCGCATCCTGGTGCCGCTGATCCTGCTGTTCGGCATCTACATCATCCTCAACGGCCACCTGTCGCCGGGCGGCGGCTTCTCGGGCGGCGCCGTGATGGGCGCGGGCCTGATCCTGTATCTGAACGCATTTGGCTTCAAGAAGACGGAGCGCTTCTTCACGTACAAGACGTTCAAGGTCATCTCCTTCTGCGCGCTGGCATTCTACGCGCTGTCCAAGAGCTACTCGTTCTTCACCGGCGCCAATCATCTGGAAAGCGGCATCCCGCTGGGCACGCCCGGCGCGATCCTCTCCTCCGGTCTGATCCTGCCGCTCAACATCGCGGTGGGCATGGTCGTGTGCTGCACGATGTACGCGTTCTATACGCTCTTCCGGAAGGGGGATATGTGATGTTTGCGAACCTCCTGACCAACTATGAAGAGGCCGCGGCGATCATCCTGTTCGGCATCGGCTTTACGACGCTGCTGTTGCAGCGCAACATGATCAAGAAGATCATCGGCTTTTCGATGATGGACAGCGCCATCTACCTGTTCCTGGCGGCCAAGGGCTACATCGAGGGCCGCGGCGCGCCCATCGTGGTCAACGGCGTGCAGTCCGTGGAGGCCTACATCAACCCCATCCCCAGCGGTCTGGTGCTCACGGGCATCGTCGTGTCCGTCAGCGTGTCGGCGCTCATGCTGGCGCTGACGGTGCGTCTGTACCGGCGCTACCATTCGCTGGACATCGACGAGATCGCCACGATGGTGCGAAAGGAGGAACCGTAAGGTGGAGCTGTGGCAGAACATACCGTTCTTTTCCATTCTGCTCTCGCTGGCGTCGGCATCCTTCACGTCGATCATGCCCGCCAGGGCGGCGCGCCGCACGGCCATCGTGGTCACGTCGGCCGTGCTGTGCATGTCGGCCGCGCTGATCGGCTTTACGACGGCCTACGGCGGCAGCTACACGTTCATGATGGGCCACTTCCCCGCGCCGTGGGGCAACGAGATCCGCGCGGGCGTGCTGGAGGCCGTGACGGCCTTCGCCTTCTCGCTGATCATGCTCATCTCCCTGCTCGGCGGCCTGACGAAGATCGAGGAGCACGTGGAGAACGGCAAGCAGAACCTGTACTTCATCATGTGCGAGCTGCTGCTCACGGCGCTGCTGGCGCAGGTCTACACCAACGACCTGTTCACCGCCTACGTATTCGTCGAAATCATGACCATTGCGGCCTGCTCGCTGATCACCTCGCGTATCAAGGGACGCACGCTGTTCGCGGCCACGCGCTACATGATCATGAACCTGCTGGGCAGCGGTCTGTTCCTGCTGGGCCTGACGCTGCTGTATGACCTGACCGGCCACCTGCTGATGGAGGACATCCGCGAGCAGGTGACCATGCTCGCGCAGACGGGCCTGTACCATCAGCCGCTGACGGTCGTCATCGCGCTGATGTGCATCGGCCTGGCGATCAAGAGCGCGCTGTTCCCGTTCCACACGTGGCTGCCGGACGCCTACGGCTACTCGACGCCGGCCTCCAGCGCGATGCTCTCCAGCCTGGTGAGCAAGGGCTACATCTTCCTGCTCATCAAGATCATCTACCGCGTGATCGGGCTGGACGTCATCCGCGACTCGGGCATCGACAATGTGCTGCTGATCTTTGCGCTGGTCGGCATTGTGATGGGCTCTGTCTCGGCCATTCGCGAGCGCGACATCCGGCGCATGGTGTCCTACTCGTCCGTGGCGCAGATCGGCTACATCTTCATGGGCATCGGCCTGGGCACGGAAGCGGGCCTGGTGGCGGCGCTGTTCCACATCATCGCGCACGCGGCGGCCAAGTCCATGCTCTTCCTGTCCACCAGCGGCCTGTGCGAGGTCTCCGGCGAGCGCCGGCTGTTCCGCGACCTGCGCGGCAGCGCGTACCGCAACCCCATCGCGGGCATTGCATTCGTGGTGGGCGCGTTCTCCATGGTCGGCATTCCGTTCATGGGCGGGTTCATGTCCAAGCTGTGCTTTGCCTCCGCCGCGATGGAGGTGGGCGGCGAGCGCATGCTGCTCGTGCTGCTCGTGCTGGCCATCAGCACGGCGCTGAACACGCTGTACTTCCTGCGCACGGTCATCACGATCTACCGCCCGACCATCCGCGAATATCCGGAGGCGGCCGGCTTCCATCCGCGCGCGTCCTTCGCCGTGGCGATGGTCGCGGCCATCGCGCTAAACGTGGCGCTGGGCGTGTGCTCTCAGCCTGTGCTGAACGCGATCGCCGCGGGTCTCACGTGCTTCGGTTGACCGGTGAGGAAGGAGTGTTGAATCCATGCAAGGCGACCTTTCGCTGCTGCTGCCCGTGGCGGCGCCGCTTGCCGCCGGACTGCTCGTGCTCTTTGTCAGGGCCTTTGACGAGCGCCGCACGCGCAACCTGTTCACGGGCGCCGCGCTGGCGCTGACGGTGCTGCTTACGCTGCCGACGCTCTTGCGCGGCGAGACGCAGCTCACGCTGTTCCATCTGACGGATACCATCCCCGTGGTGCTGCGCACGGATGGCGTCGCGCGCCTGTTCCTCGTGCTGATCGCCTTCGTCTGGGCGATGGTGGGCTTCTACTCGTTTGAGTACATGGCGCACGAGCAGCATGAGCGGCGCTTCTACGGCTTCTATCTGCTGACGCTTGCGGCGCTGATGGGCCTGTCGCTGTCGGGTACGCTCGTGACGCTGTACATGTTCTACGAGGCGATGACGCTGCTCTCGTTGCCGCTCGTGCTGCACACGCAGACGCGCGAGGCTGTGGCCGCCGGCGTCAAGTACCTGCTCTACTCGGTGTTCGGCGCGTCGCTGGCGCTGCTGGGCATCTTCTTCCTGCAGTTCTACTGCACGAGCCTGTCCTTCACGCCCGGCGGCACGCTGGACGCGCTGAAGGCGGCCGGCCATGAGCCGCTGCTGCTGGGCATCGTGGCGCTGGCGCTGCTGGGCTTTGGCGTCAAGGCGGGCATGTTCCCGCTGCATGCCTGGCTGCCCACGGCGCACCCGGTCGCGCCCTCCCCTGCCAGCGCGGTGCTGTCGGGCATCATCACCAAGGCGGGCGTGCTGGGCATCCTGCGCATCGTGTTCTTCCTGGTGGGGCCGGACTTCCTGCGCGGCACATGGGTGCAAGCGCTGTTCCTGGGCCTGACGGTGCTGACGGTGTTCCTGGGCTCGATGCTGGCGTTCAAGGAGACGCTGCTCAAAAAGCGCCTCGCCTACTCGACGGTCAGCCAGGTGTCCTACGTGCTCTTCGGCCTGTTCACGCTCACGCCGGTCGGCTTCGTGGGCGCGCTGCTGCACGTGGTGTGCCACGCGCTGATCAAGAACACGCTGTTCATGGGCGCGGGCGCGATCATCGAAAAGACGGGCAAGACGCGCGTGGACGAGCTCGTCGGCATCGGCAAGCGGATGCCCATCGTCATGTGGTGCTTCACGCTTTGTGCGGTCGCGCTGATCGGCATTCCGCCGACGGGCGGCTTTGTGAGCAAGTGGTTCCTGGCCGAGGGCGCGCTCTCCATGGGCGGGATCGTCTATGCCTGGCTGGGGCCGGTGGTGCTGCTGGTGAGCGCGCTGCTCACGGCGGGCTACCTGCTGCCCATCTCGACGCGCGGCTTCTTCCCCGGCGAGCATGCCGACCTGGCGGCGCTTTCCAAGGCCGAGCCCACGGCGCTGATGACCGTGCCGATGCTCGTGCTGGCGGCGCTGTGCGTGCTGCTGGGCATGTTCCCGGGTGCGCTGACGTCCTTCCTGCAGGCCATTGCGGGCGGCGTCCTGTGAGCGAAAGAGAGGAGGCATACGCATGACATTGATGCTCTTGACATTCCTGCTCCCGCTCGCGGGCGGCGCGGTGATGCCGCTGCTGAAGCTGGACGACCGGCGCCGGCGCTCGATCTACGTGCAGGTGGTGACGACGGCCACGTCCGTGCTGGCGCTCTGCCTGCTCATCGTGCGTCCGGCGGAGTCGCTGACGCTGCTGCACATGACGGACAGCCTGGCGCTGACGCTGCGCCTGGACGGCGCGGGCAGCATCTTCATGGGCCTGATCGCGTTCCTGTGGCCGCTGGCCACGCTCTACGCGTTTGAGTACATGGCCCACGAGGAGCACGAGACGCCCTTCTTCACCTTCTACACGATGACCTACGGCGTGACGCTGCTCATCACGATGGCGGGCAATCTGTTCACGCTCTACGTCTTCTTCGAGTGCCTGACGCTGATCACCCTGCCGCTGGTCACGCACAAGATGGACGCCAAGTCCGCGCTGGCGGGCCGCCGCTACCTGGTCTACTCGATCAGCGGCGCGGCGCTGGTCTTCATCGGCCTGGTGTTCATCATGACGTTCGGCCAGGGCGACACGGCCTTCCGCTTCGGCGGCGTGCTGGCGCAGGAGGCGATCGCCGGGCGCGAGAACCTGCTGCTGCTGGTGTTCGTGCTCTCGTTCATCGGCTTTGCCACCAAGGCCGCGATGTTCCCCATGCACGGCTGGCTGCCGCTGGCCTCGGTGGCCCCCACGCCCGTGACGGCGCTGCTGCACGCGGTGGCGGTGGTCAACACCGGCGCGTTCGCCTGCATCCGCCTGATCTACTACAGCTTTGGCACGGACCTGCTCGCCGGCACCTGGGCGCAGGCGATTGCGGTGCTGCTGCCGGCGCTGACGATCGTCTACGGTTCGGTGATGGCCGTGCGCGAGCAGCACTTCAAGCGCCGCCTGGCCTACTCGACGGTGAGCAACCTGAGCTACATCCTGCTGGGCGCGGCGCTGATGACGCCCGCCGGCCTGACGGGCAGCCTGTCGCACCTGGTCTTCCACGGCCTGATGAAGATCGTGCTGTTCTACTGCGCGGGCGCGGTGCTCGTGCGCACGGGCAAGGAGTACGTGCAGGATCTGCGCGGTTCGTTCCGCGTGATGCCCTTCACGATGGGCGTATACACGCTCTCCGCGCTGGCGCTGGTGGGCGTGCCGCCGCTGGCGGGCTTCATCAGCAAGTGGAACCTGCTGACCGCGGCGGTGGAGAGCGGCTTCACGCCGGGATATCTGGGCGCGGCGGCGCTGATCGTCTCCGCGATCCTGACGGCGGTATATCTGCTCTACGTCGTGGTGATGGCGGCATTCTCCCCGCTGTCCGACGGCGGCATGGCCGCCTTCCGGGAAAACCGCGACCCGAGCTGGCTGATGAAGGCGCCGCTCGTCGTGCTGTGCGCGGCGATCGTGCTGCTGGGCCTGTGCTCGACGCCGCTCGTCCATTACTTTCAGGCCGTCGCCGGCGGCCTGCTGTGAGGAGGGGGTCTGACCGTGAATCTGTTGCTTCCCGTGCTCGTCTTCTTCCCGATGGCGGGCGCCGTCGCCTCCTACCTGTGCGGACGGCGCGACAAGCGGCTGCGCGACATGCTGTGCTGCGCGCTGACGGCCGTTGAATTCGCGCTGAGCGCGGCGCTGCTGCTGGCCGTCGTGCGCGGCGGCGAACGCGCCTTCGCGCTGGAGGGCTTCTGTGCGATGGGCCTGACGCTGCGTGCGGATGGCCTGCGCGCGCTGTACACGGCGATCGCGTCGTTCATGTTCCTGATGACGACGCTCTTCTCGCCGGAGTACTTCCGCCACTATCACAACCGCAACCGCTACTACCTGTTCACCCTGCTGACGCTGGGCGCGACGGTGGGCGTGTTCCTCTCCGACGACCTGTTCACGACGTTCGTCTTCTTTGAGGTGATGTCGCTCGCGTCCTATCCCTGGGTCGCGCACGACGAGCGCGCCGAGTCCCTGCGCGCCGCGGAGACGTACCTGTACATCGCGGTCATCGGCGGCCTGGTGACGCTGATGGGCCTGTTCCTGCTCTACGCGCAGCTGGGCACGCTGTCCTTTGCGGGCATGCGCGCGGCCGCCGCGGCGATGGAAAGCCCCGCTGCCCTGTACCTGCCCGGCGCGCTGACGCTCTTCGGCTTTGGCGTGAAGGCCGGCATGTTCCCGGCGCACGTGTGGCTGCCCAAGGCGCATGCGGTGGCCCCGGCCCCGGCGAGCGCGCTGCTGTCGGGCATTCTGACCAAGACGGGCGTGTTCGGCATCCTGGTCGTCTCGTCCAACCTGTTCCTGCACGATGCGAACTTTGGCGACGTGATCCTCTTCTTCGGCTGCGTGACGATGGTGCTGGGCGCGGTGCTGGCGCTGTTCTCTACGAACCTCAAGCGCACGCTGGCCTGCTCTTCGATGTCGCAGATCGGCTTCATCCTGGTGGGCGTGGGCCTGCAGGGACTGCTGGGCGCGCACAACGCCCTGGCGGTGCAGGGCACGGCGCTGCACATGGTGAACCACTCGCTGATCAAGCTGACGCTCTTCCTGTGCGCCGGCGTGGTCTACATGAACGCGCACAAGCTCAACCTCAACGAGATCCGCGGTTTCGGGCGCGGCAAGCCCCTGCTGCACTTTGCGTTCCTGATGGGCGCGCTGAGCATCGCGGGCGTGCCGCTCTTTGGCGGATACATCAGCAAGTCGCTGCTGCATGAGGGCATCGTCGAGTACATCGCGCTGCTGGGTGAGGCCGGGCAGCCCGCGGGCCTGTACCGCTTCGTCGAGATCCTGTTCCTGACCAGCGGCGGCATGACGCTGGCGTACATGACCAAGCTGTACATCGCGCTCTTCTGGGAGAAGAACGCGACCTGCCAGGCCGAGTACGACGCGCTCAACGGCCGGTACATGAACCGCCTGTCCGCCTTCGCGCTGGTCGGCGCGGCAGTGCTGCCGCCGCTGCTGGGCGTGCTGTCGAATGTGTTCATGACGCGCATCGCCTCGGTGATGCAGGGCTTCATGTACGGTCAGTCGCCCGAGCACGCCGTCGCCTACTTCTCCGCCGCCAACCTGACCGGCGCGGCGCAGTCGCTGTGCATCGGCGCCGTGCTCTACGCGCTCATCCGCTGGCTGCTCATGCAGCGCGAGGGCGGCGTGCGCGTCTACGCGGACCGCTGGCCGGCCAAGCTCGACCTGGAGGAGGGCTTCTATCGCCCGCTGCTGCTGCGCTGGCTGCCCAATCCCCTGGTGATCGCGCTCACGCGTGCGCTGGACGAGCTGACCGACTCGATCGTCATCGCCCTGCGCCACACGCTGCTGGGCCAGACGAAGAAGCACGGCCCCGTTCCCGTCGGCACGCACCTGACCTATGCGCTGGGCACCGTGCTCAATGCGATTGTGGCGCTGCTCAACCACACGTTCTACCACCGCCGGCCGATCAAGACGGACTTCACCGTCGCGCTGGCCGCCGGCCTGGACGAGCTGCGCAGCAGCGGACGGCTCATCAGCGGCAGCATGTCGTTTGGCCTGTTGCTGCTGTGCATCGGCATGTACCTGACGTTCGCGTACCTGATGACGCTCTCCTGATGGCGTTCTGATGCGGTCCCGCTCCCCGGCACGACCGTACGGCGGGGCCGCCTTCATTTTGCTCCAAAAAAATTTTTTTATTTTGTATAAGCGTTTCCTTGCAAACCATCGCAACCGGCGCTATAATGTGGGATGATTCCAAAGCCACCCGGAAAAGAGGGATATTTGTCATGAAGGGAAAAAAGAGGGCGGTCGGCGTCGCGGCGCTGCTGTTGGCGGCGTGCCTGGCGCTGATCTTCCTGACCGGCGGCGGAGGCGGACAGGAAGAGTCCATCCAGGCGGTCATGCGCGACGCCGTGCTGCACGAGGACAACCACGTCGCCCTGTTGGGCATGGAGGTCAACCCCTCCGTCGTTTCAGGCCTGACGGTGACGGGCCTGCTGCTGCTTGTGGCCGCGCTGATCCGCATCTTCGCCATTCCGCGCTTTCGGTACGTGCCGGGCAGGTTTCAGCTCGTGGTGGAGGAGCTGGTCTCATTCTTCCGCAACCTGGCCAAAAGCAACAGCCCCCACCGCAACGGCTTCCTGGGCGCGTACATCTTCGGCGCAGGCGTGTATATCTTCTTCGGCACGCTCTTTGAGCTCTTTGGCGTGCAGGCGATGACGACGCACGGCGCGTCCATCGCGCTGCCCGCGCCGCTGTCGGACATCAATGCGGCGATCGCGATGGGCTTTCTGAGCTACTTTGTCATCCTGTCGGGCGGCCTGACGAGCAACGGCCTGCGCGGCGTGGGCAAGACGCTCAAGGACTTCTCGCTGCCCATCTCGATGAGCTTCCGTCTCTTCGGCGCGCTGCTCAGCGGCCTGCTGGTGACGGAGCTGGTCTACTACTCGCTGGCGCTCAGCTTCGTGCTGCCGGTGATCGTCGCCGTGCTGTTCACGCTGCTGCATGCGCTGATCCAGACGTACGTGCTGACGATGCTGACCTCGGTCTTCTATGGCGAGGTCACCGAGCCGCACGCGCCCAAGTCCCCCAAAAAGGCCGCGACGGCGGCCGCAAAATGATCGGACGGAGGAATCATACGATGAAAAAGTTCACGAAACGGTTTACTGCCCTGCTGCTTGTATGCCTGACCGCCACGCTGTTGATGAGCGCCTTTGCCTGCCCCGCCCTCGCCGAAGAGGTGCAGGAGGCGGCCCCCGCCGCTGAGATGACCACGTCCGCCAAGGCGCTGAGCGCCGCCATCGCCATCGGCCTGGCCGCCGGCCTGGGCGCGCTCGCCATGGGCACGGCCATCGCCAAGTCCGCCGAGGCCATCTCGCGCCAGCCCGAGGCCGAGGGCAGCATCCGTACGACGCTGATGCTCGGCCTGGTCTTCGTCGAGACCGCGATCATCTATGCGTTGATCGTTGCGATCCTCGTCATCTTCGTGCTGTAATCCAACCCCGACGGGAGAAAGGGAGCGGGCGAACGCCCGCCAGGTGACGTTATGCCCCTGAACATCGACTTTCAACAGATCTTTCTGCATCTGTTCAACTTCATCATTCTCGCGACGGGCCTGTATCTGCTGCTCTACCGTCCAGTCGTCGCGTTCATGGACCAGCGCAAGGCGCACTACGAGGAGATCGAGCGCCAGGCGGCCGAGAAGGACGCCGCCGCGCAGCAGAAGCTGGACGCATACGACGCGCGCCTGAAGGCCGCGGACGAGGAGATCCAGCGCCGGGCCGACGACGCCAACCGCCAGCTCGAGGCCCGCAAACAGGAGCGCCTGCAGCGCGCCCAGGAGCAGGCCGACAAGCTGATCGAGGAGGCCCGCAGGGCCGCGGAGCGCGAGCGCGCCGCCATGCTGGAGGGCGCGAAGCAGGACATCGCCGACATGGTCGTCAGCGCGGCCGGAAAGCTCGCCGGCAGGGAGATCGATCCCGCGGCGGACCGCGCGCTATATGACCGCTTCCTTGAGGAAGCGCAGGCGGCGCAGGAGGACAGGCCATGAGCGACATGCGCAAAGCGGGCACGGTCGCGCGCCTCGTGTGCGTGACGCCGCCCGATCCCGATCAGGAGGCGCGCATCCGCGCGTTCCTGGCAGGCAAATACGCCGGGCCGATCTCGCTGGAGATCGTCCCGGACCCGTCGCTGCGCAGCGGCTTTCGCCTGAGCGTGGGCAGCGACGTATACGACTGGAGCGCCGACGGCCGCCTGGAGCAGTTGCGCAGGCAGGTCGGGCAGGCGGCCGGGGCCGCCCGCGGCGGCGACAACCTCATTCCGCTGCTGCGCGCCGGCATCTCGGAGTTCCGGCTGCTGGCCGAGCGCAGCGAGGTCGGCACGGTGCTGTCCGTGGGCGACGGCATTGCCGTCGTCGAGGGGCTCGAACATGCCGCCTATGGCGAGATCCTGCTCTTTGAGTGCGGCGTAAAGGGCATGGTGCAGGACCTGCGCCGCGGCGAGACGGGCTGCATCCTCTTTGGCGACGATGCGCAGATCGAGGCCGGCAGCCGCGTGGCGCGCACCGGCAAGACCGCCGGCGTGCCCGTGGGCGACGGATTCCTCGGCCGCGTGGTGGATGCGCTGGGCGCGCCCATCGACGGCGGTCCGGACATCGCGCCGGAGGGATTCCGGCCCATCGAGGAGCCCGCGCCCGGCATCATCGACCGCCAGAGCGTAAACGAGCCGTTGGAGACGGGCCTGCTGGCCATCGACTCGATGTTCCCCATCGGCCGCGGCCAGCGCGAGCTCATCATCGGCGACCGGCAGACGGGCAAGACGGCCATCGCGCTGGACACGATCCTCAACCAGAAGGGCAAGGACGTCGTGTGCGTATACGTGGCCATCGGCCAGAAGGCCAGCTCCGTGGCCCAGCTGGTGGAGACGCTGCGCCGCCGCGAGGCGCTGCCCTACTGCGTCGTCGTCAGCGCCACGGCGGGCGAGCCGGACACGCTGCAATATATCGCGCCCTATGCGGGCTGCGCGATCGCCGAGCACTTCATGCACAAGGGGCGCGACGTGCTGATCGTCTATGACGACCTGTCCAAGCACGCCATCGCCTACCGCGCCATGAGCCTGCTGCTGGAGCGCGCGCCGGGCCGCGAGGCGTACCCCGGCGACGTGTTCTATCTGCACTCCCGCCTGCTGGAGCGCTCCGCGCACCTGAGCGACGCGCTGGGCGGCGGCAGCATGACCGCGCTGCCTATCGTCGAGACGCAGGCGGGCGACGTGTCCGCCTACATCCCCACGAACATCATCTCCATCACGGACGGCCAGATCTTTCTGGAGAGCGACCTGTTCTTCGCAGGCCAGCGCCCTGCGGTCAACGTGGGCCTGTCCGTCTCGCGCGTGGGCGGCGCGGCGCAGACCAAGGCGATGAAGCGCGCCGCCGGCACGCTGCGCCTGGACCTGGCGCAGTACCGCGAGATGGAGGTCTTCACGCAGTTCTCCAGCGACCTGGACGAGGGCACGCGGGCCCAGCTGCGCTACGGCCAGGCGCTGATGCGCATGCTGCGCCAGCGCCAGTATGCCCCGCTGAGCATGCACCAGCAGGTGATCGTGCTCGTGTGCGCGATGGACCGCCTGCTCTGCCGCGTACCGGAGCAGCAGGTGCCCGCGCTGCGCGACGCGCTGCTGGAGCACTTCGAGCAGGCGCATGCGGACGTGTGCGCGCAGCTGGAGGAGGAGCGCACGCTGCCGGATGACCTGCGGGCGCGGATTCTCGACATCGCCCGCGCGTTCACCGACGCGAACGCCGCCCGCTTTGGGGGGAAATGACGCATGCCCAGCGCAAAGGAAATCAAAACCCGCATCGCCAGCATCCGCGACACGCAGAAGATCACCAACGCGATGTACCTGATCTCCTCAACCAAGCTGCGGCGCGCACGTGCGGAGCTGTCCAAAACACGGCCCTACTTTGACGCGCTGCAGGCCGAGATCAAACGCATCTTCCGCACCGTGCCGGACGTGAACAGTCCCTACTTCTACCCGCCTGCCGGCGCGCCCAAGCTGGAGGGCACATACGCCTGTCTGGTGCTGACCGCGGACCGCGGCATGGCGGGGGCGTACAACCACAACGTCCTCAAGGCGGCGCGCGAGATGCTCGCCCAGCATCCGGATACCAAGCTCTATGTCGTGGGCGAATACGGCCGGCAGCACTTCCTGCACGCGCAGGTGCCCATTGAGCGCAGCTTTTTGTACCCTGCGCAGAGCCCCACGCTGCACCGCGCGCGGGAGATCTGCGACGTGCTGCTGGAGGGCTATGATGCGGGCGCGTATCAGAAGCTGTTCATCCTCTACACGGACATGAAGAGCAGCCTGGTCGCCGAGCCGATCTGTACGCGGCTGCTGCCCTTTCACCGGGGCGACTTCTCTTCCCCGGCCAGCGCGCCCGGCGTGAGCTTTGAGTTTCAGCCCAGCGTCGAGTCGGTGCTCCATCACGTCATTCAAAGCTATGTGACCGGCTTCATCTACAGCGCGCTGGTCGACAGCTTCTGCGCGGAGCAGAACGCCCGCATGTCCGCGATGAGCGCGGCGGGCGAGAACGCGGACAAGATGCTCGCGGAGCTGTCCGTGCAGTACAACCGCGTGCGTCAGGCGTCCATCACCCAGGAGATCACCGAGGTGGCTGCGGGCGCCAAGGCGCAGCAAAGAAAGAAGGTGGCAAAGTGCTAAACAGCGGAAAGATCGTGCAGGTTTCCGGGCCCGTGGTCGACGTGACGTTCGATGCGGGCCATCTGCCCCATATCCGCGAGGCGCTGCGCGTCACGGTGGACGGGCAATCGCGCGTCATGGAGGTCGCCCAGCACCTGGACGACGTGACCGCGCGTTGCATCATGCTCTCGCCCAGCGAGGGCCTGTGCCGCGGCATGGACGTCGAAGCGCTGGACAGCGGCATCAGCGTGCCGGTCGGCGACGCAACGCTGGGGCGCATGTTCAACGTCCTGGGCGAGCCCATCGATGGCGGCGCGCCCGTGCCCGAATCGGCGCAGCGGTGGTGCATCCACCGCAAGGCCCCGTCGTTTGCCGATCAGAGCCCCGTCGTCAGCGTGCTGGAGACGGGCATCAAGGTCATCGATCTGCTCGAGCCCTACGCGCGCGGCGGCAAGATCGGCCTGTTCGGCGGCGCGGGCGTGGGCAAGACCGTGCTCATCCAGGAGCTGATCCGCAACGTGGCCTCCGAGCATGGCGGCTACTCGATCTTCACAGGCGTGGGCGAGCGCAGCCGCGAGGGCAACGACCTGTGGAACGAGATGCGCGAGAGCGGCGTCATCGACAAGACGGCGCTCGTGTTCGGCCAGATGAATGAGGCGCCGGGCGTGCGCATGCGCGTGGCGCTCTCGGGCCTGACGATGTCCGAGTACTTCCGGGATGTGCAGCACAAGGACGTGCTGCTGTTCATCGACAACATCTTCCGCTTCGTGCAGGCCGGCTCCGAGGTCTCCACGCTGCTGGGGCGCATGCCCTCGGCGGTGGGCTATCAGCCGACGCTGGCCACGGAGATGGGCCAGCTGCAGGAGCGCATCACCTCCACCAAGGAGGGCTCCGTCACCTCCGTGCAGGCGATCTACGTGCCCGCGGACGACCTGACCGATCCCGCGCCCGCGCAGACGTTCACGCACCTGGATGCGACGACCGTGCTCAGCCGCAAGATCTCCGAGCAGGGCATCTACCCGGCCGTGGATCCCCTGGCCTCCACCTCGCGCATCCTGCAGGCGGACATCGTCGGTCAGGCGCACTACGACACCGCCCGCGCTGTGCAGGAGATCCTCCAGCGCTATGCGGACCTGCAGGACATCATCGCCATCCTGGGCATCGAAGAGCTCAGCGAGGAGGACCGCCTGACCGTCTCCCGCGCGCGCAAGGTGCAGCGCTTCCTGTCGCAGCCCTTCCACGTGGCCGAGAAGTTCACGGGCGTCAAGGGCGCCTATGTGCCGCTGGCGGATACCATCCGCAGCTTCCAGGCGATCCTCTCCGGCGAGATGGACGCCTATCCCGAGTCGGCCTTCTACAACGTCGGCACGATCGAGGACGTCGTGGAGAAGGCCAAGCGCGAGGGGGCGTGAGCGCATGGAGAGCTTTCAGGTGGACATCCTGGCGACGGATCACACGTTCTATTCCGGGCCGTGCGCGTCGTTGGTCGTGCCCACGCCGCACGGCATGTACGGCGTGATGGCGCGCCACTCGAACATGATCGCCTCCATCGCGCCGGGCGAGCTCAAGTATACGCTGCCTGGCGAGGCGCCGCGCATCGCCGCGGTATCCTCCGGGCTGATCAAGGTCGAGGACGGGCGGGCGCTCATCCTGGTGGAGACGGCCGAGCGGCCGGAGGAAATCGACCGCAACCGCGCCCAGCGCACGGCGGACGCCGCGCGCGAGGCGATGCTGCAGAAGATGGGCCGGCGCGAGTATCTCGAAACCCAGGCGCAGCTGGCGCGCACCATCATCCGCCTGCGCGTCAAGAGCCACGCCGAGCGGCTGGACTGACAGCCAATCCATTGATAAAGTCCGCACCCTGAACAGGGTGCGGACTTTTCGTTGTGGGCACTACGCCGCGGAGCGGCAGGTTTTAGAGGATCTCCTTCAGCTCCAGCAGATGCCGGACGACGGCATCCGCCCGCCCTTCAGCCCATTGGGGATCCTGATAAACGGCCAGCCCCTGCCGAATCCATATGGCGGCCATGCCGAGCCGCTTGGCGGGGGCCACGTCGTTGTCCAGCCGGTCTCCGATCATGACGGCCTCCTGCGGCCCGCAGTGCGCCATCTCCAGCGCGCGGTCAAAGATCGCTCGGTCCGGCTTGGCCACGCCCAGTTCCGCAGAGGCCGCCACGACGTCGATGTAGGAGAGCAGTCCCCAGCCGCGCAGGCGTTCGACGCTTCCGGGGGATTGATTGGCAATCACGCCGATTCCATATCCCCTGTCCCGTAGGTATGCCAGGATCGCTTCGGCCTGCGGATAGGGAACCTCGTCCTCCTTGGGCCAGGGCGTCTTGGTCAGCCCGAAAAAGCGGATGGCCTCCGCGTCGCCGTTGAGGTTCTGCCTTGCAAAGGCTATCCGCTTTTCATGGAATTGCTCAAACGAAATGCCGGTCCCCGCGAGCATGTCGCGGGTGCGGTGACGCCAGGCCTGCGTCTCGTCTATCAGCGTGGCGCCCATGTCAAAGAACACCCATTTGATCTTCCGCTTCAGCATGCCGCGCCTCCTCCGATCTGGTCTCTCAAGACCTCACTTGCAGCAGGTCTCGCAGGGCGTCAGGCGGTTGAAGGGCTCGGAGCCGCGCAGCAGTCCGGGCAGCACGCTCAGCGGCAGGTACGCGGCGTCCACGGTCGCGCAGTTCGGGTCTTCATGGTAGTGCGCGCCGCCCGCGGGGTTGAAGTAGGCGACCGGCAGCGCCATGCCCTGATCGCGCTGGACGCAGGCGTCGCAGGCCTCCAGGCCGCTGGCCGGCAGATCCCGCACGTCTATCTCCTGCAGCGGCAGGTAGTCCGCATCGACCGTATAGCACGTCGGGCTGCTGTGGTAGCGCCTGCCGCCGTCCGCGTTATGGTAGACATATACGTGCGTCTCCTGCGTGCAACGCTCGCAGGGGAGCAGCGAGGCATACGGGGCCTGGCCCAGCTGCGAGGCCGGGAAGGCCGTCAGCGGCAGGTATTCGTCATCTACGACGGCGCAGTTGGCCATGGTGTGATAATACGAGCCGCCCTCCGCGTTGTAGTAGAGCGTCGGTACGCGCGCCTCCAGCACGCAGGTGCAGGGCGTGAGCAGCGCATAGGGCGCTTCATCCAGCTGCGATGCGCCAAAGGGATCCAACGGCAGGTAGTTCTCGTGCACCGCCTCACAGTACGCGTCGGCGTGATAGCATGCGCCTCCGTCCGGATTGTAGTACAGCGTCAGCTCCGCCTGGGCGCACGTGGCGCACGACAGCGCCGCCGCCAGTCCCACAGCCAGCAGCTTTCTCTTCATGCGGCATTCCTCCGTTTCAGGGATGACATATGATTCAACGAACCGGCGCGGTCTTTTCTTCCCATGGCGCGCAAAAAAGCGGGAAGGGATGTCCCTTCCCGCCGGCGGTTTGGCGTGATTATGCCAGCCACTTGTCCTTGAGCAGCGGCATGAAGATGCCGCCCTGCACGGAGCGCGCGATGAACGCGCAGTAGCGGCCGGTCTTGGTGTCATACCAGTCGCTGAACGGCACGCGCGTGGGCGTCTCCTTCAGATAGCGCACGATCGGCTCACTGAGCGCCTCGACGGTCGCGGCGTCCTCGTCCATCGCCGCCGCCCAGAGGATCCAGTCGGACTTGGTGTAGTCCGCGCGCGAATCCAGCGGCACGCCGTAGCGGTTCTGCTCCTTGCGGTAGCGGGCGATCTCGCCGCGATAGAACGCCTGATCGAACAGCCCGAAGCCGAACAGCAGATCCCACACGGCGTTGTACTTGAGGCTCCAGCCCTTGCCGTCCAGCGTCAGGGCCGTGCCCTCGTCCGTCTTGGCGCGCGCAAGCACGCTCTGCGCCATCTCGCGGCTGGCCTTGACGGCCTCCTGCGCCTTGGCCGTCTCGCCCATGCGCTCCATCATCCAGCCGTAGGCCGCCAGGCCGCACACGGCCTTCAGCGCGAGGTTGACGTTGTGCGCCAGGTGACCGGCGAAGTCGTCGGTGCACAGCTGCTCGCCCGGGTCCGCACCGTAGCGCTCCAGGTAGCGCACCCACTTCTCCAGCGTGGGCAGATAGGCGCGCACGAGGCTGTCGTCGCCGTCGGCGCGCATGGCCGCGGCCAGCATGAGGATCATGTTGCCGCACTCCTCGACCGGCATCTGATAGCGCAGGTCGTACAGGTTCTCCTCGCCCTCGTCCAGGTACAGCGGCGGGTAGGCGTCGCCGTTCTGGATGGCGTCGGTCAGGCCCATGCCGAACGCATCGCGCCTGAGGCCGTAGACCTGGCCCGTCGCGTGCGGATAGCGGCCCACGTCATGCGGCGCGAAGTCGTCCTTCCAGGCGGGCATGTTGGCAAAACGCAGAATGGGGCGGCACATGGCGCGCACCAGTTCCGGCGCGTAGAGCAGGTACAGCGGGATGGAGGGATAGCTCACGTCCGCGGTGCCGATGCAGCCGTTGGAGTCGTTCTCCTTGGACAGGAAGATCGCGTTGCCGTCGCGGTCGGCGATCAGCTTGTGCGCCGCGATGGAGTGACGGTAGGAGGCCGCCACCAGCGTCGCATACGCCTCGCCGCCCACGCGGCGCGCGTCCGCCATCAGCTGCGCGTCCAGCGCATCGCAGCGCGCGGCGATCGCCTCGCGGCTGGCCGCGCACTCGTGCAGCGCCTGCATGATCGTCTTGCCGGCGCGCGCATACCACGCCTTGGCCGTCAGATCGAAGTAGCGGATGGCATCCACGTCGTCGTAGGCGAGCAGCAGGTGCGCCGGCACGCCGGCCTGCAGCGCGCGCGTGAACGTCAGCGCCCAGTGGCCGCCCTCGCGCACGAAGGCGGTGTCCGCATCCGCGGCCAGGTACGCATAGCCCCAGTCGATGGTGATGTGGTCGCCCGTATGGCACAGCGTGTTCTGGCGCTTCTTGCCCATCCAGGCGACGTGCAGCTCGCCGCTCTGGTAGTCCTTGCCGACCATGGGCGCGGGGTTCAGGCCGTCATAGCAGATGTCGTCGTGCAGCGCAAAGCGCAGCTCCGCCGCGCGGTCGGCCTCAAAGTCGATAAACGTGACGGGCGTGCTCATCAGGTCAAAGTCGTCCAGCAGCAGCGGCGCGCGGAACGACACGCACACCTTGGCGTCGCCCGCGCGGAACGCATAGCGAGTGCAGGTGGGCGTCACGTCGACGGAGAGGACCTCCGCCTCCTTCGCGTCCTGACGGCCGATGAGCGCATAGCGCTCGCCGTCCACGCAGGCGCTGAGCGTGATGCGCTTGCGCTCGCCCGCCCAGTGGCGCGTATCCTGCTGCGCCGGACGGTCCGTGCAGCTCCAGATGGACACATACGGGTCGCTCGTCACCAGCGGATAAGCGGCCAAATGCATACCTTCATGCATAAAGCGATGACCTCCTTGATGCTCTTGTGATCGCAGTCTGCGCGGCGGCGCCACGCATCTGTCTCTATTGTAATCGCTTCCGCCGCAAGATGCAATTCCAAAATTCCACGATTGCGCACCAAAAGACAACTTTCGCCCGTGCAAAGGAATCCGCCCGCGCCGCGGCGAATCATACGTCATTTCGGCAAGGGAGGGACGGTCTTGGAATCAACGGCTTGGGCGGCTGCCGCACGGCCCATCCGCATCCGCGGCGCGCGCGAGGGCAATCTGCAGGACGTGGACGTCGACATCCCCCGCGGCCGCCTCGTCGCGCTCACGGGCGTGTCCGGCTCGGGCAAGTCGACGCTGGCGGTGGACCTGCTCTTTCAGGAGTGCCAGCGCCAGTACCTGGAGGCGATGGGCATGCAGGGCATCCGGCGTCCAGCGGTCGACCGCGTCACGGGCGCGTCGCCCGCGCTGTGCATCCTGCAGGGCGCCTACGGCAAGAGCGCGCGCTCCACGGCGGGCACGATCACCGGCGTCAACGCGGACCTGCGCATGCTCTTTGAGAAGCTGCACCGGCGCGCCTGCCCGCACTGCGGGGCAATGATCGATGCGGACGCCTGCCGGGAGACGACGCAGGGCCACGGAGACGAATTTCGCGCGTTCATGGACTGCCCTGTGTGCGGCGCGCGCATGGACAAGCTGACGCGCGCAGACTTCTCGTTCAACACGCGCGCGGGCGCATGCCCCGAGTGCCGCGGCCTGGGCGTGGCGCTCCGCCTGTGCGAGGAGCGCGTGCTGCACGAGGACCGCACGCTGGAGGACGGCGCGGTCGACTACTGGCGGCACCGCTACGGCGCGTTCGAGCGCGAAGCGTACTTCCACGCGCTGCGCTGCGCGGGTCTGCCCGTGCCGGAGGGCTTGCCGCTGCGCGACTTCACGCCCGAGCAGCGCGCGCTGCTGCTGGAAGGGACGGACACCCTGGGCAGCGGCGCGCCGAAGACCGCAGCCGAGGGACGCTTTGAGGGCGTGCTGGCCGTGCTGCGCCGGCGGTTGGACGCACAGGGCCCGCAGGGCGCCGCCGCGCGCGACTACTTTGCGCAGGGAACCTGTCCTGCCTGCGGCGGGGAACGCCTGGCGCCGCTGCCGCGCGGCGTCACGGTCGAGGGCGTCCGGCTCCCCCAGCTGCACGCAATGCAGCTGGATGCGCTCGACGCGTGGCTGACCGGCCTGGAGGCGCGCCTGTCCGCCGCGCGGCGCGCGCTCGTCGCGCCCTATCTGGCCGACCTGCACGCCAAGATTGCGCGCATTGCGCGCCTCGGCCTGGGATATCTGACGCCTGCGCGGGCGACGGACACGCTCTCGGGCGGCGAGGCGCAGCGGCTGCGCCTGTGCGCGGCGCTGGACACCGGCATGACCGGCCTGCTCGTCGTGCTGGACGAGCCGACCGTCGGCCTGCACCCCCGCGACACGCTGGGACTGATCGCGCTGCTGCGCGGCCTGGCGCAGGAGGGCAACACCGTGCTCGTCATCGAGCACGACCTGGACGTCATCCGCGCCGCCGACCATGTGATCGACCTGGGGCCCGGCAGCGGGCGGATGGGCGGCCGCGTCGTCGCACAGGGCGCGCCCCAGGAGATCGCCGCCTGCCCGGGCAGCGCCACGGGCGCGTGGCTGCGCGGCGAGCCGGCCCTGAGGGAGGCGGCGCGTCGGACACCCTCCGGCTTCATCCGCGTGCGCGACGCGCGGCTGCACAACCTGCAGGGCGTGGACGTCTCCTTCCCCACCGGCTGCCTGACGGCGGTGACGGGCGTGTCCGGCTCGGGCAAGACGTCGCTCGTGATGGGCGTGCTCGCCCATCCGGAGGGCCGGCATGTCGAGGGGCTGGAGCCGTTCGCGCGCATCGTCACGTCGGATGCGGCGCAGGTCGTGCGCATGCGACGGTCCAATGCCGCCACGTTCACCGGCCTGTACGACGCGCTGCGCAAACGCTTTGCCGCGCTGGAGCCGGCGCGGGCGCTGTCGCTGACGCCGGGCCACTTCTCGTTCAACGTCAAGGGCGGGCGCTGCGAGCGGTGCGAGGGCATGGGCACGGTGACGAGCAGCATGCTCTTCTTCCCCGACGCCCAGGTGACCTGCCCCGAATGCCACGGGCGGCGCTTTTGCGAGGCGGTGCTCTCCGTACGCCTGGACGGGCGCAGCATCGCGGACGTGCTGGACCTGGACGTGGACGCGGCGGCGCAGGCGTTTGCAGGGGATGCCGCGCTCGCGCGGCCGCTGAACCTGCTGCGGGAGGCGGGGCTGGGCTATCTGACGCTCGGGCAGGCGCTGCCTACGCTCTCCGGCGGCGAGGCGCAGCGGCTGGGGCTCGCGCGCGACCTGCTCCAGCCCGCGTCCGGTCCGTGCCTGTACCTGCTCGACGAGCCGACGACCGGCCTGCACCCGCAGGATGTGGCGCACTTTCTGCGACTGCTGCACCGCCTGACGGACGCCGGGCACACGGTGATCGTCGTGGAGCACAACCTGCAGCTCATCGCCGCATGCGACTATGCGGTCGATCTGGGCCCCGAGGGCGGCGCGCAGGGCGGCCGGGTCGTCGCCTGCGGCGCGCCGGAGGACCTCTGCGCATGCGAGGGCTCCCACACAGGGCGCGCACTGCGGGCCTTTCTCTCGAGCGGAGGCGCGCCCTTTGAGGGGTAATCTCCCTTGGCATTGAGGATCGCTTCAGAACGCAATTTGCGGAGGAACACCATGGACATCACCTACATCTCCGGACAAGAGAAGTTCAACTACCGGGTATGCGCCGTCATCGTCTCCGGCGGCAAGATTCTGGCCATGCGCGACGAGCGCTCTCCGTACTTTTATCTGCCCGGCGGCCGGGTCCGGCTGGGCGAAACCGCCGAACACGCGGTGATCCGGGAAGTTGAGGAGGAGCTGCGCATCACGCCCAGGATCATTCGCCCGCTGTGGCTCAATCAGGGCTTTTTCACCGAAGACGTCGATCAGCTCCGCTATCATGAACTGTGCCTCTATTTTCTGATGGATGTCTCTGGAACGGGGCTGTTGGACAGGGGGGAACGGTTTACGCTTCACGAGGGCAGCCACAAACATGATTTTGAATGGCTCGCGTTCGAGCGCCTGCGGGATGCGTATTTTTACCCGCTCTTTCTCAAGACGGCCATCTCCGATCTGCCCGAGCAGTTCACCCTCAGGACGGAATACGAGTAACCGCATTTTTCCTGCGCCCGCATGAAAGACGCCATGCAATCGGATGATTGCATGGCGTCTTTGCCAGCGATCAGGGCGGGCCGCGCCGTCCCCCTCCAGGCGTGCGCTTTCGATCCCCCCGTTCAGCCAAACACGTCCACGATCACAAGCTCCGGCGGATTGCCCAGGCGCGGCAGGCAGGCGGTGTTGGCCAGGCCGCGGCTGACGACCAGCCGTCCGTCATGCACGCCCTCCGCATAGTGCGGAAACAGTCCCTGACCCGGCGCGAAGACGGGCCGGCCCAGCAGGCGCCACTGGCCGCCGTGGGCATGGCCGGAGAGAATGACGTCGCCCGGCAGGTCATACCGGTCGTAGTACTCCGGCCGGTGACACAGCAGCACGCGCACGACGGGCACGCCCGGCTTCCCCTCTGCCTGCGCAAAGGCGTCCAGCCAGCCAGCGTTCATCCGCGACGTCAGGCCGCCGACGATCGCCTCGCACGCGCCCACTTGCAGGCGGATGAACGCGCCGTCGAGCAGCGCAGCGCCCGTGTGCAGCACCTGCACGCGCTGCGCGGGCGTGATGCCGCGCTCGTGATTGCCCAGCGCATAGCAGACCGGCGCGATGTGGACCGCCTCACGCAGAAAGGCCAACGCCTGCTCATTGCCCGGCCGCCTGGGGCGCAGGCGGCCCACGGCGTCGCTGGCGCTGGTCACCGCCCATAGCGCGGCGCGCACCAGCGGATTGCCGCCGGCATACCAGTCGTCCGGATCCTTGGGCGCGTCCGGGGGCAGCGGACACTCCATCAGGTCGCCTGCGATGGCGATGAGGTCGGGCTGTGCGTCCCGTATGGCCTGCGTCAGGCCGCAGCACGGGCGGTCGTGCAGGTCGGCCACCAGCGCGATGCGCAGCAGGCGCTGTTCCGCCTGGCTGCCTTCCAGGTCGATGCGGCGCACGCTGCGCTCAAAATACGTCCGTCTCTTCTTCATGGCGCTTTCTCTTTCCGGCCCGTGACGAAGAAGCCCGGCACGTCTGTCCGCGCCGGGCGCTCCGTCAAGAACCTCTGTACTGGCTGAGCTTGACGCGATAGTTGTACAGGTCGCTGGAGTGGCGGGCGAAGCACTCGTCCAGATCCTTGAGCATCTTCTCCGCCTCGTCGAGCGTGTTGAGGAACATGTCGCGCGCCTGCGCGTCCGCGCGCTCGACGGTCTCCCGCGCGCGCTGGTTGGCCTGGCGCATGATCTCGGTCTGCTCGACCAGCTCGCGCGCGTGCTGCTCGGCCTCGGCAATGCGGCTGCTGGCCTCCTGCTCGGAGTTGGCGCGCACCTGCGCGGCGTAGGCCTCGGCGTTCGCACGCGTCTGCTGGGCGTATTCGTCCGCCTCGGCGCGCACGCGCTCGTCATAGCGGTCGGCCTTTTCGCTCTTCTGGCGGGCCGACTCCTCCGCGTCGGCCAGGCGCGTATGCGCCTTGTTTTCGGCCTCAGTCACGATGTTGTTCGCCTTGCGGTTGGCCTCGGTGACGATGCGCTGCTCCTCGCGCAGCAGGTTCTGGCAGTTCTTGATGTCCTCGGGCACGTCCGCGCGGATCTTCGCGCACAGCTCCAGGATGTACTCCTTGTCCACCAGGAACAGGTTGGACAGGAGGCCCTTTTTGCTGGCGGCGATCTCCTGCTCCAGTTCGCCAATCGCGTCGTAGATCTTCAGTTCAGCGTCCATGGGCGTTCCTCCTCCCCGCGTCCAGCGCGGCTTGCACGTCGTTCAAGATACACGGCGGGACGAACGCGCTCACGTCGCCGCCGAACGTCGCGATTTCGCGCACACCGCTCGAGCTGATGTACGCATGCTCCGGCCGGGTCATCATGAAGAGCGTCTCCACGCCGGGGCAAAGTCTTCGGTTCATCTGCGCCATCTGAAACTCGTATTCAAAGTCGCTGACCGCGCGCAGTCCGCGCAGCACGACCGACGCGCCCACCTGCCGGGCATAGTCGACCAGCAGCCCTTCAAAGAACTCGGCGCGCACATTCGGCAGGTGCGCGCAGGCGCGCTCGATAAGGGCCAGGCGGGTCTGCACGGGGAACGCGCCCTGCTTTTTCGGATTATGTAGCACCGCGACGACGACGTCGTCGTACAGCCGGGCCGCACGCTCGATGATGTCCAGGTGTCCGACCGTGATCGGGTCAAAGCTGCCCGGATACAGCGCGATGTTCATGGCGTCTCCTCCTGACGGATGCGGACGAACGTGATCTCCGTATCCCCATAGCGTCGGGTCTGCAGCGTCTCAAACCGCCCGTCCACGTCGGGCAGGCGCCCGCGCCGGTGTTCGACCACCAGCAGGCACGCCGCCGCCAGCGCGCCCGCGTCCAGCAGCGCCGCGCACATCTCGCCGGTGTTCTCCATGCGGTAGGGCGGATCGATGAACACCAGGTCGAAGCCGCCGCCGGCCAGCCGCTGCGCCGCCGCGCGCCAGTCGCAGGCGAGCACCTGGCAGCGCCCGTCCATGCGCAGCGTCTCGACATTGCGGCGTACGCAGGCGACGGCCGCGCGCGCGCTGTCGACGAATACGGCGTGCTCCGCGCCGCGGCTGAGCGCCTCCAGCCCCAGCGCGCCCGAGCCCGCGAACAGGTCCAGGACGCGCGCGCCGGGCACGTCCGCGCGCAGGATGTTGAACAGCGATTCGCGCACGTAGTCCTGCGTGGGGCGCGTGTCCATGCCCTGCGGGGCGACGATCGTGCGCCCGCGCGCGCTGCCGCTGATGATCCGCAAGGCGCTCCCTCCGCTTCCCGATGGTCTTACCGGATATTATACCAAATATCCGGAGATTTCACAACGTCAGATCAACTGTTCAGGGCCCTTGCGCTCCTTTTCCCGCTGGCGGCGCGCGGCCTGCTCGCGCTTCTTCTTGCGCTTGATCTTCTTGAGCGTCGCCGCCTTGGCCTGCTCGTTGTAGGCCAGGCGTTTCACGTGCAGCGCATGCCCGCGCAGATAGCCCAGCGCATAGCCCAGCGGCAGGATCAGCAGCAGCACGGGGCCCAGCCGGTCGATCTGGAAGGCGTAATACATCACGTTGTTGCCGAAGGGCAGCAGGTAGATCATGTTGCACGCGCGCACGACGATGCGCAGATAGTCCGGCAACGTCGCGCCGCCCAGTTCGCTGTAGTAGTTCAGCGGCGCGTACACGTCCGCGCGGTAGGCATACGCGCTCATCCAGGAGGGCATGTCCTGCAGCGCATAGGTGTAGGGCTGCGCGACCGCCGCCACCACCAGCGCGCACAGCACGAAGGGCAGCGCGCCCAGCAGCGCGCCCAGCAGCGCGCGCAGCGGCGCATAGCACTTGGCGCGCTCCTCCGCCGTGGGCACGTATCCGTCCGCCATGCGCTTTTGCAGCATGGAACCAAACGTCACGTCGCGTTCGCCCTGCTCCCCGCCGCTGACCAGCTGCATCCAGAAGCATGCCACGATGACCGCGCACGCAATCACCGCGCGCACAAACAGATTGCCGATCGTCGCAAACGTCTGCAGCAGCAGCCCCAGCACCGCCACGAGCACGATCGTGCCCACCGTCCGTCCAGCGATGGCCAGCAGGGGCCTGCCCAGGATCTTTCCGCGAATCCTCTGTTTTTCGTTCACCTTTGGTTCCTCCGTTATCTTATTCTTGCCCGCAGCGGATGATGCCGCCGGGCGTCGCCACAAAGGCGACCGGGACGTCGTGCGCCGATGCCTGCAGGCCGTCCACGATCTGAAAGTCATAGCCGATCCCCGCGGCCACGCCGCGCAGGCCCGGCAGGTACCGGTCGTAATAGCCGCCGCCCTGACCGACGCGCACGCCGTCCCGCCCGAACGCCACGCCCGGCACGAGCGCCAGGTCGATCCGCCCCGGCGCGCACACGGGCGCGTCCGGCCCCGGCTCATCAAGGCCCCATGTGCCGGGCGCGAGTTCGTCCAGCGTCTGCACGCGGCGGGCCGTCATCGCGCCGTCCGCCTCGCATCGCGGGAGGAGCAGCGTCCTGCCCGACGCGAGCACATCGCAAAGGACCGGTCCCAGGTCCAGCTCGCCGCGGGCCGCGACGTAGGCGAAGACCGTCCGCGCCGCCCGGTAGACGGGCCAGGCGAGAATGCGCCCGGCCACATCCTGCGCGGCCTGCGCACGCGCGCACTCCGTCAGCGCCATGCGCCGGGCCCGCATCGCGCGCCGGACCGCCCGCTTGTCCGTCATCGGTAGGTGCGCGGCACACGCGCGCTCGGGGCGAGTAGAATCTCATAGCTGATCGTATCCGCCCAGGCCGCCATCTCGTCCGCGCTGATCGCCTCGCCGCCCTGCGCGCCCAGAAGCACGACCTCGTCGCCCGCCGCGCAGCCCGGCACTTCCGTCACATCCACCATCATCTGGTCCATGCACACGCGGCCCACGACCGGCGCGCGCCGCCCGCGCACGAGCACCTGCGCACGGCCCGAAAACGCGCGCCTGTAACCATCTGCATAGCCCACGGGCACCGTCATCACGCGCATGTCACGCGCCGCGGTGTACGTGCCGCCATAGCTGATACGCTCGCCGGCCGGCAAGTCCTTGACGAACGTTGCGCGCGTGGTCCAGCGCATCGCGGGCCGCAGGCCGCCGATGCCCGGCGCGGGCGCGCAGCCGTAGAGCGCGATGCCCCCGCGCACCATGTCGTAATGCGCCTGCGGATAGCGATAGATGCCCGCGCTGTTGCACGCATGGCGCAGCAGCGGCGCGCCATGCACGGCCTCGACGGCGCGCAGCATGTCCTCAAAGCGCGCAATCTGCTGCTGTGTCTGCGACGCGTCCTCCTCGTCCGCCGACGCGAAGTGCGTAAACGCGCCCACCAGCCGCACGCCGGGCGCCTCGTCCGCGGCCTGCGCCAACGCCGCGGCCTGCGCGGCCGTGCGCACGCCGATGCGCGACATGCCCGTATCCAGCTTGAGGTGCACCCGTGCCGGCCGGTTCAGCCGCTGCGCCGCCTGCGACAGCGCGGCGATTGCGCGCGCGTCAAAGACCGTCTGCGTCAGGCCGCAGCGCACGACGGCCCCGGCGGCGTCCGGCTCGATGCCGCCCAGCACCAGGATCGGCGCGGCGATGCCGGCCGCGCGCAGGCATTCGCCCTCCTCCGGGATGGCCACGGCCAGCGCCGAGGCGCCCGCCTCCAGCGCAGCCTGCGCGACCTGCACGGCCCCGTGGCCGTATGCATCCGCCTTGACGACGGCCATCAGGCGCGTGCCCTCCGAGAGCCTGGCGAGCATCTGGCGCGCGTTGTGCCGCACGGCCTCCAGATCGATCTCCACGTAGTTCGTTCTATACATCCGTCCAGCGCCTCTGTCCCTATGGTTTGCATCTTATTATACCCGATCGAGGCGAGATTGAAAAGGCCCGCTTTCCGATTCCGCGCCCGGCACGCGCATCCTTTCCCGCCGGTCAGTCAGCAGGCGGATGCACAGCGCGAGCAGCAGCGCCGCGCAGGCGCAGCCCAGCAGCGGATAGCACCGGCCGACCAGGCGCTCAAAGCCCAGCGCCCCGCACACGGCGCAGCAGCCTGCGCACAGCGCGTCGCCCATGCCCTGCGGCAGCGCCAGCGTCGAGCGCAGCGCGCGCAGGCTCGCCGCCAGCGTGGAGAGCACCGACAGCGCCAGCGCCGCCGCGCACAGCGCATATCCCGGCGTCCCCAGACGCATGGACAGGGCGATCAACGGCAGCGCGCTGCGTTCGACCGAATCGCCGTGGCGCAGCAGCGCCGCGTGTGCGAGCGCCAGCAGCGCCAGCAGCATGGCGCACAGCCACGCCGCCTCCCGAGCGCTCTCGCGCGCCGTCAGCCGCGCACCCGCCTCACACAGCAGCCCGGAGATCATGCCCAGGTTCATCGCCGCATATAGCGCGCCAAAGGCCGGCGCACAGGCCCGCGCCGTCCCCGTGAGGCGCACGCGGGGCTCCCCTCCGCCCTCCAGTGAGAGGAGCAGCACGAGCAGCGCCAGCAGTAGCGGCAGCAGCGCCCTGCCCAGGCCAGACAGCAGCGCAAGATCGCGCCGCGAGCAGACGACGCCCAGCAGGATCGCCAGCGCAAAGCCCGCGGCGTATGCGTCCCGGATGGGCAGCGTCAGCGCCGCCAGCTCCGCAAACGCGGCCGTCATCGCCCCCGCGCTCATCGCCATCAGCGCGCCGTAGAGCACGGCCGCGGCGCGCGCAAGCCACGGACCGCACGCCGCGCGGTACAGCGCCGGGAAGGACGCAGCGCCCCGCACCCCCGCCGCACGCATCATCACGTACGCGCAGGCGCCCGTCAGCGCGCAGGCCGTCAATACGCCCAGCCAGCCGGCTGCGCCGAACCGAGAAAAAAAACAGAGCACCTCGCTCCCCGACGCAAAACCCGCTCCGACGATTGCGCCCAGCAGCGCCAGCGCCACGCCTCCCCTGCGCATCCGATCACCCCCAGCCAGCCTATGTGCGCAAGCGGGCAAAAAGAAGCGGGCCGCCGCAACCGGCAGCCCGCCCTGAGCATCATCGGATGAAATTCGTCCGCACCCGCGCTTCCTGCTCGGGCGCGGGTACGCCCGCGGCACGCCCGGCCTCGATGCAGCGCAGCAGCCAGGCCATGTTGCGCCCCAGCGTGCGCATGATCTGCATGCCCTCCAGGTCCGCGCGCACCTCGTCCGGCGTGTTTCCATGCACCATGTTCCAGTACTGCGAAGACACGACGGGCATCTGAGAGATGGTGAAATACTTGTTCAGCTGATCCAGCGCCGCCGTCGTGCCCGCGCGCCGGCAGCTCACCACCGCCGCCCCGGGCTTGAGCGCAAAGCCCCGGCCCGCATAGAAGAACCGGTCGAGGAACGCCGTCATCGCCCCGCCGGCCGCCGCATAGTGCACGGGCGAGCCGAAGACGAAGCCGTCCGCATCCTGCGCCAAAGCCAGCGCCTCGTTCACGGGATCGTCGTCAAAGACGCACCGTCCCTTGCCCGCGCATCCGCCGCAGCCGATGCAGCCGCGAACCGGTCCCCTGCCGATCCAGAAGATCCGCGTGCGCACGCCGGCCCGTTCCAGCTCGCCGGCCACCTCGCGCAGCGCCGTATCGGTACAGCCCCTTTCGTGCGGGCTGCCGTTGATCAACAGCACGTTCAATGCCGTCACCTCCGTGAGATGTCTATGCGCCCGCTTCAAGTGCGATGCGCCGTCAGGTCGCCGCCTGTCCGGGCGTAGCCTGCGACGGAGTTGCCTGCGACGGCGTCGCATCCTGCACGTGCAGCGTCAGGCCGAATGCCTCCTGCAGGAAGAACGCGGGCACGTACAGCGCGCCGCCGTCGACGACGGGCTGCGCCTCCTGCGAGGGCACGTACAGCTTGCCGTCCACGAGCACCATCACGGGCGCGCTCTCGTCCAGCGCATAGGAGATGGCCGTCTCGCGCGGCGGATCGCCGGGCACGACGAAGGAGACGCCTGTCTCGGTCCGCTCAACCTCCCAGCCGGCCCGGGCCGCCAGGTCCTCCACGGGCAGGTACCAGCGGCCCTGCGCGTCGCGCGCAGGCGTCACAGACAGTCCGTCCTCGCCCAGCAGCACCGCCGCATCGAGGTCGAGCGTCAGCTCGGTCAGCTCCGGCACCGGCGAGGGCGAAGGCGTCGGCGTGGGCACGGGCGTGGGATCGGGCGTCGGCGAAGGCGTCGGCGTGGGCGCGGGCGTCGCTGTCGGCAGCGCGATGGCCGCCTGCGAGAACAGCCACGTCAGCGTGTCCTTGCCCGCAATGCCGTCGTCCTCCAGGTTATGCTTGCGCTGGAATGCCTTCACCGCACGCAGGGTGTTGATGCCGAACTTGCCGTCCACCGCGTCCGTCAGGTAGCCCAGGTCGTACAGCCGCTGCTGCAGCCGCTCGACCTCCTCGCCCTCCATGCCGCGGCGCAGCGACTGCGTCATGCCGCCGGGCAGCAGCGTGGCCTCGGGCGCGGGCGTAGCGGTGGCGGCCGTCTCCACGGCGGGGATGGCCTCGCCCTCGCCGAGCGCCGGGTCGGCCGCAGCCGCGCCTACGCCGGAGAGCGTCAACGCGGCGGACAACAGGTAAGCTGCCAGTGTGCGTACAGGCTCCATGTTCGTCTCTCCCCTCTCGGTTTCTGATCAATCAACGAATATGGGACGCATTTTCATCCCGCGCTCACACGCCGAAGAAACGCGCCACCTTCTGCGGCGACTCCGCCAGAAAGCCCGCAATGCCCGCCTGCATCGCGCCCTGCACATTGGCGGGCGTATCGTCCAGGAAGAGCGTGCGCGCAGGCTCGAGCGCGCAGCGGGCGATCAGCTCGCGGTAGATTTCCGGCTCGGGCTTGAGCAGGTGCACGTAACAGGAGATCACGCCGCCATCGAACAGCGAGAAGAAGTCGTAGCGCTCCAGCAGCCACTCATAGGCGGGCTCATGGTAGTTGGACAGGACGTACAGCCGCTTGCCCATCTCCTTGCAGCGGCGCAGCGCGTCCACGCCTTCGCGGATGGGCGTCTTGACGGACATCCAGCCGCCCAGCACGCGATCCACCGCGGGCCGGATGGCGGGATTGCCCTGCGACATGCGCTGCGCGGCCTGCTCGTAGGTTGCCGTGCCGCGGTCCAGGTCCAGCCAGTGCGGGGAACGGAAGATGCGCTCCATCAGTTCCGCCTTGAGCGCCGCATCTTCGCCGATGAGCACGTCAAGGGTGTGCTGCGGGCTGAAGCGGATGAGCACGTTGCCGATATCGAACACCACGCTGTCAAAGGCGTCCCAGGGCATGGTCTGAAAGCGTTCCTCGATGTAGTGCATGGTTGCCTCCTTACGGTCTTGTCATGTGCGCCTGAATCTTCTCCCAGGTCTCCTCGGCCACGGGCACGCCGCGCTCCATGTTGCGCGCGGCGGTGCGCTCCACATCCTGCCCCGGATAGCGGATCGGCGCGCCGCCCGGCACGGGTTTGGACGAGAGCAGGAACTCGACCGCCTCGTCGAGCAGGCCGTCGACCTGCTCCGCGGGCAGGAGTCCGCGGAAGTTGATCGCGATGAACACCTGCGACAGGCCGGCCTCATCCTCGGGCGCGCGGGTGACGGCGCACACCGTGCGGCCCATGGACAGCGCGCCGGCCAGCAGATCGAGCGCCAGGGACATGGCCGAGCCCTTCCAATAGCCGGCCGGCAGGATGCGCCGCGTCTTGAGGATGGCCTTCGGGTCGCGCGTGAGGCGGCCCTCCTCGTCGTAGCCGCCGTCAAAGGGCAGCATCTGCCCGTTTTGCACGGCGACCTCCAGCTTGCCATAGGCGAACTGGCTCATCGCCGTGTCGACGACGACCGGTCCCTTGCTGCGCGGCACGGCCAGCACGATGGGATTGTTGCCCAACCGCGGATCCTCCGCGCCCCAGGCAGGCATGTTGGCTGTGGTGTTGGTGAAGAGGATGGCGGCCATGCCCGCCTGCGCAGCCTGCCGTCCGTAGCGGCCCGCGCGCATCCAGTGGCTGCTGTTACGCACGCTGACGCACGCGATGCCGTGCGTGCGGGCCAGCTCGATAGCGCGCGCCATGGCGTCCTCGGCGATCAGCGGGCCCGGGCCGAATCCGCCGTCCCATACCTCCATGCCGCCCAGCGAAGCGACGCGCTCGGGCGTGGTGTCCAGGCGCACGATGCCCTCGCGAATGCAGAACAGAAAGCGCGGAAAGCGGTTGACGCCGTGGGAATAGACGCCCTCCAGCGAGTTGCGCGCGAACACATCAGCCAGCCGGGCGGCGCGCGGTGCGTCCACGCCGGCCTTATCCAGCGCCGCCTCGAGCGTGCGCACCAGTTCGTCAAAAGGAATGTACAGCATAGATCCTCCGTATTGTTAGATTCTATCTTCTGCCCGGCATCGGCCCCGACAGAGGGATTTGCAGGCCTCTGCCCGGGATGCAGCCGGCGGCAGGCCGGTTTTGTCTCATTATAGCACGCGGCCGGGCGATGTGCAAACCCTTCTCCATTCGCCCCAACGGCCCGTTTTTTTGATCTTTCTTCACGCAGCGGACAAATTTCAGACACAATTCAACAATATAATAAACCCATCAAAGCGAGAGCTTCCCCATATCCTCCCGCTTTGACATCCCCCGTACCCGCCAGCGGTCCGCACACGCCGCGGCAGGGTGCATACCCTTTTCTTCTCCCCCTCCTCATCACACAACCCCAAACGGAAGGATCCCGCATCTGCTGCACACCAGATGCGGGATCCTTCCATTTGGCCTTGCATCGGGGCTCAGCGCGTGATCTCCACGCGCAGCTCGGGCCCCTGCACGGTCATCCTGTCCGCGCGCATGACGCGCACGTCGCCCTGCGAGCGGTCGGCGTCCCGGTCGCGGCCGTGGTAGACGACGTAGTACGCGTCGCCCTCGCGCACGACGCTGTTGTGGCCCGTGCCCTCGACAAACGCATTGCGGCACACGAGCGGGCTGTACGTATGATCGTCCGGGTGCTTGCGCCAGGCGAGACTTCGCAGGTCGCCCTCTCCCTGCGCGACGCTGTAGCCGATGAAGTACGTCTCATTGGTGTACGCGGAGCCGCTGTACATGACGTAGTGCCAGTCGCCCTCGCGGAAGTAGAACGCGCCCTCGATGGTATGCCAATGCTGCCCCTTCCGGAACCGGTCGCGCTGGAAGATCTCCTCGTCGATCGTCGGACGCACGATGACGACCGGCGCGCCCTCGACGTGGCAGGGATCGGTCAGCCTGTCCGCGACGATGAGCGTGCCCGCGCGCTCGGCCTCGTAGTCGTTCACGCTGTAGAAGAGGTACAGCCCGCTGTCCGTGCTGACCGCGTGCGCGTCGATGGAGAAGGGCGGCAGCATCTCACGCACGAATGCAAACGGCCCCTCGGGCGAATCGCCCACCGCCACCTGGATGCGCTGCTGGTGCGTGTCCTCGCTGCCCTCGGGCATGGACGAATAGTACAGGTAGTACTTTCCCTCAAAGGGCATCACGGCCGGGGCCCAGAACTGCTTTTCGCCCGGGCGGGTGTAGCACAGGCCCAGGTACTCCCAGCCCTCCGTCAGCACGCGGCTGCGGTAGAGCTGCACGCCCTCGTCGTGCGTGGCGTAGACGTAGTAGAAGTCGCCCACGCGGATCATGTACGGATCGGGCTGACCGGTCGGCGCGGGATCGCCGGGTTTTCGCTGGTAGAGTTTCATGCGCATGCTCCTTTCTCCTGCCGGCCGTCAGTCCACGGGCCAGCGGTATGCCTGAATGCGTTCGTATTCCTCAGGCGTGATCGTCAGGATCGTGCCGTGCTTGAATCCATAGGGGAAGCTGAACGCCGCGTCCGAGCGAATGAACGCGCCGCTTTGCAGGCTGGGCGCGACGAAGGGCACATAGCCCTGCCCCGCGCCGCGCACGCCGTAGTAGTCCAGGAACAGGCACCAGCGCCCATCCTCCAGCCGCACGGCCGTCGGCGCCTCGTACTGCCCCGCCTGTAGCGTCTGCATGGCCTCGTCAAAGGCCGGCACGCGCGTCCACGGGCCGCTCAGCTGCTGCGCGCGCAGCAGCACGATGCGCTCCGGGTTGCCCTCGCTCTTGAGGAACATGTAGTACGCGCCGTCCTCCTCATAGATGGCCGAGTCGATGACGCCGCTGTCCGCCTTGCGGTACAGCTCCTCCGGCGCGGTGTAATGCGCAAAGTCGCGCGTCAGGCTGTAGTAGATCGCCTTGGGACCGTAGCCGTTCTTGCGGTGCGCGGACGACCAGTGCAGCAGGTAGGCCTCCCGCTCGCGGTCCCACAGGATGTCCGGCGCCCACAGGCAGCCGAAGTCCGCGTCGCCCAGCTCGATCAGCCGCTGCTCCGTCCAGTGGATCAGGTCGTCCGACTCCCAGTACGCCAGCGCCTTGCTGCCCTCGCGCCCGATCGCGTCCCACGAGCCGTGGTACCGGCCGCGCATGCCGTAGGCCAGGCTTAGGTCCGTGGCGAAGATGCGGAACTTCCCCGCCCGCGCGTCGCGCACGATGGTCATGTCGCGCACGCCCTTGTCGCCGTAGTACGCCCACAGCACCGGCCGGCCGCCGTTGACCGCCTCCCAGTGGAAGCCGTCCCGGCTCAGGCCAAAGTACACCTGCTCTCCGTCGGGCGTCGTGCGCTCGCGGAAGTGTACGAACAGATATGCCTGCATGTGCGTCCGTCCCTTTCGCCCCGTCAGTCGTAGGTGTAGTGAGCGGTCGCGTCCTGCCTGTACAGGTCCCACGCGGAGCGCGCGTCCATCACGCCGCCGACGCGGATGTCCCAGCCGTCTGCGCTTGCGCTCGTGCTCCCGCCGCCGTTGTTCAGCTCGATGCTCGCCAGCGCCTCGCGGATGCCGTCGGTCAGGCCCAGCGCCGCCGTCTGCGGGATGCCGCGGCACAGCGCCGTCCAGGCCTCGCCGGGCGTCAGCGTCTCGACCGTGACGGTGATCTGGCCGACCTGCTGGCCGTCAAACGAGGTGAGGCGCACCGTGCAGTCCTCCGGCGCGGCATAGGTGTACTGGTAGCGCACATTGCCGTGGTTGTCGGACATCTCTTCCGCCGCGGTGAGCGTCATCTCCGCGCCCAGGCCGGCCATCTCCTGCGCGATGTTCGCCACGATCGCGGAGGCCGGCACATCCGGCATGGCCGGCGCCGCGGGCTCGAACGTGCAGAAATAGCCGTAGTCCTCGTTGCTGGCGGACAGTAGCGGCCGCAGCGTCTCCGCCTCGCCGTAGATCGTGTAGGCCAGCGCGCCCTTGGTGCCCAGGACGTTCGAGCCCAGCGTGGTCACGCTCGCGGGGATCGTGACGCTGACCAGGTGGTCGCCGATCCGCTCCAGCGCATAGCCGTCCATGCCCGTGATGCCCTCTTCAATGACGACGTCGGTCACGCGCGCAAGCTCCTCTTCGGACAGCTGCGAAAGCACGTCGGACGGGACCGTGCCGCTGCCGCTGAGGGTCAGCGTGCCGCTTTCGTCCAGCGTCAGGGCGATGCCCTCGCCCAATGCCGTCAGGGGCAGCGCCAGCAGCGCGGCCAGCGAGAGCACCAGGATACTGCGAAGGATCTTTTTCATGTCATTTCCCTCCCTGTCAAATCCAGACAGGCGCATTATAGCACGTTTGCCCACGTGCGGCAAGCGCGCCGCCGCGGCGTCAGTCGTATTTTTCGATGCGGACCGTGGCGATCGCGGATGCGTTGGGCGCGCCTGTGACGAGGTCCTGGGGCGCGGGCGCCAGCAGCATGAAGCCCTCCCGGCCGTACCGCGCGTAGCCCTGCGCGTATGCCGCCTCGACGGACATGTGCCGCACCCGCCCCACGACCATGGCCGTGATGCCCGCGCCGCTCAGGTCCTTCGCCTCCTCCAGCGTGCACTCCACCTGGAGAAACGCCTCCTCGATGACCGGCGCGCGGACCGTCTTCGCCCGGGCCAGCGTAAAGCCGCCCGCCGCAAACTCGTCCGTCTCCGGGTCGTTGCAGCGGATCGTCTCCACCAGGCGGTCGTATGCGCTCAAGGGCAGGAAGTTGATGCAGAAGCACCGGTCCCTTTGAATGTTCGCATACGTGTGCGTGTGCTGATACAGGCCGCCCATCACGGCAAAGAAGGCCGTGCGGTCCCCGTGAAAGCAGCTCCACGCGTGAAAGCAGACGTTGGGCTTGCCGTTCTCCTTCCAGGTGGTGATCGCAAACAGCACCGTCGGGATGCCCGCCGTCACCTCAAAGTGCGAAAACAGCTCAAACTCCTCCGGGTATGCGGGGCGGAAACGCTCCGGGCGTTCCAAGCCCACCTCCATTTTCATCGCCTTCCTCCTTTCGCCGGGCGCAGCGCCCCTGCATCCATTGTACCATGATTTCGCCGTTTCTCAACGGCCTTCGCGCAGGAGCCGCCGATATTCTTCCAAAAAAATCGGGGCCGTTCCTCTCGGAACGGTCCCGCATCGCCCCACGGGGCGGATGACTCACTTGCCGAAGTAGCGGTTGAGCAGGCCCTCAAACGCCTTGCCATGACGGGCTTCATCGCGCGCCATCTCGTGCACGGTGTCGTGGATGGCGTCCAGGCCCAGCGCCTTGGCCTTCTTGGCCAGCTCGGTCTTGCCCATCGTCGCGCCGTTCTCGGCCTCGACGCGGACGGTGAGGTTCTCCTTGGTGGAGGGGCTCACGACCTCGCCCAGCAGCTCGGCGAACTTGGCGGCATGCTCGGCCTCTTCAAACGCGGCCTTCTCCCAGTACAGGCCGATCTCCGGGTAGCCCTCGCGGTGCGCGGCGCGCGCCATGGCCAGGTACATGCCGACCTCGGTGCACTCGCCCACAAAGTTGGCGCGCAGGCCCTCCTTGATCTCCTCGTCCACGTCCTTGGCCACGCCGATCACGTGCTCGGACGCCCAGACCTTGCCGGCCGCCTGCTCGACGAACTTCTCGCCGGGCACGCCGCACACCGGGCACTTTTCGGGCGGGGTGTCGCCCTCGTGGACATAGCCGCAGACGGGACATACAAACTTCTTCATGATGGTTTCCTCCTTGATGTTGTCGTTGATTTCTTTCATTATAGGATGTGCTTCTCGCACGGGGGAACTGTTTTGAACCGCCTCGGGCGGCACGTAGGTCGTCGCGTTCTTGGGCGTCCTGCCCTTGACGACCCGGTGGTAGTAGTCGTAGGTCATGGGCTCGCCGCCCGCCACCAGCTGCGCCGCGTCGACGCGCAGGAAGAAGAGCGTGTGCGTGGACAGCTCATGCCGGTCCACCACCGTGCCCGCAATGTAGGCGACTGCGCTCTTGAGCACCGGCAGTCCGTCCACCACCTCATGGGGAATGGCGGCAAACTTGTCCGTATCGCGGCCGGACCGGAAGCCCAGCGTGCCGATCGTCAGGGGCTGTTCGTCCTGGGCGATGATGCTCAGGGCCACGCGGCCCGCCCGCTCGATCGCCCCGTGGGTGTAGTTGTCGCGGTTGATGCAAACGCCCAGCACCGGCGGCGTGGCCGTCACTTGGAAGCAGGTATTGGCAATGCAGCCCACAGGTCTGTCGCCGTCCATCGCCGTCACGGCGTACAGCCCATAGGACATCCTGTTGAGCGCGCCAAAGTCGATCGCCAAAGGGATCACCTCCGCATATTATTGTTGCTCCTTTTGCTCCTGCGCGATACATGCCGCGCACAGGCCTCCGGCCGTCACCTCAACCCGGTCGACGCGGTGGCCGAACAGCGCGCCCGCCTCCCGCGCCACGCCCGTCACATCGCAGGCGACGTCGATCACTTCGTGGCACCGGTCGCAGACGAAGTGCATGTGGTTTTCGCGCGCGTATTCGTAGTAGGCGCTGCGCTTGCCGAGGTTCAGCTTGCGAATCTGCCCCAGGCGCTCGAGTTGCTCGAGGCTGCGATAGACCGTAGCCTGCCCCACATCCGGCAAAAGCCGGACGATCTCCTCAGCCGTCAGATGCACGCGCCGTTCGCTGAGCACGGCGAGCACCTGACGGCCCTGCCTGCTAATCTTTCCGTTCATGCTCGCCACCTCTCTATGGTTCATTTGATATCCTTTATCATCATGTTATCACAGTTTCACCGTTTTGTCAATGGATTTTTAAAATCAAAATGAGAATAATTCTGATTATCCGAGATAAAAATGTCCGGCGCATCATTGGAAGCGCCGGATATGGGTTTCTTATGCCTTTTCCAGAAATGTCACCACGCAGGCGCCGGGGCCTGCGTGCGCGCCCACGACACACCCGACAGGGTACATCCCGCCGTCCATTCCCAGGTCTGCGCGCAGGCGCTCGCGCAGCGCCTGCGCCTTCCCATCCGTCATCGTGTAGCCGAAGTAGATGGGACAGGTTTCGTCCACGCCCTTTCCCGCGCGGACGGCTTCGGCCACCTTGGCATAGGCGGCGTGCAGGCCGCGGGCCTTTCCCATGACGTTGAGCGTGCCATCCTGCAGCGTCAGCAGCGGCTTGACGTTCAGCAGCGAGCCGACCATCGCCGCCGACCGCGAGAGGCGCCCGCCCCGGCACAGATACTCCAGCGTGTCGACCACCGCATACAGACGCAGGCGTTCACGCGCCTCCTCTACCGCCGCGGCGATGGCGGCCGCCTCCATGCCCTGCGCGCGCAGGCGCAGCGCATACTCGACCAGCAGGCGCAGGCCGGTGATAGCCGAGCGCGAGTCGACGATGTGGATGTCCTCATAGCCGCACATCTCCCGTGCGATGACCGCGCTCTGCATCGTGCCGCTCAGCGTGCTCGAGATGGTCAGCACCACCGCGCTGTCTCCGGCTGCCTTTACGCGCTCAAAGACCGTCAGAAAGTCGTCCGGCGCGGGCTGCGAGGTCGTCGGTTGCTCCTTGCCCGACGTCAGCCGCTCGTAAAACGCGGCCATATCGATGTCCTCGCCCTCCCGGTAGGTGTCCTGGCCGAAGATCACCTTCAGCGCGATCAGCTCGATGCCCAGCCGCTGCGCCTCCGCAGGGGTGATGTCGCTCGTGGAATCGGTAATCAAACGAACTGCCATGGGCGTTCTCCTTTGCATTCTGATTTCGGCTTTTCATTATACCGCAAATTCTTTGAATGTCAAGTAATTTATTTTGAGAATCAATATTTTATGAGATGACCGGAATTTGCGCGTCGAAATCCGGTTTTTTCGCGAAAAACCAAGAACTTTTTTCCACTCAAAATGTATGTATTGCATAATTTGATTATCGAATTTTTTGCATTTTCACAACAAAGTCACATTTTATGATGCTTTACACATACAAATTTTATTTGTATACTATACCTATAGACGGACGGGAGGAAGCGCTTATGGTACGATTCGGCGAAAGATTAAAAGCCGCGCGCAACGCGAAGCGACTGAGCCAACAGGCATTGGCCGACATCATCGGCAAGAGTCTGAATACCATCGGCCTGTACGAGCGCGGGTTGCGCCAGCCCAGTCTGGAGACGCTGTGCCTGCTGGCCGATACGCTGGACGTGTCGGTGGACTATCTGCTCGCGCGCACGGAGGTCAGGAAGTACGACCTGGCGGCCCTGGAGAGTGAAGCACCGGTGCTTTCCACGATGAACGTTCCCCGTGAATGGGAAGAGCGGCTGCGCCGCGTGGAGGTCCAGCTGGGACTCGTCTGACCAGCAGTTGCCCATATGGGCAAGCGGCGGCAACACATCGCCCCCGGCGGAATGCATTCCGCCGGGGGCGCCGCTTTGTTCTCTTGCCATTATGTTTCGCGCGCAGGGGCCGTTCAGGCCTGCAATGCACGCAACGCCAGCAGCAGCGCGCCGGTCACGCCGCTGTTGATCCCCAGTCCCGGGGGCACGATGTAGCCGTCGATGTCCCGCTCGATGCGCGGCGTGCGCACATAGCCGCCCAGCAGTTCCAGCGTGCGCTTGCGGATACGGGGGAACAGGTGCTCCTGTTGCATGACGCCGCCGCCGAGCACGATGCACTCGGGCGACAGGGTGACGATGGCGTTCATGCACATCTGGGCCAGGTATTCGCACTCAACCGTCCAGGCGGGATGGTCCGGTGGCAGCTGCTTTGCGCTCACGCCCCAGCGCTTTTCAATCGCCGGGCCGTTTGCCACACCCTCCAGGCAGCCCTTGTGGTAGGGGCAGAAGCCGTCGGGCGTGGGGTCGCCGTCCGCGGGACGCATGAGCATGTGCCCCATCTCCGGATGCACCAGGCCGTGCACGAGGTTCCCCTCGACGATCAGGCCCGCGCCGATGCCGGTGCCAACGGTCACGTACATGCAGTTTTTGAGGCCCTTGGCTGCGCCCATCGTCGCCTCGGCCAGCGCGGCGACGTTGACGTCGGTGTCGACCTCCGTGGGCACGCCCAGCGCGTCGCGCAGCGTGGGCATGAGCGGGTAGTTCACCCACGCCAGCTTGGGCGTGGAGGTGATGAAGCCGTAGGTCGGCGACTTGCGGTTCAGATCGACCGGGCCGAACGAGCCGATGCCCAACGCCTCGATGTGCTTGTCGCGGAAGTATTCGATGATTTGCGGCACCGTCTCCTCCGGCGTGCTCGTAGGCAGGCTGTACCTGTCCAGCACGTTGCAGTGTTCGTCCCCGACGGAGCAGACCATCTTCGTTCCGCCCGCTTCCAGAGCGCCCAGGATCATACGCATCCTCCTCTATCTATCCCCGCCTTGCGCGGGGCTGCTGACTGCATCGCCGCCTGCGCGTTCACCGCGCCGGCCCGTCCAGCGCCCGGCCGCACAGCGCCAACGCCGAGGCGACGACCTTGTCCATGTCGTAATAGCGGTACTCGCCCAGCCTTCCGCCGAAGAGGACGCCCTCTTCCCGAGCGGCCTTCTCCTGATACCGGGCGAGCAGCTCGCCGTTCTTTGCGTCGTTGACGGGATAGTACGGCTCGTCGCCGGGCTGCCAGGCCGCGGAATATTCCCAAGTGACGACCGTCTTTTTCTGGCCCGCGGGCGCGAAGTGCTTGTGCTCGATGACGCGGGTGAAGGGCGTCTGCCGGTCGGTGTAGTTGACGACCGCACAGCCCTGGTAATTTTCCTCGTCCAGCACCTGCGTGTCAAAGCGCAGGCTGCGGTAGGCCAGCGCGCCCAGGTCGTAGCCGAAGTAGGCGTCAATGGGGCCGGTGTAGACGACCCGTCCGGCCAGCGGATGCAGGGCCGCGCGCTCGCGCAGGTAGTCCACGCCCAGGCGCACCTCGACGCCCTCCAGCATGCGCTCGACCATGCGCGTATAGCCGCCCTCGGGGATGCCCTCGTGCGCGTCGCTGAAGTAGTCGTTGTCGAACGTGAAGCGCACGGGCAGGCGGCGGATGATGAAGGCGGGCAGCTCGCGGCATGGACGGCCCCATTGCTTTTCGGTATAGCCCTCCACGAGCTTGCGGTAGATGTCCTCGCCCACGAGCGAGACGGCCTGTTCCTCGAGGTTGCGCGGCTCGCCGATGCCGGCCTGCGCGCGCTGGCGCTCGATGATCTCCATCGCCTCCCGCGGCGTGCGCACGCCCCACATGCGGCTGAAGGTGTTCATGTTGAACGGCAGGTTGTACAGTTCGCCCCGGTAATTGGCCACCGGCGAGTGCGTATAGCGGCGAAATGAGGCGAAACGGCTGACGTAGGCCCATACCGCCTCGTCAGACGTATGGAAGATATGCGCGCCGTAGCGGTGCACCTGGATGCCCTCGACCTCCTGCGTGAAGGCATTGCCCGCGACGTGATCGCGCCGCTCGACGACCAGGCAGCGCAGGCCGCGCTCGCGCGCCTGCTGCGCGACCACTGCGCCGAACAGCCCTGCCCCGACGATGAGAAGGTCGTATGGTTTCATTCTCTGCTCCTTTTCCGCGCGGCGCGGAGAGAATCGTTGAATTATCTTCATTATACCACAGCCTGGCGCGCATTTCATCCATTATCTTTGCGCGCGCATGCGGCGCGATTTTTGTTGAATCCGCCGCGCGGGGATGGTATGATAGGGACAGATCAAACCCTTGGAGGTGTCGGAGTTGAGACAACGCGAACGCGACGCGCGACGTGCGTTCAGCCCCATCGCTGGGCGCGGCGTGCGCGGTCTTCGCGCCTGGACGCGCCGGTACCTGCCCGTCTCCTCGCGCGACGCGCTGCTGTGCGTGGTGATTCTATCCGCGGCGGCGCTGCTGTGCGTGCTGCTGCGCACGGCGGACAAGAGCGACGTATACGTGTCGATGATCTTCCTGCTGGCGGTGCTGATCACCGCGCGCGTCACGCGCGGCTACCTGTACGGCATTGTCGCGTCGTTTGCCGGCGTGGTCCTTGTCAATTACGTGTTCACCTATCCGTACTTCGCGTTCAACTTCACGATCTCGGGCTATCCGCTCACGTTCATCAGCATGCTTGTCGCCTCGCTGACGACCAGCGCCATGACCACGCAGATCAAGGAACAGGAGCGCATCCGTCGGGAGGCGGAGATGGAAAAGATGCGCGGCAACCTCCTGCGCGCCGTCTCGCACGACCTGCGCACGCCGCTCACATCGATCATCGGCTCTTCCAGCGCGATCCTCGACGGGCCGGCCGCGCTGCCGCCCCAGGCGCAGCGGCGCATGATCGAGGACATCCGCGAGGACGCGGAGGGCCTGCTGCGCATGGTGGAAAACCTGCTGTCCATCACGCGCATCAACGGCGAAGCCGCGCGCATCAAGGCGCAGCCGGAGGCAGTGGAAGAGGTCGTCGCCGAGTCGGTGCGCAAGTTCAAAAAGCGCTTCCCCGCCCTGCCCGTCTCCATCCGCCTGCCTGACGAGATGCTCATGGCGCGCATGGATCCCATCCTGATCGAGCAGGTGATCGTCAACCTGCTGGAAAACGTCGTCATGCATGCGCAGGGCGCCTCGCGGGCCGAGCTGACCGTCGAGCGCAGAGGCGACGAGTGCGTCCTCTCCGTGCTCGACGACGGCTGCGGCATTCCACAAAGCGCGATGCCGCACCTGTTCGACGGCTACCTCACGCGTGCGGAGCATCCGCTCTCGGACGCGACGCGCTCCATGGGCATCGGGCTTTCGGTGTGCATGTCCATCGTGCGCGCGCACGGCGGCACGCTGCGCGCGGAAAACCGGCCGTCCGGCGGCGCGGCGCTGCGCTTTACGCTGCCCATCGACGCGGACATCTCCGGCCCGCAGGACGCGGAGCCATGAGCCTTCCCCGCCTGCGCCGGTTCGCCCGGCGCTTTTTTGATGTCGCCGCTTCAGCTCTTGTGGTATCGCTCCAGCGAGAGCCCGGCCTCAACCGCCGCGTCGATCTGCGCGCGCAGCTCCTCCGGCGTGCGCTGCGCATCCGGATCGTTCAGGTTCACGCGCAGGAAGAACTCGACCGTCCCGCCATTGCCGGTGACGGGCGAGTGCGTCACGCCTGCGACAAAGCCCAGGCCCTCCCGCGCAATGTCCGCGCACAGCCCGCGCAGCAGCGGCGCATAGGCCTGCGGGGGCACAACGCCCGCACGGCGCGCCTCGGCGTCGTCGATCTCAAACAGCGGCTTGACCAGGCAGATCAGCTCGCCCTGGCCGTGCAGGATCTGCGAAAACGCGGGGATTCCCTTGCGCAGCGACAGGTAGGACAGGTCGACCGTGCCCAGATCGGGCCGCGGCGAGAGCGTCAACAGCCGCTCGTCGGAGATGTTCGTGCGCTCCAGATTGACGACCACGGGGTTCTGCCGCAGGCTGCCGTGCAGCTGGCCAAAGCCGACGTCAACCGCATAGACGCGCGCGCAGCCGCTGCGCACGAGGCAGTCGGTGAACCCGCCGGTCGACGCGCCCGCATCGATGGCCACGCGGCCGCGCACATCCATCGAAAACGCCTGCAACGCGCCCTCTAGCTTGTAGCCGCCCTTGGAGATGTAGCGGTCAAATAGGCCCTGCACGGTGAGCGGCCTGTCCATGGCGACCGGTTCGCCCGCACTGCGGACCGGCGCGGCGCCTGCGCGCACCTTGCCCGCCAGGATCCAGCGCTCGGCCTCGGCCCGGTCCGAGACCATTCCCTCGCGCACCATGCGCTCCCAGGCGGGCATACGCTTGGCGCTCATCGCTCCTCCAGCGGCAGCCACCTGAGCACCTTCTGGATGTAGGCATCCCAGAAGTCCCAGGTGTGCGCGCCGGGCCCCTCCTCATAGTGCACGTCCAGCTCCTCGCCGAAGAACCGGTTGAACGCGCGGTTCTCCTCGATCAGGAAGTCCTCCGTGCCGCAGGCGACGAAGATGCGCGGCCGGGGCCGATCCGATTCGATCAGGCGCTGTGCGGCGGCGAACAGGTCGTTGTCCGAGTCGACCAGCTCGTCGCGCGTGCCGAACGTGCGCAGGTTCTCGCTCGCGCGCTCGGGCGAATCGGCCCGGCGCTCCGCCGTCACGTCGAGCTTGCCCGACAGGCTCGCCACAGCCGCGTAGCGCTCGGGCAGCAGCAGGCCCAGCTTCATCGCGCCATAGCCGCCCATGGACAAACCTGCGGCGAAGCGGTCCTCCCGTCTGTCCGACAGCGGGAAGAATCGCTCGCAGATGGCGGGCAGCTCCTCCGCGACAAACGTAAAGTAGTCGTAGCCGTCCTTCTGGTCGGTATAGAAGCCGCGGTGAACCGTGGGCATGACGACCGCCAGGTTCATGTCCGCCACGTAGCGCTCAATGGACGTGCGCCGGTGCCAGATGCTGTGGTCGTCCGAGAGGCCGTGCAGCAGGTAGAGCGTGGGCAGCTTGCCGCCCGCATCCTTCGCCGCCATGCCGATCTGGCGCTTGGATTGCTGGGGCAGGATGACGTTCATGCTCATGCACATGCCCAGCACGTCCGAGAAAAACCCGACCTGTAAAAATGCCATGATGATGCCTCCTCGCTCGATTGCTCTGCGCCGGAGCGCCCCCGTCGCGCCGCGCTCCGCGCCGTCCTCTTCATTGTAGCACAAGGCGCGCAATGCGCAAAGCGGAAAATGGACGCGCCGCCCGGGATGTGTTACAATAGAGACGACGCATGCAAATGGAGGGATGGCATGACCGCGATCAAACTCGCCGCGCTGCTCGCGCTGCTGCTCGGCCCCACCGCGCTGCTTGCGGCGCGGCGGGGTATCCGGCCCGAGCAGAGCCTCGCGCCCACGATGTGCGCGCAGGCGCTCCTGCTCTACGCCGCAGGGCTCCTGCTGCCGCTGGACGCGGGCCTGTACGCGCTTTCGGCCTGTTCTCTGGGCTGCTGGGCAGGGGCGCTGTGGGCATGCCGTACCCATCCGCTGCAGGCGCTGCGCACGTGGCTGACGCCCGGGCTGTGCTGCTTTGTACTGCTCTGCCCGCTGCTGTACTGGGGCGCGATCGAGCGCGTATACATCAGCTACGACGAGTTCAGCCACTGGGGCCTGGCGGTCAAGCTGATGAACGGGACGGGCCGCCTGTTCGGCAGCCACGAAAGCGCGCCGTTCATGCTCTATGACTATCCGCCCGCGCTCTCGCTGATCGAGTGGCTGTTTTGCCGCCTGCTCGGCGCGCGCGAAGGCGTCGCGCTCTTCGGATATCAGGTGCTGCTGTGCGCGCTCGCGCTGCCCCTTGCAGGCGAGACGCGCTGGCGTCGGCCGCTGTGCGCAGCCGTTTCGCTGCTGCTGCCGCTGCTCGTGCTCAACGCGGTCTTTCCGCTGTGGACGTCGCGCCTGTTCTGCGAGCCGGCGCTGGCCATGCTGACGGCGCTGCTGTTCGTCTCGCTGGCGCTGCGGGAGCGACCCCTGTGCGGCGCGGGCGAGGCGCTGATCCTGTGCTTCCTGACGCTGACGAAAAACACCGGCATCTTCTTTGCGGCGCTGTATCTGCTCGCCGCGTGGTACGTGCGCGGCCGCCGCGCGCTGCACGCGGGCGTTCCGGCGCTGCTGGCGTTTGTCTCCTGGCAGGCGTACTGCGCGCTGTGCGGCCTCGGCAGCGCATTCTCCTCCGGCATTGCGCAAAACGTCTCGGCGCTGCTGGGCGGCGCGCTGCCCGAGGCCAACGCCTCTGCGCCGCTGCGCTTTCTGCTGGCGCTCTTCACCTCGCCGTACAGGCCCGCCGACATCTACGGCGGCTACGGCCTGCCCGTCCCGCCCGCGCTGCTGTATGCGTTCGCCGCAGGGCTGTGCCTCCTGGGCGCGCGCTGCCTGCCGCCCGCGCGGCGTTCCCGCGCGCGCCGCGCCGTGGCTGCGCTCTTTGCGCTCTGCCTGTGCTATCTGCTGTTCATCGCGCTGTCCTATCTGCTGATCTTCCGCGACTACGAGGCCGCGCGGCTCAGCGAATTCGACCGTTACACGACGCTGCCGGCGCTGCTGGGCGGGCTGATGGGCGCGGCGCTGTGCCTGCAGGCCGCGCGGGAGGCCGGCTCCGCCCGGACCGTCCAGGCCGCCCGCGCCGTGTGCATCGCGTGCACCTGCGTGCTGCTGTGCGTGGGCAACACGCGCTTCTTCCACGAGACGGTCATCGCGCGGGAAAGCGTCGTGCAGATGCACTGGCAGCGATACGCGCCGGGCGAGCTGGCCGCGGCCGTGCGCGCGCAGGCGCCGCAGGGTTCTTCCATCGTCTGTCTGGGCGGCGGCAACGTCATCGCGCTGCGCTACGAGCTCGCGCCAGATTACGAAGTCTCCGTGCCGGGGGGCGACTTCATGGCGTCGCCAGATATGAACCTGCAAACCGTTCGCGAATCGCTGGACGCCTGCGACTATGCGGTGGTGCTTTGGGCAGACGAACGGCTCGCGCCGCTCGTGGCCGGGGAGCTTTACACGGACAGCCTGTACCGCGTGGAGCACGGGCCGGACGGACCGCGCCTGGAGCTGCTCTTCAGCGTGCCGCCAGTGAATTGAGCCTCGACAAAATGCGCGTTTTGTTGAATTTTTCCCGCCGTTGCGGTACAATCAAAAGAGATGGGTCCCTCATTTCTTCTGCGAAAGCGAGGATGCGCATGCAAACCATACTTGTCGCCATCAAGGACGCCCACAGACGCCGCACTGTCGTGCAGGCCGTGCGCGAGGCGCAGCCCGGCGCGGGCATTCGCGAGGTCTCCACGCTCGAGGACATCCCCAGCCTCGTGCAGGCGGTACAGCCCGACGTGCTGATCACCGCGTTGGACTCTGAGCGCCATGCCACGCTGCGCCTGCTGGACGACATGCACGTGCTCTGCCCCCAGGTCAGCTGCGTGGTCGTGTGCCGCATGGAGGACTTCGAACTGGTGCGCAATGCGGCCACCCGCGCAGGGACGGTGGATTTTGTGCTCCTGCCACTGCAGCCGGCCGACATCGCGCGCGTGCTGGCGGGCATCGCGGAGCGTACGCAGGCGCTGCGCGAGGCGAGCGCCGACATGCCTGCCATCGACGTCTCGCCTTCGCCCGCTCAGCGCGAGGCCGAGGCGCTGCTGGCGGCCTGGGCCTCCGGTCGGCGCGACGAGTCCACCCACGAGGCGCTGCTGCGCCGTGCGCCACATGGGCGTGCGTTTCTGCTGTGCGCGCGGGCGGAGGCGGGCGTTGAGCCGGCGCGGCTGGAGGAGTGGCTCCGCGCATACCTGCGCACGGCGGACGATCTGTTGCTGGCCCATGAGCAGGCGCGCGCGCTGTTGTGGGCGCTGGTCTATCCTGCGGGCGAGCTGGGCGCGCACTGGCTGCGCGCGCGCCTGGAGGCCGCCGCGGCGCACATGCGCTATGGCGAGCATGCGACAATGAGCGTGGGCGTGAGCGAGGTGCTGAACCTCCCCGGCGACGGGCTGGACGCCGCAGCCGAGCAGGCGCAGACGGCCCTCTCCTATCGTTTTTTTGCCGAGCCGGACCGCTCCTCCATCGCCTTTGCAGAGGATCTGATGCTCATGGCCGGCGCGGACGTGCCCTATCTGCACGCCACGGAGGAGGCGCTCTACGCGGCGGTTTGCGCGCGCTCGATGCCGCGCGTCGAACAGGAGACCGACGCGCTGTTTATGCACCTGAATGCCTGGCCGCGTCCCCGTCCGGCCCGCGTCATGCGCTACGTCAACCGGCTGATTCAGCAGCTGCTCCTGCGCGCGGGCGACGACGGCGCGCTGCCCCCGCAGGCGGTGCAGCGTGGCACAGCCCAGGCCCCGGCGCTGTTCGGCACGTGCGAGCGGCTGGATGCGCTCAAGGGCTGCGTGCTGACGGTGCTCCACAGCGCGCTGCGCGCCTGAACAGGTCCCCTGGAAGGGAGGATTGCGTTTGCGAACCCGATTGCTGACCATGCTTTGCTGCCTGCTTGCGCTGTGCTGCGCCTGCACGCCCGCGGGCGTGGCGCAGCTGCCCTCGCCGGCGGATGCGGATGGCGGGCTGACGGTGACGTTCTTCCGCTGCGGCAAGGCGGACAGCGCGCTGCTGCGCACGGATGAGCATGCCGTGCTCATCGACGCGGGTACGCAGGACGCGGGCGAATACGTGCTCTCGCGCCTGCGGGAGATGGGCGTTGAGCGCCTGGACGCGCTGATCGTCACCCATCCGCACAAGGACCACGTCGGCGGTGCAGATGTCATCCTGGAGGGGCTCCCGGTGGAGCGCGCGTATGTGGGTCCGCTGCGGGTCGACAGCAAGCAGTCGCGCCAGTTCGACGAGGCGCTGGAAGCCGCGGGCCTGACGCCGCAGACGCTGCAGGCGGGCGACGCGCTCTCCTTCGGCGATCTGTCCCTGCTCGTGCTCGGCCCGCAGCGCACGGACTATGAGGATGAAAACGACCTCTCGCTCGTGCTGCGCGCGCAGTACGGGCAGACGCGCTTCCTCTTTGCGGCGGATGCGGAGAAGGACCTGCTGCAGGAGCTGCTCGCCTCGGGGCAGGCGCTGCGCGCAGAGGTGCTCAAGGCGCCGCACCACGGCGGCGTGGAGGACAATTCCGCGCTCTTCTTCCAGGCGGTACTGCCCGAGGTCGCCGTCATCCCCTGCGAGCGCGACACGAAGGACGAGCTGCCGGACGAGGCGGTGCTGCGCGCGCTGCGCTCGGCCGGGGCAGCCGTATACGTCACCGACGACGGCGACGTGACGGTTCACACGGACGGCACGACCCTGGCGGCGTCCCAGTGACGCCGTTTTCATGTAAAGGAGCGATCTTCTTGCAGACCGAAAAACTCTATGAACAGGATGCGACGCTGCGCGCGTTCGAGGCCACGGTGCTCGCCTGCGAGCCGCACGGCGTGCGCTTTCGCGTGGCGCTGGACCGCACCGCCTTCTTTCCGGAGGGCGGCGGGCAGCCCGCGGACCAGGGCACGCTCGGGGAGGCGCACGTGCTGGACGCGCACGCCCGGGACGGCGTCGTCTGGCACGAGGTCGACCGCGCGCTGCAGCCCGGCGCGCGCGTGCAGGGCCTGGTGGACGACGCGCGGCGCATGGACTTCACGCAGCAGCACAGCGGCGAGCACATCGTCTCGGGCATCGTGCACCAGCTCTACGGCTATGACAATGTCGGCTTTCACATCGGCTCCGGGGCGGTGACGCTCGACTTCAACGGCGAGCTGGCGGCCTCCGACCTCGCCCGCGTTGAGCGCATGGCCAACGAGGCCGTCTGGCGCGATCTGCCCGTGCGCGCCTATTATCCGGACGCCGAGGCGCTTGCGCACATCGCCTACCGCAGCAAGAAGGAAATCGACGGCGCGCTGCGCATCGTCGAGGTGCCGGGCTGCGACGTGTGCGCCTGCTGCGGCACGCACGTGCAGCATACCGGCGAGATCGGGCTGATCAAGGTCGTCGACTGCATCCGCTACAAGGGCGGCGTGCGCGTGAGCATCCTGTGCGGCGCGCGCGCGCTGCAGGATGCCTGCGACAAGCACGACTCGGTGCGCCAGATCAGCGCGATGCTGTGCGCCAAGTCCGCGGAGGTGGTGCAGGGCGTGCGCCGCCTGATGGACGAGCGCGATGCGCTCAAGGCGCAGCTGGATGCGGTCTGGGGCCGCGTGTTTGCGGACCTGGCCGCGCAGACGCCTGAGGGCGCGCCGCTGGCTGTCGCATTCCTGCCGGATCTCGCGCCCGCACAGGTGCGCCGCCTGGCCGCTGCGCTCGCGGAGCGCGCGCAGGTGGGCGCGGCCTTTTCGCCCGACGGCGACGGATGCCGCTTTGCGCTGTGCGCACGGGATGCGGACGTGCGGCCAGCCGGCAAGGCGCTGCTGGGCGCGCTGGGCGGGCGCGGCGGCGGCCCGCGCGACATGGTGCAGGGCTCCATCGGCTGCGCGGACGAGGATGCGATCCGCGCGGCGCTGGACGCGGCGCTGCGCGCGGAATGCGGCCGCTGACATTCCGCGTCGCGCCCGAGGATGACGGCCGCGCGCTCAAGCGGCTGCTGTTGGGGCGCGTGCATCTCTCCGAGGGCGCGATGCGCAGCCTGAAGTTTGCCGGCGGCATCCTGCTCGACGGTGTTCCCGCGCGCGTAACGCAGCCCGTGCGCGCCGGGCAGACCGTGACGCTCCTGTTGCCCGGCGATGCGCCCGATCTGGCCGTCGTGCGCCCCGACGCCCTCTGCGTGCGCCTGATGGACGCGCATCTGATGGTCGTGGACAAGCCCGCGCCGCTGCCGACGCTCTCTTCCGCGCGCCAGGGCGGCGATACGCTCCAGCGGCGCGCCGCCGCGTACTTCGGCGATCCGCCGGGCTTCGTGTTCCGTCCCGTCAGCCGGCTGGACAAGGGGACGAGCGGCCTGATCGTCTGCGCGCGCGGCGCGCTGGAGCAGAAGCTGCTGAGCGAGATGCTGCACACCGATGCCTTCGTGCGCGAATACCTCGCCGTCGCGGACGGACGGCCCGCGCGGGATGCGGGCGTGATCGACGCGCCCATCGCGCTGGAGCAGGGCGTGCGCCGGTGCGTCGCGTCGGACGGACGGCCTGCGCGCACGCATTATGAGGTGATCGGCACAGGCGGCGGGCGGGCGCTGCTGCGGCTTCGGCTGGAGACGGGCCGCACGCATCAGATCCGCGTGCACCTGGCGCACCTGGGCTGTCCGGTTGCGGGCGACTTCCTCTATGGGCATGCCGATCCGCGCCTGCCGGGGCGCTTTGCGCTGCACAGCGCGCGCGTCTCGCTCCGCCATCCGATGACCGGTAAGCGCGTCGAGGTCGAATCGCCGCTGCCCGAAGCCCTCCGCGCACTGCTGGATCCGTAAACGTACAAGTCAAACGGCCGGACGGGATCACCCGTCCGGCCGCTTTTCGCTCGACACGGCAATTTTTTTCTGCTGTACGTGCGTTCCCTCGCGGGCATACTGTGCGAAAAGAGGAGGGAACGCCATGGAACACACGCCCGACACGCAAAGCAGCTTCTACGACGCGGAGCACGTCGCCTCCGCAACGGAGTGCACCGGACTTTCGCCCGCGGCCGTGCAGGACGACGCGCAGGCCGAGGCCTACGCCGGCCTGTACGCCGTGCATCCACAAAAACCCGCAGGCGACAGCGCGCCCGAGCGCGCCCGCAGGCGGCGCAAGCCCGCTACCAATTGACCCGCCAGCGTTCGCTGTAGCGCCCGTCGGCCTCGCCGCCGGGCGCTTTCCGTTGCGCGCCATCCTGCGCAAAGCGCGAGGCGGCGGCATGCTCGGCGAGCAGCCGGTCAAACTGCACCTCGTCAAAGGGCAGGCCGATGCGGACATTGCCCTGCCACTGGGACAGGTAGGCCGCGTTGGACAGCGTCAGTTCGTTCAGGCCATCCTCGCCCGGGGAGATCAGCGCCGCGCCGTGCAGGATCGCGTCCGCAAAGTTTTGCAGGATGCCCGCGTGCGCGCGCTCCTCGCCCTCGGGCAGGATCTCCTCGTAGTCGGCGGGGATGCGCGCGAAGCTCTCCGGCGAGGCAAAGCGCACATGGTCCTCCGGCTCGCGCAGCCGCCACCAGCACAGCTTGCCGCCCTCGAGCACGACCTTGCCCAGCGTGCCCGAGATCTCCAGGCGGTTGGTGCCCGGGTACTCGCCGGTCGACGTGATGAACGCGCCGCTCGCGCCGTTTGCATAGCGCGTCAGGATCGTGGCCTCGTCCTCGACCTCGATGTGGTGATAGCGCGCCGTGTCGCAGTAGGCCGTCAGGGCCTCGGGCATGCCGCAGATCCACTGCCACAGATCCAGGTTGTGCGGCGCCTGGTTGAGCAGCACGCCGCCGCCCTCCCCCGCCCACGTCGCGCGCCACGCGCCGGAGTCGTAGTAGTGCTGCGTGCGGTACCAGTTGGTCACGATCCAGACCGAGCGCTTGAGCTCGCCCAGCTGTCCGCCGCGCACGATCTCCCGGCAGCGGCGAAAGAGCGGATTCGTCCGCTGGTTGAGCATGAGCGCAAACACGCGCCCGCTGCGCCGGGCCGCGTCGCACAGCGCGCGTCCGCGGGAGACGGACACGTCGATGGGCTTTTCCACGAGCGCATGCCACCCCGCCTCCAGCGCGGCGGCGCCGATCTGCGCGTGCAGCCGGTGCGGCACGGCGACGATCGCCGCATCCGCCGCGCCCGATGCGAGCAGCGCGCGCCAGTCGGCAAAGCGGGCCACCTCCGGCATGCGCTGCTCAACGTACGAAAGGCGCTGCGGGTCGACGTCGCACACCGCCGAGAGCGTCATGCCCGCGATCCGTCCCTCGCGCAGGCAGGCGGCGTGGGCCGTGCCCATGTTGCCCACGCCGATCACCGCGGCTCTGACCATCTGCACGTCCTCCTCACCGGTTTCCGCCGTAGGTGCCGCTCACGTCCGAAAAGACGGCCTTGGCGGCCTTGCGCGCGCCGTAGCGCGAGGTGGCCGCGCGGCGCATGAGCTCGTCGTAGAACGCATCCTCGTCAAAGGGGATCTCGACCGCCCGTCCCCGGAACGCGGACAGGTGCATCGCGTTGGACAGCGTCAGGCCTTGGATGCCCTCGCGTCCGTCTGCCACGAGCGGCTCGCCGCGCAGGATCGCGCCGCCCCACGCGTTGATGACGCCCACATGCTGCGGGTTTTCGCCGTCCAACTCGACCTCTACCTCTCGGCAGGGCACGGTTGCAAACGACGCCGTGTTCGTCTTCGTCCACTCGGGCTCGAGCTGCTCGTATTCCAGCAACTTCAGCCGTCCGTCCTCGGCCACGAGCTTCGCGCCGTCCATCTGGATCTCAAAGCGGTTGGTGCCGTGCGCGTCGCCCGTCGTCGTGACGAACACGCCCGTCGCGCCGTTTTCGTATTCGACGAACGTCGTCACGTCGTCCTCGACCTCGATGTCGTGCCACAGTCCATAGCTCAGGTGCGCCTGCACGCGTTTGGGCATGCCGCAGATCCACTGCCACAGGTCCAGCTGATGCGGGCACTGGTTGAGCAGCACGCCGCCGCCCTCCCCCGCCCACGTCGCGCGCCACGCGCCGGAGTCGTAGTACGCCTGCGGCCTGTACCAGTCGGTGATGATCCAGTTCGTACGGCGGATGCGGCCATACCGGCCCGAGCGCACCAGCTCGCGCATCCTGCGGTAGAGGCAGTTGGTCCGCTGGTTGAACATCATGCCAAACACCACGTCCGGGTGCCGGTCGGCCTCCTCGTTCATCTCGCGCACCTGGCGCGTGTAGACGCCTGCGGGCTTTTCGACCATGACGTGCAGTCCGCGGCGCATGCACTCGATCGCGTAGCGCGGATGGTCGTAGTGCGGCACGCAGACCATGCACGCGTCGATGCGCCCGCTGTCGAGCATCTGCAGGGCGTCGTCAAAGTAGGCGACGTCGGAGGAGAGGTTTTCCTTCGCCCAGGCGATGCGCTCGGGATTCGTATCCGCCGCCGCCGTGAGCGTGAACTCGGGGCAGCGCCCCTCCAGAAAGCTGCGGGCATGGCCCGTGCCCATGTTGCCGATGCCGATGATGCCGACCCGAATGCGGCCCTTGATGGAATCCATGATGCGCCCTCTCCTTTCCTTGCGTTCAGATCAATGCGCGCAGCGCGGCGCAGGCCGTGTCGAACGCCTCGTCCGCGCTCGCATAGGCATACGCGCCCACGCCGCTGCGCGCGCCCGCCTGCTCCAGCGCCTCCATCCCGGAGAACACCTGCAGGTGCGGCTCGACCGTCACATGCGCGCCGCCCTGCGCCCGAAACGCCGCGACGATGCGCGCGACGTTGCCCTCGCCCCGGCCCGCGGGCACGACCGTTCCGTCGCGCAGCGCGTCCTTGATGTGCAGGTATTTCGTGCGCGGCGCAAGCATTGTCCAGGCCTGCCAGGTGTCCTGGCCGCACTGCACGAAGTTGGCCGGGTCAAACACGCCCTGCAGCTGCGGGAAGGCCGTCAGCAGCTCCAGGCAGCGGCCGGCCGTGTCGCCATAGATGCCCTTCTCGTTCTCGTGGCACAGCGCCACGCCGCTGCCCTCGCACGCAGCCAGCATCGCGCCCACGCGGTCGATGGCCGCCTGGCGAAAGTCCGCCGCCTGCGCGCCCCTGGGGATGTAGAACGAAAACATGCGGATGTTCTGCGCGCCCAGGATGTGCGCCAGCTCGACCGTGCGGCGCAGCTTGTCCAGGTGCGGCGCGAGCGGCTCCTCCATGCCGATCTTGCCGATGGGCGAGCCGATTGACCAGACCTTCAGGTCCACGCCGTCCAGGCGTTCGCGCACCTCGCGCGCCTTTTTGGGGCTGATGTCGGAGATGTTCTCGCCGTCCACGCCGCGGATCTCCAGGCCGTCCAGGCCGTTGCGGCGCATCGCCTCGATCTGCCCGTTCAGGTCCGGGCTGGCCTCGTCCGCAAACGCAAAGATGTGCAGGGGATTTGCCATGCGCGCTCCCTCCTTGCAGGCCCGCGCGGGGCCCGTCATTCCCATGTGCGGCAAAAGCCGAACACATACCATTCCTCGTCGTGCAGCTTGTACTGGCAGTTCTCGTCCGTGCGCTCGTCCTGCGGCACCTCGGACATGTTGTGATAGGCGCGCTTGGGCGTCAGGTCGTAGCGGAAGCGGTAGCGCTTGACCGTCGCGCCGACGTTGCCCTCAATCGTCGTAAGCTCATACACGTCGTCGCCCAGGTCCGTCACCGTCTCGACCATGCCGATGTGCGTATAGGGCGTGGAGCCGCGCACACCGTAGATCAGCAGGTCGCCCGGGCGCGGCGGCTCCGTCTCCGTCCAGCGGCCCACGCTCTCAAAGCCCAGCTTGACGTTGCCCACGCGCCCCTCGCGGCAGCTGAACACGCCGTCCTGCGGCACCTCAACCGACTCCATCTCAAAGAGCGGAATGCCCGCCTCGTTCGCGCACCAGATCAGGAACACCGAGCACCAGCCGATCTGCCGGTGGTCGCCGTAGAACCAGATGGTGTACTTGTTGTCCTTGGGCAGGCGCTCCCAGTTCGTCTGGGTGAATTCGTTCTGCGCCACCTCGATGAACCGCCGGATCTTCTCCGGCATCTCCCCCTCCGAGGCCGCCTCGGAGGCCGTCGCCTCTGCCGGGGTGGCCTCGGACGCCGTCGCCGGGGCGGCCGCGTCGCCCGCCGTGGGTTGAATCAGCTCCGCAACGCTGGCCAGCGCTCCGGTCGGGATCAGCCACAGGCACAGCGCCAGGGCCGCAATGCGCGTCTTCATGATTGCTTCAGCCTTTCCGTCTTTTCTACCGTGGCCGTCACCGCGTCGATGACCGCCGCGCGCAGGCCGCGCCGCTCCAGCACGGCCACGCCCTCGATCGTCGTGCCGCCGGGCGAGCAGACCGCATCCTTGAGCGCGCCGGGATGTTCGCCCGTGTCCAGCACCATCCGGCCCGCGCCGATCACCGTCTGCGCGGCCAGGCGATACGCGAGCGCGCGGGGCACGCCGTTTCGCACGCCGCCGTCGGCCAGCGCCTCGATGAACGGATACACAAACGCCGGCCCGCAGCCGCTGATGCCCGAGGCCGCGTCAAAGATGCGCGGCTCCACCTCGCACACCTCGCCCGCGCACGCGAACACGGAGCGCACGAACGCGTACTCTTCCTCCGTGGCGGTATGCTGCGCGTCCAGCAGGCTCATGCCCGCGCCGGCCATCAGCGGCGTGTTGGGCATCACGCGCACGATGCGCGCATCCTGCGGCAGCGCCTCGCGCAGGCGCGGCACGTCCCAGCCCGCGGCGATGGACACTGCGAGCTTGCCCGCCATCGCCGGGTGGATCTCCTCCAGCACACCCGGCAGGAACACCGGCTTGACGCACAGCAGCACGCACGTACTCTCCCGCGCCAACTCCGCATTCGACGCGGCCTCGCGCACGCCAAAGCGCGCGCAGACGCGCTCGCGCGTCTGCTGGGTGCGCGCGGTGATCAGAATATCCTGCGGCGCGACGAGCCCTGCCCGCAGCACGCCGCCGATGATCGCGCAGGCCATGTTGCCCGCGCCGATGAATCCCAGTCTTGCCATGTCTCTTCCTCCGTCAGTCCGGCATCGTCAGCGTCAGCTCGCCCTGCAGCGCATGGCGCTCTTCCGCCCCATCCTGCACCGTGACGATCGTCCAGCCCGGCTCGCTGGCGCGGATCGTATACGCCGCGCGCCCCTGCGAGACGCGCCGGCTCTCCACCGTGAAGCGCGTGTCGCCCACGCACAGGTCCTCCAGCTTCCAGCCGTCCCAGCCGATGGGCGTGTGCGGCGTCCAGCGGATCGTGCGGCGCGGGGACTGCGGGTGCAGGCCGAACAGGTAGCGCGTCATCGGCCAGACGATGCCGGCCGGGGCCTTGGCCTGCACGAACGCGCCGTCCGCGGCGTCCTCGTCCGTCAGCGCGCCGGGCATGCCCTGCATAAGCGTCTCGGCGATGCGGCGCACGCAGCCGGTCATCTGCTCGACATGCCCGCGCTCGCCGTGCCAGGAAGCCCTGCGCGACAGCGGCGCGTCCGGCGCGGGCTCCTGCTCTGCCTCCGGCTCCATGCCCTCCGCCAGGCCGGTCCAGCGGTCCGCATCGGGATAGCCCAGCGTCTCCAGCATGGAGGCATAGCGCAGGGCGAGGCGGCGAAGCAGATCGCGCGGCACCTGCGAGCCGTCGGATAGATCGCGCGTCTCGCGGCGCACATACTGCATGCACTGCACGAGGAAGGGCATCATCTCCGCGAGGAACGCGCGGTCGTCGGTCCACTCGAACACGCGCCAGACGAGCGAGACGAACCGTGCGCTCGTCAGCGCATTGCCCGCGCTCAGCGCGCTGCCGTCCGCGGCAATGCCGCCCACGACGCAGCCCACAGGGCCCGCGGCATCCTCATCGCGCCGGCTCGCATCGCGCAGCAGGCGCAGCGCGTCCTCCAGCGTCTGCGCGCCGCCCAGCGGCAGCATGGCCGCAAGCGCCTCCTCGTCGTCGCCCAGGAAGAATCCGCGCGCCTCGGGCAGGCTCTCGCACAGCGCCCGGCCGCCGGGCACGGCGCGCAGCAGCCACTGGAAGTTGACGCAGGCCCAGTTCCACGCGCGCGCAATGTCCGCGTCGGGCAGCGTCGCGCGGGCGACGGATGCGATCTCGCGCATGCGCGCCTGCTTTTGAGGCAGCAGATCCTGCGCCCCGTCGCGCAGCCGCTGCAGCAGATCCTCCGCCTGCGAGCGCGCCGCGCAGCCGCCCGCGATGAACAGCCGCAGCGTCGCCTGACCCTGCGGCTGCAGGCGCAGCCGGTAGAACAGCCGGCCGTTGACGCCCCGTCCCGCCGTGTTGCCAAAGCCGTAGATCTCACGCGGCATGTCCCACAGCAGCACCGCGGCATCCGTCTGGGCGCCCCAGCACACGTGCCAGGGGTTGAACGTATCGCGCGCGTAAAAGGCCTGCGTGCGCGCGTCGAACTCGCACACGTCGCGGCCTGGCTCACGCCGGCTGCGCGCGCCGGGCGCGGGCAGGATATCCGTGCGCACGGTAAAGGAGATCTCCGCCATGCGCGGCGTGGGCCTCAGATTCTCCACCGTCAGCTCGACGATGCAGGCGGCCTCGCCGTCCGGGATGAACTGGCTGCGCGCCACATGCAGCCCGGCCTCCTGCAGCCGGTAGTGGAACGTGCAGCCCTCCGGGCGCGCCTCAAAGGCGTCGCACGCGCGCAGCGGCACGTCGTCGGCGGCAAGGAAGAAGCCGTCGCACAGCTTCAGGTCGCCGGCCCACAGACCGCCCATCTCGCCGGGGATCGTGCGCCCCATATCCGGGAACAGTCCGTCCTGCGTGCCGATCAGGCACGCCCGGTCGCCCGCCGTCACGCACGGGTCGTTCAGGTCCACATATTTAAAGATTGCATAGGGTTCCGCCATGCCGTTTCCCTTCCTTTCTGAAGGCGGTTACGCCTCCGGTTCCCCGCCGCCCGCGACGGCCCGGATCGTCCGTCCGATCAGCCGCAGGTCGCCCAGCAGTGAAAATTCCACGATGTAGCGCCGGTTGAGCTCCAGCTTGGCCGGCATGACCTCCTCGACATAGGTGCGCTCGGGATCGTCGCTCCTGGCGAGCAGGTCGTTCTCGTTCCGGTAGGCGATGGACGCCAGGTCTGTGATGCCTGGACGCACGAGCAGTACCTTGCGCTGCGCCTCGCTGTACAGCCTCACGTAGCGCGGCACCTCCGGCCGCGGGCCGACAAAGCTCATCTCTCCCCGCAGCACGTTGAGCAGCTGCGCCAGCTCGTCGAGCTTGTACTTGCGCAGCACCGCGCCCACGCGCGTGATGCGCGCATCGCCGCCGACGGTGATCTGCATGCCGCGTCCGTCTGCGCCGTCAGTCATCGTGCGCAGCTTGAAGATGCGAAACTCCCGTCCTCCGCGGCCGACGCGCACCTGCCGGTACAGCGCCGGGCCAGGTGAATCCAGCTTGATCGCCGCCGCGCAGGCCAGCAGCACAGGCGAGAGCAGCGCCAGCCCGGCCGCCGAGAGCAGCACGTCCATCGCGCGCTTGACCGCCAGCTGCGCCCGCTTTTTTTGCAGCGCCGTTTCGATGTCCTGCCATCCGTCCACGCGCTTTCCTCCTATCTCATCAGGCTGTACAGCAGCGTCAGCGCCAGCGCGTGCCGCCCGCGCATCAGCGCGTATTTCGTTCTCAGCTTGGGCGGCAGGCCCTTCAGGCGCACGTCCGCAAACAGCGCGCGCACGTCCTCGCGGTTCATATACGCGCGCGCACGCCGCACGCGCTCGGGAAAGGCATAGGGCGTGCCGGGCAGGCACAGGTTCTCCACTGCCTGTGCGGCGGTCTTGCGCCGCTTGACGCGCATGCGCGGCGCATAGGCCTGCAAAAGCCCCGCTCGCTCAAACGCCGCCTCCAGCCGCGCGTCGCATGCCTCATGCGAGGCGGGCACGTGCGCGCTGAACCGCTTGGTGACCGAGCCGTCGTGAAAGCGGTAGTGGTACAGAGGCCGGTTGACGACCACTGCGGCGTTGGCCTCCAGCAGCGCCTGCACGATGAAGAGCAGGTCCTCCGCATAGTGTATATCCGGCTCGAACCGCAGCGCGCCCAGCATCTCCCGCCGGAAGAGGTTGCGCGGCGTATAGCCGCTGATGGGCAGTTGCTCGCTGTCCGTCTTCGTGGCGAGCATCTCGGGGATGAGCTGCTCGCGGATGGCCTGCGCATCCAGCAGCGTGCCGTCCGGGAACGGCAGGTCAACCTTGGACGCGCCGCGCTCGAGGTTCTTGTACACGCCGCAAAAGCTCATGTCCGCATTGCGGCGCTTTGCCTCGGCGTACAGGATGTCGTACATCGGCGGCTCGATCCAGTCGTCCGCATCGCAAAAGCCGACATATTCGCCCCTCGCCGCGTCAATGCCTGCGTTGCGCGCGCGCGATACGCCGCCATTTTGGGCCTGCGTGAGCACGCGCACCCGCGCGTCCCGCCGCGCATAGTCCGTCAGGAGCGTGGGCGTGCTGTCCGCCGAGCCGTCGTCCACGACGATCACTTCGAACGCCTCCAGCGTCTGGCCCAGCAGCGAATCCAGGCATTCCTTCAGGAAACGCGCGCCGTTGTACACCGGCACGATAATGGAAACTTTTACATCGCTCACTCTGCCACCTCCGCGCCGTCGTCGCTCAGGTCCGCACGCAGCAGCACGCCCTGCACCAGCAGGTACGCGCAGCCGACGACGGAGAAGGGCGCGTAGACCGCCTCAAATAGGCTCTCCATGATGAACACGACCGAGAACGCCAGCGGCGCCATGTACAGCGGGCTCTTGTGCCGGTGCAGCCAGTAGTAGCGCGCCGCGCGGTACGTCGACAGCGCGACGTAACAGAGCATGAACAGGCCCGCGGGCCATCCATTCTGGTAGGCGATCGCAATGAACGAGTTGTGCGCGTTGAAGCGGCGTGCGCCGCCGTCCCAGGCGGCCCACTCCTCCACGACGGAGGACTCATGGCCCGTGAGCGTCAGGTTCTGAAGCGCCATCTTCCAGATGCCGTAGCGGTCGCTCGTCAGGTCGTCGAGCGTCATCTTCCGCTCCTCGGGCGGATCGACAATGATGGGCGCGTCGTAGTGCTCGTAGTTGTACAGCGCGGTCTCCCAGTCGTCCTGCGCCACCTGCCGGAACTTGAGCTGCGTCACGTAGACGCCCATGGCCGACAGCGCCAGCACGCACACCGCCGTCAGCGCCAGCACGCGCCGCGGCCTGCGCGCGGTGCGCAGCAGCATCGCGGGCACGACGATCACCAGCGCGCCGATGTAGGACAGCAGCGCCGAGCGGGAGAGCGTCAGCGCCAGCGTCGCGCCGCTGAGCACGGCCATCGCGCCGTAGAAGACCGCGCGGGCGCGGGCGCGCTCCTGCACGGCCGTCTGCGCCAGCAGCAGCGCGCTCACGCTCATGACGATGCAGCACATGGCCAGGCCGTTGGCGTTGTAGAACACGCCGTAGTAGCCCGGATAGCCAAACGTCAGCGGCACGGTCGCATACGACCATACGAGGAACGGCAACACCGCGAACACGCACGCGCGCAGGATCGCGCGGAACGTGCTGCGGTCCTCGCGCGCGGAGAACACCGAGAACACGAACGGATAGGCGACCAGCAGCGCGACCGCCTCGGGCAGCCAGTCCTCAAAGAACAGCCCGGAGAGCGCCATCCAGCCGTGCTGCAGGAAGAACAGCGCCGTCATGCCGCGATGCCACCTGACGCGCTGCAGCCCCGGCGTACGCGCCGTGAAGGAGACGATCAGCACCAGCACCATGCCGAACAGCACGAAGAACATCCACCGCAGCGGGAACTTGCGCTGGGTGAACAGCACCGTATAGAGCATCAGCGCCGTCGTCATCGGCGTGAGCAGGCGTGTGTCAAACAGTTCCGCAAACACGCCCACGGCCCTGTCATACAGCCGGGTCAGGCACGAAAAGTCCAATCCGCCCTTCTTCATGTGACCACCTCTCTCTTGGATACCGGGAACGGTCAGCGCGCATGACCGGCGCTGCGGGACAGCACCCGCCTGTAAAACGTCTCCGTCTCCTGCGCGTTGCGCTCCCAGGTGAACGAAAGCGCGTCGGCCCGGGCCCGCTCGCGCAGCGCCCGCATGCGGTCCGGCGCGTCGAACGCCCGCCGCAGCGCCGTCTCCACCGCCCTCGCGTCGCCCGCGGGCACGAGCAGGCCATTCTCCCCGTCGCGGATCACGCCGTCGATGCCCTCGCCGCGGCTGCCGATCGTCACGCAGCCGGAGGCCATCGCCTCCAGATAGACGATGCCAAAGCCCTCCTTGCGGCTGGGCATCGCAAACACGTCGCTTTGCGCCATCAGCCGCAGCACCTGCTCGCGCGGCAGGCGGCCCGTCAGGCGCACCCGCTCCGACATGCCCGCCTCTCGCACGCGGCGCTCCAGCGCGCCGCGCTCTTCTCCCTCGCCGGCGATCGTCAGCCGCGCGTCCGGATAGTCGCCCGCCAAGGCGACAAATGCCTCCAGCACGGCGTCCGCGCACTTCTGCGCGCGCAGCGCGCCCACAAACAGGATCTGCCGTGGCGGGTTGACGGGCGTGGGATCGACCTGCGACGTGTCCACGCCGTTGGGGATCACCGCGCTCAGCCCATCCCCGCGATAGGGGCGCACGAGCGCCAGCAGCCGCTCCGATACGGCCATCAGCCCGTCGACCGCGCGCGCCGTCTCCAGGTTGCGCGGCGTGGGCATCTTTCCCTCGCCAAAGTAGCGCATCACATCCGTACCGTGCACGGTCAGCGCCATCGGAATGCGCAGCCGGCGCGCGATGAACAGGCCCGCGTGCCCGTCCCGGTCGAGCATGTGCGCGTGCAGCAGGTCAAAGGGCTTGAACCGGTGCAGCCGGTGGGCGATGCCCATCGCGGCGCGCGCCTCCAGCCCGCCGCCAAACATCCGCTCGCCCACGTCGCCCAGCGCCAGAAAGCGCGGATAGTACACCGGCACGCCGTCAATCACCGCGCGCTTGGGCGTCGCGCGCGCGATGCGCGCGGCGTTCGGGCGCAGCTTTCCCTGCAGGGGCAGCGTGCCCACAGGCGCGATCACGACCACGTCGTGCCCGCGCGCGCGCAGCGCGCGCACCTGATCGTGCACGAACGCGCAGTAGGGGCTGTCGTCCCATTGCCGGTGGATCAGCACCAGCACGCGCAGCGGCCTCTCGCTCATCTTGCGCACGCCTCCTCGTAGATTTCGCGCAGCCGGCCAGCCACGCGCGGCCAGGCCAGCGTTTTGGCCAGTTCCAGGCAGCGCGCGCTGCGCGCCTCGTATCCCTCCAGACACTGCAGCGCCTTGTCCGCCATGTCCGCCACACTGTCCGCATCGACCGCAAAGCCGGCCGCACCGGGCGCGAACTGCCCGTCAAAGCCCTGTCCGCGCGTGTAGAGCACGGGCAGGCCGCGGCTCATCGCCTCCAGATAGACCAGGCCGAACGTCTCCACCCGCGAGGGCACGAGCAGCAGGTCGCATCCGTCGTAAAACGCCTCCAGCGCCTCACGCCCCTGCAGGTTGCCCAGCAGCCGCGCGCGGCCCGCCTGCACGGCCGGCAGCGCCTGAAGGCGCGGGCGCAGCGGTCCGTCCCCGGCCAGCTCGATCGTCACCTCGCGCTCCGGCAGCCGGCGCGCGAGCTCCTGCGCCGCCTCGATCGCCTTATCCGGCTGCTTGTCCGCCAGCAGCCGCCCCGCAAACGCGATCTTCAGCCGGTCCGGCCGCAGCGCATGCGCATGCCCGGTCAGCCACGCCTCGTCGATGCCGTTGGGCACGACGTCCGACTTGCGCCCGAGCTCCTCGCGCAGGGACGCGGGCACGTAGCGCGCCAGCACCCGGTCGCGGTACGCGGGCGACAGGAAGATCACCCGCCGCGCCGCCCGCAGGATGCGCGTGGCATGGGGGCGCAGGTGCGGCTCGTATTTATAGAAGAACTCGATGTCCGAAGAGCGCACCGTCACCACGAACGGCAGGCCCGTTTGCCGGTGCAGCCGGTAGGCGATGCCGCCGTCCGTGAAGAGCGTATGCGCGTGCACCAGGCCCACGTCCGACAGGTCCACCCGGCGCATGAGGTCGGGCAGCGCGCGGCGCGCCTTGGTGAAGTAGAGCAGCCGGTCCCACGGGCGCACGATCAGGCTGTAGCGCACGTCAAACGCGCCGCCCCCGGGCAGGTTGCGGCCCATGTTCGCCGCGTGCTTTTCGGGCACGTAGACGGTCTGGCGCACGCCCTGCGCGGCCAGGTGCGCAAAGAGGCTGTGAAACACCTTGGGGCCTGCGTAATTGCAGCAGATGTGCAGCGTCGTCATGCCTTCCCCCGCTTTCCGCCCGCGAAGCGGCGCAGCGCGAAGAACCCGCGCAGCGAGCCCAGGCCGTAGGCGATGTGAAACGCCGGGAAGATGACCGGCAGCACGGGCAGGTAGCGCAGGCCCAGGCTCTGGGCGACGGTATAGCTATAAAATGCGTCCAGCGACAGGTAGGCGAACCACTCCAGCAGCAGCAGCACGCCGAAAACCTGCGGCCCAAATGCCAGCGAGAGGAGCGCCAGGCCGATCGTGGAGAGCACGAACAGCAGCGGCACGAAGTGGCGCAGTCCCATGGAGCCCGGGCACAGGAACATCGTGATGACGTTCCACATGCCGTTTTGAAAGCCCATCTTCATGATGCCGCGCAGCGTGTCGCGGCAGTAATACGTGCAGCGGATCTCGCGGTCGAGGTAGATCTTGCCGCCGTTTTTGCGGATGCGGTAATTGAGCTCGTTGTCCTGGTTGCGCGTCAGGCGCTCGTCGTACAGGCCGATGCGGTCGAACAGCTCGCGCCGGAACGCGCCGAAGGGCACCGTGTCGACATAGCCGCTGCGCACGTCCAGGCGGAACATCGAGTTGCCCACGCCAAAGGGCGTGGACAGCGCGCCGGCGATGGCCCGGCCCATATAGCTGCGGCCCTTGGTCACGCACACGCCGCCCGCGTTGTCGCACTCGACCGTCTGCAGCGCGCGGATGCAGCGCGAGACGTAGTCCGGCGCGTACTCGGCGTGCGCGTCCATGCGCACGATGAACTCGCCGCGGCTCTCGCGGATGCCGATGTTCATGGCGTAGGGCACGGTGCGGTTGGGGTTATTCAATACGCGCAGCAGCGGGTGGACGCGCTGGATCTCCCGCAGGATGCCGACCGTGCCGTCCGTGGAGCAGCCGTCGACAAAGAGCACCTCCATGCGCTCCTCGGGATAGTCCTGCAAGAAGAGCGATTCGGCGCACGCGCGTATGTACTTTTCCTCGTTGCGCACGGGCAGCACGAGCGAGATAAAGGGCGCCTGCATGTGTTCACATCCCACTTTGCCCCGCAGGGGGCGCAATCCGTGATGTTTCATTATACCATGTTTAGCGGCGAAAGGCTATGCCTTCCGCCCCGGCCGCGCGCCTGCGCCGCCGTCGGACTTCATTATAGCACATCGCGCCCGGCGCCTCAACCGCGGTTTGTCCGCTTCCCTTTTCCCCTGCGCGGTGGTATAATGAAGGCAAAGCATCGAGCCCACGGGCTCGCAAGGAGGTCTGATCCCATGGCAGCAAAGGTATGGGGCCACCGCGGCGCGAGCGGCTATGCGCCGGAAAACACGCTCGAGGCGTTCGAGCTGGCGGCCCGGCAGGGCGCGCACGGCGTGGAGCTGGACGTGCACTTCTCCCGCGACGGCGAGATCGTCGTCATACACGACGAGGCGATCGACCGCGTGAGCGACGGCAGCGGCCTGGTGCGCGACATGACGCTGTCACAGCTCAAGCGCTTTGCGTTCAACAAGACGCATCCGGAGTACGCCAACGCGCGCATCCCGACGCTGCGCGAGGTGTACGAGCTGCTCCTGCCGCTGGGGCTGACGGTCAACGTCGAGCTCAAGACCAGCCGCGTGCCCTATCCGGGGCTGGAGGCGGCCTGCATCGACCTGGCCGCGAAGATGGGCATGACGCAGCGCGTGTTGTACTCGTCGTTCAACCACTACAGCGTCGCGCGCGTCAAGGAGATCGATCCCTCCCTGCCCTGCGGCCTGCTCTACGGCGACGTGCCCTGCAGGCCCTGGGACTATGCGCGCTCCCTGGGCATGGACGCGCTGCACCCGGACTTCGTCTCCCTCTCCTTTGACGACACCTGCCGCGAGGCGCATGCGCTGGGCGTGCGCGTGCACCCGTGGACGGTCAACCGCGAGGAGGACATCCGCGCCTGCCTTGCGATGGGCGTGGACGCGGTCATCACCAACTACCCGGACGTCGCGCTGCGCATACTCGGGGAGGGCTGAGGCGCAAACGAACGCCGGTTTTGCATGCAAAGCCGGCGTCTTTTTTTATACGCCCGTCAGGTCGCGCACGGCCCGGCCCGCGAGCATCAGCCCCGCGCAGGAGGGGACGAACGACACGCTGCCGGGCGTCTGCCGCCGTCCGGGCGCGGGCGGCTCGTCCGAGGGGAAGGGCGCGCGCGGCGGCTCGGTGGAAAAGAGCACCGGCACGCGGCGGATGCCGCGCCGCTTGAACTCCGTGCGCATCACGCGCGCGAGCGGGCACACGCTCGTGTTCTCGATGTAGGCGATCTGAAAGCGCGTGGGGTCGAGCTTGTTGCCCGTGCCCATCGAGCACAGCACCGGCACGCCCGCCGCGCGCGCACGCTCCACGAGCAGCAGCTTGGCCGAGACCGTGTCGATGCAGTCGATGACGTAGTCAAATGCGGCCATGTCCAGCGCGTTTGCCGTGTCGGGGCCGTAGAACAGGCGCAGCGCGTGCACGCGGCAGTCGGGGTTGACGTCCAGGATGCGCTCGCGCGCCACCTCAACCTTGGGCCGTCCGACGGTGCGCAGCGTCGCGACGAGCTGGCGGTTGACGTTCGTAAGCGACACGACGTCGTCATCCACCACGGTCAGCTCGCCCACGCCACAGCGCGCCAGCGCCTCCACCGCGTAGGAGCCCACGCCGCCCACGCCGAACACCGCCACATGCGCGCGCGCGAGCCGCTCCATGCCCTGCTCGCCCAAGAGCATCTGTGTGCGGGAAAAAGCGTTGCTCATTGTCTGCCTCCAAAAAAGCGCGGGCGGCGCGCCGCCGGGCTGTACCCGGACGGTTCGCCGCCCGCATGTCTTTTGCGTCACTTGATCATGGCCTGCGTCTGCTCCCAGCCCTTGATGATCGCCTGCTGGTGGGAGACCGCATACGGTCCGGTCTCCTCCGCCTCGTCCATCTCGCGCGGGAAGTGGATGCACAGGTGGCCGTCGAAGTTGTTGTCCTTGATGGAGCCGGACAGGTGCGGCACGTTGTGCATGGAGGCGATGTACGTCTTGCCGTCGGGGAACGTCACCCACACGGCCTTGGGCGTCCAGGTGTTCTTATTGCCAAACGCCTTGTACATGACCGCCGTGTCGTCCGCCGTGCGCGGCTGCGAGTCGGAGTGCGCGCCGTTGGACATCATGACGCACTGCCAGGTATAGCCGGTGGAGAAGTCGTAGATCTGCATCACCGTACCCGCGTCGTACTTGGGCCGGATGTAGGTGTACCAGTTGACGTTCTGCACGCTGGCCGGATTCGGCATGGTGGTCGCCATGCCGCTGATGACCGTGCCGCCCGAGCTGGTCGTGCCGCTCGAACCCGAGCTCGTCGAGCCGGAGCCTGTGGACATGGCATAGAGCTTGTTGAGCGTGTTCACGCCCGCGATGCCATCCACCGTCAGGCCCTGCGCACTCTGGAAGCGCTTGACCGCCTCCTCCGTCAGCGGGCCGAAGTTGCCCGTGACCGTGCCGTCGTAGTAGCCTAGGTCCTTCAGCTTCTGCTGCATGTTCTTCACTAACGTGCCCTGGCTGCCCTGCTTGAGCGTGGAGGAATCCGTCGCGCTGGAGTAGGACTTGGCGCTGGAGCTGTAGAGCACGGTCTGCGTCTTGCTGCCCGCGATGCCGTCCGCATCCAAGCCGTTGGACGTCTGGAAGCTGCGCAGCGCCGTCTCCGTCGCCTGGCCGAATACGCCGTCCGCGCTGCCGGCCAGATAGCCCAGATCCTTGAGCCGCTGCTGCAGGTTGCGCACCACGTCGCCGCGGTCGCCATAGCGCAACACCTGATTGGTCACCTTATTCGATTCATCGGTCACGCCGGAGCTCGTCGTGCCGGTGGTGCTGCCCGTGCCGGTCGAAGGCGTAGCATTGAGCTTGGAGAGCGTCTTGGGGCCTGCAATGCCGTCCGATCCCAAGTCGTTGGCGCGCTGGTACAGCCGCACGGCCTCCTTCGTCAGGCTGCCGTAGTTGCCCGTCACCGAACCCGTGTAATAGCCCAGGTCCTTGAGCTTTTGCTGCAGGGCCGTCACCTGCGCGCCACTGTCGCCCTCGCGCAGCGTCAGATTCGTCTGCGCCGCCGAATCGCCCGTCGAACCGGTCGTGCCCGTGGTGCCACCGGTCGAACCCGTCGTGTCCGTCGTGCCTTGCGCAAAGAGCTTGGCCAGCGTCTTCGGGCCCGCGATGCCGTCAGAGCCCAGGTCGTTGGCGCGCTGGTACAGCCGCACGGCCTCCTTCGTCAGGCTGCCGTAACTGCCCGTGAGCTCACCCGTGTAGTAGCCCAAATCCTTCAGCTTCTGCTGGAGCGTGAGCACATCGTTGCCGGAGCTGCCCTCGCGCAGCGTGGTCGTGACGGTGGTCGTGCTCGTCGCGCTTCCCGCCGCGCCCAGCAGCTTCGTCTGCGTCTTTTCGCCTGCGATGCCATCGGCGCCCAGGCCGTTCTGCTTCTGGTACTGGCGCACGGCCTCCTTCGTCAGGTTGCCGTAGGTACCCGTCAGCTCGCCGTCGTAGTAGCCCAGCTCCTGCAGCTTGTGCTGCACGGCCAGCACGTCCGAGCCGGTATCGTTCAGGTCCAGCGAGCGGTATGCGCTCGTCGTGCCCGCCGTCGCCGCAGACGTGCCAATCACGCCCAGCAGCAGCTCCTGCGTCTTCTCACCCGCCACACCGTCGGCGCTCAGCCCGTTCTCCTCCTGAAACAGGCGCACCGCATAGGCCGTCTGGTCGTCGTACTTCTGGTCCGGTACGCCGTCAAAGAAGCCCAGCGTCGCCAGGCGCGACTCGAGCGTGAGCACGTCCTCACCGGAGCTGCCCTCGCGCAGCGTCCGGTAGGAAGTCACAGAGGTGTTGTAGCCCGTCATCACGCCCGTGAACGTCGTGCCGCCCTTGAGCGTCACCACGTCGGAGCGCACGTAGCCCTCCTTGGCGCCATAGCGCACCTGGTACCACTCGCCCTGCGTGCCGATGACCTCCATCTCCGCGTTGGGCTGGAGTACGAGCAGGATGTCGCTGACCGTCGACGCCCCTTTGCGCAGGTAGACGTGCCCGTTGGCGAGCACCGTATCCGCAAGCGCAGAAAAGGGCGCTGCCGCCAGGCACGAGGCCATCAGCGCCCCTGCCACGACGCGGCACACCGCCTTTCTCACACCGTTGATTCTTCCCTGCAACATCACGCGCACCCCACTTTTATTCTTGTGTGAATATTTTATGACGGTGCGCGTGATTTGTCAATATGATTTTTAACATTTCCGTAATAATTAGCTCAAAGCTGTAAAACATGGGAATTTAATTGAAACAATCGCCCACTTCACCGCATCAGCGGCAGTAGCAGCAGGGTTTCCAGGATGACCGCGAGGCTCAACGCGAGGCTGAGCAGCAGCGTCGCCTGCACCAGATCCCCCGCCAGCGGCGCGTGTGTCGGCTCGTCGCCGATGCCCACGGCGGCGCGCACGACGCACGCAAGGCGCTCGTCGGACGGCGTCCTGAGCGCGGCGAGCGCGGCGTCCATCTCCAGGCCGCACAGCGCGGTGCACAGCGCGCACAGAGCGGCGAGCAGCCATCGCGCGGGCCGGAGGCAGGCATCGACGGCCTGCGCCATCCGGCGCGACCCGGAGGCCAAGCCGGCCGCCGCCATGAATGCCCAGGCCGCCGCCGCCCCGAGCCGCAGAGGCGTCAACAGCAGGGCGAGCAGCGCAGGGGCGAACACGGCGCTGCAAAATGTCCGGCCCAGGGCGGCGCAGGCGGCGCGCACGACCTGTTCATAGGTCATGTTCCCCTCCCCGCCCGCCAGCGCAGCCGCCGCGGGCACGTCGCCCGCGTCCAGGCGCGCACGCACATCCATCGTCCGCTGCGCGACGGCGCGTGCGGGGAGCGCCAGCGCCAGCAGCGCCACGCGCAGCGCCGGATGGAGCGCCCCCAGTGCGCCGGCAAGCGCCATGCACGCCAGCGTAGCCCAGGCGGCCAGTGCGGACGCAGTCTGCGGCCGCCTGCGGGCGATGCGCCCCTCCAGCAGCCGGTGCAGCCGCATGGGCAGGGCGCGCAGCGCATCGTAGATGGCGGGCAGCTCCGCCAGCAGGCACGAGAGCGCGAGCGCAAGCGGCAGTTCAAAGATCACGTCGTTTCCTCCCCACGCCAGGCCGGCGGCTGTTTTTTTTCATTATGCCATGCCGCCCCCCGCTTGTCAAATCCCTGTTGCGCCGGACGCGCGCGGGTGTTATCATGGAAGACAAAGAGGGTTCGGCCCAGTGAGGAGGTTTTGCATGTCCGTCGTGGATGTTGACCGCCTGACCAAGTCGTTTGACGGCAGGCAGGCGCTGTGCGCCGTCACGTTTTCCCTGCAGCCGGGCGAACGGCTCGTCGTGGCCGGCGCACCCGGCTGCGGCCGCACGACGCTGTGCCGGGTACTGATGGGCATTCTCGCGCCCACGTCGGGCAGCGCGCGCGTCTTCGGGCACGACGCGCTGCTGGGTGGACGCATCTGCCGTCAGCGCACGGGCTACCTGCCCGCGCAGCCGCGCCTGCAGCCAGAGCTGGACGCCGCGGAGCACCTGCGTCAGCGGTTGGCCTATTCTCCGCGCGCGTCAGCCCAGCGCGCCGGGCAACTGCTTGAGCGCCTGGAGCTGCCGGCCGGGCTTTGCGTGCGCGACATGACGCCGCTGCAGCAGCGGCTGTTGAGCCTGGCGCTGGCGCTGTGCGCGCAGCCGGAGCTGCTCATTCTGGACGAGCCGTTCCCGCCGGACGTCCCTGCGGGGGCCAACGCCGCGCTCGCCCGCGCGCTGGAGCGGGAACTGGATGCGCGCACGACGCTGCTCGTGACGGCCGCGCACGCGGACACGCCGCCCCTGCCCATGACGCGCGCGCTGTTGCTGCGCGCGGGCCGGGTGACGGCCGACGGCGCGCTGGAGCGGCTTCGTCTGCCGTGCCGCCGGGTGACGCTGCGCGGCGTGCGTGCGGACGCGCCGGAGCTGACCGCGCTGCGCGCGTTCGGCGTGCGCAGTCTGCCAGACGGCGTCTCGTTCTTCTTTGACGGCGGACCGGACGAGCTGCTGCCCGCACTGTACGCGCTGCATCCGCAGGCCCTGACGGTCGAAGAGGCGGGCGCGGACGACCTGCTCGCGCTTGCGCAGGAGGGAGAAACGCCATGAAGCTGCTATGGGAACGTCTTCGCCGCATCGCGCCAGGCGCCGCGGGCTATGGCGCCTGCATGGGGCTTTGTCTGTTCTGGCTGGTCCAGTACGCCCGCCTGAGCGGCCTGTACAGCCTGTTGAGCGCACTGCGTGCGGCTGTGCCCTCGCTGCCCTTTGTGCTGATCGACCTGCTGTATCTGTTCATCCTGCTGCGATGCGCGCTGCTGGGCGTGCACAGCCTGGACTTTTCCGCGCCCGGAGACGCCGATCGCATCGGCGCGCTGCCGCTCAGCCGTGAACAGCTGGCGCTGGTGCGCCTGGGCGCGCACGCGTGTGCGCTGGCGCTTTCGGCGGCCTGTGGGCTGGGCGTGCTGGCTGCGGGCGGCGCGCTGTCCGCCGGATGGGATTTCGCGCGCCTATTGATCGTCCAGACCGCGCTGCGCCTGCCCGCGCTGCTGTGCGCGTTTCTGGCGGGGTTCATGTTCTCGGGGATCTTTTTGCGCCGCGAGCGCGCGCTGACGGCGACCGTCCTGCTCTTCGCGCTGCTGCATGGCGCGGCCCTGCTCGCCTTCGCCGGCGTGCTGCCCGCCTGGGCGCGCTATCTCTCGCCGGTCTATACGTTCGACTCGGCGGTGCATCCCCTGCCTGCTCTGGCCCATGCCGCGGCGTCTCTGCTGTGCGTGCCGCCCGCGCTGTGGCGCTTCGGCCGGCGCGACCTGGCGTGAGCGCAAAATTTTTGCAAAACCCCTTTACATTTTCCGCGCGTCGAATATAATAGTAGAGAATAACAAAAACGCGATGATCGAGACGTGCGCATGTCCGGCGCAAAGCGAACCGGCGGGGCTGTGCCCGGGGTGAGAGGCCGGAGGCCGGGACATGTGTCTGTATCACTCGGGAGCGGCCCGCGCGATGCCCCGGCGGAGCGCGGGACGGCCCTGTCCCCCGTCATCGGGACGGACGGAATCCGCTTCCGTCCGCAGAGCGGGCGCATTGCGCCAATTTGGGTGGTACCGCGAAGTCCTTCGTCCCATGTCGGGGCGAGGGCTTTTTTCTGTCCATCCGACACCGCGTTTGCTTAAAGGAGGTTGCCCATGTATCAGAAGGTTCCCACCGATATGCGCTTCGCCGCGCGCGAGGAAGAGATCTCCAAGTTTTGGAAGGAGCACGACATCTTCAACCGTCAGACCGCGCAGCGCAAGGGCCAGACGCCGTTCACGTTCTTCGACGGGCCGCCCACGGCCAACGGCAAGCCGCACATCGGCCACGTGCTCACCCGCGCGGTGAAGGACCTGATCCCGCGCTACCGCACGATGAAGGGCTACGACGTGCTGCGCAAGGCCGGCTGGGACACGCACGGCCTGCCCGTGGAGCTGGAGGTCGAGAAGCTGCTGGGCCTGGACGGCAAGCCGCAGATCGAGCAGTACGGCATCGAGCCGTTCATCCAGGAGTGCAAGAAGTCCGTGTGGAAGTACAAGACCGAGTGGGAGGAGATGTCCGAGCGCGTCGGCTTCTGGGCGGACATGAAGAACCCCTACGTCACCTACGAGAACGAGTACATCGAGTCGGAGTGGTGGAGCCTCAAGCAGATCGCCGAAAAGGGCCTGCTGTACAAGGGCCACAAGATCGTGCCCTATTGCCCGCGCTGCGGCACGGCGCTGTCCAGCCACGAGGTCGCGCAGGGCTACAAGGAGGTCACGGAGACCTCCGCGGTCGTTCGCTTCCGCGTCAAGGGGCAGGAGAACGCCTACCTGATGGCCTGGACGACGACGCCCTGGACGCTGCCGTCCAACGTCGCGCTGTGCGTCAATCCCGACGTGGACTACTGCCGCCTGCAGTTCCGGGGCGACAGCTACATCCTCGCCTGCGCGCTGGTCGACTCCATCTTCGGGGCCGACGCGGATGCGTGCGAGGTGGTCGACACGTTCAAGGGCGCGTCGCTGCAGGGCATGGAGTACGAGCCGCTGTTCCCCTTCGTCACCCCGCGCGAGAAGGCCTTCTACGTCGTGTGCGACGGCTACGTCACCACCGAGGACGGCACGGGCATCGTCCACATCGCGCCGGCGTTCGGCGAGGACGACGCGCGCGTGGGCCGCGCCTACGGGCTGCCGTTCGTGCAGCTGGTCGACGCGCAGGGCCGCCTGACCGAGGAGACGTCCTGGGCCGGCGTGTTCGTCAAGGATGCGGATCCGCTCATCCTGGAGGATCTGCGCGCGCGCGGACTGCTGATCAAGGCGCCCAAGTTCACCCATAACTATCCGCACTGCTGGCGCTGCGACACGCCGCTGATCTACTACGCGCGCTCCTCGTGGTTCATCCGCATGACGGCCGTGCGCGATCACCTGCTGCGCAACAACCGCTCCGTCAACTGGATGCCCGACAACATCAAGGAAGGGCGCATGGGCAACTTCCTGGAAAACGTCATCGACTGGGGCCTCTCGCGCGAGCGCTACTGGGGCACGCCGCTGCCCGTGTGGACGTGCGAGTGCGGCCACGTGCATGTGATCGGCTCGCGTGAGGAGCTGTGCCGCATGGGCCGCGACGTCGACCCGAACATCGAGCTGCACCGCCCCTACATCGACGCCGTCGTGCTTACCTGCCCCAAGTGCGGCGGGGAGATGCACCGCGTCAAGGACGTCATCGACTGCTGGTACGACTCCGGCTCCATGCCCTTCGCGCAGTGGCACTATCCGTTTGAGCACAAGGAGGAGTTCGAGCGCCGCTTCCCGGCGCAGTTCATCTCCGAGGCCATCGACCAGACGCGCGGCTGGTTCTACACGCTGCTGGCGATCTCCACGTGCCTGTTTGACAAGAGCCCGTTTGAGAACTGCCTCGTGCTGGGCCACGTGCAGGACAAGGACGGCCAGAAGATGTCCAAGCACAAGGGCAACGTCGTCGATCCGTGGAGCGTGCTCAACGCGCAGGGCGCCGACGCCGTCCGCTGGTTCTTCTACGTGAACGCCGCGCCGTGGCTGCCCAACCGGTTCTACGCCGAGGCGGTCGCCGAGACGCAGCGCAAGTTCATGGGCACGCTGCAAAACACCTACGCCTTCTTCGTCCTCTACGCCGACATCGACGGGTTTGATCCCAAGGATCACCCGCTGGAGAAGGCGCAGCTCACGCTCATGGACCGCTGGATCCTCTCGCGCCTGAATACGCTCGTGCGCGATGTGGACGACGGCCTCATGCACTACCGCATCACCGAGAGCGCGCGCGCCATCGGCGACTTCGTGGACGAGCTGTCCAACTGGTATGTCCGCCGCAGCCGCGAGCGCTTCTGGGGCAAGGGCATGGCCGGCGACAAGGAGGCCGCGTTCATCACGCTCTACACCGTGCTGGAGACGCTCTCCCGCCTGATCGCGCCGTTTGTCCCCTTCATGGCCGAGAGCATCTATCGCAACCTGGTCTGCTCCGTCAACCCGGACGCGCCGGTCTCCGTGCACCTGTGCGACTATCCGTCCTGCGACGTCTCGCGCATCGATCCCGCGCTGGAGGCGCACATGGCGGACCTGCTGGAGGTCGTGCAGCTGGGCCGCGCCTGCCGCGCCTCGGCAAACATGAAGGTGCGCCAGCCTGCCGCCGCCCTGTACGTGCGCGGCGCGAACCTGCCCGAGACCTTCGTCGAGCTGGTTGAGGACGAGCTCAACGTCAAGGCCGTGCGTTTCACCGAAGACACGCGCGCGTTCACGACCTATAAGCTCAAGCCGCAGATGCGCACCCTCGGGCCGCGCTATGGCAAGCTGCTGGGCAAGATCGGCCAGCACCTGCAGACGCTGGATGGCAACGACGTCGTCGACGCGTTCAACGCCGGCGAGACGGTCCGCTTCGAGCTGGACGGCGTGCAGGTGGAACTGGCGCAGAGCGACGTGCTGACCGAGCCGTCGCAGAAGCCCGGCTTCGTGGCCGAGACCGACAAGGGCGTCACCGTCGTGCTGGACACGAACCTGACGCCGGAGCTGGTCGAGGAGGGCTTCGCGCGCGAGGTCGTCTCCAAGCTGCAGACGATGCGCAAGGAGGCGGGCTTCGACGTGACCGACCGCATCTGCGTGACCTGCGAAGCGGGCGAGACGCTGGCCGCCATCGTCGAGCGCAACCGCGATGTGATCGCCGCGGGCGTGCTGGCGCGCTCCATCGACCTGGGCCCGGCCCCGGAGGGCGCGTACGCCAAGGAGTGGAACATCAACGGCGAGACGGCGACGCTCTCCGTGCGCAGGGCGTGACCGCGAGAAAGGCTCTGTTCAAATGAAGATCGTCATCCTGGGCGCGGGGGCATATGAGCTTGCCCCCGCCCTTTTGGACGACCTGTTCGTCCAGTATCAAACCGTCTGCGACCTATGGATCGTGGACGACAGCCTCGACACCGCGGAGCTCACCGCCCGGGCGGCGCAGTCGCTCGCCCGCGCTGCGGCGCTTCCCGCGCGCGTGTTCTACACCGCCAATCCTCGTAAGGCATTGCCCGATGCGGATTACGTGCTCTGGTGCCGCGAGGCGCCGGACGCCGCGGACTTCGCCCGCGATCTGGCCGCGCTGGATGCGATCGGCCTGGGCAAGCAGGCGCGACCCTTTGGCGGCATCGGCGGCGCGATGACCACGCTGCGCGAGGGCGGCGCGCTTGCGGACGTGTGCGAGGAGATGACTCGCGTGTGCCCGCAGGCCGCGCTGATCGTCTGCTCGGGGCCCGTCGCGCGCCTGTGCGAGCTGGCGCAGCGCTCCTTTGGCGTGCGCGCGCTGGGCCTGAGCCGCGCGCCCTACGACGCCGCCAAACGGTGTCAGGACCTGCTCGGCCTGCAGGATGCGCCGGAGACGCCCTGCGCGGGCACCTGGGGCTTTGCCTGGGCGCTGGGCTGCACGTCCGGCGGCCGGGATTGCCTGGATCAGGTCAAGGAGCGTCTGCTCCAGGACGCGGCGCAGCAGCGCGTCCGGGATCGGGAGCGCGCCGCCGAGGAGGCCAAGGCTGCCGATGCAGCCAAGCCCGACGCGGACGCGCGCGGGTCGCTCTCGGGCCTGCTGCAGCCGCAGGTGAAGGAGACGCGCGCGGATCTGCTCAGCGCGCAGTACGCCGACTGGTATGACGCCCTGCCCGCCTCGGGCCTGGAGTGGCAGATGATGCAGGACACGCCCGAGAGTCCGCGCCTGACGCAGCTGCCCGGCGTCCCGGGCGAGGCGGACTGCGAATTGCGTCTGCGCCACCTCGCATCGCTGGCCGTCCACGGCCCGCTGAAGGCCGAAGGCCGCGCGGCGCTGGAGGCGATGCGCGCAAGCGCGGGGCCGCTTCGGCCGATGCGCCTGGTGCATGCGCTGTCCGGCCGCGTGCCGGCGCTGTATGAGCCCGGGCTGATCCGCCCCAACGACGGCGCCGTCGCCTGCGTGCCGGACGGCCGCTTCGTGCTGCTGCCGTCGGTCGTGAGCGGCTCGCAGCTGTCCGCGCAGCCGCTGCCCCCCTTCCCCATGGCGCTGGAAGAGCTGCTCGACCGCGTGACAGAGGCCAACCTGCTCTATGCACAGGCAGCGGCGTTCGGCGACCGCATCGCGCTGCGCGAGGCGCTGGAGGCGGATCCCGCGCTGGCGGGCGTCGACCTGCTCTACGCGCTGGATACGGTCGACGACATGGTCGCCGCGAGCGCGCTGCCGCGGTTTTGACCGTTCTCTTCATTATATACGAGACCCGACAGCCGGCGTCGAGCCGGCCGAAAGGAGCGTTCCATGTATCTGGCATCCAATTGGCGGGATTACGAAGTGCTCGACTGCGGCGGCGGCGAAAAGCTCGAGCGGTGGCAGGACGTCATCCTGCGCCGTCCCGATCCGCAGGCGATCTGGCCGCAGCAGAATCCCAGTCTGTGGGCGCAGGCCGACGCCTGGTATCACCGCAGCGAGCGCGGGGGCGGCGAGTGGGAGTTCTTCCGTCGCCTGCCCGAGCGCTGGACGGTGCGCTACGGCGCGCTGTCCTTCTACGTGCGGCCCACGGGCTTCAAGCACACGGGCCTGTTCCCGGAGCAGGCCGTCAACTGGGACTGGATGGACGGCCTTGTGCGCGGGGCCGTCGCGCAGGGACGGCCGGTGCGCGTGTTGAACCTGTTCGCCTACACCGGCGGCGCGACGATGGCCTGCGCCTGCGCGGGCGCGCAGGTGTGCCATGTGGACGCGGCCAAGGGCATGGTCCAGTGGGCGCGGGAGAACCGCGACCTGTGCGGCCTGCCCGAAGAGCGCACGCGCTGGATCATCGACGACGCGCTCAAGTTCGTGCAGCGGGAGAAACGGCGCGGCAGCCTCTACGACGGCATCCTCATGGATCCGCCCAGCTATGGCCGCGGACCAGGCGGCGAGATCTGGAAGCTGGAAAACGAGCTGTACGGCCTGGTCGAGGCCTGCGCCGGCGCGCTGACGGAGCGCCCACTCTTCTTCCTGATCAACAGCTACACCACGGGTCTGCAGGCCTCTGTGCTCAAGAACATGATCGACATGACCGTCGGCAAGCGCTACGGGGGCCGCAGCGAGGCGGATGAGGTCGGCCTGCCGGTGACGGCGGGCGGCGTGCTGCCCTGCGGCGCGTCGGGCAGGTGGCAGGCCGATGCGTGAGTATCGCGGCGTGGGCATCGCCTATGAGGACAATCACCTGCTGATCGCCGTCAAGCCGCCCAACATGCCCACCCAGGCGGATGAGAGCGGCGATCCCGACCTGCTCACGACGATGAAGGACTATGTCCGGGAGGTCTATGCCAAGCCCGGCGCGGTGTATCTGGGGCTCGTACACCGGCTGGATCGCCCCGTGGGCGGCCTGGTCGCGTTGGCGCGCACGTCCAAGGCCGCGGCGCGGCTGTCCGATCAGGTCCGGCAAAAGACGCTCGCGCGCGGCTATCTGGCCGTCGCACGGGGACAGGCGCCGCAGGAGGCGACGCTGTGCGACTGGCTTCTCAAGGACAACGCGCGCAACATGGTGCGTGTGGTACCGCCCAACACGCCCGGCGCAAAGGAGGCGCGGCTGCGATGCTTCGCCTGCGCCGGGCGGAACGGCCTGTCGCTCGTGCGCGTCCAGCTCTACACTGGCCGCTCGCATCAGATCCGCGTACAGCTGCAACACGCGGGATTGCCGCTGTGGGGCGACGCGCGCTATGGCGGGGGCCGGCCGGGCGAGCAGATCGCGCTGTGGGGCGCGTTTCTGTGCCTGACGCATCCGACGAAGGGCGAACGGCTGCGCTTTTACGCGCCGCCGCCCGCCGCCATGTCGCCCTGGCGACTCTTTGATCTGCCGCAGGACTTTCCGGAGCTGGATGTTTCCGACGGCCCGACGGCGCGCTGAGCCGTCCATGTTTTGTGAATTTTTTCAGCTTCCATACTTGACAATCGGTCCATCGTCTGCTATAATTCTTATCTGTCCGACAAACGAGTTGATCGTTTTTCGGATGTGCCAATGTAGCTCAGTCGGTAGAGCAGCGGTTTCGTAAACCGCAGGTCAAGGGTTCGAGTCCCTTCATTGGCTCCATGTCGAGGTGTAGCGCAGTTTGGTAGCGCGTTTGGTTCGGGACCAAAAGGTCGCAGGTTCAAATCCTGTCACCTCGACCACGCAAGGAACCCCAGTAAGTCGCAAAAAGCGCGATTTACTGGGGTTTTTCTATGCCCTATAAAGTGTTAGGGCAAACGCATGGAGCGCATACACGGGCGTGTTACGCTTGTAACAGGTGGTCAAAACGTGGTCAACGTGGTCCCTTCTCCGTTCATCTGCATTTCAAACCAGCGGCGAACGACAGAAACATGGGTGCCGGGCGCAAAATCAAGGAACTTTTCCTCGGTGAGTTGCTCTTCGGATAGTTCCATCTGTTCAAACAATCCGCGAAGTACAGACACTTCGCTTTCATCAAAGCTGCATCCGGTGTCGAGGTCCATCAAGCCATTTACCGAACCACAAATTGGACATGATTCGTAGTCGATATACTCGCCTTCCTCATCTTTGGCATCAGTCTGCACAACATCAAGCTCATTCTCCCAGCCTATCCATTTTCCGCAGGAATTACATCTAACGACTTTCATCGTGCGTTCACTCTCCCTCTTCGTCCCACCGAGCATCAATCCAACTGAGGTACATCTCGTCGTCAAGATAACTCCTATCCTTGATGACATCGGTCGTATTGAGCGCATCGTAGCTCCTGAGTTTTTCTTTGGCCTTCTCTATGAAATCATCCGCTTTCTTCTCCGTGGAGAAGGTGGCCGTCCAGATGTCCATTTCCGGCTCCAAGCGGTCCTTGATCGAAACCGTCCAGATCAGCGTCCCTTCAGCGTTCATCTTTCCATCCTCCAATCGCACTCGCCGCCGAAGTTGATTCCGGCGTAGTAG
>DVFJ01000038.1 GCA_018713325.1 Candidatus Onthenecus intestinigallinarum | reverse complement strand
TCTTGCGTTCAATCCATTTGCCTCTTGAGTGTTCCGGTTTCCCGGCTCACGCAAGATTCAATCTCATTTCGGAATCAACTGTCTTTCCTTGCGTTTGCGTTTCTCTATTCTGTATCGTTTTCAAGGATCGTCGCCGCCTCGCTGGCGCTCTTTTGCACCCCTCGCAACGGCGTTCTTTACTATACCATCTTTCGCCTTCATTGTCAACCGGTTTTTCGCAAAAAAAGCATGTTTTTTGCAGGTTTTTACGCGGTCCGAACGTTTGAAATCCCGCTGTCCAGAACATCCGTGACGACGGCGCCGCCGAGGCATACGTCGTCCTCATAAAACACGACGGATTGTCCCGGCGTGATCGCCCGCTGCGGCTCTGCCGCCCGCACAATCACGTGATCCCGCTCGACTTCAACGTTCACCTTTTGATCGCCCTGCCGGTAGCGGAATTTGGCGGTGCATTCAAACCGCCGCGCCGGCGGCGCTCCCGCGATCCAGGTCGCCTGCTCCGCCCGCGCGGTGCGCGCATAGAGCATCGGATGGTCTTCGCCCTGCTCGACGATCAGCACATTGTGCGCCATGTCCTTGCCCAGCACGAACCAGCGCCGTCCGTCCCCGCCACCGCCGATGCCCAGGCCGCGGCGCTGGCCGAGGGTGTAGTACATCAGCCCGTCGTGGCGGCCGACGACCCGCCCGTCCAGCGTGCGCATCTCGCCGGGACACGCGGGGAGGAACTGCTGCAGAAACGGCTTGAAGTGGCGCTCGCCGATGAAGCACACGCCGGTCGAGTCCTTCTTGTTGCAGGTCGGCAGGCCGGCCTCGCGCGCCAGCTCGCGCACCTGCGCCTTGGTCAACCCGCCGACGGGAAACAGCGCGCGCCGGAGCGGCGCCTGCGTGAGCATGTAGAGAAAGTAGCTCTGGTCCTTGTTGGGATCCACGCCGCGCAAAAGTTCCATCCGGCCGTCGCGCTCGCGCAGGTTGGCAAAGTGTCCCGTGGCGAGCCGGTCCGCGCCCAGCTTCAGGGCAAAGTCCAAAAAGGCCTTGAACTTGATCTCGCGGTTGCACAGCACGTCCGGGTTGGGCGTCCGGCCGGCCGCGTATTCCGCGAGAAAGTACGAAAATACGCGGTCGCGGTATTCCTGCGCGAAGTTGACCGCATAGTACGGAATGCCGATAACGTCGCACACGTCGCGCACGTCCGACCAGTCCTGTTCAGCGGTGCATACGCCGTTTTCGTCCTGCTCCTCCCAGTTCTTCATGAACACGCCGATGACCTCGTGCCCCGCGCGCTTGAGCAGCAGCGCCGCGACGGACGAATCCACGCCGCCCGACATGCCTACGACGATCCGCGCCATGCAGTTTCGCCTCCATTTTATCGTCTGTCCAGCGCCGCATCCACGGCCTCGGCCGCGCTGCGCGCAATCCCATCGATGGACTGCGACGCATCGATGCGCGCGATGCGCTGCGGATTGCGCCGCGCGAGCTCCTCATAGGCCGCATAGACGCGCGCATGAAACGCCTGCTGCTCCCGCTCGATGCGGTCCAGCTTCCGTTCGCCGCTGCGGCGCGCCATGGCCGTCGCGGGATCGACGGCAAAGTACAACGTCAGATCGGGCATCGTGCCGTCGATCGCCGGCGCGTTGAGCGCCATGACCTCATCCAGGCCCAATCCGCGGGCCGCTCCCTGATAGACGGCGCTGGAGTCGACAAACCGGTCGCACACGAGCACCTTGCCCGCCTGCAGCGCCGGGCGAACGACCTGGCGCACGTGCTGCGCGCGTCCGGCGGCGTAGAGCAGCGCCTCGGTCAGGCTGCACATCTCGCCGTTGGCGGGATCGAGCAGCAGGTCGCGGATCTTTTCGGCGATCGGGCAGCCGCCCGGTTCGCGCGAGCGGACGACCTCATAGCCGCGCGCGCGCAGGTGTTCGCACAGCCGCTCGATCTGCGACGACTTGCCCGAGCCGTCCAGCCCCTCGACGGAGAGGAAAAATCCGGGCTCACGGGCCGCGCCGGGCAGCAGGATGTCCCACAGCGCCGCCACGTTGGCCGCGATGTGCGTTGCGTCGGCCTGAACCAGCTCCTCCCGGCTCCCATAGCCGTACAGCACGCCGATGGTATCCATGCCGTTGGCGCGGCCGCCTTCGACGTCGTAAAACCGATCGCCGATCATCACCGGGCGCTCGCACCCCGCCGGCGTGGCCGCGCGCACGAGCTTGGCCTTGTCGGCGTGATGATCCTCCAGCGTGATGCCGATGGCCACGTCAAAGAAGCGCCACAGGCCGAAATGGCGCAGAATGCGCTCGGCGAAGACCATGGGTTTGGCCGTCGCCAGGCAGATCTTGATGCCCGCGCGCTTGAGCGCGCGCAACAGCATCGGGATGCCTTCGTACACCGCGTTGACCGACCAGCCGACGGCGTCAAAGTCCTCCCGGTACAGTTCAACGGCCTTCAGGGCCTGCGCCTCGTCCATGCCGAAGATCTTCTGAAAGGATTCGAACAGCGGCGGCCCGATGAACCGGCGCAGCACCTGGGGGTCGAAGTCCACATAGCCCAGCTTGCGCGCCGCATAGCCCGCCGAGCGCATGATGCCGGGCGCGGACTCCGTCAGCGTTCCGTCCAGATCGAAAAGTACCGCATCATATGGAAACATCGTCTCTCTCCTCAGCTCTGTCATTCCCGCACGCACGGGATTTGATCGTCCTGCAGCCCAAAGCGCCACCGCGGCGCGGCGCGCAGCATCGTCTCCACGACCTCCTGCGGGATCTCCTCGCCCGGCGTCACCAGCGGAACCCCCGGCGGATACAGCCCCGCGCTGACCGCCGCCACGCGCCCCGCGGCCCGCGAAAGCGGCACGTTCTCCTGCGGGGCGAGCGCGGCCTCGCGCACCCGCATCGCGCGCATGGGCAGCGGCGGCGGCGCGCAGACCGGCGCATGCGCCTCCCCGCATGCGGGCAGCGATGCGAGCGCCCGCGCAGCGCGCTCCAGCCAGTCCGCCTCGTCCATCACGGACGGAATGAACACCACGCGCCGGTCGTCCGCCATCTCCGCATCGATCCCCAGCCCGTCCAGCAGCTCCTGCGCGCGCCAGCCGGTCAGCCCGCGCGGCGTGCAGTCCACGACGATCCGCGTCGGATCACACGCCAGGCCCAGCGCTTTCCACGCGTCGTGCGCGCTTGCATAGCCTGCGGCGCGCGCCCGATCCCAAAAGGCCCCAATGCGCGCGTGCAGGCGCTCAAGCAGCTCCGTGCCCCGTTCATCCATCAGCGCGCGTGCGCCGTCCAGCGTGCCCATCGCCAGGAAGGACGGACTGGACGTGTGCACCATGCGCACTGTGCGCAGCAGCCGCGCCGCGTCCACGCCCGCGCCCGCGTGCAGCACGGCCGCCCCCGTCAGCGCAGGCAGCGTCTTGTGCGCGCTCTGCACCCACAGGTCCGCCCCCAGCGCGCCGGCGCTCTGCGGCTCTCCCTGCCAGGGCAGGTGCGCGCCGTGCGCCTCGTCCACGCACAGCAGCACGCCGCGTTCGTGGCAGCGCGCCGCCACGGGGGCCATCTGCGCGCAGATGCCGTAGTAATCCGGGCGCGTCAGCAGCACGGCCTTTGCGCGCGGATGCGCATCCATCGTCCGCAGCACGTCCTGTGCTGTCAGATACGGCGCGCCGTCAGGCGTCAGCCGCGGCTGCACGAACACGGGGCTCAGGTCGCCCCACACGCAGGCGGACATCGCACTGTGGTGCGCGTTGCGCGGCAGGATGACCTCGCCCCCCGGCGCCGCCGCATAGAGCAGCATCGCCAGCACGCCTGCGGTCGATCCGCCCGTCAGGAAGATCGTACTGCGCGCGCCGCATGCGGCCGCATACAGCGCCTGCGCGCGCGCAATCCCATCCGACGGAGAAAAGAGATCGTCCGTGCGGGCGATCTCCGTGGTGTCCAGCGCGGCGCGAAGCCATGCCTCCGGCAGGCGTCCCTTGTGCCCCGGCATGTGCAGGCGCACGCGCCCCTCCGCCGCGTGCAGCATGTCCAGCAGTGGCGTCTCAGCTTGCGGCATGGCGGCGCGCCTCCCCGATGCGCTCGAGCAGCTCCTGCGAGGGCGCAAACACGACGGCGCGTCGCTTGCCCTCCTGCGCGTAGACGAGCACGTGCGTCGCCCGGCGCGCAGGGCAAAAGCGCGGGACCGCGCCGTAGGCCGCGCGCAGGTCCGTGCCCTTCGCATAGGGCAGGACCTCCAGCACGCGGCCCGCGCGCACCTCCAGCAGCGCGTTGATCCGGCTGCCGTAGTCGCGCTGCAACAGCAGCGCGCCGTCCTCCCGCAGCGTATAGACGTAGCCGACGACCGTTCCGCGCATCAGCCAGAACACAGTCGCGACGGCGCACAGCAGAAACAGCGCGTCAAACGCGCCGACGCCCGTCAGCGCCGTCAGCGCCCGGCTCGCCTGCAGCGCGAGCGCCAGCAGCAGGATCACCAGCGCCACGATGCCCACAAAGCGCGCGCCGCTGATGCGCGCGGGCTCGATCTTCTCCTGAAACATCATTCCCACTCCAGCAGCCCCGCGGACTCCATGTAGTCCTGCTGCGCGTCCATGTAGTCGTCGACGAATGCACCCAGCCGGACGGCCGTCTCTTCGTCGTAGCCGTGCTTCCTGACGAGGCCGTCGAGGATGTACTCGAAGGCCTCGTCGTCGTCGTAGCAATTTTCGCCGCACCAGCCGTTCGCATCCACCGCGCCGGATTCGACCATGAACGCCAGGTCCAGTTCGATGGCCTCGCGCACCAGATCCTCCAGCTCGTGCGCAAACGCCCGGTGCTCCCGGCGGTCGATCGCGCGCAGGATGTGCGCCTGCGCTGCCGCCCGGTCATATCCCTGCATGGCGCTCCCCTCCGCTCAGGCCTGCATGGCGGCCATCTGATCGACGGTTTCCTCAAAGTAGCGCAGCGCGGACTCGACCGGTTCGGGCGTGGACATGTCGATGCCGACGGTCTTGAGCTCCTCGATGGGCGGCATGCTGCCGCCCAGGCCCAGGAAGCGGCGGTACGCCTCGACGGCCGGCGCGCCCTCCTCTCGGATGCGGCGCGCGACGGCGACGGCCACGCAGAAACTGGTGGCGTACTTGTAGACGTAGAAGGCGTTGTAGAAGTGTGGGATGCGCATCCACTCGTTGGCGATCAGCTCGTCCACGACGCCCTTCTGGCCGTAGTACAGGTCGTTGAGGCCCTTGTACATCGCGCACAGCGACTCGCGGGTCAGCGCCTCGCCCGCCTCGGCCATGGCGTGCGCCTTGTGCTCAAACTCCGCGAACATCGTCTGACGGAAGACCGTCGTGCGGAAGTTCTCCAGCAGATGGTTGCAAAGCGCCGCCTGCGCCTTGGGATCGTCCCTGTACTGCTCGCGCAGGTACTCCAGCAGCAGCACCTCGTTGACCGTGGAGGCGACCTCCGCCACGAAGATGGCATAATCGCTCTTGGCAAAGGGCTGCGTCTCATTGGAGTAGTACGAGTGCATCGTATGGCCCAGCTCGTGCGCCAGGGTGAAGACGCTGTCGAGCGTGCCGACGTAATTGGTCAGGATGTAGGGATGCACGTCATAGACGCTGCCGTTGGAGTACGCGCCGCTCGTCTTGCCGCGGTTTTCATACACGTCGATCCAGCGCTCCGCCTTCGCGCGGCGCAGCACCTGCACGTAATCCTCGCCCAGCACGCCCAGCGCCTTCTCGATCAGCGCAAAGCCCTCGTCATAGGGCATATCCAGGTCAAAGCCCTCGACCATGGGCGCGTACAGGTCGTACATGTGCACGTCGTCCAGCTTCAGCGCCTTGCGGCGCAGCTCGACGTAGCGCGCCAGGCCCGGCACGTGGGCGTGGATCGCCTCGATCAGGCTGTCATAGACGCGCTCGGGCACGTCGTCCGGGAAGAGCGCCGCCGCGCGCGCCGTCTGGAAGCCGCGGGCGCTCGCATAGAACAGGTCCTTCTTCACGTTGCCCGCATAGGAAGCGGCAAACGTGTTGCCATAGCTGCCGTACGTGCCCATCATCCGCTCAAACGCCGCCTTGCGCGCCTCGCGGTCGCGGCTCTCGATCAGGCCGCGGTAGCTGGCGTGCGTCAGCTCGATCTGCCCGCCGCGCCCGTCGGGCACGTCGCCAAAGCGCATGTCCACATCCGCCAGCATGTCGTAGACGTTGCTTACGCCCCCGGCCATGTCCTGCGAGGCGGCGAGCAGGCGCTCCATCTCCGTAGAGAGGGTGTGCTCCTTCTGGCGCAGCAGCTCCTTGAGGAACACGTCGTAGTCGGCGAACGCGGGATCGGCCGCGTAGTCGAGCAGCGTCTGCTCGGGCAGGGCGAGCAGCTCCGGGCTGAGGAACGCGCTGCCCGCGCTGAGCTGCACGTACAGCGTCGCGGCGCGGTCCTGCAGCGCCTGGTAGGTCGGATCGCCGTTGTCGCCGTTGCAGCTCATCGAGGCGTAGCCATACAGGCGCATCATGCGCAGGTACATGCCAAAGTAGGCATTCAGCGCCTCCAGCACGACCTCGCGGCCCTCGCCGAGCCGGCCCGCAAAGCGCGCGAACGCCTCGCTCTGCGCCTTGGCGGCCTCAAAGTCCCGCTCCCAGTCCGCGTTCGTCGCATAGATGTCCTTCAGGTTCCACTTGAAGCGCTCCTCGATCTGATCGCGCGTGCGCGCAGCTGTCTGTTCCATGTTTAGGGCCTCCTCGTTTTTCGGTTTTTTTAGTTCTTCAGGCTCTGCAGCGGCGCGGGGATGCGTCCGCCGCGGGCGATAAACGCCTCGGACGAATAGCGGCTCACGGGCATGACGGGCGCGCGCCCGAACAGGCCGCCAAACTCGACGTCGTCGCCGACCGTCTTGCCCGGCGCGGGGATGACGCGCACGGCGGTCGTCTTGTTGTTGACCATGCCGATGGCCGCCTCGTCCGCGATGATGGCGGAAATCGTGGAGGCGGGCGTATCGCCCGGCACGGCGATCATGTCCAGGCCGACGGAGCACACGCAGGTCATGGCCTCCAGCTTCTCCAGCGAGAGCGCGCCGCAGGCCGCCGCCTCGATCATGCCGATGTCCTCGCTCACGGGGATGAACGCGCCGGACAGGCCGCCCACGTGCGAGGACGCCATGACGCCGCCCTTCTTCACCGCGTCGTTGAGCAGCGCCAGCGCGGCCGTGGTGCCGGGGCAGCCGCACTTCTCCAGCCCCATCTCCTCCAGGATGTGCGCGACGCTGTCGCCCATGGCGGGCGTGGGCGCGAGCGACAGGTCGACGATGCCGAACGGCACGTCCAGCCGCGCGGACGCCTCGCGCGCGATCAGCTGGCCCACGCGCGTGATCTTGAACGCCGTGCGCTTGATGTCCTCGGCCACCGCGTCAAAGGGCTTGCCCCGGGCGCTGATCTCCAGCGAGCGCTTGACCACGCCCGGCCCGGAGATGCCCACGTTGATGCAGCTGTCGCCCTCTCCGGGCCCGTGGAACGCGCCCGCCATGAACGGGTTGTCCTCCACGGCGTTGGAGAAGACCACCAGCTTCATGCAGCCCATGCCGTCCGGGGTGACGGCGGCGATCTGCTTGATGACCTCGCCGCACATGCGCACGGCGTCCATGTCGATGCCCGCGCGGGTGGAGGCGACGTTGACGCTCGAGCACACGCGTTCCGTGGTCGACAGCGCATCCGGCAGCGAGCGGATGAGCGCCAGGTCCGCCGGCGTCATGCCCTTTTGTACCAGAGCGCTGTAGCCGCCGATGAAGTTGACGCCGGTCTCCTTTGCCGCGGCGTCTAGCGCGCGCGCCGCGGGCAGCGGATCGCCCGCCGCCGCCGCGACCAGCGCGATGGGCGTCACAGAGATGCGCTTGTTGACGATCGGGATGCCGTATTCGCGCTCGAGTTCCTCGCCGACCCGCACGAGACGCTCGGCCTTCTTCGTGATGCGGTCATAGATGCGCCGGGCCATCTGCGCAGGATCGGGATGCGCGCACTCGAGCAGCGAGATGCCCATGGTGATCGTGCGGATGTCGAGCTTTTCCTCGGCGATCATGTGCACCGTTTGCAGGATTTCCGCGGTATTCAGCACGTCCGTCCCCTCCTCAGATGTGGTGCATGGCGTCGAAGATCTCGCTGCGCTGGATGAGGATCTGCACGCCGACCCGCTCCTGCAGGGCGCACAGCGCGTCGGCCAGCGCGCCAAAGTCGGCCTTGGACACATCCACCAGCATGACCATGTTGAACACGTCCGTGAGCACGGTCTGGGCGATGTCCTGGATGTTGGCATTCTGCTCGGTCAGCACGGCGCTGACGGCGGCGATGATGCCCGTGTGGTCCCGGCCGATGACCGTGACGACGGCGGTGTTCTTCTTATGAGGTTGCTGATCCATGGCGTTCGGGTCCCCTTTCATGTTTTGTTCTTCTGCGCCGGTTTATGCCCGGTCCTCCGGCAGGTTGGCCGAGCGAATATCATGCAGGTGGCGCGGCGCGCCGTACGGGTCGTCCGCCCCGCGGCCACCCAGGCGCACATACAGCACGGCGGACAGCGCGCAGCTCACCGGCAGCGCCGCAGCCTGCACCAGCGGCTCGGCCAGCTGCAGCACGCGCAGGGACGCGCCGCCCGCAAAGAACGCCGCCAGCCATGCGGCATAGATGAGCGCCATCAGCACAAACACCACCGCCTGGACGGCCAGGTTGGCCAGCAGCACGACGCCCGGCCGCACGCGGAACAGCTGCACAGAGCGGCCGAAGGCGGCCATGCCACGCGCGCCCTCGCCCATCGCAGCAAGCCACACGAACGAGAAAGCGGCCTGCACGACGAACTGAAACGCCGCCTGGACGGCCAGCGCAATCGCCAGACCCGTGATCGTGACCACGTCCGCAAGCCCTGGGATCATGGCCAGCAGGCCCGACACGAACGAGATCGCCGTGATCGCAAAGTAGGGCAGCAGGCTGAGCAGCTCCGTCAGAATCATGCTCAGAAACGCGAGAAACAGCAGGCTCTTCCAGCCATGCAGCGTCTGTGACGCCGCATCGTTGGCGGACAGCCGCATGCCGTCCTTGAGCCTGGCGAGGTTCATCTGCGCGAGCGAGGCGTTGAGCAGCGGCACCAGGAAGAACGAGCTGAGCAGCGTCACCAGCGCCGTGCGCATCGTCACCTCCTGGGAGGTCTGCGAGGTCTGCATCGCCAGCATCAGCAGCGCCTCCAAATCGGCGCTCCCCGAGAGCATGTCCTGCAAGAGCGCCTCCCATTGGGCAAAGAGCGCCGACGTCTGCGGCCAGACCACCGCGGTCATGAGCAGCTCGGGCAGCAGGTACAGCGCCGCGCACAGCCCCCAGGCGCTGCCCGCGGTCTCCTTGAGCAGCGCGATCATCTCGCCCAGCCCGACGCGCGCGTCCCGCGCGGCCTGGCGAAGCGTTCCTTTCATCGCAATCCCTCTTTCTGCGCCAAATGCGGCGCGCAGTATCAGCCGTGTCCATCATAGCACAAAGAAGACCCCTTGTCCACGCCGGCCGCGCGGACAAAGCGCCGGCCACGATTCGCGCTTCATTGTAGCGCATCTGCGCGCCGGCCGCAAGCGCAAAACGGGGTTGCCGCGCGCGGCCCGGCGCGCTATACTGTGTACAAAACGTGCGGAGGGGTTCCATGCTCTTCTTTCAATCCGCCGGCGCGCACCGCTATGCGCTCTATCTCGACGGCGTCTACGCAGGCGGCGTCGCCGTCTATCCGGACGGGGACGCCTTCAGCGTCGGCCTGCTGATCGTGCCGTCCCTGCGCGGGCGCGGCCTGGGTCCGCAGGCGCTGGGGCTGACGGCCCGCCGGTACTTTGCCGCGGGCTTTTCGCTGTGCCGCGACTTCGTCGCGCCGGACAACGGGCCCTCCATCCGCATGCACGAAAAGGCCGGCTTCGTCCCGTCGGGTGAAGCGCAGGCACAGGGCCGCCGCGCGCTCGTCTACGAGCTGCGGGCCTGAATGGACGCTGGGCCGTGCGGCCGCGGCGTCAGTAGCGCATCTTCCCATCCGCCACTGCGCGCAGGTGCGCGCCGTAGGGCGATTTCCCGTAATGTTCCGCAGACGCGAGCAGCGTCTCGCGGTCGATCCAGCCGTTTTTGTAGGCGATCTCCTCCGGCGCGGAGATCTTGACGCCCTGGCGCTTTTCGACCATGCGCACGAAGTCCGCGGCGTCCACGAGCGAGTCGACCGTGCCGGTATCCAGCCAGGCGAAGCCACGTCCGAGCAGCTGCACGTCCAGCAGGCCGTCCTGCAGGTACAGCTCGTTGAGCGACGTGATCTCCAGCTCCCCGCGTGCCGACGGGCGCACCTGCGCGGCGCGTCCGCTCACGCCCGCAGGATAGAAGTACAGCCCCGTGACCGCATAGTTCGACTTGGGCTGCTCCGGCTTTTCCTCAATGGACACCGCGCGCCCCGACGCGTCGAACGCGACGACGCCAAAGCGCTGCGGGTCGTTCACATAATAGCCGAAGACTGTCGCCCGGCCCTGTCGCGCGCCCTCGCAGGCCGCGCGCAGCAGGCGGCCAAAGCCGTTGCCATAGAAGATGTTGTCGCCCAGCACCATCGCGCACGGCTCGCCTGCGATGAACCGCTCGCCGATGAGGAACGCCTGCGCCAGCCCGTCGGGCGACGGCTGCACCGCGTACTCCAGATGCACGCCCATCTGCGCGCCATCGCCCAGCAGGCGCTCAAAGCGCGGGGTATCCTCCGGCGTGGAGATGATCAGGATCTCGCGGATGCCCGCAAGCATCAGCGTCGAGAGCGGATAGTAGATCATGGGCTTGTCGTACACAGGCAGAAGCTGTTTGGATGTGATCAGCGTGAGCGGATACAGCCTTGTGCCGGCGCCGCCCGCCAGGATGATGCCTTTCACCGTCTCGCCTCCTCGAGCATTTTCTTCATTTTATCACAAATCCCCGCAAAGGTCTACTTATAGGAACTCCGCCCGCACGATCTGCAGCAGCTTGGGCAGGAAGATCACGCAGCCGATGATCGCCGCGCCGACGGCCGCGACGAGCACGGCGCCCGCAGCCGTGTCCTTGGCGATCTTCGCGCGCGGATCATAGGCGTCCGTGCACAGGTCGACCGCCGTCTCCACCGCGGTATTGACCAGCTCCAGCGCCATCACCAGCGCAAAGAGCATCACGCAGACGATCCACTCGGCCGCGCTGATGTGCAGGATCACCCCAAAGACGACCACCACCACCATCGCGCCAAAGTGAACGATCATGTTGCGCTCGGCGCGAAGCCCCGTGATGACGCCGTCGAATGCATGCGCAAAGCTGGACAGCAGGCTGCCGCCCTTGACCGCCTCCCCGCGCGCAAGGCTGCGCTCGTCCCGGAAGTACGTCGTCACAAAAGACGTAAAGACGATCAGATACGCGCCGGAGGCCATCAGCCCGCCGAGCACGTCGCTGGCATAGTGCGCGCCCAGGTATACCCGGCTCAGGCACACCAGCGCAATCAGCGCGCCCAGCAGCGCGCAGACCGCGCGCCTTGCCCGACGGGGCAAGGCGCTCTTGCACACCAGGTAGATTGCAAAGCCGTAAAACGTCATCGCCGCCATGGCGTGCCCGCTGGGAAAGCTGTAGCCCGTGGCCTCGACCATGCGCACGACGTCCGCCGGCCGCGGGCGCGCAAAGAGCGACTTGAGCCCCAGGTTGAGCAGCACCGACAGCCCCAGGTTCATCAGAATGGGGGCCGTGTAGTGCCGGTCGTGCAAAAGCCGGATCAGCACGGCGCTCAGCACCGCCAGCACGGCCGGATGCACGGCCTGCGTCATGACCTGGAAGAACCGCGTCATGCCCGGCCCGTGCAGCCCCGATACCGCCGCATAGACCGGCGTATCCAGCCAGGCAAGCGCATCCAGGTTGAAGGCCAGCAGAAAAAACGCGCCCAACAGCCCGGCTGCAGCGGCCCATTTCAAGCGTCCCCTCATCAAAATGCGTCTCCTTCCGCGTCGTCCTGCGCCTTGTCCGCGCGCAGGATGTCCTGCGCCACGCGCTCGGCCAGCGCACGATCCTCCCTGAGCGCCGCCAGCGTCTCGCGGCTGAGCAGCGTGTTCGTTCCCAGGCACGCCGTGCAGCGGTATCCGCAGTCCGGGCACACGCAGCTGACGCGCGCGCCGTCGGCATGCACCATGTACGCGCCGCATTCCGGGCATCCGCACCGCATCGAGCATCCCTCCCCTTTCAGTGTGCAAAGGGGTTCGCCGTCCCCCCTTGAAAAACCTTCCGTCCACCTGCCGCCCCGCCTCATTTTCTTCCCTATTTTGCATATTCAAATGCTTATTCCTGCATTTTTGTTCTTTTCGTCGTCTGCGTTTACGTTTACGCTTTCATGCGTCCGGTTTTCGATCTTTTCAAATTTCACGCAGAAAAAAATCCGCACAATTTTGTCCCGCGTTTTTTGCGCGCTTCTTCGTCCGCCGGCGGCGATTCTTCCAGCCCCGGATCGCGCTTTTTTTCGAAAGTGACGATCTTGCGTCCAGCCTCTTTACAAGCGCCGGACGCCGTGCTATAGTGACGCCGTGGACGGGAGATCCAACGTCCCGCCCGCTCAAGGCTCCGGAAAACGACTACTACATTTTTGCGACATGGAAAGAAGAGGTGTTGCATCATGATGAAGAACCATAACATTCAGCGCAACAATTGGAAGTCCGCCATCAAGCACGCGGCCAGCAACCTGTACTTTGCGATGATGCCCACGGATGCGGGCATGACCAACGGCATGCTGTTCTTCCACGACTTCCACTGATCCGCGCAACAGGGCGGCGCCCCGGACTGCTCCGGGGCGCCGTTTTTTTGGCTTCAAGGAGGAACCGCTCTCACGCCGTCCTCTCCGTCCTTCTCGTCCGCCCCGGCAGCTGCGCCAGCACGATGGCCGCAAACATCACCGCACAGCCGGCCAGTTCCCGGCCAGTGAGCCGCTCCCCGGCAAGCAGCCAGCCCGCGAGCACGGATACGCACGACTCCAGACTCAGGATCAACGAGGCGACCGTCGGATTCATCCCCCGCTGGCCGACCATCTGCAGGGTGTAGCCCACGCCGCTGGACAGCACGCCGGCATACAGCACCGGCGCCCAGGCCGCCGCCAGCCCGGCCAGGCTCGGCCGCTCCAGCGCCAGCGCCGGCACGGCGCTGAGCAGCGCGCACACAAAGAACTGGATGCACGAGAGCGCCACGCCGTCCGCACGGGGCGCAAAAAAGTCGATCACCAGGATGTGCACCGAGAACATCAGCGCGCACCCGAGCATCAGCAGATCCCCCAAACCCACGGAAAGCGTCTCCGTCACGCACAGCAGGTACAGCCCCACAAGCGCCATCCCGACGGCCGCCGCGACAGAGAGACTGCAACGCTTGCCCAACAGGAGTCCCAGCAGCGGCACAAGGACGATATAGCAGGCCGTGATAAAGCCCGCCTTGCCCACGCTGGTGTACTGAATGCCGATCTGCTGCAGGCTGCTGGCCATAAAGAGCGCGGCCCCGCACATGGCGCCGCCTGCCAGAAGCGTGCGCCGCTCCCGCCGCGAAAGACTGCGCGTTTCGCCGCGCCTGCGCGCCGCCAGCACCGGCAGCAGCACCAGGCCGCCCAGCAGGCTGCGCGCACAGTTGAACGTATAGGGGCCGACGTGATCCATGCCGGCGCTTTGCGCGACGAACGCCACGCCCCAGATGACCGCAGTCAGCAGCAGCAGCAGGGAATGCAAAAGCTGTGTTTTTTTCATACTCCCGGTCCACCTTTGTCGAAATGTCCGCTCCATTGTAGCACAGTTTTTCGAAAATGCCAACGCATACGCGCATCCGGAGGACAGACCGGCGGTCTCCTTTCCCGGCGGCCGTTCGGCCTGACGGCGCGCACAAAAAAATGTTGTCCTGCCGCCATTTCCGTTTTCGCCCCATTTTAGATAGGAAGTCCTTCTCGACAGCCACCGACCGGCGGTTTTTTTGCCTCAAACCCCCTTGCGCGACGTGTGCGCGCGGGCTACAATAGACGCGACCCACAACAGACATCGGGAGGAATTCACATGAACATCGCCTGGGACGCGTCCGACCTGACGGACGGCGTTTTGCTCGAAGACGGGCTGCTTCGACTGCCCGCAACGGGCGGCGGGCTGCGCATCCGGGACTTTGCGCGCCGCACCGAGCGCTATCTGAACCTGACGCTGACCGTGGAGGAGGCGCACTCCATGGCCTTTGAGCTGCGCGTGTACGGCGAGGGCGACGTCTCGCCCCGCGTGACCATCCGCTTTGGCGTCATGCCCCGCTATCGCACGAACATCCCGCTCGACCTGACCTGGCTGGACGGACACGTGCTCTTCCCCGGGCACGTGGCGGGTGAGCTGAAGGTCGTCTGCCATGGCTCGCGCATTGCGCGCGCGGATGTGCGCCGCGCGGAGCTGGTGAGCGTGCCGGCCTTCCACGACGTGCGCGTGCGGCTGGAGGACGTCGCCTTTGAGGCGGACGCGCGCCCGGCCGCGCCGGTACCCGACGCGCCGCTGATCGACGAGATGGGCCAGTACATTCCCAAGGAATGGCCCGGCAAGGCGCGCTCCACGGCCGCGCTGAGCGAGGCCCTGCGCCGGGAGGCGGCGCTGCCCGGCACGTATCCGTTTGCGGACTGGTCGGACTATGGCGGCTGGACGGGCATGCGCCTGTGCGAGGGGACCGGCTTTTTCGGGCGCGTGAAGCGGGACGGGCGCTGGTATCTGTGCGACCCGCTGGGGTATGCGTTTTTCAGCATGGGACCGGACTGCGTGGGCGTGCGCTGCGACGCGCGCATCGACGGCCTGGAGCGCCTGGTCGAGGGCCTGCCCGATCCCGCCGATCCGGACAGCCGCGAGCTGTACCAGGACGGACGTCCGTTCGGGGAGAATCCGCGCGGTCCGGGCCGCATGTACTCGTTTGAGCGGGCGAACCTGCGCCGCGCGTTCGGCGCGGACTGGGCCGAGACCTGGCGCGGGATGATCGTCGGCCAGCTCAAGCGCGCGGGCATGAACACCCTGGGCAACTGGTCGGATGAGACGCTCTTCGGCCGCATGCCCTATGTCACGAGCCTGCCCCGCTTCCCCGAGACGCGCCACAAGATCTTCCGTGACTTCCCCGACGTGCTCTCCGACGAATACCGCGAGGATGCGCAGCGCTGCGCGCAGGCGCTGGCCGCGCGGCGGGACGATCCGTTCATGGTCGGCTACTTCCTGCGCAACGAGCCCGGCTGGGCGTTCGTGGACGGCCTGATCCTGGCCGATGAGGTGCTGCGCGACGCGCAGGACACGGCCTGCCGCCGCGCGCTGATCGACAGCCTGCGCGGGCAGTACGGCACGGTCGAGGCGCTGAACGCCGCATGGGGCGCGGCATTTGCCTCGTTTGACGACCTGCGCAGCCCCATGGAAAAGGCCTCCGCCCGCTATCCGCGCGCCGAGGCCGACCTGCGCGCCTTCTCCCGCCGCCTCGTGGAGGCGTACACCGCGATCCCCGCGCAGGCCTGCCGCGCGGTCGACCCGCACCACATGATCCTGGGCATGCGCTGGGCGTGGATTTCCGACCCGGCGCTGGCCGCGGGCTGGGAGCACTTCGACGTGTTCTCGATCAACTGCTATGCCGTCGATCCCACGGCGGCCATCGAGCACGTGTGCGAGCTGGGCGTGGACCTGCCGGTGATGATCGGCGAATTCCACTTCGGCGCGCTGGACGCCGGCCCCACCGCCACGGGCCTGGAGGCCGTCGCATCCCAGCACGAGCGCGGGGTGGCCTACCGTCACTACGTCGAGCGCGTGGCGGCGCATCCCTGCGGCGTGGGCTGCCACTACTTCCAGTGTTACGACCAGTTCGCACTGGGCCGTTTCGACGGCGAAAACTACAACATCGGCCTGTTCGACATCTGCCTGCAGCCCTATCCCGAGATGATGCGCGCCTCGCGCGAATGCGCCGCCGGCGTCTACGCGGTGCGCGCAGGCCGGCAGGCGCCCACGGGCGAGCGCCCGCAGAGCCTGCCGATGATCGCCTACTGAGCGATGGTTTGCGCACAGTTCTTCCCTATAACGCCCATCGTGCATTGACAGAACATCCACATTTATGTTACAATATTTTTCATGTACATTGTCTAACTGCTCAAAAAGGGGGAATGCACGCTGATTCGCAAGAGCATCACGATCTACGACATTGCGCGCGAAGCGGGCGTCTCTCCCGCCACGGTGTCGCGCATCCTGACGGGCAGCACGTCCGTGCGCAAGGAAAAGCGCGACCGCGTGAATTCCCTGATCGCCAAGTATAACTTCCGTCCCAACGCCATGGCGCGCGCGCTGACCGAGACGCGCACCAAGCTGTTGGGCATGGTCATGACCGACACGGGCAACCCGTACTACAACAGCGTCTACTCCGCCTGCAGCAACGAGGCCTATCAGCGCGGCTATGTCACCATGCTGATGAACACGTTCTCCCGCCCGGAGATGGAGATCTCCGCGCTGACGAAGCTGGTGGAGCAGCGGGCGGACGCCATCATCCTGTGCGGCGGGCGCGTGGACCTGCAGGAGCAGGATCCCGCCTTCACCCGCCTGCTGGAGACCACCCTGGAGACCACGCCCGTCATCGTGGGCTCCCGCAGCTGCCACGAGCGCGTGTACGGCGTGGCCGTGGACCACGAGGGCTCCGTCGACCTGGCGTTCGACTACCTCGCCGCGCTGGGCCACCGCCATTTCGGCTTCTTCTACACGGGCAGCGAGTTCTACGGCACGCAGCTCAAGCTCTCGCGCTTCCGGCAGAACATGGCGCGCCTGGGGCTGCCCGTGCGCGAGGAGTGGCTGATCCCGGTCAAGAGCTACGACTGCCCGTCCGGCTGGGAGGGAATCGACCGCCTGCTGTCCCTGCCGGAGCTGCCCACCGCCCTGCTGGGGATGAACGACATGGTCACCGCCGGCATGCTGCAGGGGCTGCTGGCGCATGGCGTGCGCGTGCCGGAGGACATCTCCCTGATGGGCTTCGACGACACGTTCATCACCAACATCACCTCTCCGCAGCTCACCGCGGTCGACTATGACTACGGCGAATATGCGCGCCTGCTGGTCGACACGGCCTTAGGCGCCATCGAGGGGCGTGACATGCCGACCAACCAGCTGGTTCCCCTATCCCTGTCCATCAAAAAATCATGCGCGCCCCCGCCGCATGCATGGCGAAAGCGCGCATGATTCCCCGCCCGCCGCTCACGCGGCGGGCTTTTTTTGTTGGCCGCCGCACGGCCGCCCCTCTGCGGCACGGGGTGGAACAGGCTGTTTGCGATCACGCGCAAGGTGTCCTCACACAGTCCGCAAAAGCGCGCAGAGTGTGTTTGAATCAGGTGCACATCCCTGACAACAGATGCTTGTCTTTTGTGACACCTTCCGGCAGGCTTTTGGGACATAAAAACGGCCCAAATGTCGCTGCCGCTTTTTCATCGGACTCGCGCCAAACGGACGTGCGGGTCATGTGCAAATCGCTACTATGAAACCCGTTTCATGTCAACAAATATAGCATAAACCCTTTTGAATGTCAAGAATTTTTTTTCGAAATTTTGCATGGATGACAAATTTGCGCCACATGCATCGCGGGAATGACAAAAATCTGAAACGTTTGTTGACACGGCGTGCAGGCATTGTTAAAGCCGCTACCTGAAACCGATTTCAAATAACGGGCTTCGCATCCTTTGCAAGGATCGGGCGAAAAAGGTGGAGGGAAACACTTGGTAAAGTCACAAAAAGCTGCCACAAACGGCCTGCATGCATACAAGCGGCCGCCGCTGGGCCGTACGCTGCTGCAAAACAAGACGCTTCTGCTGATGTGTGTGCCGGCTATCGTCTTCTTCTTTGTCTTCTCCTACATGCCGATGCCGGGCGCCTACATCGCCTTTACCAACTTCCAGTACAACAAGGGCATCTGGAACAGCCCGTTCATCGGCCTGCAGAACTTCAAGTTCCTGTTCACCTCCGGCCAGCTGGGGCTGCTGCTGCGCAACACGATCCTGTACAACCTGGCGTTCATCGTGCTGGGCAACGTACTGCAGCTGCTGTTCGCCATCCTGCTCAACGAAGTGCAGTGCAAGGCCTTCAAGAAGACCACCCAGTCTCTGATGTTCCTGCCCTACTTCATCTCCGACGTTCTGGTGTCGCTGCTGGTGTACAACCTGCTCAACTATGACTACGGCTTCATCTCCAACCTGGTGCGCAACCTGGGCGGCGAAATGCCGATCGTCTACCAGATGCCGCAGGCGTGGCCGTTCATCATCGTGGCGGTCAACCTGTGGAAGAGCACGGGCTACGGCACGGTCGTCTACTTCGCGGCCATCACGAGCATGGACTCCTCGATGATGGAGGCTGCGCAGATCGACGGCGCCAACGGCTTCCAGCGCATCCGCTACATCACGCTGCCGACGCTCAAGCCCACGGTGGTCATCCTGTTCCTGTTCGCCATCGGCGGCATCCTGAAGGGCAACTTCGGCCTGTTCTACAACCTGGTCGGCAACAACTCGATCCTCTTCAACACCACGGACATCATCGAGACGTACGTGTACCGCTCCATGATGAACAGCTTCAACTTCTCCCAGTCCAGCGCAGTGGGTCTGTTCCAGAGCGTGGTCGGCTTCTTCATCGTCCTGGGCGCGAATGCCTTTGTCAAGAAGCTGGATTCGGATTACGCGCTGTTCTGATGCAAAGCTGAGAAGGGAGAATCGAAGATGACCACTAACAGCAAAGCCCCCGCACATGTCAATCATCCCACGCACGTGCGGTTGGATACCTCGGACAAGATCATCCGTACCGTCACGTATATCTTCGTCGGCCTGTTCAGCCTGATCTGCGTGCTGCCGTTCTGGATGATCGTTGCCTCCTCGTTTTCCTCGGAGTCAGCCATTCGCCTGACGGGCTTCACCCTCTGGCCCTCCGAAGTGTCGACGTACTCCTATGAGCTGCTGCTGCGCTCGCCCGACCAGATGATCGGCGCCTATGTCGTCACGATCTGCCTGGCGGTTGTGGGTACGGCGATCGGCCTGTTCATCATCTCGATGACGGGCTATGCCCTGCAGCGCAAGGACTTCCCCTACCGCAACGGCATCATGTTCTACATCTACTTCACCTCGCTGTTCTCCGCGGGCCTCGTCCCGTTCTACCTGCTGATCGTGCAGACGCTCAACCTGCGCGACTCCTACTTCGCCATCCTGCTGCCGCTGCTGATGAGCCCGTGGCTGATCGTCCTGATGAAGAACTTCGTCAAGGCCATCCCCCACGAGATCACCGAGTCCGGCAAGATCGACGGCGCGGGCGACTTCCGCATCTTCTACGCGCTGGTGCTGCCCTCGCTCAAGCCGGCGCTGGCGACCATCGGTCTGTTCCTGGCGCTGGGCTACTGGAACGAGTGGTACTACTCCTCCCTGTTCCTCACGTCGCAGACGGAGTACCGTCCGCTGCAGTTCCACCTGTACAACGTCATCAACAAGGTGGCGAGCCTGCGCAACTCGGTCGCCGGCTCCAACGTCACGCTGACCACCGAGCTGCCCAGCGAGACCCTGAAGATGGCCACCGCCGTGCTGGCCACCGGCCCGATCATTCTGCTCTACCCGTTCGTGCAGAAGTACTTCGTCGCCGGCCTGACCGTCGGCTCGGTCAAGGGCTGATCCCCACGATTCTCAGCGGCGTATGCTGCGGGAAATAAAAAAGGAGGAATCCCCGTATGAAGAAACTGGTTGCCCTGCTCACGGCACTGATGATGCTCGTGTGCGCGCTGCCCGTGCTGTCCACGGCTGAGGAAGCGCCGGCCGTCGACACGTCCGAGCACGTGACGATCACCTACCTGGTGACCGGCGACATCCCCACCGACCGCACGGAGGAAGTGCTGGCCAAGATCAACGAGATCCTCAACGAGAAGGTCAACGCCACGCTGGAGATCCGCTGGATTGAGTGGACCAACTGGACGACCAACTACAACCTGGCGCTGGCGACGCAGTCCGGCGACATCGACCTGATCGGCACCGCCACCGACTGGCTGGATGCGTGGCCCAACACGCAGCGCGGCGCGTTCCTGCCCCTGACGGAGGAAATGCTGCAGACCTACGCGCCCAAGACCTGGGAGAGCGTTCCGGCCGAGCACTGGGAGCTGTGCAAGTACAACGGCGAGATCTACCTGATCCCCGAGGATAACTACGCGCAGTGGACGAACCACGGCTTCATGTACCGCGGCGACTGGGCTCGCGAGGCGGGCCTGGAGAACGGCGTGCACTCCTGGGAGGACCTGGGCGTGTACTTCCAGTATGTCAAGGACAACAAGGAAGGCGTGTGGCCGTGGGATGCTGACGGCAACGGCTCTTCCTACAGCCCGCAGATGGCCGGCGGCTGGCAGGCCTCTCACACCGACAACATCGTCATCGAGGGCTTCCCGGTCGGCCTGTTCTACGGCAACTCCAAGGATGATCCCTACACGCTGAGCCGCTACTACCTCGAGGGTGACGAGCTCGTCAACTTCGCCAAGACCATGAAGAGCTGGGCGGACGCCGGCTACTGGCGCACCGACGTTCTGAACTACACCGGCGCGCAGGACTCCCTGATGAAGGAAGGCACCAGCGCTGCCCGTCAGCATCACACGGAGACCTGGACCGGCTTCCGCACGGACATGGAAGAGGCCCAGCCCGGCTCTGACCTCGGCTTCTTCTTCTTCGGTGAGGAGACCGACAACCTCGTCTCTCTGAACATCACCCATGGCGCCATGGCGGTTGCCTACACCAGCGAGCATCCGGATCGCGCGCTGATGGTCTACGACCTGCTGCGCAACGACCCGGAGATCTACCGCCTGATGATGTACGGCATCGAGGGCGACATGTACACGATCGATGAGAACGGCTACATGGTCCGTCCCGAGGGCTTCGACAGCACGACCGACGGCGTGACGCTGAACTTCTGGTGGGGCCGCAATGACGACCTGGGCCTGCGCGATGCGGACCGCGATTGGGAGGCCATCGACGAGCTGTATGCCCGTTATGACGAGATCGCGACCACGTACCCCTACGGCCAGATCGTGTTCGACCTGACGAACATCCAGGTCTACCTGGACAACATCTCCAACGTCTACAACACCTACATGCCGCGCATCGTCTTCGGCCTGATGGATGATCCGGAAGCCTATGTGGCTGAGTTCCGTACGCAGCTGCAGAATGCCGGCATCGAGACGGTCATGGAGGAGATCCAGAATCAGCTCGACGCGGTGTACAAGCAGTAATCGCTGAGAACCGTAGATAAGCGGAGGCTGCCGGCAACAGGCAGGCGCCCTTCGGGGCGTCTCCTGCCGGCAGCCTCTTTCTCTATGACATTTGGAGGCTACTGATGAGCAAGGACATTCTGAACTTGGGCTGGCGCTTTCACCTGGGCGACGAGCCCGGCGCGGACTTCATGGGATGGGATGACAGCGCCTGGCGCGAGGTCACTCTCCCCCACGACTGGTCGGTCGAGCACCCCTTTGACAAGCGCCATGCCAGCGGCACCGGCTATCTGCCTGGCGGCACCGCCTGGTATCGGAAACACTTCAATCTGTCGGAGGATGTCGTGGGCAAGCGCGTGCGCCTGACGTTCGGCGGGGTCTACAAGCATGCGCGCGTCTATTTCAACAGCCATTATCTGGGCCAGCGCGCCTATGGATACTCCACGTTCACCTATGATGTCAGCGCCTTTGCGCGTCCGGGTGAAAATGTCATCGCCGTGCGTGTGGAGCACGACGAGGTCGCCGATTCGCGCTGGTTTACTGGCAGCGGCATCTATCGCGACGTCGTCCTCACCATTACCGACGCCTGTTCCTTTGAGACGGACGGCATCTTTGTGACCACCGAGTCGGTGGATGCGGACGGCACGGCGCATCTCAAGGTGCGCTACGACACGCTCGGTGCGGGCGGCGCGCGCTTCTCGCTGGCCCTGTGCGGCGAAACGGTCGCCCAGGCCGAAGCCGCCGGCGAGACGGGCGAAGCGTTCCTGACCGTCCCCGGCGCCGCGCTCTGGAGCCCGGATTCACCGACGCTGTATACGCTGATTGCGCAGGCGTTGAGCGAAGACGAGATGACCGACGAAGTGTGCATTCCGGTCGGCATCCGCACCTTCCGCTTCGATGCGGATCATGGCTTCTTCCTCAACGGTGTGAACATGAAGCTCAAGGGCGTGTGCGTCCACCACGACGCCGGTTGCCTAGGCGCTGCGGTGCCCAAGGCCGTGTGGGCCCGCCGCCTGAAGACACTCAAGGCCGCCGGATGCAATGCCCTGCGTACCGCCCATAACCCGCCGGACACGCATCTGCTCGACCTGTGCGACGAGCTGGGCCTGCTGGTCATGGACGAGGCCTTTGACGAGTGGGAGGGCGCCAAGAACAAGTGGTGGCAGGGCCACAATGTCTATCCGCCCAAGCGCTTCGGCTATGCGGAGGACTTCCCACAATGGCATCGCGCCGACCTGGAAGCCATGATCTGCCGCGACCGTAACCACCCGAGCATCGTGCTGTGGAGCATCGGCAACGAGATCGACTATCCCAACGACCCGTACGTGACGCCGCTGTTTGATGAGGTGCTGGGCAACAACGACGCCAACAAGCCCGCCGCCGAGCGCCGTTATGACCCGCGCAAGCCCGACGCGAGCCGTCTGGCGGTCATCGCGCAGGAGCTGACGGACATCGTGCACAGCCTGGACGCCACCCGGCCGGTAACCAGCGCACTCTCCTTCCCGGAGCTGAGCAATCGCACGGGTTATGCCGATGTGCTCGACGCGGCCGGCTACAACTACAAGGAGGTCTTCTACGCCGAAGACCACGCGAAGTATCCGGGCCGCGTCATCTACGGCAGTGAGAACGACAAGACCCCCGAGGCATGGTATGCGGTCCGCGACAACGACTTCATCTGCGGTCAGTTCCTGTGGACGGGCGTGGACTTCCTGGGCGAATGCCCCGGCTGGCCCGTGCGCATCTCGCGTGCCGGCCTGCTGGATCTGGCTGGCTACGAAAAGCCGCACTATGCGCATCGCAAGGCCCTGTGGACGGATGCGCCCTATGTACGCATCGCCACGGCGCCCGTCGACGCCGAATGGAACGATGCTGGCAGCGAACGCTTCCGATGGGCCGCGCAGCCCGGCGAGATGATGCGCGTGAGCTGCTACACCAACGCCGAGCGCGTAGAGCTGATGCTCAACGGGCGCTCTCTGGGTGAGAAGGTCTGCACGTCCGCCGATGGCTGCCGCGTCTGCTGGGAGGTCCCCTTTGAGGCGGGCATGCTGCGAGCGGTCGTTCCCGGCGCGGAGGATGTGCTGTGCACGCCGGGCGCGGCCTCGCACCTGTCCCTCACGCCCGATGCTGACGGTCTGTCTGCGGACGGTCAATCCGTCTGGCAGATCGAAGTGCTACTCACGGACGCCGAGGGGCATCCCGTCAGCGCGGACGAGCGCGTGACGTATCAGGTGGTCGGCGACGCGCAGCTGCTGGGCGTGGAAAACGGCACGCCCGACGATCTGACGCCCTATGCGGCGCCCTATCGCAACACGCGCGATGGCCGTGCCATCGCCTACGTGCGGGCAGGCACGCAGCCCGGCGAGGTCGCCGTATACGCGCACACGGCCGGCGGCCTGACAGCCAGCGTAAAACTGCATCAGGCATGAGTCAACCGGTCCGGCGGAGATCCCGTCGGGCCGGTTTTCGCTTGACAGCAGAGCCTGCGCCCCTTATACTTCCCTTATGGAAGAGGTGATGGCATGGAGCTCTCGTCCTATTTTCCCATCTGGGACCAACTGACGCCCGCACAACAGGCACAGCTCGCGCGTAGCGCCCGGCTGCGCACCGCGCCCAGGGGTACGCTGCTGCACAACGGCTCCGAGGACTGCGTCGGCCTGCTGGCCGTCTGTTCAGGCGCACTGCGGGCCTTCATCCGCTCGCCCGAGGGACGCGAGGTGACGATCTACCGCCTGTTTGAGCGTGACATCTGCCTCTTTTCAGCCTCCTGCATGCTGAAAAGCGCGCAGTTCGACGTCTCCGCCGAGGTCGAGCGTGACGCGCAGTTCTGGATTATCCCCGCAGACATCTATCAAAGCGTTGCGGCCTCCTCTGCGGCGTTGGCCAACTACACCAGCGAGTTGATGGCCAGCCGCTTTTCGGATGTGATGTGGCTGGTCGAACAGATCCTCTGGCGCAGCCAGGACAGGCGCCTGGCGTCCTTTCTGCTGGACGAAAGCGCCCTGCAGGAGAGCCGCACGCTCGCCATTACGCATGACCGGATCGCCGCGCACATGGGCACGGCTCGCGAAGTCGTCACACGGCTGCTGCGCTACTTTCAAGGAGAGGGCATGGTGCGCCTCGCGCGCGGCACAATTGAGCTGATCGACGAGGACAGGCTGCGCGCCTGGGCAGAGGAGTAGCTGTATGCGAGGGCGCACGGCATATGCTGTTGTCAAAAGGTCCGCACCCCTGTTGGGGTGCGGACCTTTCTGATGCATGAAGCCTCTTCGCAGATGGCATCACCATGACCTTCCCGCATTCAGTCCCGCATCTGTCCGCACGGAAGCACGCCGCGCTCATCCAAGCGGTTGCGCTCGATGCTCTCATAGAAGCGGTAGCCGCCGGAGAAGTTATAGCAGGTAAAGCCATGCTGGCTGAGGATGCGGCAGGCGACATAGCTGCGCAGGCCGCTCTGGCACATCACATAGACCGGCTTGTCCGCGTCGAGCTCGGACAGATGTTCGCGCAGCTCGTCAACGGGGATGTTGATAAAACCGTCGGCATGGCCACGCGCATACTCGCCGGGGGTGCGCGTGTCCAGCAGCGTGACATCAGGGTTCTGCCGGAGCACAGCCAGATCTGCATAATGGAACTGGCGAACCAGCCCGGCCTCGATGTTCTCGGCCATGAATCCCGCCATGTTCACCGGATCCTTCGCCGAGGAATACGGCGGCGCATAGGCCAGATCCAGCTGCGCCAGCTGCGGGGCCGTCAGGCCCGCCTGCAGGGCCGTCGCGAGCACGTCGATGCGCTTGTCCACGCCCTCATAGCCGACGATCTGCGCGCCCAGCAGGCGCAGCGAGCCCCGCTCGTAGAGCACCTTGAGCGTCATCACGCGCCCGCCCGGATAGTAGGACGCATGGTTGGCCGGAGAGAGGACGAGCTTCTCATAGTCCAATCCGGCCGCCTGCGCCGCGCGCTCGTTCAGGCCGACGGAGGCCGCCGTCATGTCAAAGAGCTTGAGGATCGACGCGCCCTGCGCGCCGCGGTAGACGCTGGGCACGTCGCAGATGTTGTCCGCTGCCACGCGCGCCTGCTTGTTCGCCGGGCCGGCCAGCGAGATCAGCGCCTCGCGTCCGGTCACGAGATGGCGGATCTGCACGGCGTCGCCGACGGCATAGACGTCCGGCGCAGAGGTGCGCATGTGCTCGTCGACCGCGATGCTGCCCCGCACGCCCAGCTCCAGCCCCGCCTCGCGCGCCAGCGTCGAGTCCGGCGAGACGCCGATGGCGAGCACCACCATGTCCGAGCGCAGCGGCTCGCCCACATCCAGATGTGTCAGGATGCCATCCTGCACGCGTTCAAAGCCCGTGACGGCGCTGCCGAGCGCCAGCTGGACGCCCTGCTTTCTGAACTTGGCGTGGACAAACGAGGCCATGTCCGCATCCAGCGGGCTCATCAGCTGTTCCAGCTTCTCGACGATGGTCACGCTCAGGCCGCGCTGCGCGAGGTTTTCCGCCATCTCCAGGCCGATAAACCCGCCGCCGATGACCGTAGCCGACCGCGGATGCTGCACGTCGACATGGCGGCGGATGCGCAGCGTATCCTCGACCGTGCGCAGCGTGAACAGCTCCGGGCTGTCGACGCCGGGCAGGGGCGGCACGATGGGCCGCGCGCCGGGCGCGAGGACGAGTCTGTCATAGCCCTCCTCATACGTCTCGCCCGTCTCCAGGTTGCGCACACGCACGGCCTTATTCGCCACGTCAATGGCAATCGCCTCGTGGCGCACGCGTACATCCACGCGGAAGCGCGCATGGAAACTCTCAGGCGTCTGCAGGGTCAGCTCTCCCTCGTCCTCAATCGCGCCGCCGACATAGTAGGGCAGGCCGCAGTTCGCGTAGGAGATGTACCCCGAGCGTTCGAGCATGACGATCTGTGCGTGCTCGTCCAGGCGGCGAATGCGCGCCGCAGCCGTCGCGCCGCCCGCGACCCCGCCGATGATGACAACCTTCATTTGACCTCTCCTCCTCTTTCGATCCGTCCGTGGTAGTCGCTGATGCCGCCCATGTCGACCACCTGGTATCCCATGCGCCGCAGCCGGGCCGTCGCGCGTGCGCTGCGCGCCCCGCTCAGGCAATATACATAGATCGGGCCTTCCGTCCCGGACCGTCCACGCAGCCCGTCCAGCGCGTCCAGCGGCACGTTGACGCTGCCCGGGATGTGTCCCTCGCGATATTCCGCATCCGTCCGCACGTCGACGATCAGGGCCGCCTCTGCACGGGCCTGTTCGAACAGCGTGTCCATGTCCGGCCTTTGCCGCTTGAAGAAAAGCATCCTTTGTCCTCCTGTCCCATCCATCGTATGGGTACAGGATACCATGTCTTGACGCCTGCGACCGTAACAAGATCACAAAAAAGCGGCGGGGCGCGAACGCCCCACCGCCCTGGAACCCGTTACTTGATGCGCACGCCGCAGATGCGGCCCGTGCTCGTGCCGACCACGACGATGTCGTTATACGCCGCAGGCGAGCCAACGATCGGCGAGCCCAGCGAAATCGTGGAGATCGTCGAGCCGGTGAAGCCATCCATCAGGCGCAGCGTGCCGTTCTCGTCGCCCTGGAAGATGTAGCCCTTGCCGTCGGTGGAGTACACCGCGGTCGGCGACGAATAGGAGTAGGCGTCCAGCGGCTGATTCCACAGCTCTTCGCCCGTCTGTTTGTCCAGCGCGATGACCGACGCCAGGTCCTCTTCGCCCGTCTGGTTGATGGTGTAGACGACCATGTCGTTGATGTCGCCCTGGCCGATGATCGGCGAGGACATCGCGCCCGCGGTGTTATCGCGGTTGAACTTGCAGGCGATGAGATACTCCCACGCCATCTCGCCGGTCAGCGCGTCGTAGCGGCGGATGGACACATCGCCGCTCTTGCCGCGATTCTGGATGGTGTTGGCCACGTACAGCGCAATGTTGCCGTCGCCCTCATCCTCCAGCGCAACGGTGGAGGGCGTCGCGTCGCCCAGGTCGACCGCCCACAGGCACTGCATGGTGTTCACATCGACACACTGGAGCAGACCCGCGTTGTCCGCAAAGTAGACGTAGTTGCCATACATCGCCACGCTGCCGGAGATGCCGGCCTCGTCGCTGAGGCTGCTCTCGTAGCGGTACGCGACGGTCTGCGGATCCAGCTCGAGCGTACCCGCAGCCAGATCAAAGGCGGTGTTCAGGCCGATGGTGTACAGCAGGCCGTTCTCGCCGGTATAGAGCAGCGTATCGGTGCCGCGCTCAAGCAGCGCCGAGCTGTTCACCGAGCCGCTCCTGTTGTTGGCCAGCGCGTTGCGGCCGGTCTCAAAGTAGATCTGCGACTGGTCGATCAGGTTATACACGCGCATGCCGATCGTACCGGTGTTGTCCTGCAGAACGGACAGGCTCTGGCCGGCGAAGAGCAGCGGATAGCCGCTCGTGTCGACCGCAGCGGTCGCTGCAAACGGATAGCCCAGGTCGATCGGATCGCGCGTCGCCTTGCCATCGTCCAGATCGAAGAAGTAGATCTTGCCGTCCATCGAGGGCATGATGACTTCCTTCAGGCCGGTGACGGTCCGCTTGTTCTCGTACAGGTTCATCATCTCGCGGATCTCCATGTGCCACTTGACGATGAGGGGCTGTCCCGTCCAGCCGTAGCCCTGATAGATCGCGTCGTCCTCACCGCGCAGCAGGCCCGAGGTCCGGGTGGACCAGACCACCTCCAGCGCGCCCTCGGTGATCTCCGCCGCGCCGAACGCGGCGTTCTGGCGCATCGGGCCGCCGCGGAACGTCAGCACGCCGTCCTGGCGGCCGTATTCCTCGGGATCGCCCATGGAGATCTCACGGTTGATGTTCTCCTGCTCCGCGCCGTCCACAAGCACCGTGGAGGCGACCTCCAGCAGCGTCGGATCCGCACTCGGCGCGGGCGCAACGCTGTAGACCTGATAGGGCACGGGCGTCGGAGAAGGCGTGGGCGTCGGTACCGGCGTCGGGGACGGGGTCGGCGTGGGCACCGGCGTCGGGGTCGGCGTCGGCGCAGGCGTCGGGGTCGGCTCCGCAGTCGGCGCGGGCGTCGGCTCCGCAGTCGGCGCGACGGTGGGTGCGGACGTCTCCTCCGCCTGCAGCGCCACAGCCGGCACGACCGTCGGCATGAGCGTCGGCTCCACGGTCGGCGCAGGCGTCGGCTCTGCGGTCGGCGCGGGCGTCGGCTCTGCGGTCGGCTCCAGCGTCGGCTCCACGGTCGGCGCGGGCTCCAGCACCGTCACGGCCGTGACGGCGCTCTGCTCTGCCGGCATGGACAGCACGCTGTCGGCGTCGGCAGCGGCATAGGCGATCACCGAACCGTCATACGGCGCGCTGAATGTCACCGGAATGGTCCAGACCAGGCCTTCGGAGGCGTCCACCACCTGGAAGGCGGCGCCGCTCTGCGGCACCAGCGCCAGCTGCGCGCCGGTGTTGTCGGTCAGGCGCACGCAGCCGACGTTCTTGGTCGTCTTCACCGTGAAGACGACTTCATGCCCCACGTCGACGGTCTGCGGTTCCGCAGTCAATTCAAAGGCCGAATAGGCGGACAGATCGTCCTGCACCGTGATGCCGACCCGCTCCAGCAGCGCGTCGCGCAGATCCGGCAGGAAGAACCACCCGCAGATGCACAGCACCAGCACGACGACGACTGCTCCCAGCGCAGCGAGCAGGCAGCCCTGTCCTCTGCGGCGGGGCGGCTCGCGCCCCTCGTCGACATCGTCGGCGTCGTCGAACTCTTCTTCATCGTCGAACGTATAATCCTCATCGCCCATGGCATATCCTTCATCGTCCGCAGGATGCCGCTGGGAGGCGCGCATGCCAGGCGGCGGCGTGCGGCGCATCGGCGCCTCCTGCGCAGGCATCTCGGGCGCTTCCGGCGCGGCCACCGGCTGCACCGGCTCGCTCTGAGGCGACGCCTGGACGTCATCGGCACGGCGGCGGCGGCGGCGCGGCGCGGCGCTCTGCTCCTGGCGGCCGTCCTGATAGCCCTCGCCATATTGATCGTTCAAAGTGAGAACACCCCTTTTCTGATGTTTCTCCCGCTGAAAGGGCACAATCACCCGTCCGCCATCACGGCGTTCGGCGGCGCGCACATCTCTATACTTCATTTATTATACAGAAGGATGCGCAAATACTCAACGCTTTTTTCACAATTCGTCTTGATTTCTTCAAATTTCAACTGCGGCGGCGGCGCACGTCCTTCGCGCTGCGGGCATAGTCTGGAGTGAAGAAAGCCCATCTTGATACCTGGAGGGATCGCCGTGAATCAGTCCACTCCCTTTGATCTGCTGCAAGGCGCGACCATGCCCTATGCGATGCTGCCGGAAACCCAGCGATTCGACCGCTGGCGCGAGATCCAGGCCGTCACGACGTCCATGCCGCCGGTACATACTGCGCCGCTCGATCCGCCCATTGATCGCGAGCCGGTCGCACAGGAGGAGCCTGCGCCCGTACAGGAGCCGGCCGCGCAACCGCGCCCCATGGCGCAGCGCACGCGCCGGGACGCCTATGACGGCATCCTCCGGCGCCATGCGCAGGCTGCGCGCCAGGCCGTATTCACCCCCGTCACGCCTCCGTAAGGCCGGCGTCGTCAATGTGGAACGCGCCGTCCCTGTAGGGTGCATCCGGCGCGAGGGGGGGCGGCGGCCAGGACGGGCCGGCGACACGCTGGCCGACGCAGACGCCGTCGCGGAAGACCAGGGTGCGGGGACCGGCCGCGTGTGGCCGCAGCTCCACCGCAGAGGGCGGCGCGGATGTTCCGACGGGCGTGTCTGTCTCCTGCACTTTCCGCGGCTCATTCTCCTCCGCCCTGTCATGCTTCGCTTCCCCCAGGCCGAGCGCGTACGCAACCCGGGCGCGCAGCGCCAGCGCGCTCTGCGCGCAGCCGGGCAAAAATCCTGCGGCCGTCACGCGCCCATCCGGCCCGCACAGCGCCACGCCCTGCCCCCGTCCCGGCGCAACCGATGCCGTAAATACTTCGCCGGGCGTCCAGTTTCCGACATCCTGGGCACGCCCCGGCTCCACGACCACTACGTGCAGCCCCTCCTGCGTCGGGTGTACGCCCTGCAGCGTCAGCCGCACCTCTCCATCCCGTTCCTGCCAGACCGCCACGCCGCACGCGTCTCCGTCCGGTCTGTGCATCGTCAGCACCCGGCGCACATACATGAGCGCTCCCCCTTCCGCGCGATTCCCGCGCGGTCATGCTTATGCCAAAGGTTCACATTTTAGCGCTTGATCTTCTCCCCCGCGCGATGATATAATAAAGAAACGTTCCGCCCCGCCGAATGCGCGCGGGGCGTCCGACCATCGTTTCGACACGCTATAGGGGGCTTTTCGTGAAACGCTTTTTCATCCTGTTGCTTGCCGCCGTGCTCTGTCTTTCCTCGCTGCCCACGCTGGCCGACGCGCCCGCGTTGCTCTACACCGGCACCATGCTCAAGGACATCAACCTGCGCGTGACCGAAAGCCAGGAGGCCGACTCGCTGGGCGTGCTGCGCGCCGGGGAGGACGTGGGCATCATCGACTATTCGCCCGAGTGGCTGCACCTGTACAGCGAGCGGCTCGGCGAGGGCTACGTGCTGCGCCAGTATGTGGACGCGATCACGCCGCTGGATCCCGAGAACACGCCGCCCTACGGCGCGATCCTGCACAGCCAGGTCGCGACGGTCTGCATGCAGACGCCTGTCTACGCCGCGCCCGACGCCGCCGCTGAGGAACTGTGCGCCGTCACGCCCGGCAGCCGCATCTCCTTTTGGTACATCCAGGACGGCTGGATCGTCATTCCCTACCAGCGTAAGATCGGCTACATTCCCGCCTCGGCGATCTCGGACCTCGAGCCCGTCGCGCCCACGGCCGAATATGCCCAGAGCGGCGACATCCTGGCCGCCTTCACCAGCTTTTACAAGACCACCCAGACCGAGCTCAACCTCGGCCGCATGGTGAACATCGATGTGGCGTGCGATTACATCTCCATCGTCATGAACCCGGGCGATGAATTCTCCTTCAACGACGTCGCCGGCCCCTATCGCGCGGCGCGCGGGTACATGTCCGCGCCGGTGCTGATCGACGGCACGACGATGCCGGGCTACGGCGGCGGCACGTGCCAGGTCTCCACGACGCTGTACAACGTGCTGCTGCAGCTATGGAAGGGCATCACGATCATCCATCGCCGGCCGCATGGCCCCAGCGGCGCGAGCTACGTGCCCCACGGCGTGGACGCCGCCGTCGGCAGCGAAAACCTCGACCTCATCTTCCAAAACGCCTACGACTTCCCCATCCAAATCGACGCGAGCGCCCAGGACGGCGCGCTGTTCATCGCCATCCGCAAGGCCTGAGCACCGCAAGACAAAGAGCTGCCCGGCTCCGTCCGGACAGCTCTTCTTTCTTATAATATAGGGCTCACGTAAGCCCATGCGCGTCCGCATATTCCTGCGCGAGGATGCCGTAGACGCTCACGTCGCACACGCCCTGGTTGTTGACGTCCGCCTGGCGCAGCGTGCCCTCCAGGCGCATGCCGCACTTGCGCATCACGCCGCCGGAGTGCGGATTGTGCGGGTCGTGGCGCGCGGACACGCGCCACGCGCCGACCGTGCCAAACAGATAGCCCAGCACCGCCTCCAGCGCCTCGCTCGTGATGCCCTGATGCCACCACGACCGGCCGATGCAGTAGCCGACCTCCGCGCTGTGCGTCCGCTCGTTCAGCGTGACGACGCTGATCGATCCGATGGGCATACCATCCGCCGCCCGCAGCCCGATCGCCCACTGGTACACGTCGGGCTTCTCGTATTGCTCCACCCATGTGGCGAGCAGCTGCCGGGTCGCATCCACATTCGGATGCGTCGGCCAGGTCAGATACCGTGACACCTCCGGGTCGCTGGCCCAGTTGTCGTACATCGCCTGCGCGTCTTCCGTCGTGAACCTGCGCAGGATCAGCCGCGGCGTCTCAATCGTCTGCGTTCCGGCATGCAGCATTCCCATTCCCTCTTTCTATTATAGAAGCTTCTCCTTCAGGATGGCGTGGAACTGACCGCCGCAGCGCTCCAGCTCGCCGAGCACCGCGTCGATGCCCTCCGCCGTGCGCGTCCAGTTCTCCCGCGTGGGCCCGCCCGCGTCGACCGGGCATACGATCAGCTCCGTCTGCGGGAAGAGCGTCTCGTAGTACATCAGCGCGCGGCGCGCATGGTACGCCTTGCAGCAGATCATCGCGCTGCGCACCTGCAGCCCCATCGCGTCCGTCACGCGGCGCGAGTAGATCGCGTTTTCGTAGGTGTACGTCGCGCGGTCCTCGCGCAGGATGGCCGCATCCGGCACGCCCTCGCGCAGGAGCACGTCGCGGAAGAACGCCCACTCGCTCTCGTACGGCCCGGGATAGGCCTGCGCATGCGAGGCCGGCCCCAGAAACCGCCCCACCGTCACGCTGAACCGGCCCGAGGGCAGCAGCAGCGGCGCATAGCCCGCATGGTACATGCGCGCGCCGTGCAGCGGGATCTCCGCATAGGCGCAGCCGGGCAGGAACGCGATGTCCACGCGCCGGGGCGGATGGCGGACGAAGAGGAAGTCCGTGATCTCCTGAACGTAGCGCATGCGCGTACCTCCCGTCACATTCGACGCATTCGGCGCATTCGCCCATCCTGCGCGCAGGCCGCGCGCCGGACCGCGGGGCGAATCGCGCCCAGCGCCGCCAGAATGCGCACGACCGGCGCAGGCGCGGCGGCCGGGGACTGCGCGGGGCACAGCAGCGCCCAAAGCAGCGCGGCCAGCCAATGCAGCGTACACGTCATGCGTCCTCATCCTCTCGTCGTCGGTTTCGGGAAAAACAAACGCCCCGTCTCGCACAGCTTGCGAAACGGGGCGCAATCGACAAAGCCGACGCCTTATGCGTTTCCATGCAAGCCCAAAAGTGCGATGGACATCTCCTCGCACATCATGAACATTCGCATAGTCGAAACGCGCTTCATGGAGACGCCCCCTTTCTGCTTGCTTTTTCTTAGTGTATCATTCGCCGGGGCCGCTGTCAACCCGAATCCCCCAATTTTTTCGGGCGGCAAAAAAATTTTTGAGCGCGTCCTTTTTTGCGCCTCTAGTAGAAGACGGATTTGCATCCGGCGTCAAAATGCGCTTCTGCGGCCATTTTTCTGCAATTTCGGGGGTTGACAAGTCGCAAAAGCGTGGTGTAGCATTATGCCATCGACCACGGCAGCAAACACACGGGGAGTTGAGCAAATGCCAAGCGAACGACCGGCGCCCTCCGGAAACGTGATGATCGACATCCAGGGCGTCAAGAAAATCTATCCCTCGCAGGCGGGCGACGTCGTCGCGCTCGACGGCATCGACCTTGCGATCCACAAGGGCGACATCTACGGCATCATCGGCATGAGCGGCGCGGGCAAGTCCACCCTCATCCGGTGCATCAACCGGCTGGACAGCCCGACGGAGGGCCGCATCCTCATCGACGGCGAGAACATCCTGACCATGGGCGACAAGGAGCTTCGCCGGATGCGCCGCACGGTCGCGATGATCTTCCAGCAGTTCAACCTGCTGATGCAGCGCACGGTCCTGCGCAACGTCTGCTTCCCGATGGAGATCGCCGGCGTGCCCAAGGCCCAGGCCCACAAGCGCGCCAAGGAGCTGCTCGAAATCGTCGGCCTGGCCGAAAAGGCCGACGCCTACCCCGCACAGCTCTCCGGCGGCCAGCGCCAGCGCGTCGCCATCGCAAGGGCCCTGGCCACCGATCCGAAGGTGCTGCTGTGCGACGAGGCCACCAGCGCGCTCGATCCCATGACCACGCAGGCGATCCTTTCGCTGCTGCAGGACATCAACCGGCGCCTGGGCATCACGATCGTCATCATCACCCACGAGATGGCCGTCATCCGCCAGATCTGCACGCGCGTGGCGATCATCGACGGCGGGCGCATTGCCGAAAAGGGAAATGTTCGTGAAGTGTTCGCCAATCCGCGCACGGCGGCAGCCAAACGTCTGTTCCGCACCACGGCCGAGGAGGAGCTGCCGCCCGGGAAGCGCTGCCTGCGCCTGATCTTCGACGACAACCGCACCTATGAGCCGGTCGTGGCGGGGATGATCCTGGCCAGCGGCGTGCCGGTCAACATCCTGTCGGCCAACATCCAGACCGTGGCGGGCCAGCAGCGCGGGCAGATGCTCGTGGAGCTGCCCGGCGACCCCGAGGGCGCCGAGCGGGTGCTGGCCTACCTGAAAGAAAAGCAGATCAGCATTGAGGAGGTGAACGCCGATGAGCTGGCAGGAACTATTGTCCATGATCGGTAACGGCCTGTGGGAGACGTGCTACATGGTGCTGTTCTCCACGTTGTTCTCCTACGCGATCGGCCTGCCGCTGGGCGTGCTGCTCGTCATCACCGAGCGCGGCCACATCCTGCCCAACGCGCCGGTCAATAGCGTACTGGGCACGTTGATCAACGTGCTGCGCTCCGTTCCCTTCCTCATCCTGATGATCGCCGTCATCCCCTTCACCCGCCTGGTGATGGGCACGGCCATCGGCTCGAAGGCGACGATCATGCCCCTGACCATCGCGGCCTTCCCCTATGTGGCCCGCACGGTCGAGACCGCGCTCAAGGAGGTCGACCGCGGCGTCATCGAGGCGGCGCAGTCCATGGGCGCCAGCCGCATGCACATCGTGCTGAAGGTCATGATCCCCGAGTCGATGCCCTCGCTCGTCAGCGGCGCGGCCATTGCGACCACCAACATCCTGGGCTACTCGGCCATGGCCGGCGCGATCGGCGGCGGCGGACTGGGCGCCCTGGCCATCAACTACGGCTACTACCGCTACAGAACCGACATCCTGCTCGTCGTCATCGTCGTGCTGGTGCTGCTCGTGCAGATCATCCAGCTGATCGGTACGCGGAGTTCCCGGCTGGTGGATCACCGTCTCAAGTGACCGCCGGACGCTCACATACGGGTCCAACAAAAAAGAGAAGGAGTGTTCCCATATGAAAAAGTTTGTCGCATTTGTTCTCGTCCTGGTGTTCGCACTGAGCCTGTCCAACCTCGCGCTGGCCGCGGAGAAGATCCGTGTGGGCGCGTCCCCGTCCCCGCATGCTGAGATCCTCAACGCCGCCAAGGACGCGCTGCTGGAGAAGGGCTATGAGCTCGAGGTCGTCGAGTTCACCGACTACATCCTGCCCAACACGGCCACCGAATCCGGCGAACTGGACGCCAACTACTTCCAGCACGTGCCGTACCTGGACGACTTCAACGCACAGAACGGCACCCACCTCGTGAGCGCCTTTGGCGTGCACATTGAGCCGATGGCCGTCTTTGCCGGCAAGGGCGACACGCTGGAGACCCTGGCCGATGGCGCGACGATCGCCGTGCCCAATGACACGACCAACGAAGCCCGCGCGCTGCTGCTGCTGCAGACCCTGGGCGTCATCACCCTCAAGGAGGGCGCCGGCGTCACCGCGACCAAGCTGGACATCGTGGAGAATCCCCACAACGTGAACATCCTGGAGGCCGAGGCCGCTCAGCTGCCCCTCATGCTGCCGGATGTGGACTTCGCGGTCATCAACGGCAACTACGCGCTGGGCGCTGGCCTGAACCCGATTGAAGACTCCGTGGCGATCGAGGGCTCCGAGTCCCCGTACCTGAACGTGGTCGTGGTCAAGGAAGGCAACGAAAACGAGCCCTTCGTCGCGGCGCTCAAGGAAGTGCTCAACAGCGAAGAGATCCGCACGTTCATCAACGAGACCTATGGCGGCGCGGTGGTCGCGGCGTTCTGATCTGATTCTCCACAGGAGCGGGATTTGATCCCGCTCTTTTTTGTATCCTCTCCACTTTATGCAGTTTCTTATGTGTCATCGTCTTTTAATCCCCACTCCCGCATTCAGGGGGGATCTTCCCCCGCAGCGCGCGACGCTTGCTTTTTCTGCCTGCTTCCGCTATACTGTGCGTAGAGATGCAAGCGAGAAAGGGAGGTTTCCTCATGGACATTCGACAGACCATCGCCGGGCGTCTGGCGCCCGTCGAGACAAAACTGGCTGCGATTCCCGGCCTGCCTGAGATGTTTCACCAGTGCTTTCTGAACACGCTGGAGACGACGTATCAGGAGCGGGACGACGGCCTGCCCTTCATCATCACGGGCGACATCCCCGCGATGTGGCTGCGCGACTCCATGGCGCAGGTCATGCACTATGTTCGCTTTGCGGACGACCCCGACGTGGCGCGCTTCATTGAGGGCGTCATCGAGCGGCAGATGCGCTGCGTGCTGATCGACCCGTACGCCAACGCGTTCAACGACGGGCCGACGGGGGCCAAGTGGTCCGAGGACGAGCCGGCGCAGGGGCCCTGGATCTGGGAGCGCAAGTACGAGGTCGACTCGCTGTGCGCGCCGCTGCACCTGGCGCACGTATACCGCGCGCAGACGGGCTCTACGGCCTTCCTGACCGACACGTTCCATCAGGGCATGCGCGCCATCGTGGAGGTCTTCCGCCGCGAGCAGCGCCACGAGGAGAGCCCCTATTACTTCATCCGCACCGACTGCCCGCCGTCGGACACGCTCACACGCAGCGGACGCGGTGAGCCCGTCGCGCACACGGGGATGACCTGGTCGGGCTTCCGGCCCAGCGACGACGCCTGCCGCCTGGGCTATTTGGTGCCCTCGAACCTGTTCGCCGCGGGCGTGATGGCCGACGCGGCGTACTTTGCCGCGCTGCTGGGAGACGAGGCGCTCGCGCGCGAGGCCACCGCCCTGCGCGAGGAGATCCTCGACGGCGTGGCCAAATATGCGCTGGTCGAGCACCCGAACCACGGCCAGATCTTCGCCTACGAGACCGACGGCCTGGGCCACTACACGCTCATGGACGACGCGAACGTGCCCAGCCTGCTGTCGCTGCCCTATCTGGGGCTGTGCCAGAAGGACGATCCGCTCTACCTGCGCACGCGCGCCTTTGTGCTCAGCCAGGACAACCGCTTCTACTACGAGGGACCGCGCGCGCAGGGCGTCGGCTCGCCGCACACGCCCGCCGGCTACATCTGGCCTATCGCGCTGTGCATGCAGGCGCTGACGACGGACGCCGTGGATGAGATCGCCGGCCTCCTGACGCAGCTGCTGACGACGCACGCCGGCACGCGGTTCATGCACGAGAGCTTTGACCCGGCCAAGCCGGAGGACTTCACGCGCTCGTGGTTTGCGTGGGCCAACTCGCTCTTCGGCGAGATGGTCTATCGGCTCTACGAGGACGGCAAGCTGGACGACGTACTCGCGCAGGTCGCAAAGACGGTCCGGCAGGTGTGACAAACAGGTAAAATGCGCCGCGGGAGCTTCCCGCGGCGCATCGTTGTTTTTGGATCCCTTATGCCTCCTGCCAGCCCTTGCACACGTCTACCCAGCCCTCCGCGCGCGAAAAGCGCTCCAGCTCCTCGAGCGTCAGCTCGATTGCGCTGTTGGCGCTGCCGCAGGCCGGGAACACCGTCGCAAAGCGGCGCAGCGATTCGTCCAGATAGACCGGCACGCCCGCGTTCACGCCGAACGGGCATACCCCGCCGACCGCATGCCCGACGAGCCGCTCCGCGTCGTCCGGCGAGAGCATCTTCGCCTTCATGGCAAAGCGCGCCTTGAACTTTGCGTTGTCAACCTTGGCGTCGCCCGCGGCGACGACGAGGATGCAGCCCTCTCCCTGCGCGAACGAGAGCGTCTTGGCGATGCGCGCCTCCTCGCAGCCCAGCGCCTGCGCCGCCAGCGCGACGGTCGCGCTGGAGACGGGAAACTCCAGAATGCGCTCCTCCGCCCCGAACGTCCTGAGGTATGCCCTGACTCGATCGATGGCCATACTGTATATCCTTCTTTCCTTCGTTTATCGCTTGGTTTTGACGACGCAGCCCATCGTCAGCAGCCCGCACAGCGTGCCCAGCCCATAGACGATGTGCACGAGCGGGAACAGAAAGGGCAGCGTCAGCGCGCACAGCGCCCGGCCCACGGGCGCGCGCAGCGCATCGTGCACGCCAAAGCCCAGATCCAGCGCGGCATAGGCGCACAGCAGCGCCCATAGCGGCCACGGCAGGCCGCAGGCCGCCAGCGCGACGCCCCCCATCAGCGCGAGCACGAACAGCGCCGGGATGAAGTGACGCGCCGCAAAGCAGCGCGGCGCCACGCGCATCGTGCGCCCCACCCACAGCCCGTTGCCCCACTTCTGGCGCAGCTGGCCGCGCAGCGACGCGCGCGCCGCGTGGAACGAGTGAATCTCCGGGCAGTAGTGAAACCGGTAGCCCGCGCAGCGCATGCGGCGGTGCATCTCGTTGTCCTCCGTGCGCCGCAGGCGCTCGTCATAGCGCCCCACGGCGTCGTAGACCGAGCGGCGGTACATCGCATAGGCGAGCGTATCCACGTCGCGCGCCGCGCCCGCGTTTCGAAAGGGAGCCGCCCCGCCCGCAAAGCGCGAGGTATCCAGCGCGGTCAGCACGGCCTGCCACGGCGTGCGGGGCACGCTGCCCTCCACGCGGCCGCCGACGATATCCTCCCCCATGGCAATGGCCTGCACGTTGCGCGTGATGAAGTCGCGTGGAATGCGCGCGTGCGCGTCGAGGCGAACGAACAGCTCGCCCCGGGCGGCGTCCAGCGCCACGTTGATGCCGGGAGCCAGCCACCTTGCGGGGTTGTCCAGCACCCGCACGGCCATGGGCGCCGTTCGGGCAAACGCCTCCATCACGGCGCGCGTGCCGTCCGTCGAGGCGCTGTCCACCAGCAGGGCTTCTATGCGCTCGGGCGGATAGTCCTGCGCCGCCAGGTCCGCGAGCAGCTCCGGCAGGCAACGCTCCGCGTTATAGGCGACGACGGCAAAGCTGACGAGCGGTCTGTTCATGCCGTTCCCTCCCACTGCGCAAAGCCGGTCCCGCGCCTTTGCAGCGAGGCCATGCCCGCGGGCATATAGGCGAGCAGCAGCCAGGCGGAGACGAGCGAGCGCGCATGTCCCTGCCGGCGCAGCGCCAGCAGCATCGCCGCCTGGCAGAGCGCCTCCGCGGCGGCAAAGGCCGCCAGTCCCCCCCAGCCGCTGACGAGCAGCCCCAGCAGAGCGCAGGCGATCAGGCAGAGCGCCTGCAGCGCCCACAGCCGCGTAGGCCGGTCGCACAGCATCAGCTGTCCGGCGCTGCCCGCGCGCAGCGCGCAGCGCAGCGCCTGCCCCTGCCCGAGACGGCGGCGCGTAAAGATCGTGCCGAAAAGCCCGCGCGCATCGCGCACGCGGTCGGTATGGGTGATCATCGGAACCGGCAGCTCGACGACCGCCAGGCCGCGCCTGCGCAGCCGCGCGTGCAGCTCCGCCTCCTCGCAGGTCTCCACATCCGGGTTCCAGCCGCCCGCCTCCAGCAGGGCGTCCCTGCGCAGCATCACCGCGCCGCCGAATTCCGGCGCAGTGCGCGCCGCCCGGCAGCCGAAGTAGTTCCCGCATTCGCCCACGACGCGCCCGTCCTTCACGTACACGTCGCGCCGGATGCCGCATGCGCCGGCATATCCCCTGTCCATCGCCGCCAGTCCCGCCTGCACGAAGCCGGGCGAGAGCGTCATGTCGCCGTCGAGGAAGAGCAGCGTCTCGCCCAGCGCCGCCTGCGTGCCGACCCAGCGCCCCAGCGCGGGCGTCGTGCGCGCATCGTCCGGCACAAAGCAGCGCGCGCCCAGCGCCTGCGCGCGCGTCAGGGAGTCGTCCTGCGAGTGGGAGTCGACGTAGATCATCTCATAGGGCAGCACGCCCTCCAGGGCGGCGCGCACGCTCTGCAGGCACCGGCTGATGCCCTCGCCCTCGTCCTTGCCGATCACGATCACGCTGATCATGCGCGCCCTCCTTTCGCCATCGCTTGCGTCCTCTATTATCGCACATCCGGCGGGGAACGGCAAGCCCCTTTCCATTCTCCCCCTTGCGCGCGCCGGCAAAAGGGGGTATCATGAACCTATCGTCATGCCGTGGAGGGATCGCCATGCTCATCGCCGACCTGCACATCCACTCGAAGTACTCGCGCGCCACCAGCGCGGACTGCGTGCCCGAGCAGCTGGAGTGGTGGGCGCGGCGCAAGGGCATCGGCCTGGTCGGGACGGGCGACTTCACGCACCCCGCCTGGCGCGCGGAACTCATGGACAAGCTCGTGCCCGCCGGGGACGGCCTGTACCGCCTGCGCGCAGACCTGCGCCAGCCCGGCGCGCCCGACGTGCAGCCGCGCTTCGTCCTCTCCGCCGAGATCAGCTCGATCTACAAGCAGGATGGGCGTACACGCAAGGTGCATAACGTCATCCTGATGCCGGGGCTGGAGCAGGCGGAGGCGTTCTCGCGCCGCCTGGAGGCCCTCGGCTGCAACCTGCACTCCGACGGCCGCCCCATCCTGGGCCTCTCCAGCCGCGACCTGCTCGAGATCGCGCTGGACGTGTGCCCGGAGACGGTCTTCATCCCCGCGCACATCTGGACGCCCCACTTCTCGCTGTTCGGGGCGTTCTCCGGCTTCGACACGGTCGAGGCGTGCTTTGGCGACCTGACCGGATATGTGCACGCCGTGGAGACGGGGCTCTCCTCCGACCCGCCGATGAACTGGCGGCTCTCGCAGCTGGATCGCTTCACGCTCGTCTCCCATTCCGACGCGCACTCGCCCGCCAAGCTGGGCCGCGAGGCCAACCTGCTGGACATCGAGCCCTCGTATGCGGCGCTGCGCCGCGCGCTGGAGGGAGGCGCTGCGGGCGGCTTTGCCGGCACGCTGGAGTTCTTCCCGGAGGAGGGCAAGTATCACTTTGACGGGCACCGCGCCTGCAACCAGTGCCTGTCGCCGGCGGAGGCCGAACGCGCGCTGGGCGTGTGCCCCGTGTGCGGCAAGCGCCTGACGCTGGGCGTCGCGCACCGCGCGGCGCAGCTGGCCGACCGGCCGGAAGGCTACAGGCCCGACGGCGCGCCGCCGTTTGAGCGCTTGGTGCCGCTGCAGGAGGTCGTCGCCTCGTCCATCGGCGCATCCGTGGCGGGCAGGAAGACCGCCCAGCGCCTGCAATCGCTGACGGACGCGCTGGGCGACGAGTTCTTCATCCTGCGCCAGGCGCCGCTAGAGGACATCGAGCGGGCCGCCGGTCCGTGCGTCGCCGAGGGCATCCGCCGCGTGCGCTGCGGCGAGGTCGAAGCCGCGCCGGGCTACGACGGCGTCTTTGGCCACATCCAGGTCCTGCGCCCGGACGAGGTCGAGTCCATCGCGGGCCAGCTGTCCTTTCTGGGCGCCACGCCCGCGCCTGCGCCCCGGCAGAGCGATGCGGCGCCGATCGCAAAGCCCGTGCCCGATGCGGCGTCGGCGGCCGCACCGCGCGCCGACGCGCTCAATGCGCGCCAGCAGGAGGCCGTCTGCGCCCCGGAGCGCGCGATTGCGGTCATCGCCGGGCCGGGTACGGGCAAGACCAAGACGCTCGTGGAGCGCATTGCGCACCTGGTGCAGGCGCGCCGCGTGCCGCCGGCCCGCATCACGGCGGTGACGTTTACCAACCAGGCCGCGGGCGAGATGCGCGAGCGCCTGGAGCAGCGCCTGGGCCGCCGCGCCGCGCGTGCGATGACGATCGGCACGTTCCACGCGATCTGCCTGCGCCTGCCCGGCGTCACCCAGGCGGGGCGCGAATCGCTCGCCGACGGCGCGCAGGCGCTGGCCTGTGCGTCCGAGGTCGTGCAGGCGCTCGCGCTGAAGACCACGCCGAAGCGGCTGCTCGCGGAGATCTCGCGGCGCAAGTCGGGCCTCGAGTCGGACGTCCCGCAGGAGGCCGTCGCCGCCTACGACGCGCGGCTTTCGGCGCGCGGGCTGATCGACTTTGACGGGCTGCTGCTGCGCGCGCTCGAGCTGGATGCGTCGGTGCCGCGCGCGCCGTTCACGCACCTGCTCGTCGACGAGTTTCAGGACATCAACCCGGTGCAGCGCCTGCTGGTCGACGCATGGAGCCGCGAGAGTCAGTCCGTCTTCGTCATTGGCGATCCGGATCAGTCGATCTACGGCTTCCGCGGCGCGGATGCGCGCTGCTTTGAACGCTTCCTCGAGGCGCGGCCGGATGCGCGCGTCGTGCGCCTGACGGACAACTACCGCTCCGCCCCGCAGGTGCTGCGCTGTGCGCTGCCCGTCGTCGGGCATGCGCAGGACCTGCTCACGCCCCACCGGCCGGACGGACCGCGGGTACGCCTGGTCGAAGCGCCGGACGAGTTCTCGCAGGCGCTGTTCATCACCAAGGAGATCGGCCGCATGGTCGGCGGCGTGGACATGCTCGCTGCGCAGGAGCAGGCGCGCGGGGGCGCAGAGCGCGGCTTTTCGGACTTTGCGGTGCTCTACCGCACGCACCGCCAGGCCGACGCGCTGGAGCTGTGCCTGCGCAAGGAGGGCATTCCCTATGTCGTCACGGGGCGGGACGCCACGCTCGAGGACGAGCAGGTGCTCGCCTGCCTGCACGGGCTGCGCCTAGCGCTCCACCCAGAATCCGCCCAGCCGGCGGATGAATCCGCGCTGGCCTTTGCCGCGTCGCTCGGCGCGCGCGCCGGCCGTGAGCGTCCGCGCAAGCTGATCGAGGCCTGGATGCTCGCGCAGGGGATCGCCGCATCGCCCGCGCTGGAGCGGCTGCTGGGTATCGCCGACCTGCACGCAAGCCTCGCCTCGCTGCTGGATGCCGTCGCGCTGGGCGGCGAAGCGGACGTGAGCCGCTGCGCAGGCCGCGTCTACACGCCCGAGGCCGTGCGCCTGATGACGCTGCACGGCGCGAAGGGGCTGGAGTTCCCCGTGGTCTTTGTGCCGGGGCTCTCCGACGGCCTGCTGCCGCTGCGCCAGCAGGGCCTTCAGGCGGACGAGCAGGAGGAGCGCCGCCTGCTGTATGTGGGCATGACGCGCGCCCGAGAAGAGCTGGTCCTGCTGTCCTGCGGCGCGCCTTCGCCGTTTGTACGGGACCTGCCCGGCGATTGCCTGCGGCGGGAGCGGGCGCGCGGCGCTTCCCGCCCGGCGGAGGGCCGCCAGCTCAGCTTTTTGTAAGGGAGGAGAAGACGCATGCTGCTTTCCATCATCGTTCCCTTTTACGGGGTGGAGCGCTACATCGCCGCGTGCCTGGAGCCGCTGTGCGCGCTCCCGGCCGGCCGCGTCGAAGTGCTGCTCGTCGACGACCGCGGCCCGGACGGCAGCCGCGCCATTGCCGATGCGTTCTGCGCGCGCTGTCCGTCGATGCGCGTGATCGAGCGCACGCAAAACGGCGGCCTGTCGGCTGCGCGCAACACGGGCCTGGATGCGGCGCGGGGAGAGTACGTATTCTTTCTGGACAGCGACGACGTGCCCGAGGCGGACAGCCTGCTCCCGCTGTGCGAGCGCATGGCGCGCGAGGAGCTGGACGTGATCAAGGCGCGCTTTGCGCCCTTTGACGACGACACCGGCGCGGCGCTGCCCGCGCCTGTGCCTCCGCCGTGCGATGCGATGGCCGGCGACGCGCTCTTCGCGCGGCAATGCCGTGCGGAGGTCTATGAGCCGATGGTGTGGCAGTGCATCTACCGGCGCGCATTTCTGGAGGCGCACGGCCTGCGCATGGCGGAGGGGCTGCTCTTTGAGGACGAGCTGTTCCAGACGCCCGCGCTACTGCTGGCGGGGCGCGCCGCGATGAGCGACCGCACGCTCGTGCGCTACCGCCAGCGCGAGGGCAGCATCATGCGTTCGTTCGCGCGCAGCGCCGCATGGTGCGCCTCCTACCTGGAGGTGTGCCGCCGGCTGAGCGCCCTGGCAGACGGCCTGGCGGACACGCCGGGGCGCGTGATGCTGCGCCGCCGCGTCGGGCAGATCGCGCTGTCCGTAGGCAAGAACATCCCCGCCTATGGCCTGGCGGGCGATGTGCGGCGCGAAGCGGTCGCCTTCCTGCGCGCGCACCGGCGGGAGCTGAGCGGCTTCGCCCTGCGCAGTGAAGACGCCTCCGTGCGGCGGCAGGGCATCCTGCTGCGCGCCAGTCCCGCCCTGTTCCTGCGCCTGTACGCGCGCCTGACCGGGCGCTGACGCGAACCCATCGCCACAGAAAGAGGGCCGATTGCTTTGATCGAAAACTTCTGGTTCAGCCTGAACGTCTCCCTGCCGATCTTCCTGCTGCTCGCGGCGGGCTTTGGCATCAAGCGCCTGCACCTGCTGGATGATTCCTTCTTCTCGCAGGCCAGTTCGCTCGTATTCACCGTCGCGCTGCCCGCCAAGCTCTTCTACGACACCGCAACGAGCGACTTCTCCCGTTTCAACCCGGCGTTCATCCTCGTGTGCATGCTGGGCACGACGGCGTTCTTCCTGATCGCATGGGGCGTGGGCGCGCTGATGCTGCGCAAGGCGCCCGAAAAGGTCGGCGCGTTCGCGCACGGTGCGTTCCGCGGCAACTATGTGTACATCGGCTTTGCGCTGATGCAGAACATTCTGGGCACGGACGTCATCCCGCTGAGCGCGACGCTGGCCAGCGCGTTCGTGCTCCCGCTGTACAACGTATACGCCGTCATCCTGCTGACCGTCACGGGCAGCCACGGCCGCAGGATCCGCCCCGGCGTGATCCTCCGTCAAATCGCGACAAACCCCATGATTCTGGGCATCGTCGCCGGGCTTCCGTTTGCGCTGCTGCACGTGCGCCTGCCGTTTGCGCTGACCCAGTCGCTGGACTATCTGGGCGCGCTGTGCACGCCGCTGGCGCTGCTCGTCATCGGCGCGAGCATCCGCTTTAGCGACATCGCGCACGACATCCGCCCCATCCTCGGCGCGTGCGGCATCAAGCTCGTCCTCCAGCCGCTGATCATGGTCGCCATCGGCCTGCTGCTGGGCCTGACGCACGAGGAGCTGCTTGTGCTCTTTGTGCTCTTCGGCGTGCCGGCCGCCGCCAACGTCTACATCGTCACGCGCAAGATGGGCGGCGACGCCCAGCTCGCCTCGGGCATCATCGTCGTATCCGTGCTGCTGTCGATGTTCACCCTCACGGCGGGCGTCTTCCTGCTGCGCACGGCCGGCATTGTGTGAGCCGCGCCCAAGACGAGCCCGCGCGGCGCTTTCTCCGGATCCCCCGGAGAGCGCGCCGCGCGGGCTCGTTTGTTTCACTCGCTTGGGTCACGCCGCATCGCGCCGTGGCAGGAGCTTTCGCGCCGCCAGCCAAGAGGCCATATACAGCGCGACACCGGCCGCCGCCACCATCAGACCGGCCGTCAAGGGGTCCTTCCAGATCATGGACGCGCCGACGAAGACTGCCGTCGACAGCGGATAGGCGATGATGAGGCTCACGATGCCCCGCTCCTCCCCCAGCAGAAAATTGCACGGGATGGTGATGCTGCCGGACAGCAGCGCAATGGCCAGGCTGATCGCCACGAAGGTCGCGCCGTCCGCCTGCGGCTGCACCAGCGCACCCAGCAGGCCGATCACGCCGCCCAGCGCAAAGCCCGCGCCGCTCAGGAGCAGGTACAGGGTATATTTGCTGTCCACGACGGCCTGGGGCGACACGGGCAACACGCCCGCCACCCGGCTCCAGCCCGACGTCTTGTCCTGGCCGATCGTCGTCACGCCGATCATGCCGAACATCACGGTGGCGACGACGGTCAGCACCCACGTAGAGGTCAGCGCCGACATGCCGCCCCCGACGACCACCAGCACCAGCAGCAGGATGCCCAGCACGGATCGAATCAGAAAAAAATCCTTTAACAGCAGGCCCTTCATTTTGTCTCCCCCTTGATGTGCAGCAGCATGATCTCATCGATCGTGGCCGGGTCGACGACCGATTTGGGATATTTCCTTTGCGCAGCCTCCCGGTCTGCAACGAGGACCTCCCATTCGTAGTCCTGCCTGCGCCATGCAACCCTGTCCGTCTCGTCGATCGCAGCAAACTGGGCCTCTCCGCACCGGACGATCCCATAGCGATAGCGCAGCTCGTCCTTGGGCTTTTCAAAGATCACCCGGCCCGCATGCAGAAAGACAATGTAATCCGCAATCTTCTCCAGGTCGCTCGTGATATGGGAGGAGATCAGCACGGCATGATCCTCCGCCTGCACGAAGTCCAGTAGCAGGTCCAGAATCTCCTCCCGGGCGATCGGGTCCAGGCCGCTCGTCGCCTCATCCAGGATCAGCAGCTTCGCGCCGTGGGAGAGCGCTACGGCGATGGCGAGCTTCATCTTCATGCCCTTGGAGAGCTTGCCGATCCGCCGGTCCGCGGGCAGCCCCATCTCCCGCAGCAGCGACCGGTACCGTTCCTCCTCCCACGTGCGGTAGATCCGTCGAAAGATCCGGTTCAGCTTTTCCGGCGTCAGCGCATTGGGAAACGCGTTGGCGTCAAACACCACGCCGATCTGCTCGCGCAGCGCCGCGTCCAGCGTCTGCTCGCCCAGGATCTCAACGCTGCCGGCATCTGCATGGATCAGGCCGAGGGCGGCGTTGAGCGTCGTGCTCTTGCCCGCGCCGTTTTCGCCCACGAGCCCCACGACCGTCCCCCGCGGCACGGAAAACGAGACATTCTCCAGCGTGAACCGTCCGTATCGCTTGGTCAGCCCCTTCACGGCCAACGCATTGTCCTGCATCCTCATTCTTCTCCATCCTCCTGATAGAACATCCGCAGGAGCTCCGCGAGCTTCTCTACGGGTATGCCGCACGTGCGGCCGATCTGCGCGGCCTCCTGCAGGTGTTCCTCTGCGCGCCGCTGCTGTTCCTCCTGATAAAAGTCCCGATTGTTCGCGGTGATGAAGCTGCCGCGCCCCACGGACGTCTCGATGAATCCATCCCGCTGCAGGTCCTCATACGCCCGCTGCACCGTGATCACGCTCACGTGGATGGACTTGGCCAGCGCGCGCATGGATGGGATCGGGTCGCCGGTGCGCAGTTCGCCGCTCATCACCATCGCCTTGATCTGCGAGGTGATCTGCTCGTAGATCGGCTTGCTCGTGTTGCTGCTGATGATGATCTCCAACCGATTTCCCCCTTCTTTTGTCTTGTAATGTGCTTATTGATCAAGTACATTATATCCATTCATTACACACATGTCAACTCCCCGAAAACAAAAAATGCCCCGAATGCGGGCGGGGGAGTCGTACCGCTCCCGGCCGGATTCGGGGATCATCGGGCCTTACACGTCCTCAAAGAACGGCTCGCCGGAATCCTTGTAGCAGAGGGTGCCGTACTCGTCAAAGACGAGCATGGTGGGGTTGGAGTGGATGTACTTCATGATCTCGTCCAGGCGGACGATCTCGCGGAACTCGACAAAGGAGAAGCTGACGCCCTGCTTCTTGGCGCGGCCGGTGCGGCCGATGCGGTGGACGTAATACTCGTCCTTTTCAGGCAGGTCGTAGTTGAACACGGCCTCCACGTCGTCCACGTCGATGCCGCGCGCGGCGATGTCCGTGGCCACGAGCAGCTCGAAGCGGCCCTTGCGAAAGCCGCTCATCACCTTGTCTCGCTGGCTCTGGCGGATGTCGCCGTGCAGGCAGTCGGCGCTGTAGCCGGCCTTCTGCAGGCGGGCGCAAAGGCGCGCGGTCATGTCCTTGGTGTTGCAGAAGATCATCGCGCGCTTGTACTTGTCCGAGTCGAGCAGGTACAGCAGGTGCTCGTACTTGTCCTGGCGCGCGGACTGGATGACGTACTGCGTGATCTGGGGCCGGTTCTCCTTCGTGGCCTCCACGACGATCTCGACCGGGTCCTGCTGGTACTTCCAGGAGATCGTCATGACGTCCTGGTTGGTGGTCGCGCTGAACATGACCAGCTCGCGGTCGGGCCGCGTGGCCTCGATGACGCGGCACACGTCCTTGACGAAGCCCATCTTGAGCATCTCGTCGGCCTCGTCCAGCACGAGCGTGTGCACCTCGTCCAGCACGATGTTGCCGCGCTGCATGTGATCCAGCAGGCGGCCCGGCGTGGCCACCAGAATCTGCGGGCGGCGCTTGAGCGCGGTGATCTGCCTGGCGATGGGCTGGCCGCCGTAGATGACGGCGATGCGCACCTCGGGGATGAACTGCGCGAGGCTGCGCAGCTCCTCGGCGATCTGCTGGGCCAGTTCGCGCGTGGGCGCGAGGACGACCTCCTGCACGCGCGTATCGCGCAGGTTGACGTATTCAAGCATTGGCACGCCGAAACCCAGCGTCTTGCCCGTGCCGGTCGGCGCGATGGCGATGACGTCCTGGCCCTGCATCATCATGGGAATGCACCGCTGCTGAATGGGCGTCAGTTCGCGGAATCCCATCTGGGTGAATGCCCTTTGCACTTCTTCGCTGATGTCCATCTCGGCGAGCGGATGGACGGTTTGTTCTTCTGCCACAGACATTGCTCCTTTATTCTTCTGTCCCCTGCGGTCACATCAGGCGCTTGCGCATCTGCTCGGCGTTGAGCGAGTAGAGCACGGCGTTTTCCTTGGAGATCCGCCCCTCGCGGTACAGGCGGAAGATCTCGCCATCCATCGTCATCATGCCCTGTGTCTGGCCGCCGTAGATCACGTTGTCCAGCTGGTGCACCTTGCCCTCGCGGATCATGTTCTGCACGGCGCTGTTGACGACCATCACCTCAAAGGCGGGCACGAGCGAACCGTCCACCGTCGGGATCAGCTGCTGAGAGACGACCGCCTTGAGCACCATAGAGAGCTGAATGCGCGTCTGCTGCTGCTGATTGGCCGGGAACACGTCGATGATGCGGTCGATCGTCTTGGCCGCGCCGACGGTGTGCAGCGTCGAAAAGAGCGCATGGCCCGTCTCGGCGGCGGTCAGCGCAGTCGAGATGGTCTCGTAGTCGCGCATCTCGCCCAGCAGGATGACATTGGGCGCCTGGCGAAGCGCCGCGCGCAGGGCCTGCGCATAGCTCGAGGTATCGTGATCGATCTCACGCTGGCTGACGATGCTGTTGTTGTGCGCGTGCAGGTATTCGATGGGATCCTCGATGGTCACGATGTGATCGCGAAACTCCCGGTTGATCCGGTCGATGATGCACACCAGCGTCGTCGACTTGCCACTGCCCGCGGGACCCGTCACCAGCACCATGCCGCGGCGCACCTTGTACAGGTCGATGACCTGCTGGGGGATATTCAGCTCCACGGGATCGGGCAGGCCAAAGACGACCACGCGCAGCACCGCCGCCAGCGAGCCGCGCTGCTTGAACGCGTTGCACCGAAAGCGCCCGACGCCCCGCACCGAAAACGAGAAGTCGTCGTCGCCCGTCTCCAACAGGCGCCGCATGTCGCGCTGCTGCGCCAGTTCATAGATGCCGCGCAGCAGCGTCTCCGTGTCCGCCGGCATGACGCGCTCGTCCGACGCAGGGATCATCTCGCCCTTGATCTTCAGCGTCACCGGCGCGCCCGGCACGATGAAGATATCGGACACGCCCCGGTTCACGGCGCCGCTCAGTATCGTCTCCAGTTCCATTCGAATCCCTCCGATGTCCGTCAAAAGCCGACCGCATCCAGCAACTGCAGGCTGCCGTCCGGCGACCAGTCGTCCGTGCGCACGACCTGCCAGGACTCGACCTGCACGCCCTCTTCCGTCAGGCGCACGCGCACGCACAGCTCGCGCTGATCGTCCACCCGCACGGCGTACGTCCATACGTCCCCGTCGCGCGCCAGGGAGATGCCGTCGACCGCCAGCTGTGCAGCCGCGTCTTCGCCGAGCGCATCCAGCTGCGCAAGCACACGCTCAGCCTGCGCATCCGCCGCATAGTAGGCGGTCACACTGCCTACATGCCGGTCGGTCTGGCGGCGGCCTGCCTGCGCGCTGGAAAAGGCCAGCATGCCCAGCACCGCGAGCATCAGCACCACGACGATCATCAACATGAGCGAGGCGCCCGTGCCCACGCGGTATTCCTGCCTGTCCTTCACGGTCAACGTCCCCCCTCCGGCGCATAGCGCGCGACCGGCAGGTCGACGCGCAGGCTGCCCTGCGCGTCCAGCGCCTGTACACGCATCTCCCACAGGCTGCCGCCCGGCTGCTCCACGCGCTCGCCCGTCACGCACAGCGTGTAGTCAGCGCCCTCCGGCGTCCATGTGGCGGAGAATCCGTCCGCCGTCGTCTGCACGGCTGTCCAACCCGCGTCCGCCGTCAGCAGCGCCGACGGATCCTCCTGCACGCGCAGACGCTCCGCCACATCCTCGCAGTGCACGAGCGCGTCCGCGTCCAGAGCGTTCCTTCTCGCAAGGGTGGATGCGTGCGCGAAGAGCTGCAACGTCGTCACCGCCGAGACGGAAAAGAACAGCAGCACGACTACGATTTCCAGCAGCAGCACCTTGTTGCGGCTCTCGTCCAACGCTTCCGCCCCCTTTCTTCTCTCATCGCGCGCTGCTGCGCAGCGCCAGATACAGCGATTCCTCCGCCCCGTCCGGCATGCGCACGGACAGGGTCACGCCCTTCTCATCCAGGCGTGCGTCAAATGCCGCGACCTCCAGCAGCCGTTCGGACAGTTCCGGGTCCAGCGGCGCGTCTGCATACCCGAACTGCTCGCGCAGCACGCCGTCCTGCGCAAAGATGCGTGTGACGAGCGCGCCACCCTCATAGTCCTCCGTCAGCGTCAGCACCGGACCGACCGCCTCGTCCTGCACGACCGCAACAGCGCCGGCGGCATCCAGCGCGCGCACCTTGTTGGCCACATACGACAGGGGCATGGCCGTCTGGCCGTCCGGGGACCCGGCCTCAACGACCGACCGGTAAACGCCTGCGCCGGCGACGACCGCCATCAGCGAAAAGACCGCAAACATGCCCAACAGCAGAAAGACGAACAGCTCGCCGAAGACATGCGAACCCTCGGCCTGCACGCTCCTGCGGTGTGCGCTGCGCATCACGGCGTATCCCCCCTTTGCGCCACAGTCACGGACGGCATGACGTTTTGCGCAAACACGTCGTAGAAGACGTCGTAGCGCTCCTGGTCGATGACGACGCCATAGTATTCGCGGATGTAATCGAGCGTCGGCGGGTACTGTCCCTCCAGCGCATAGCAGGTGACGACGGCGCGTTCGATGGCGCGCTCCAGCGTCAGCGCCTGCTGCTCATCCACCTGACCCGCGATGCCGGCCGTGCCCCACACGAACGCCGCAGCGCTGGCCAGACACACGAAGGCCGTCACGTACAGGCCGCGCCGCCTCTCTCGCGCTCTTTTCATGGCGTTCCCTCGCTTTGCATCGTTATAGCATGGAAGACATCAGGCTCATCAGCGGCAGCATGACCGACAGCAGGATCGCGCCGGCAACCACGGACAGCACGCCGACAAGCGTCGGCTCGATGTAGGACACCAGGCGGCGGATCTCCGCGTCCGTCTCCTCGTCGTAGATCTCGCACAGGCGCTTCATGACCGTGTCGATCTGGCCCGCGCTCAGGCCCACACGGCACATCTGCACATACATCGGCTCAAACAGCCGCGCATGCTCCATCGCCTGCGCAAAGGAGGCGCCGGAACGGATCTCCTCGCAGCAGACGCGCACCTTTTCTCGGGCCGAGGGCGCAGTCAGCACATCCTGCACGAGTTCGAGCGCCTCCTCCAGCGGATAGCCGCCCGTGAGCAGCATGGACAGCGCCAGCGCGATGCGGCCGCTCTCGATCTTTTCCATCGCCCGGCGTGCAGGCGGGAACGCGCGCAGCAGCGCCTGCAGGACGCGCTCGCGCCTGCGCGTACGCATGAGCAGCGCCACGACGGCGATGCCCACGGCCAGCAACAGCGCTACGGCCAGCACGCCGCGCCCAAACCCCAGCGCCACCCGTATGGCCAACTGCGAAGAGCCCGTCATGCCCACGCCCATGCTCTCATACACCTGCGTGAAGACTGGAAACACAAAGGTGATGAGCACCAGAATCACCACGGCCATCATGGCCACCAGCACCGCCGGGTAGAACACGGCGCTGCGGATGGCGCCGCGCACCTTGTGCTCCCAGGCGTAGTAGTCTGAAAGCGCGGTCATGATCGCCTCCAGGTTGCCCGAGCGCTCGCCCACGCGCACCATATAGACTGCATACGCCGGGAAGCAGCCTGCCTCCTGCATGGCCTCGTACAGCGATCCGCTCTCGCGGATCTTGCGGTCGATTTCGGCAAGTTTCGGCTCCAGCGCCGTGCCTGCATAGCTCTCGCGCAGCATGCCCGCCGCGTCGTAGAGCGCGATGCCCGCGCGCAGCATCAGGGCAATCTGGTCGCACCACAGCGAGAGCTCCTGGGAGGAGAGTTGTCCAAGCGGCCTGGCCTTTGCCATCGGTTCCGCCCCCTTTTCAATAATAGCGTTCCATCCGGTAGTCCGAGGCCTTGACCTCTTTGCCGTAATTCATGATCTTCAGCGTGGCGTCGACGAGGCGCCACTCGCCGTCCAGGTAGACGCGGTTCCACGCATGGTACATGCCGTGCACATTGCCGATGGCGATCTGGGCGGGCACGCCCTGCACGCGCAGCATCGCCGCCAACAGCGAGGCCACGTCAAAGCAGATGCCATTGCCGCGCTCCAGGATGACCTCCAGGTCGGGCATGTATCCGCTCTGGACCGTCGCCGCCTTGATGTAGTCATAGGAGATGTGCTTGACCACATATGTGTACAGGGCGGTCAGCTTTTCCTTGTCGCTCATGTCCGCGCTGCACAGCTCCTGCGCGAGCGCCACCACCGACGAGTCCGGCGTATACCACACGTACTGGTTCGGATAGAGGAAGGCGAGATTTTCATCCTCCATGCGCGCGCGGATGCTCTTGGCATAGACCTGCGCATACTGATCGCCGCGCACCTGTTCGTAGACGCGGATCTCATATTCTCCGCTGCCCAGCTGCAGCGGGAAGACCTCAAATTCGCCGTCCTGCCGCAGCGAGTAAGTAAAGGCCTGACCTCCACTCGAGATGCGCACGCGCTGCTGTACGTCGGCGCTGCGCTTGACCATCACGTATCCGCTGGCCGCGCCGCCGGCGTCCAGGGTCGTCCCACTCTTCTCATAGACGTCCTCGGATGTCTGTGGAAAGAGCGCCGCGGCGGCGCACAGGACGGATCCCAGCAAAAAGAACGCGCAGGCCAGCAGCGCTTTCATGCTGCGCTCTCCATGGGCCGCGCCCCGTCTAGGCCATCTCATGTATCCGCCTCGTTCCCATGTCAGTCTCTTCCTCAAATTATAGCAAAAAGCGCTCCAAAAAGCAAACCGTTCTGCCTGCTCCAGCGGCTGGACGGCGCGCGTCGGGCCATACTATGAAGGGCCCGAGCGACAGACCGTGCGCTCAATTGCAGGTTTGGGACGCGATGGGTTGACAGCGCGCGCGCGATGCGATATGCTTTGTACAACAAACGCGGAAAGGAATCACACCATGAAGACAGTCTTCGCTTCCATGGAGCGCTGGTTTCGCCGGCACTCGATCCGCAACCTGATGACCTATGTCGTAGGCGGCATGCTCGTCGTGTTCCTGATGGACTTTTTGCTGCCCAGCCTGCGCGTGGAGTCCTGGCTGTATCTGAACTGGCATCTGGTGATGCGCGGGCAGGTATGGCGGCTGTTGACCTTTGTGCTGCTGCCGCCAAGCAGCTCGCTGGTCTGGATCCTCTTCAGCCTGTACTTCTACTGGCTGATCGGCAACGCCCTGGAAAACCATTGGGGCACGGCGCGCTTCAACATGTTCTACTTCGTGGGCATCCTGGGCAACATCCTGGCCGCCGCGATCACGGGCAGCGGCACCAACACCTACCTGAACCTCTCGCTCTTCCTGGCGTTTGCAGCGGTATATCCCAACTTTGAGCTGATGCTCTTCTTCTTCCTGCCGATGAAGGTCAAGTACCTGGCGCTGCTGGACGTGGTGCTGTACGGTTTGAACCTGATTGTGGGACCGTGGAGCGTGCGCGCGGCCATCGTGTTCTCGCTGCTCAACGTGATCCTCTTCTTTGGCGGCGACCTGATCTCCACCATCCGGCGCGAGTCGAGCTATTGGAAGACGCGCGCCAACTTCCGGAGGGCGATGCGGCGATGAAGCACCTGTTTCTGACCGGCGAAAAGCAGGTCGGCAAGTCGACGCTGCTGCGCCGGCTGCTCGGCGAGCTCGGGCTTGCCCCCGCAGGGTTTGAGACGCGCCTGTGGATGCAGGACGGCATGCGGCACGGATTCTTCTTCCACAGCTTTCTGCCCGTCGACCCCTACTACAACGACTGTCCCTGCACGCTGCGCGTGGCGCCGCAGCAGACCGTCGCTGTGCTGCCCGTCTTTGAGCAGATCGGCGTGCGCTGCCTGCGCGCGGCACAGGAAAGCGACCGGTCCGTCATCCTGCTGGATGAGCTGGGCAAGCTCGAGCGGGACGCGTTCGGATTTCAGCGCGAGGTGCTCGCCTGCCTGGACGGCTGCAGGCCCGTGCTGGGCGTGCTGCAAAAGGGCGACTATCCGCTCTCGGCAGCCATCCGCGCGCGCGAGGACGTCCTGCTGCTGACCGTGACGCCCGAGAACCGCGACATGCTCTTTTCGCAAGCGCTGGAGGCGCTCAAGGCCGCTCTGATCAAGGCGCAATAGAGCACGCAAAAGCAACGCCCGAATCCCAAATGGGATTCGGGCGAATGTGTTTGTGCCAGGGCTCGCCTTACGAGCGCTCGCGCGGCTTGACGAAGCGCGAAACCTGTACGCCGACCTCGAAGAGCAGCAGCATCGGAATGCCCAGCATGACCTGCGAGACGATATCCGGCGGCGTCAAGATCGCAGCGATGACGAAGATGGCCAGAATGACGAACTTGCGCGTCTTGCTCAGCATCTCGTAGTTGACCAGCCCGACGCGCGTGAGCATGTAGATGGCCACCGGCAGCTCAAAGACCAGGCCGAAGGGCAGCACGAACGAGAACAGGAAGCCGACGTACTTGTCGATGGACAGCATCGGCGTGGCCAGATTCTCGCCCGAGACGAGGAAGAAGTCGAGCGCCAGCATGTACACGGCCCGGTAGCAGAAGACCACACCCATCAGGAACAGCAGCAGCGCCAGGAAGAACAGGCGCTTGAAGATGCGCTTCTCATTGGGATACAGCGCGGGCTTGATGAACGCCCAGATCTGCCAGAACACCACGGGACTGGCCACGACGACGGCGGCGATCAGCGACACCTTGAGCTGCGTGACCAGCGCCTCGGACACGGCCGTATAGATGATCTCCACGCCGCGCTCGACGATGGGCGTGGTAATGAAATTCATCAGGTATCCGCACGCCAAGTAGAAGACCAGCAAGAACGCCGCGGCGATCGCGCCGAAGCTGATGACCAGCGTCTTGCGCAGCGCCAGCAGATGGGTCAGGATCGACTGCTTGCGCTCCTGGTTCTCCTGCGCTACGGCCTCGTTGGTTTCGGGTTTCTCGTTGCTTGTCTGTGTTTTGCGCATGGCTCACTCCGAAAAAGGGCCGCGGCTCACGCCTGCGGCTCGTCCTTTTGATCTTCGTCCTTCTTGTTCTCTTCCGGCTTGGAATCGTCTTCCTTGACTTCCTTCTTGAAGTCCTTGATGCTCTGGCCCAGGGCCTTGCCCACGCCGGCCAGCTTGCCGCCGCCGAAGAGCACCAGCGCCAGCACCAGAATGAGGATGATTTCCGTCGTACCCAGTCTCATTTAGAATGCCTCCCCCACGTCATTTCTTTTGGTTGATGTCTTCCTGGATGTCCTGTTTGATTTCTTTGGCGTCCTTACGAAGGTCCTTCTTGATCGCGTTGACGTCCTTGTTGACCTCATGGCGGATATCCCGCAGTTCCTTGCTGACGTCTGCCTGCCGGAGGGTATCCTGAACGTCCATCTCTGCTTCCTTAAAGCCCTCGGCCAGGTCTCCCCAGCCGGTCTCTCGCTTGACCTCCTCGATGAACGAGCGGATGTAGCGGACAAAACGCCCCAGGGCGCGGGCGACCTTGGGCAGATCCTTGGGCCCTACCACGACAAACGCGACCAGCAGGATCAGGATCAGCTCCGCCGCGCCGACATTAAACATCTCTATCCCTCTTCCCGCCCTGTCAAGCCTCCTGTATTATACGATGCGGAACACAAAAAGTAAAGCCTATCCACTCTTTGCATCCGGCCGGGCGTTTTTTTATTATACACGAAAGCGCCGCCGGGTGCAATCCGTCGGCGCATTTTTTTTCGCGCGCATGCGACAAAATTTCGTATGGCGCCAAGCGCCCCGGCCGCGCATGGCCGGGGCTGGAAGATCAGAGGTTGACCGCCGTGGGGTATCGAATGACGCCCTGCAGCGCCTCATCCGGATGCTCGCCGCTCTGGGTGTAGACGGGCACCAGGGTGAATGTGTTCTCGTCCGTCTCGGGCAGCGGCGGCTGGATGAAGCCGAACCACAGCTCCAGGCGCGTCGCGTCTCCGCTGAGCCAGGCGTCAAACTTCTGGCACAGCTCCCCGTCGATGTAGAGCCTGTAGCTGTAGACGGCGTCCGCCGCATCCTCCATGCTGACGACCGCATCATACCACTCCGCCGGCATGCCGGTGAGGACGACGTTCGCATGGACGGCGACGTTGTTCAGGATGCCCGCCGTGACCGTGCACTCCGCCGTGTAGTTTTCAAACGAGGCGCTTGCCGTCGCCTGCGCCGTGGCGTCGGTGCACTCAATGCGGAAGGGCAGTTCCTCGCGCTCATGCGACAGGCTCATGACATAGGCCGCGCCGTCCGCATCCATGTAATAGGCGGTCTGGGTCCGGTACAGCGTCATCACCAGGTCCAGGCTCTGCTGCTGGCGCGCCGTTTCCGGCAACGGCGTCTCGTAGCGCATCCAGTTCACGCGCGTGCCATCCTCCAGCACGCTGGAATCGCCCATCGAGGGGTTGATGTACGTGCCGTCGGCCAGATCCAGGCCGTCGCCCTCGGAGACCGTCGTCACCAACACACCCGTCCCCGGCGAAAGCTCCACATCCAGGTATTCGGCCTGCGTCGCCTCCATCGCCTCCAGCTGCGAAGCGTCAGGCGTCCAGGGCTCCTCCGTGCGCGTCTGTCCGCCGATGGACCAGCTGAGATACAGCGTCTCTCCGTCATAGTACGACTCCTCGACCGTCAACTCCACCTCATCCTGGAGCAGCGTCTGCCCGGTGGCGACAGCCGCCCCCGCGAGGTTCTGCTCCAGCGGCTCCAGGCCGATCCCTGCATCCCGTCCGGCAAAGAATTCAAAGATGCCGCCGGCCGCCGCAAGCGCCGTGCCCGCCAGCAGCGCGGTCAATGCCAATGCCACCATCAGCCCCGTCGAGATCTTCTTGCGCATGCGTTCTTCCTCCTTTCGCGCGCGTTCCAGCACGCGCGCCCTGTCCTCCCGGCTCATCCGCACGCCGGAGAGGCGTGCGTCAATCGCCTCACGCACGCTCGGTTTCATCGGCTTTCCCTCCTTCGAGCCTGAGCCTGAGCATGTCCCGCGCCCGCGACAGGCGCGTGGACACCGTCTTTTCCGGGATGCCCAGCGCCTGCGCGATCTCGGCAACCCTCATCTGCTGATAATAGTAGAGCAGGATCACCTCCCGGTACTTGGCGCGCAGCCCCGCAATGGCGAACGTCATCTCGTCCTCCTCCACGCCGAACGGCCGCTCCGGCGCGGGCAGGCTCTCGCGCAGCGCGCCCAGATCCACCAGGCGAAACCAGGCGCTTCGACGCATGCTGCGGCAGGTGTTGATCGCGATGCGGGATAACCACGTCTTCTCGCTGCTCTCGCCCCTGAACCGCTCCAGCGCGCGATATGCCTTGAGGAATGTCTCCTGCGCCGCATCCTGGGCGAGCTGCGCGTCGCGCAGGTGCAGCGTGCACAGGCGCACGATGGCGTCGCCGTGGCGCTCCATCAGGCGCTCGAGCGTGCGCTCCTTCTCCAGCGCATCCATCCGGTTCCCTCCTTTCGCCTCTCACCCATTAGACGCGCCTGACGGCGTTTGACCCTTCAAAAACCGAAATTTTCCCCGTCGCGCCCATCTTTCGCATTGCCGGAGAGAAGATCTCACATCTTCTTTGCGTTTCTTTCACTTTTCCGTTATAATAAAAGGAGCAACATATGAGGAAGAAGGTCGTTCGCACTTGAAAGCCCCGCAAAGCGCTCAGGAGAAATTCGCCGTCATGACCACGCAGCCCATCCGTCCGCTCGTGCTGCGCCTGGCCGCGCCCACCATCGTGAGCATGCTCGTCACCTCCCTGTACAACATGGCCGACACGTTCTTCGTAGGCAAGATCGGCACGAGCGCCACGGCCGCTGTGGGCGTCGTCTTTTCGCTGATGGCCGTCATCCAGGCGCTGGGCTTCACGTTCGGCCATGGCTCGGGCAACTACATCTCCCGCAAGCTCGGCGCCAAGGACAACGAAAGCGCGGAGACGATGGCCTCCACGGGCTTCTTCTCCGCACTGATCACGGGTTTCATCGTCATGGCGCTGGGGCTGATCTTCCTGGATCCGCTGGTGCGCATGCTCGGCGCGACGCCGACCATCCTCCCCTATGCGCGCGACTACACGCGCCTCATCCTGCTCGGCTCGCCGTTCATGATCTCCTCGCTCGTGCTCAACAACCAGTTGCGCTTTCAGGGCAGCGCCTCCTACGCCATGGTCGGCATCACGTCCGGCGCAGTGCTCAACGTGGCGCTGGATCCGCTGTTCATCTTTGGGCTGGACATGGGCGTGGCCGGCGCGGCGCTGGCCACGAGCCTGAGCCAGATCGTCGGCTTCTGCCTGCTGCTGGCGGGTACGCACCGGGGCAGTAACATCCCCATCCGGCTGCGTGCGTTCCGCCCTGCGCTCACGCGCTACCGCGAGATCCTGCGCGGCGGCCTGCCGTCCCTGTGTCGCCAGGGCCTGGGCAGCGTCGCCACCATCGCGCTCAACCTCGCCGCAGGGCCCTATGGAGATGCGGCCATCGCCGCGATGTCCATCGTCTCGCGTGTGATGCAGTTTGCGATGTCGGCCGTGCTCGGCTTCGGCCAGGGCTTCCAGCCGGTGTGCGGCTTCAACTACGGCGCCAAGCTGTACGGGCGCGTGCGGGAGGCGTTCTTCTTCTGCCTGCGCATCTCGTTCGTCATCCTGGTGGCGCTCTCCGCGCTGGGCTTTGCGCTGGCGCCGCAGGTGATCGAGATCTTCCGCAAGGCCGACCCCGTGGTCGTACAGATCGGCGCGGCCGCGCTGCGCTGCCAGTGCGTGCTGTTCCCGTTCGTCTCCTACATCACGATGACGAACATGATGCTCCAGACGATCGGCCAGTCGCTCAAGGCCAGCGTACTCGCCGCGGCGCGTCAGGGGCTGTTCTTCCTGCCGGTGATCCTGATTCTGCCGCGCGTGCTGGGCATGACCGGGCTGCTGATCAGCCAACCCGTCGCCGATCTGTGCACGCTGCTCCTGGCGCTGCCGCTGGGCTACACCACGCTGCGCGACATGAAGCGCGCGCAGTCGCCCGCCGCGTAAGTCAAAGGCCGTCCATGCAAAGCCTGCATGGACGGCCTTTTTGTGTCCGTCACTGCGCCCACACGATGTCCCCGCGCAGGCGGTAGATCGTCGCGCCGTAGCCCTTGCGGCAGAAGGCGTCGACGAACCAGTCGATCTCCTTGACCGCGTCGAACTGCACATAGCCGTACCGCTCGCCGTTTCGGCGCTCGCCCTTCATGTTGGAGTCGGTCCAGCGCACGGTGTCGGTCTCCGGGTCGTAGTCGGCAATGAAGATCATGCTGTGCGCGCCCACGCCGTAGTAGTAGTTCGCGGCCATCTGAAAGAAGTCCCCGCGCTGCGCCTGCATGAGAAACTGCCGCGCCAGCTCCCGGTTCTCCGCGTCCGTCAACTCACTGTCGTAGCGGAAGCGCGCCGCCTCATAGAAGGGATTGCCCTCCTCGGCGGGCACATCCTCCCACTCCAGGCCGTAGACGTAGGGCGCGCAGGCCTCGCTGGGGTTGTTGTTGGGGATGTACAGCTCCACGTCCGGGAACTCGGCCATGCGGTAGTCCACCGCGACCTGATTGAACAGATATACGGTGAAGTTCTTGCAGATGTAGATGTCGCTGGCATACTGCGCGCGCTGGGCGCGGCCGTTCGTCTCCTCGTACTTGCGCTGCGCCAGGTCGATGATGCCGTCGATCATCTCCTCGCGCGCGGGCGACGTCTCGGTCCGGGCCGCGTCCGTCTGGGCCGCGGCCGGCTCCGCGCCCTCCTCGCCGACGGCCTGGTACGTCAGCTCGCCCCGGCCCATCGCCTGCACGGGCAGCGTCAGCAGCAGTGCCAGCAACAGAAAGAGGCCCCTACGTTTCACGTTCCTCATCGGCCTGCTCCCCCGTCAGCGGATCGGGCAGGCGCCGCCCACGCAGTCGCTCGTGCCGATGTCCAGCTCGGTCTCTTCGTGCTCGTACTTGCAGATCAGCGACGGGTTGAACGGGCGCATCGCGGCGCGCCGGCGCTCATACTCGGCCTCGTCGATCTCCTCATAGGGCAGCAGCTCATAGAAGCTGTCGTCATAGCTCAGGAAGGAGAGGGCGACGATGTCGTCCCAGTTGTTCCAGACCCATTCCTCGACCTGATCCCACTCCCCGTCGCGCACGTGCACGGTGATGGAGCAGTTGTGGTCGACGTAATGGCGCATGAACATCCTGTAGTTCTCCAGCTGCTCGATCGCAGAGGCGTCCGCCTTCACGCGGCCGGCCGGGGCCTTGACCGGGAACTCGACCACCTTGGTCTTGCACGTCTCCGGGTCCTGGCCCACCTCCGGGAAGACGGGATAGCCCAGCTCCTCGCAGACCTTGCACAGCGGGTCGGCGGCGGAGATGCGCACGCGGCGGATGTAGTAGGGCGCGTGCGAGTAGTGCACGCCGCTGGAGACCGTGGGCAGCAGCGAGAGCGTGCCCTCGGGCTTGACGGTCGTCATCAGCAGCGGGCGCTTCTGGCCCAGCTGATCGGCCAGGCGGTTGGCGGCGTCGTGCACGGCGGCGCGCATGCGCTCCAGCAGTTGCGACTGCGCCTCGCGGTCCATGCCGGTGGCGTTGACCATGTCCTGCCAGCCGGTGACGGAGCAGCCCAGCAGCCGGTCGCGCTGCTGCACGGCATTCCACTGGTGCATCTCCAGCTCGCGGCAGGTCATGCGATAGCCCGCGCGCGCGGACAGGCGCTGCGCCTCGAGCAGGGCCTCCTCGTCGAGTGCGCCGTCCTTTACAAAGGCCATGACGTTCACCGTGGTCAGATTGCAAAGGCCGTGGCTGTCCAGCAGGATCTCGCCGCACGGGTTGCAGCCGCGGAAGTTGGGGCGGCGCTTGAGGCCCGCCTCCTCGTTGACCCAGCCCGGCTCGCCGGAGTAGCGCATCTGCTGCAGATGCCAGTGCAGCTGCTCGCGGGTCGGCTTGCGCCGGTAGAAGATGGAGTTGTTGCTCATCTGGCGGTGCGCGATGGACTTGTCGATCTCCCAACGGCCGTCGACCTGGCGGTACAGCTCGCTCTTGGCCCTGATGCAGTCCTCGTCGTCCTGATCGATCAGGCCGATTTCCGACGTGCGGCGCACGCCGCCGGAGACGACGTTCTCGCCGATGATGTTGGCGATGTCCAGCAGGTCGAGCGGGCGCAGCATCGTCAGCTGCTTGCCGTCGCGCGCGCCGGCGGCCGTGACGACCTTGTGGATCTTGTCCAGCATGGCCATCATGGACTCGTAGCCCGACGCCGTGCCGCCGAAGACCTTGAGCCGCTCCCCGCGCGGGCGGATGGAGTCGTACTCGACGACGATCTTGCGCACCTTGTTGTACTCGCGGCTGGTCAGCAGCGTGAAGTAATGGTCCAGCGCCTGCGCCCAGCCCTCCTTCGAATCGCCGATGGCCAGCGTCGCGGTGTCCGTCGCAAACGTCAGGTTCGTGAACTCCAGACGCTCCTCAACCGGGCGCGGATCGTACGCCTTGTGGATGACCTGCACGTTCGTGCGGATCTTGGGCAGCTTTTCCGCATCCTCGCGCAGCACGCGCACGCCCACGCCGCTGCCGACCATCAGCAGGTAGAACAGGTCGTGGAACGCGTGGTAGTCGTCGATCACCTCGAACGCGCAGTTGTAGTTGGCCAGCGGGTAGGCGCGGGAGACGGGCGTGCTGCCGACCCACAGCGTGCGGCCGGAGAGGAACTGGCGCAGGTGATACACGTTGTCGTAGAGGTACTCCGCCTCCTCGCGCGAGGTCGGCGCGAGCGAGCAGTTGTACTCGACCGCGCGGCGCACAGTCTCCCACCAGAATTCGCGCCGGCCCTGTGCGGGCAGGTAGCGCGAATACGTGCGCGAATAGACGAACGAGCCCAGCTGGTCCATGGGGTTGGGCGCGTGCTTGTAGGGGCTGAGGAATTCCTTGCTCAGCAGGCCCTCGCGCCAGTCCTCGCGGCCGCGGGCCTTCTCCTTCTCCATGCGGTAGCGGATGTACGCGCGCGCCGTGCGGAAGCGCTGCTGCTCAAAGAGCACCTGCTCGACCGTATCCTGAATCGTCTCGATGTCGACTTCGGCCCCGCCGAGCTTTTCCACGCGCGTGCGGACCTCTTCGGCCACGCGCCGCGCGGCGGCGTCGTCATGTTCTCCGGCGGCTGCGGCGGCCAGCGCGACCGCGCGCTCGATAAACGTGCCGTCAAATGCGACCAGCTTTCCGTTACGCTTCTTTACGTTCACCTTTTGTTCCCCTTTCCCCAACTTTCCATCCGTATCGGCGACACACAATATCCGGTGTCCCCGTCATTCGATACATGCAGCATTTAGTATGATACCACAGATGCGCCGCCATTTCAAGCGCGGCGTGGGCGGCAAAAGAGGCCCGCATCCGGCGCGCGCCGGATGCGGGCCCGATGTCTCCGGGGACTCAGCCAAGATGCCATGCGCTTTTTTGCTGCTTTCCTTGACCCTGCACCGATTCCTTTCATGATTCAATCATCAACCTATCAAAATTTTCGCAAATCCATCTGGTCATTTTCCGGTTCACTTCGAAAACATTTTTGTACCATGACGGGCAACCTGAGCATCTCGGGCTATCTGTGTCCATCCGTCTATCGCATTGCCTTGCCGTAAACGGCATATCACGTCCCATACATCCTGTTATCATGATATGCAGGGAATTGGGATTTGTAAACATTGTGCCCCGGCTTTTCCTGTAAAGCAGCCTGTTCGCCTGGACAGGCTCAGGATCCCGGCATGCTGAGCGATCATCTTCCTCCCCGCCGCCAGGAATGCTCTGATGGCGCCACCTTCCGGAAAAGCTTGGCAGGTCTCCTACGTATCCATGGTTACAGGCACACCAAATCCATGCGCAGCAAGACGCTGCTGCCCATGGATAACCGCTGCGCTTCCATCCACCGGCTCGCCTTCCACAATCCGGCCTTCACCCATTGCCATGTGGCCGCAGCTTTCCCCTGTGATCTGCCGTTCCCCCGTGGATGTGGCGGCACTTCGGGAGATGAAGGTATGCTGCACCAATGCCCCCATTTCCAGGGAACCGGCCATGAAAAACAGCATTGCCGAACAGCCCACGCTGTGGAGCAGGCGCTTGTGCAACATCCGCAATTCATCCTGCACAACGCGGACATGAAAGACTATCGCCCCATTAAGACGCCCCTCGAAGCTCCCTCTCAGACCAACCGGCTCATTTGCCCGTAAAGGCTGATGATCCCTGCCGCATTGCACGCCTGAACCACTTGGAAGCAGGCTTTTCCGGCATTTGAAAACGGACCCGATTTCAACATACACAGCAAAAACCTCCTCTGCTCCGGCTCACCCGACACAAAGGAGGATTTTGTTTACCTTTTCGCCTTGGACAGGCTCGAAAATACGACCTGGCGCCAAACGTGGAAAATCGCACTTTCGGCTTTCCGCCGGCAGCGCAAACTCAACACCGCCTGCGCCAGATTGCAATCAGCACAGCGCCCGAAGCAGCAGCCGCGGCCAGCAACAGCCACAGCGATGTATGATCCCCGGTGTGCGGAAGCTCCATCGGCTGTAATACGCTCAGCAGCGCAGGCTCCGTGGTGATCTTCTGCCCGACTCGATCCCACACTACGCAGTAGTAACGATTACCATCGTTTTCCACCGCAGTGGTAACGCGCAGTGTATCAGTATCGGCCCCATCCACGGCCGTATCAGCATCCGCATATGCGACAGCAAACAACCCTGCCTGCTTGCTCCGCGCAGGAATGACATACCACTGAAAGCCCAGGGGCTGCTCGCCGCCCGTCACTTCGACGCTGAAAACCGCTTCCGAGCCGGGAGAACAGATCACATCCTGCGGCCCTTTCACCAGTACCAGAGGCGTCCTTGTCACCGTCAGCACAGCCGCTTCGGAAACCACTTTCTGCCCCACGCTATCCTGCACGATGCAGTAATAGCGGTTGCCGCTCATGCTCTCCGTTGCCGTGAAGGTCAGCGTATCGCCCGTAGCCCCGCTGATGGCCGTGCCCACTCCAGCAGAAGGCTCTCCGCTCTGGCCCGCAGGAATGACATACCACTGGCAGGTCACTTTCGCTTCGCCGCCGGTGAAACTTACGGCAAAAGTCGCCATCTCATCCGGCCGGAGCACCTGATCCTCCGGGGAAGATACCTTGAGCAACGGATACGCCGTGTACACAGCAGTATATTCGGCATCTGCCGTCACTTTTGTAATCTCGGGCGTCCAGCCGGTGAAAGTATAGAAGGATATTCCATCCGACGGTCTGACGGGAGCCGGCCCCGCATAAACCGGCAGGGTTTCAAATTCCACATCCCGGCTGATATCAAGCAAGGATCCATCCCAGTTGCGCCAGATCACGTTGTATGGTATATGCCGCCAATTGGCAACATAGATCCTGTTAACATAGTCTGTTTTGCCAATTGGATCAGTACATTGAACGATAACATCCCTTTCCGGATCGGCAAGGCCAATTTCATCGCACGTCCAGCCAGTAAAGATATAATTCTCTCGCACGGGGCTGATCAAGGGGAAACCTTCCATGTTGATTCTGTAAATCTGAGGATTGTCCGCCAATATGACGTTCTCGCCGTTGGGGATGTAGTTGATTGTACGGAAGTCATCAAAGTACTGCTTTGTCCAAAGGGCATACAGTTCAATGTTCTTGTTCTCTACGGTGATCAAAGCCCCCGGAAAATATTGCGGGGTCATGACTTGAGGGTCCTCCGTCCAGCCCACAAACTGATAGCCTTCACGCCGCGGAACCTCGTTTGGAATGGTGGCCGTATGGTTTTCTTCCACCCAAAACGCGTTTGGCATATTTTCCACCGACTCGTTCTTCGCGTTTTCCTCAAAGTAAACCAGTACTACGTAGTG
>DVFJ01000008.1 GCA_018713325.1 Candidatus Onthenecus intestinigallinarum | reverse complement strand
TTTCGTAAACCGCAGGTCAAGGGTTCGAGTCCCTTCATTGGCTCCATTATCGAGGTGTAGCGCAGTTTGGTAGCGCGTTTGGTTCGGGACCAAAAGGTCGCAGGTTCAAATCCTGTCACCTCGACCAGATTTTAAGGCAGATTCAAAAGAATCCGCCTTTTCTTTTTGTCTAAACACTACAGAAAATGGCGCAGAGCGCGCTACCCTGACCCGACTTGGGGGAAGAATTGGGGGAAACAGGGGGACGCATGGGTGTAATTTAGGGGCAGACGTGTGCGGCGTCTGCCCCTTTTTTGTTTAATTCTCTGTTTTGTCTTCGGCCAGATCATCCGCAGCGCGATCAAGCAGACCCTGCGCGGCGCGGGCTGCATCTTCATCGCGGCGGCGCAGCGCGTGGGCGTACACTTTCAGCGTAGTGCTGGCGTCGGAGTGGCCCAGGCGCGTGGCCACGGCCACGACGTCGATGCTGTTGGCCAGCAGGATGGTGGCGTGGGTGTGCCGCAGATCATGCAGCCGGTAGCGCCGCGACAGATGCAGCGTGCGCTGTATGGCACCCCATCGGCGGCTGAGCCCTTCGGGGGCATACGGACAGACCCAGCTATCGGGGCACAGCACAAACGCCCGGGCCAGCACCGGACGCAGCGGCGCGCCGATCGGCACCGACCGCACCCCCGCAGCCGATTTGGGCGGGCCCGTCACCAGACGGCCATTGCACCGCACCCGCGTGCGGCGCACATGGATCAACCCCGCGGCCAGGTCGACATCGCCCCACTGCAGGCCGCAGATCTCGCCGCGCCGCAGGCCGGCAAGCACGGCCAGGGCAAGCGGCAGATCCTCCAGCAGCACCGGCAGCGCGGCGGCATATTCATCATCGGACAGCGCGGCTCCCTCGGCGGGCGCATGCGCCGGCCTGTCGACCGCATCGACGGGCGACCAGCTGATCAGGCGGCTGCGCACGGCGCGCCGCAGAACCGCACGCAGCAGCGCATGGGCGATCTGTGCCAGGCGCGGACCGTGCCGGGCCGCCGCCAGCAGCACGCGCTGCACGTCCTCGGCTGTAATGGCCGTCAGATCATGGCCACCGATCAGGGGCGATATGACGGCCCCATGAATATGCCCGTAGGATTCGAGCGTCTTTGCACGCAGATTGGGCTTGTATAGCGCTAGATATTGTGTGTACCACTCGTCATATGTCATTTTTTTGCCCCCCTTAACGGCAATGCGTAAATACACCATTGTGCCCATGCCGACAGGCCCGTTTCAGGGGCTGGACCCGCTGTCGCGGCTGGCATTTGGGCTCATCTGGGACCGCCTGCGCCTGTCCTCGTACAACACGACCGGCAACCGCAGCCAGTGGATCGACGAGGAGACCGGCGCGGTATACTGTTTCTACCCGCAGCAGGACCTGGCACAGGACATGGGATGCAGCGAACGCACCGCACGCCGCTGCATGCAGGACCTGGAGCGCGCCCGGATCATCAGCACCAGGCGCGCGGATTACGGACGCGCATACCGCATCACCACGTGGGGCCGCATCGAGGATTATATGCGATCCGACGATTGACCGCACCAGTGCGGCAGGATTTGCCGGTAAGTGCGGCAGATTTTGCCGGTCATACCGGCAGATTTTGCCGCACTAGACCGGCAGATTTTGCCGCTAAGTACAAAGAGGAGTACAAGAATCAGCCTGCACATACACAGATTAACAGCAACCGCAGCTTGTCGCGCGCGCACACACGCGCACGCGCGCGCGAGGAACTCCAAAAGAGAACGAACGTTTGCATAAAACGCCCAAAAATGATAGAATATGCGCAGAATTGCACGCACAGGAGGGACGGACATGGGCAACAGCTGGCTGGAGGATTGGCTGAAGCGGGACATCGAGCTGCCAGACGGCGCGGAGGACGTCGACGCGGCGGCGCGGTGCGTCATCTGGATGTTGGTGCCCGCAGAGACCGGCATCACCGACGACGTGGCCGCCAGGGTACGCACAGCGCTGCACCGCCTGTATCTGCGCGCTATATTCGACACGTTGTGCGCCGTGTCGCGCTGGATCGACCCATTCGGACCGCACGACGAGGACGCCGGGCGCACAGATGCCCTTGTGAGGGCCTGCAAGGCCTTCTGGACGGGCGCAGGGCGTGCCCATGTATCCCAGCATGGCCACAGACGCCGCAGACGGCAGGGCGGTCAAGCGCTGCGTCCACAGACGCAGCCGCCAGCGTCCCCCGCTGGCGGGCCTGACGCTTGACGGCCCGGGTTTCCCCGCCCATGCTATTCGTTTCCCCCGGTCAATATGACCGGGGGTTGATTTTGCAGGAGCTGAAATAAGCGCGGGCAAAGCCCGCGCACCACGCCGGCGGCAACCGGAACGCGCGCCGCCGGCCGGCAAGGCCGCAGCCGCGCAGCCGCAGCCAGGACGGGCGCGGCGCGCTTTGGGCACGCCCAAGCGGGCCAGCGACCGGACGCCAGCAAGGCGGAGACCTGGAGCGGGCCAGCGACCAACTGGGAAGCAACACTTCGCAAAAACGGCGACTTCTCACGAAGAGTTTGTGCGCAGCGAAGCGGAGCGTAAACTCTTCGTGAAAGTGCTTTTTGCGAAGTGTTGCGAAGGACACCACGACGCAGCAGGCGGCAAGCCGCCAGGCGTGCAGGCCATAGGCCGCAGCGTGGCCTGTTGGCCTGGTGACGCCGATGCGGCCATGGGGGCAGCCTGTGGCGCGCAGCAGGAAGCAGCGATGCCGCCCAGCAAGCACGCCCGACGCCTGGAGGGCGGCGGCGTGTGCGGCGGGCGGCGGCAGAAACGGCAGATTTTGCTTGCAATGCGGGGACAGGTGTGATATATTGTGTACGACTAGGAGGTGAAAAAAATGAAACCCAAGGCACGGAAGACGCCGACCCCGCGAAAATGGACCCGCAGGACAAACGACAGCGTGATGATTTCCATCAGGGCGCCCATGCAGCTGGCTGACCGGTTACGGGCACATGTGGATGACACGGGCAGAACCATAACGGACGTAGTGATCGACGCCTTAGAGGCATATTTGGGCCAGGAAGGAGGACAGGAGGGGTAAAAAAAGGCGCCGCCCGGTGGAAGGAACACCGGACGGCTAAGGAGTATTCGCGAACGAGTGGTGCGCCATCAGGGACTCGAACCCGGGACACCCTGATTAAGAGTCAGGTGCTCTACCAACTGAGCTAATGGCGCATGACCTTTTCAACGGGAAATATTATATATGCTATCCGGCCGGTTGTCAAGACTTTTTGAGCATTCTTTTTTATATTTGACGCCTGCATTTCCAAAATATTTCGATTCTGTTAATTTTCTCGTTGACATCCATTCAAAAATGTCATACAATAGTCATATACTGGGCAAAGGAGAGAAAGCAGCATGAAGCAGGAATCGCTTTTACGCATACGCCGTTTGTTCGCAGCCGGTCTTTGCGCGGTATGCCTCACGGCGGCGAACGGCGTCTGCGCCGACACGGAATACAGGGAACTCAAGCTGGGCACGGAGCACAACGACGTGGCCGACCTGCAGGAGCGCCTGACGGAGCTGGGATACTACAACGGACGGATCTCCGGCCACTACGGCGAGCTCACGCGCGATGCCGTGCTGGAGTTTCAGGAGGACAACGGCCTGGAGGCCGACGGCATCGCCGGCGCCGTGACGCAGGAGCTGCTCTTTGAGGGAACGCTGTCGGGCGCGGATGCGTTTACCGGCACATTCAACCGCGTGCTCAAGGAGGGCAGCAAGGGGGCCGACGTGCTCGCGCTGCAGCAGCGTCTGCAAGCGATGGGCTACTACGGCGGCAGCATCACCGGTAATTTCGGCAGCATCACCGCGCAGGCGGTCATGGACTTTCAGGACGACAATGGCCTGAGCTCCGACGGCGTCGTCGGCAAGCGCACGCTGGCGCTGCTCAACAGCACAGCGTCCTCCGGCAGTTCGTCCGGCTCCTCCGACGCGACGAGCGCCTCCTCCCTGCTGCGCGAGGGCAGCGAGGGCGACGCGGTGCTCGCGCTGCAGCAAAAGCTCAAGGATCTGGGCTATTACGGCGGCACGCTGTCCGGCCACTTCGGCATGCTCACCGCCCAGGCGGTCATGGACTTTCAGAAGGACCACGGCCTGAGCTCTGACGGCGTCGTCGGCGACAAGACGCTCGCCGCGCTCAACGGCACCTCGTCCTCTGGCAGCAGCTCTTCCGGCAGTTCTTCTTCCGGCAGTTCCTCCTCCGGTAGCACGACGGCGACGTCCTCCCTGCTGCGCGAGGGCAGCGAGGGCGACGCGGTGCTCCAGGTGCAGCAAAAGCTCAAGGACCTGGGCTACTACAGCGGCGCGCTGTCCGGCCACTTCGGCATGCTCACCGCCCAGGCGGTCATGGACTTTCAGAAGGACCACGGTCTGAGCTCTGACGGCGTCGTCGGCGACAAGACGCTCGCCGCGCTCAACGGCACCTCGTCCTCTGGCGGCAGCTCCTCCGGCAGTTCGTCCTCCAGTGGCAGTTCTTCCGGCAGTTCCTCCTCCGGCAGCAGTTCGTCCAGCTCGACGACCTCGCCGACCGCTGCGCGCGCCGCGCAGGTGCAGCACGTCAACTGGTACTCGATGCGCAACAAGTATCCCAACAACACAGTCATGACGGTGTATGACTTCTCGACCGGCTACAGCTGGAACATGACCGTCATGTCCAAGGACAAGCACTGCGACGCCGAGCCCGTGACCGCCGACGACACCAACAACCTGTACAAGGCGTTCCTGGGCCTGAGCAAGTGGGCGATCAAGCCGGTTTGGGTCTCGTTCCCGGACGGCAGCACCTACATCGCCGCGACGTACAGCGTCGCGCACGACACGCAGCACAACACGCAGAACAACTTCGACGGCCATGTCTGCATCCACTTCCCGCTCGACATGGACGAGGCCAAGGAGATCGGCGACTGGGCCACTTCCATGCAGGAAGCCATTCTGGAGGGATGGGAAGAGACCCAAAAGCTGGCGGGCAAGCTGTAATTCCACTTTAACCGTGCGGGAGCGCCTCACATCGAGGCGCTCCCCTTTTTTGTCGTTTCCCTAAAACCGCAGCTCATAGCGCATGCCATGGCTCAGGAGTGTTCCCCGCGTCAGGCGCACGCGCAGGATGCACGTGTCCGGGTCGTCCTCGTCGACATGCCCGTTGCCGTACCAGGCGGCAAACGCCTCGCGCAGCCGGCCGGCGAGCGCCTCGTTGCCCGGCGCGCGCGGGTGGCCCAGGTTCTCCCCCACCCCGCGCGCCGTGAACCACTCGCCGCACAGGGCGACGGTGGGGTTTTTCGCGATCTGGCGCATCTTGCCGGAGCGCGCGTGCGTCACTACATAGAATGCGCCGTTCTCATAGTGGCCGTTCACCGTGCGCACGGCCGGCGCGCCGCCGTCCAGCGTCGAGAGTGCGATCAGCGCATCGCCGCCGAAGCGCTCGCGCAGCACCTCCAGCGCCCGCGGCGGCAGGTCGCCCTCCTCCGCCTCCAGCAGCGCGCGCACCGCAGCCTCGATGCCGCGCGCCATGTCCGGCAGCGGCATGGAGGGCTTTCCCCGCCCCTCGGCCTGTTGCGGCAGGAACGGCACGTGTACAAAGCCGGCACGCAGGCCCGGGAAGCGCTCCTGCGCCAACCACAGCGCCGTGTACAACACGTGGTTACACACGAATGTGCCCGCCGAATCCGATACCGCCGCCTCGACGCCTGCCTCCCGCATGCGCTGCACGAGCGCCTTGACCGGCAGCGTCGAAAACAGCGCGTTGGCCGCGCCGGGTTGGATGGGCGCATCCTGCGGCATCGCGCCCTCATTGTCCGGGATGGACGCGTCGTCCAGGTTGACGGCCAGCCGCTCGACCGTCAGCCGGTCGCGCCCTCCCGCCTGACCGAGCATCAGCACGGCGTCGGGACGCTCACGCACAATGAGGTCCTCCAGCACGCGCGCCGCACCGTCAAACGTCACTGGAAGCACCGCCTTCACCATGCCCGATCGATCGGGCAGCGCCGCGAGGATCTCCATCGTGGGATTGAGCTGCTCGCCACCGAAGGGTTCAAAGGCCGTCAAGAGCAGTTTCATACGGACACACTCCTTTCCTCTGCCCGCATTATACCACAGGCATGCGGCGGAAGCATCTTTTTTTCGTCCGTGGCACGGTTCATCTTTACCGCTGCCGTTCGCCTGTGTTACAATGAACGCATATGGGGTTTATTTGAGTGATAAGGAGTTATGAACATGGCAGGCAAACTCAAGGCGCTCTTCGGCGCGCAGGACATGACGCAAGGAAGCCCTCGAAAGAATATCGCTCTCTTTGCCGCCCCGTTGCTGATCGGCAACCTCGCCCAGCAGCTGTACAACACCGTCGATGCAGTCATCGTCGGCCAGTACATCGGCGACGGCGCACTCGCCGCCGTTGGCGCCAGTGGCCCGGTGCTCAACCTGCTGCTGCTGCTCTTCATGGGCATCGCGACAGGCGCTGGCATCATGGTCGCGCAGTATTACGGTGCGCGCCAGCGCGACATGCTCTCCCGCTCCGTCGGCACGTGCATCCTGCTGACGCTGATCTCGGGCATCATCATCATGATCGTCGGGCCGCTCATCGCGGGTCCACTCATGTCCCTGCTGCGCACGCCACAGGACATCTACGACATGTCCGTCACCTATCTGACGATCATCTTCCTGGGCATGACTGGCGGCGGCTTTTACAACATCCTGGCGGGCGTACTGCGCGGCATGGGCGATTCGGTCACGCCGCTGCTCTTCCTGCTGGTCGCCTGCCTGCTCAACATCGTGCTGGACATCCAGTTTGTCGTCTCCTTCAACATGGGCGTGGCCGGCGTGGCGTGGGCGACGATCATCGCGCAGGCGGTCTCGGCGCTGCTGTGCCTTGTGCGCCTGGTGCTGATGAAGGGTCAGGTCGATCTGAACCGGCACACCCTGCGCCTGAACCGTGAGATGACGCTGCGCACGGTCCGCCTGGGCCTGCCCTCCGGTCTCACACAGGCGATCTTCTCCATGGCCGCGCTCGTCGTGCAGGCGCTGACCAACTCGTTTGGCACGACCGTCATCGCCTGCTCCATCGTCGTCATGCGCGTGGACGGCTTTGCGATGATGCCCAACTTCACCTTCGGCATGGCGATGACCACGTTCGTCGGCCAGAACGTGGGCGCGGGTCTACTGCGTCGCGTGGACGAGGGCACGCGCGAGGGGATGCAAATGGCGTTGGGCGTCTCGTTCCTGCTGACGCTGGGCATCCTGTTCTTCGGCGAATACCTGATGCGCCTGTTCACCAAGACCGAGGAAGTGGTTCTGCTGGGCATGCACATGATGCGCATTCTGGCCGTGGGATACATCGCCATGGCGGTGACGCAGTCCCTGTCTGGCGTCATGCGCGGCGCGGGCGATACGATGACGCCGATGTGGATCTCCATCATCACCACCGTCATCATTCGCGTGCCGATCGCCTATCTGTGGGCGTTCCTCACGCGCACGCCCGCCAACCCGGTCGGTTCGCCGGACTGCATCTTCGCCTCGCTGCTCATCTCCTGGGTGCTGGGCGCGGTCATCACGGTGGCCGCCTATCGCCGCGGCAAGTGGCGTGGTAAGGGCATCACGGGCGTGGCGGCGGTTGAGTGACGTGCGCCCGGCCATCCGAGGGGTTGACGGATTGTTGAAATTCTTCCCCTACGCTATATGCGAAGGGAGGGAGCGTCCATGCCGCATACGCTGCTCGTGGTCGAGGATGAAGACGACATCCGCGCGATGCTGCGCGACTACTTCGAGCTGGAAGGCTACCGCGTCGTGACGGCTGCAGACGGCGCGCAGGCGATGCGCCTGTGCGCGCAAAAGCCCGACCTGATCCTGCTGGACATCGGCCTGCCGGACACGGACGGACTGGAGATCTGCCGGCGCGTCCGCGAGCACGTCGCCTGTCCGATCGTGTTCGTGACAGCGCGCGTGCAGGAGGCGGACATGCTGATGGCCCTGGGCGCAGGCGGGGATGACTATGTGGTCAAGCCGTTCCGCCTGGCCGAGCTGGGCGCGCGCGTAAAGGCGCACCTGCGGCGGGAGACGCGGCGGGCGCAGGCGGCACGCGTGCGCTTCGACGGCGATCTGACCATCGACTATGCCGGGCGCTGCGCCTACGCGGGCGATACACCCATCCCGCTGGCCAAAAAGGAATTCGACATCCTGGCGCTGCTCACGCAACACGCCGGGCAGGTCTTCGACCGGGAGCGCATCTACGAGGCGGTCTGGGGATACGACGCGCCGGGCGACAGTTCGGTCGTTCCCGAGCACATCCGCAGGCTGCGCCGGCAGCTGTTACAGGCGGGCTGCAGCCCGCGCATCGAGACGGTCTGGGGCGTGGGATACAAATGGGCAAAATAAGGAGCGGCTTGCGCACGTGGCTTCGCAACCTGCCGCTGCGTCGGGCCTTTTCACTGTACATCCTGCTCTATCTGCTCGCGGGCGCAGCCGTCTGCTTCGCGCTGCTTGCGGCGCTGGGAAACACGATGAACGGCCTGTACGCCGCCTATGCGACGCTCTATTTCGAGCAACCGCCCGTCGACGGGCGCGTCTATCTCTCCCTTTCAGACGTAGCGGCCTATCAGGTGACGCTGGAAGGTACGATGCTGCAAATCGTTCCACTCTCCCCGCACGATCGCGTGTGCGTCGGCGTCGTGCGCGCGCTGCAGACGCTCTCGATTCCCGCGTGCCTGCTGAGCAGCGTCGCCGCATGCAGCCTGTCGTTTTACAAGCGCCGGCTGCGCGCGCCGCTTGTGCTGCTGCGCGACGCCTCGCAGCGCATCGCGCAAAACGACCTGGACTTTCACGTGGCCTATGACCGGACTGATGAGCTCGGCCGACTGTGCGCGGCCTTTGAGCGCATGCGCGCGGCGTTGGAACAGAACGAGCGCGCCGCCTGGCGCGCTGCCGAAGAACGGCGCCGCCTCGACGCCGCGCTCGCGCACGACCTGCGCACGCCGTTGACCGTGCTGCGCGGGCAGACGGATCTGCTGCGCGCACACCTGCCCGGCGGGCGCATGCCGGTGGACAAGGCGCTTGCCGCGCTCGAGGTCATGGACGCGCATGCCGCCCGGCTGGAGCGCTACGTGGACGGCATGAACCAGCTGCTGCGCCTGGAGGACATCGCGCCTCAGCCGAGGTCGATCTCCTGCGGCGCGATAGCCGCCGCCCTGCGTGCCAGCGCGCAGGCGCTGTGTGGCGACCGCATCGCGCTGGCGTTCGAGACAGAAGATGCGGACGCGCCGCTTTGCGTGGATGCCGACATCGCCGCGCGCGCGCTGGACAACCTGCTGTCCAATGCCCTGCGCTTTGCGCGCTCCACCGTGCGCATACAGTGCGGCGCAAGCAGCGGCGCGCTGCGCCTGACCGTCTGGGATGACGGGCCCGGTTTCCCTGCGCGACTGCTGGACGGCGAACTGCGTCCCTTTGGAAACGGCGCGCAGGGCGCGCACTTTGGTCTTGGGCTGTACATCTGCCGCGTGCTGTGCGAGCGCCACGGCGGTCAGCTGACCCTCGACAACCCCGCGCAGGGCGGCGCGCGCGCGACAGCGCTGCTGTGCCCGGTATCGGACGGTCTTTCCTCCGACGATCAGAAGAAAAGTTGAATCTCCCGCGCTATGCTTTGCACAGGCCGAAAAATTTCCACAGAAGGAGCGTGTCCCCCGTTGAACAGAATTTCTCCCAAACAGCTCAAGGCCCTCGCGCTGCTTCTCGCCGTCCTCTGTTGCCTGATCCCGCTGGCGCTGTGGCTGCTCGGTCCGCTGATGCAGATCGCGGAGGATCCGCACGCCTTTCGCATGTGGGTGCAGGAGCAGGGCGTGCTGGGCGGCCTGGCCTGTGTGGGCCTGATGATGCTGCAGGTCGTCGTGGCCGTGCTGCCCGGGGAACCGCTGGAAATCGCCGCGGGGTATGCGTTCGGCGCATGGCAGGGCATGCTGCTGTGCCTGACCGGCGCCGTGCTCGGATGCGCGCTGGTCATGGCGGTCACGCGCCGCTTCGGCCCACGGCTGATGCGCGCGTTCTTCAAACAGGAGCAGATCGATTCGCTCTCCTTCCTGCAAAACCGCGAACGGCTGCGCCTGATCCTCTTCATCGTGTTCTTCATCCCCGGCTCGCCCAAGGACCTGCTCAACTACGGCCTGGGCCTGACGCGCCTGCGCATGCCCGGCGTGCTGCTGATTACGGGCGTGGCGCGCATTCCCTCGATCATCACCTCGACGGTCGGCGGCAGCGCGCTGGGCGAGCAGAACTACCTGTTCGCCGCCGCCGTCTTCGTGGGCACGGCGCTCCTGAGCGCGCTGGGCCTGCTGTGCTACCGCCGCATCACCCGTGCGGGCAGCCACGCGGACAAGTGAGCCCGCATGCCATAAAAGGCCGCCGTTTCTCGACCGATGGCGAGAGACGGCGGCCTTTCGTGCCTCCAAAGGGTCAGCGTCCCGACCTGCGGGTTTGCACATACTGCACGAGCCAGTGAATCACGATCCCGATACACAGCAGGGCGACGGCCCCGCACACCAGGCGATCCCGAGCGTCCACCAGTCCGCCCGTCGAGCGCTTGGCGTAATAGTAGGCCGTCCAGATCAGGACCAGGACGGCCCCGCTCAGCCGGTACATACCCTGCCGGCGCATGGTCTTCACTTCCTTTGGGCGTCTCACACGCGCTTGTCAAACTTGTGCCCGCACATCTTGCAGGTGACGGTGATCTCCCCTACGCCCTTGGGCACGCGCAGCTTCGCATGGCACTTCGGGCAGGAGAAATAGGCGTACTTGTCGCGGTTTTTGAAGCGGTTGTACAGCTCCGTCGCCCTGCGGCGCGCCGGCTGTGAAAGCAGCAGAAACTTTTCGTTTTCCATGCGCCGGCCGGTGAAGTTCGTGGACAGGATGCGAAACAGCGCCCAGCCCAGCATGGCATAGGCCAGCAGCGACAGCAGCCCCAGATACGGCAGCGCGCCCAGCAGCAGCGCCGGAAGCGCCGCATACAGCAGCGTGCGGGAGAGCGCGTCCAGTCCGTAGCGTCCCTGCATGAAACGCTCCAGCCGCGCCTTCAGGTCGTCGAAAAAATTCATCGCCGCACCTCCCTTACAGGCGCGCCAGCGCCGTGAAGTCCTCGCGAAGATCCCGATACAGGCGCTTATAGAGCGCAAAGTACGGCTGATAGGCCGCGTGCGCCGCCGCGTCCGGCTGCTGCGCGCCCGCCGGGCGCACCAGCGCATCCGCCGCCTCGGCCACGTCGGCATACACGCCCGCGCCTACGCCCGCCAGGATCGCCGCGCCCAGCGCCGGACCCTCGTCCACCGCCAGCGTCGCCACCGGGCAGCCGTACAGATCGGCCAGCATCTGCCGCCACAGCGGGCTGCGCGCGCCGCCGCCGCAGGCGGTCATGCGCTCCACCGGCACGCCCATCTCGCGGAAGACCTCCACGCACTCGGCCTGCGAGTAGGCCACGCCCTCCATGACCGCGCGCACCAGGTGCGCGCGCGTGTGCATCGCCGACAGGCCGAAGAACACGCCGCGGCAGTCCGGATCGGGGTGCGGGCAGCGCTCGCCCATCAGATAGGGCAGGTAGAGCAGCCGGTCCGCGCCCAGCGGCACGCCTGCGGCCATGTCGCCCATCAGCACATAGGGGTCAACGCCCGCCTGCGCCGCGCGCTGCACCTCGCCCTCGCAGCAGGCGTCGCGCAGCCAGCGCAGCGACAACCCCGCCGCCAGCGTGCAGCTCATGGCCGTCCACTTGCCGGGCACGGACGCGCACAGCGTATGGATGCGCCCCTGCGGGTCGATGGACACGTCGTCGGAGATGGCGTAGACCACGCCCGACGTACCCAGCGTCGTGAACGCCGTGCCCGCGCGCACGACGCCCGTGCCGACCGCGGCCGCAGAGTTGTCCGCCGCGCCGCCGACGACCGGCGTGCCCTGCATCAGGCCCGTATCCTGCGCCGCCTGCGCGTGCACGCGGCCCGTGACCTCGGGCGACTCATAGACCGGCGGCAGCAGCGCCGCGTCGATCGACAGGCGCTCCAGCACCTCCCGCGACCAGCAGCGGTGCGCCACATCCATCAACTGCGTGCCCGACGCGTCGGATACCTCCGTGGCGATCTCGCCCGTGAGCCGGTAGCGGATGTAGTCCTTGGGCAGCAGGATGTGCCGGCAGCGCGCGTACAGCGCCGGCTCGTGCTCCTGCACCCAGAGGATCTTCGCGGCCGTGAAGCCCGCCATCGCCGGATTGGCCGTCAGCTCGATCAGCCGCTGCGCGCCCACGAGCGCCTTCATGCGCTCGGCCTGCGCGCCCGTGCGCTGGTCGCACCACAGGATGCACGGGCGCAGCGCCTGGCCGCGCTCATCCAGCATCACCAGGCCATGCATCTGCCCCGACAGGCCGACGGACACCACATCGGCCGCGCGCACGCCCGCCTTGCATAGCACGGCGCGCGCGCCCTCGCACACGGCCGCGTACCAGTCCTCCGGGCGCTGCTCGGCCCAGCCGTTTTGCGGCTGGAGCATCGGGTATTCGGCCGTATGGCTCGCGGCCGCGCGCCCCGTCTCGTCAAAGAGCACCGTCTTCGTTCCCGAGGTGCCCAAGTCCACGCCCAGCAAGTATCGCATGTGCTTCGCCCCTTTGGCCGATATTCTCTGCGCCTATTTTAGCATATTTGTCTGCAAAAGTCACCGTATTCCTGTGCTAGAAGCGATTTCCAGCATACGTCCGGGCGACGCGCTCACACTAAGCGCGAGGTGATCGCATGGACGAACATACGGACCTGTACGACCTGCTGGCCGACGACAGGGAGGCGCGCGACCTGTTCCGCTCCCTGCCCGACTACATCCAGGGCGCGGTACAGCAGCGCGCGGGAGAGCTGCGCACGGGCAAGGCGTTTCGCGACTTTGTGAAAAAGCACTACCCCAAGCCATGACCCCGGGGCGGGGCGGACGCGCGTCCGTCCCGCCCTTGCCGTATGCCGCCGCGCGTTGTATAATATCCCCATACGAGGGAAAAGGGGGGAACCGGCCATGCGCCGCAAGGACCGCGAGATCGTCGAGCCCGCACGCATCGACGAGGTGATCGCCCGCTGCGACTGCTGCCGCCTGGGCCTGGTGGACGCGGGGCGCGCGTACGTCGTGCCGATGAACTTCGGCTACCGCCGGGAAGAGGGACAGGGCGTGTTTTACTTTCACTGCGCGCGCGAGGGGCGCAAGCTGGACGTGCTGCGCCAGAATCCCGAGGCCGCATTTGAGCTGGATACGGCCCACCTGCTGCGCACAGGGGAACGCGGGTGCGACTGTTCGTTTGCGTTTGAGAGCGTCATGGGCGAAGGGACGGTGCAGTTCGTCGAGGAGTCCACGGCCAAGCGCGAGGCGCTGGGCGTCATCATGCGCCACATGACCGGGCGCGCGGACTGGACGTTTGACGAGGCGATGCTCCGCTCTGTGACGGTGCTGCGCCTTTGCGCCCGGGAGATGACCTGCAAGCGCCACGAGTGACGAGAGGGGGAACCGCCATGCGCTATGCGACGCAGCTCTCCACCCCGCTGGGGCCCGTCACGCTCGCCAGCGACGGCGAACGCATCACGGGGCTGTGGTTCGAGGGACAAAAATACTTTGCCGCGGGGCTGCGCGACCCCGCCTGGAACGACGCGCTGCCCGTCTTTGCGCGGGCCGCAGGCTGGCTGGAGCGCTACTTCCGCGGCGAAGCGCCGGCGATGGACCTGCCCATCGCGCCCGGCGGCACGCCGTTTCAGCGCGCGGTGTGGGCGCGGCTGTGCGCCATCCCCTATGGGCAGATCACGACCTATGGCGACATCGCCCGGGCGATGGGCGCGGGCGCGCGCGCCGTGGGCGCGGCGGTCTCGCGCAACCCCATCAGCCTGCTCATCCCCTGCCATCGCGTCGTCGGCACGGGCGGCGGCCTGACCGGCTATGCGGGCGGGCTGGACAAGAAGCGCTTCCTGCTCGCGCTCGAGGGGCGCAATTGCGCCATTGACAACGCGCCGTGCGTCTGATATACTGATGAAGCTTCATGTGACTGACGGATTTCACGCGGGCAACCGCGGGGGAGCATGGGGCGTAAATGCCGACCGTCTGGGCAATCCCGCGCTGGGATTGCCCTTTTTGCATTCCCGGCAGCAATGTAACGAGGTGACCGTCATGGCCAATCATCCGGCATACGAGGGCTTTGTCCCCGGCGTCTGGCAGGAGCGCATCGACGTGCGCGACTTCATTCAGCGGAATTACACGCCCTACACGGGCGGCGAGGGCTTCCTGTGCGGGCCGACCGCGCGCACGACGCGCCTGATGGACAAGCTGCACGCGCTGCAAAGGGAAGAACAGGCGCGCGGCGGCGTGCTGTCGATCAATACGGACGTGGCCACGAGCCTGCTCAACTACGCGCCGGGCTACCTGGACCGGGACGAGGAGTTGATCGTGGGCCTGCAGACCGAGGCTCCGCTGCGCCGCGGCGTCAACCCCTTCGGCGGCATGCGCATGGCCGAGGGCGCCTGCCGCGCCTACGGCTACGAGATGTCGCCCAAGCTCAAGGATGAGTTTCTCTACCGCACCACGCACAACGACGGCGTCTACCGCGTCTACACGGACGACATGCGCCGCGCGCGCAAGATTGGCGTGATCACGGGCCTGCCGGACGCCTACGGCCGCGGGCGCATCATCGGCGACTACCGGCGCGTGGCGCTCTACGGCATCGACCGCCTGATCGAGGAGAAGCAGCGCGACAAGCGCGCCCTGGGCCGGCGCACGATGGACTACGAGACCGTCCGCCAGAGCGAGGAGCTGTTCCAGCAGATCGCCTTCCTGCAAAAGACGAAGGAGATGGCCGCGCTCTATGGCATCGACATCGCCGGCCCGGCCGCCACCGCGCAGGAGGCCATCCAGTGGACGTACTTCGGCTACCTGGCCTCCATCAAGGAGCAGAACGGCGCGGCCATGTCGCTGGGGCGCGTGTCGACCTTCCTGGACATCTACATCGAACGCGACCTGGCGCGCGGCACGCTGACCGAGGAGCGCGCGCAGGAGCTGATGGACGACTTCGTCATGAAGCTGCGCATGGCCCGCCACCTGCGCACGCCCGAGTACAACGAGCTGTTCGGCGGCGATCCCATGTGGATCACCGAGAGCGTCGGCGGCATGGGCGAGGACGGGCGCACGCTGGTGACGAAGAACGCCTTCCGCATGCTCCACACGCTGCACAACCTCGGCCCCGCGCCCGAGCCGAACCTGACCGCGCTCTACGCGCGCGCGCTGCCCGAGGCGTTCAAGCGCTACTGCGCGCGCGTCTCCTGCCAGACGAGCGCCATCCAGTATGAAAACGACGACCTCATGCGCCCGCTGTACGGCGACGACTACGGCATCGCCTGCTGCGTGTCGGCGATGCGCCTGGGCAAGGAGATGCAGTTCTTCGGCGCGCGGTGCAACCTGCCCAAGCTGCTGCTGCTGGCGCTCAACGGCGGGCACGACACGCTCTCGGGCCTGGACATCGGCCCGCGCATGGACGTGATGGACGGCGACGTGCTGGACTTTGAGCGCGTGTACGAGCGCTTTGCGGCCTACCGCACGTGGCTGTGCGAGCTGTATGTGAACACGATGAACGTCATCCACTACATGCACGACAAGTACGCCTACGAAAAGACGCAGATGGCGCTGCACGACACGGATGTGCACCGCTACATGGCCTTCGGCGTGGCGGGGCTGTCGGTGCTGGCCGACTCGCTGAGCGCCATCCGCTACGCCCGCGTGCGGCCCGTGCGCGACGCGGACGGCTACATCGTGGACTTCACGCGCGAGGGCGACTTCCCCACATTCGGCAACGACGACGACCGCGTGGACGGCATCGCCGTGCGCCTGGTGCAGGAGATGATCCGGGAGCTGCGCAAGACGCCGGCCTACCGCGGCGCGGAGCACACGCTGTCGGTGCTGACGATCACCTCCAACGTCGTCTACGGCAAAAAGACGGCCGCCACGCCCGACGGCAGAAAGCAGGGCGAGCCCTTCGCGCCGGGCGCAAACCCCATGCACGGGCGCGAGCTGTGCGGCGCGGCCGCCTCGCTCAACTCCGTGGCCAAGCTGCCCTATGCGGACTGCCGCGACGGCATCTCCAACACGTTCTCCATCGTGCCGGACGCGCTGGGCCCGACGCCCGAGGCGCGCGAGCGCAACCTGTGCACGCTGCTGGACGCCTACTTCGGCCGCGGCGCGCACCACATCAACGTCAACGTCATGAACCGCGCGCTGCTGCAGGACGCCTATGAGCACCCGGAGAACTATCCGAACCTGACCATCCGCGTCTCCGGCTACGCGGTCAACTTCGTCAAGCTCTCGCGCGAGCAGCAGCGCGAGGTCATCCGCCGCACGTTCCACGAGGCGATGTAAAGGGGGCGGGTCCATGCGCGGGCGCATCCACTCCATCCAGTCCTTCAGCACGCTCGACGGGCCGGGCATCCGCTTTGTGATCTTCCTGCAGGGCTGCCCGCTGCGCTGCGCGTGCTGCCACAACCCGGACACGTGGGACCCGGCCGGCGGCACGGAGACGGACGACGGCGCGCTGCTGGAGCGCGTACTGCGCTGCCGCGACTACTTCGGCGCGGAGGGCGGCCTCACGGTCTCCGGCGGCGAGCCGCTGCTGCAGAGCGCCTTCGTGCGCGCGCTGTTTCAGCGCTGCCGCGCGGAGGGCATCCACACCGCGCTGGACACCTCCGGCTGCATCGTCACGGACGAGGCGCTCTCCGTGCTGGACGCGACCGACCTGTGCCTGCTCGACCACAAGATGCCCACCGACGCGCTCTACCGCCGCCACGTCGGCTGCCCCATCGCGGGCCCGGAGCGCTTTTTGCGGGAGCTGGACGCGCGCGGCATCGACACGTGGCTGCGCCGTGTCGTCATCCCGACCGTCACGGACGATCCGGACGACCTGCGCGCGCTCTACGCGCTGGGCGAGCGCACGCGCTGCGTGCGCAAGGTGGAGCTGCTGCCCTTCCGCAAGCTGTGCCAGGCCAAGTACGACGCGATGGGCATTCCCTTCCCCTTCGGCGGCCTACCCGAGTGCGGGGCGCTGCCGAAGTTGTGATGGACATTTCGGGGGATCCATGCTATCCTAGAGGCAGACGGACGCGCCCGGCGCGCCGGACTTTGCCCGAGGAGGGATTCCCATGACCCCATGCCTGAAACGGTCGCTGGCCGCCGCGCTGGCGCTGCTGCTCGTCTCGCTCAGCGGCTGCGCCTCGGCCTCGTCCCGCCTGCAACAGACGCTGTCGGACATCCTGCAAGTGCGCGAGGCCGCTTCCGACGAGGGCGGCGTCGGTCCCGTCGCGCTCTCGGACGAAGGAGAAGCCCTCCTGCGTGCGCTGGGCCTGGAAGGCGACGCCCTGATCCTCTCCTTCCGCATGCCGGAGGGCGCCGCGGGCCTCTCGCTCAACGTCTACCGCCTGGAGGACGGGGCGTGGACCCTGTGCGACGGCGGCGGTCTGACGTGGGACGGCGACGCCGCGCAGGCGGAGGGCACGGTCTCCCTGCGCGTGCGCGAGGACGGCGGCCTGGCGCTGCACCTGCGCGTGGACGGCGCATCCGCGTCCTACTCGGCGCAGGCCGCCCCGGAGGACGCGTTCACCTCCTCCACCCAGGGCTTCTTGCAGGACTTTGTGCCTGCGCGGGCGGGCGATGAGATCCCCGTCGCGTTCTGGGTCCGCGACGCGGGCACGGCCATGCGCAGCTATGCGCTGGACGACTTTGCCGACCCCGCGGCCTTCGACGGCATGGACTTCGTCCAGTTCGCGACGGTCGCCTTCGAGGCCCCCTGAGCCCCATCGCCCCGCCGCGCAAAGCGCGGCGGGGCTTTTGCATTCCCCTTGCGCCCTTGGACAAAAAGCCCTATAATGGGATGGACTCGACGCCCCCATTCGACGCGTTTCGATCCAAGGAGGCCTGACCATGCGAAAAAAGAGCTTTTTCTCCTTCCTGCTGTCGCTGCTGGGACGCGCGCTGTGGCGCCTGTTCGTGCTGGCGTTTTTTGTGCTGCTGACGGCGTTTTCGACCGTCTGCTACGGGCTGCCCGTGTGCCTGGCCGCGTCCGGCGTCGCAGCGCTCGTGCTGGCCGCGGCGCTGTTCGTGCCGGGCAATCCCGCCGCCCGCGTGCTGTGGCGGCCGCGCTTCATGCGCATCCTGACCGCGTTCGTCCTCGTGCTGCTGATCGCCGCCACGCCCGCGTGCCTGGCGTTTGCCTACGCGTCGCTGCCCTCGGCCGCCTATGCGTCGGTCGATTCGGGCTTTGCGCACAGCGCGTTCCTGCGGGACAAGTACGTGCTCGTGCTCGTGCCGCACGAGGACGACGACGTCAACATGGCCGGCGCGACCATTCAGCACTTTGTCGACGCGGGCAGCGAGGTCTATGTCGCGTTCGTCACCAACGGCGACAGCATCGGCCTGTCCAGCGAGCGGCTGTATGAGGCCGTCGCCTGCATGGACGAGCTGGGCGTCCCGCGCGAGAACGTCTACTTCCTCGGCTACGGCGACGACTGGCAGGGCACGCATCTGTACAACCGCGCGCCGGACGAGGCCGCGCTCTCGCTCATCGGGCGCGACCGCACCTACGGCACGGCGGGCCTGCGCGACTTCGCCACCGAGCAGACGGGCGAGGCGCACCTGTACACGCGCGCCAACTGCCTGTCGGACATCCGCACGCTGGTGGACCTGCTGTTCCCGGACGTCATCTTCTGCATCGACTACGACCCGCACGTCGACCACCGCATGACCTCGCTGCTGTTCGAGGAGGCGATGGGCCAACTGCTCAACGAGAACCCGGCCTACCGGCCGCAGATCTTCAAGGGCTTGACGTACCTGACCGGCTGGGTCGGGCCGCGCGACTTCTATACCCGGCCCATGACGCAGACCGTCTCGCCGGACGAGCCCACCTGGCCGCTGGGCACGCCCGCCTACCGCTGGTCGGAGCGCGTGCGCTTCCCCGTGCCCGCGGGCTACGCCTCCTACACGCTGCGCGCCAACCGCGTCTACGCGCTGCACAGCCTGTATCCGTCGCAGTCGGCCACGCTCTTCACGGCGTCCGTGGCCAACAGCGACCAGGTCTTCTTCGAGCGCGCGACGGACAGCCTGCTCTACGGCGAGCGCATCGAAGCGGCGTCGGGCGACGCGTCCGTGCTGACCGACTTCAAGCTCTTCGACACGACCGACGTGCGCGAGACGCGCTTCGACGCGGGCGTGTGGACGCCCACGGAGGGCCAGCGCACCGTGCGCTGCACGTTCTCCAGCCCGCAGTCGCTCAACACCCTCACCCTCTGGGACAACCCGGATCCCGCGCAAAACGTGCTCGCCGCGACGCTGACGCTCTCGGACGGCACCATCGTGGAGATCCCGGCGCTCGATCCGTTGGGCGCGTCCAACACGATCTCCTTCGAGCAGCGCGACGGCATCGAGTGGGCGGAGCTGACGCTGCGGCAGGTCGAGGGCGACGCGGCGGGCCTCACCGAATGGGAGCTGGCGCTGCGCGAGGCGCGGGACACGGCGTTCGTCAAGTTGACGGATGCGCAGGGCGAATTCCTCTATGAATCGTCCGCCGCCGCGGGCGAGTCGATCGCGCTGAGCCTCTACGCCTGGCCGGCGCTGCCCGAGGGCGCGACGTTCTCCCTGACGGTGACGGACGAGGCGCGCGGGCAGGCATTCTCCACGGCGGGTCTGACGGCGGATGCCCTCACCGTCGGCGCGCTGGAGCGGGGAACCTATCGCGTGCGCGTCGCATGCGAACAGGACGAGCGCCTGTACGACGAGTGCGTGCTGCGCGTAGGCGATCCGATGCTCAAGGAGCGCCTGCTGCAGTGGTTCGAGCCGCGCTACGACGCGCTGCTCAAGCTGCTGCGCGAAAAGACCTCCTACGCCATCTGAACAGAGCGGGGCGGACGGCCAAAGCCGTCCGCCCCGTTTTGCGCCTACGCCCCGGCGCGCCGCCCATGCCCACCGGCGCCGCCTGCGCCTCGCTCATAGCTCTTCTCCCTTGTCCTGCAGCAGCCGGTTCATGTTCGCGTCGATCCGATGCAGCACGTCCAGCGCGACAGCCAGGCGCGCCGGCTCGATGCCCTCCGCCGCGCACGCCACCAGCCGCTCCTCACTGGCCCGCAGGCGCGCCAGCACATCCTGGCAACCCGCATTCAGCGAAAGATGCACGATGCGCCGGTCGCCCTCGTCCCGCTGTGCGCAGATCAGCCCGCGGCGCAGCAGCGAGTCGACCGAGCGCGCGACCAGTCCCTTCGAAATGCGCTTGTAGCGCGCGATGTCGCTGGCGGTATCCAGCGACGGGGCGTTGTTATACAGGAACATCAGCACCGCGATTTCGTTGGGCGTGAACTGGTACTCCGCCACCGCCTCCTGCACATACCGCTTGTAGACGCGCTCCAGCTTGGACAGGCCCGCGAAAAAGCCCTCCTCAAATGGCCGCATGGATGATTCCTCCATCTTGGTTTACTTGTAGACCATTTCTCAGAAAGACATCATACCCCCGCCGCCTGGAATTGTCAAGGGTGCGGACCGCCGCACGGTACAAAAAAGGCCGCGATCAACGCGGCCTGGGGGTTATCCGTTTCCATCTTCCGGGCAGTAGGTATGCAGCGCCTCGCCGGTCACGGGGTCGAAGTAGCCGCCGTAATAGCCCAGCGACAGGTCGCCCCGCAGCACGAAGTCGACCGTATACAGCGGCGGATCGGCAAAGGCGCCGTCCGCGCGCACGATGCGCCAGGGGCCGTCCTCTCCGCCGCCGCTCTCCACATAGCGCACGCATCCGGAGGGCGCGTCGTACAAATCCTCCGGCTTCACGCCGTAGCGCTGCGCAAGCGCCTCGCGCGCGATCTCGCGCACCGCCAGCGCGCTCAGGTCCTGCGCGCGCGGGATGCCGAAACAGCCGCCGTTTGCCGCCGCGTAGTCGACGACGCCGCGCTGCAGGTAAAACGCCTGCGCGTCGTCGGCGCGGACGACCTCTCCCGTCTGTTCGTCCAGCTCGACGGCGTAGGAGAGCCCGCTGCGTGAAAACACAACGCGCCATATCCGACGGTAGGGGGCGCTCGCTTCGCTCAGGAGACGGGCGGACACGCCGTAGGCCATAATCGACTCCTCCGTCTCGCCGCAGGCGCCCTGGAAATGGGTCTGCGCCAGCGACATGGCCTGCGCGCCGTCGATCTGCGCGCACGCTCGCACGGGCAGCGCCAGCGCCAGCATCGCCAGGAGCGCGCACAGTCTGTTTCGCATGGTCTCCTCCTCATCCGTTGGCATCCTCGGGGCCGCACGCGGCGAGTACCTCGCCCGTGACGGGCTGGATGTAGACGCTGTATCCCTGGGTGGGGTCGTCGCCGTATCGCAGGTTGACCTGATAGTACGGCCGGTTGAAGGTGACGATTTCATCGCCGTTACGCACGCGGGACTGGTAGCTGCCGTCCTCGCCGACCGTGATGAAGTAGACGCCGTCCGGCTCGGCCGGCTCCAGTCCGCCCTCGTCCAGGCCCCATCGCTCCGCGACGGTCCGGCGCGCGATGGCGGTCGCCTCCTGGGCGGAGATGTCGCCCTCCCGCGGCACGCCATGGTCGCCGCCCCACGCCTCGGCCCGCCGCTCAAAGATCCACGTCTCCTCGCTGCGGATCGCCTCCGGCGAGCGCTGCAGCTCAAACGCCCGGGGCAGCGATTTTTGCACGGTGGCCGCGAACGCGTCGTTCACCCTCACGCTCCAAATTGGGACAAAGCCCGCCTGTTCTCCCGCCTGCACGTGGTACCAGTCCCCGACACGTCCCCACACCGTCACCTCCGTACCCGCGCCGAGCAGGCCGGTCGCCTGCGCGTCGCTCTGCGCCCCCGACAGCAGCAAGGTCTGGGCTGTGACGACGCCACACGGCATGGACGCAGCTTGCACATTGCGCGGAACGGTCGCGCCCACCAGATCGCTCAGCGGCACGTATCCGTAGACCGCCCCTTCCCCAAAGGAGCCGTAGGCCCAGTCCTCGCCCGCATAGATGCGCTCCGCATAAAACGTCGCGCCGTCATAGTAGACCGCCAGCGGCGTCTCCCACAGCGTCGCATCCGGCTCTGCGCACAGCCGCGTGCCCACGCCGCGCGTGCCGGAGACCGTCACCGTGACGCCGCGAAGGGCCTGCCTGTCCGGCGTCTGTGTCGCTTCTGGAGCCGCCGTCGATACTGGGGCCGCCACAGCCGCCGTCTCCTCCTCCGGCTCCAGCTCCAGCGCCAGGCCCGTGCCGAGCGTCAGCGCCACCGTCAGACATGCGGCCAGCACGCCCACGCGCTTCTTGCTCGTGTCCATGATCGACAGGATGCGGCGCTTCATGCCGTTCACGCCGCCATAGTAGCTCGTGCACAGCGCGGAGCGCGTCCCCGACTCACGGCGAATGACGCCGATGAGCGTCTCGCTGTAGTACTGGCGCGCATCCAGGTCCGCGCCGCGCATGACCCACGCGTCGCACGAGGCCTCGCAGTGATAGGCCAGCGCCCGGTCCACCCAGTGCATGATCGGGTTGAACCAGTGCATCCCGCGCACCAGTACCAGCAGCAGCTTGACGGGGATGTCTCCCCGGCGCAGGTGATGCAGCTCGTGCAGGAGCACCAGCTCCAGCGCGGGGCCGGCCAGCGCCGTATCCGGCAGCAGGATGACGGGGCGCAGCACGCCCACGAGCATGGGGCTGGCCACAGCCGGGCACCGGCGCAGCCACACGTGCCGCCGCACGCCGGCGCGGGCCTTCGCGCGGGCCAGCGCGTCCAGCGGCTCCTTCTCCCCGACCGACCGGCCCCAGCGCCGCACCGTGCGCAGGAAGCGCGCATGCGCGACGGCCGCTGCGGCCAGCCATACGGCCGCGCCCAGCAGCCATATGGCAAACGCCGTCTGCACGGGCGAAAGCGTCATGCGCGGAGCCGCCGAAGGGGCCCGCGCCTCCCCGGCCTGCGCGCGGGTGGGCGCTTGCTCGCCTTCGGGCGTGCCGTCGCGCGCCTCGGGCGAAGCGGTCTGAAGCGACGCTGCCGACATGGCCTCCGGCGCGTGCAGCGTCACCGTCATCGCCTGGGGCGCGTCTCCGGGCCGCACCGGCACGGCAAAGCCCACCAGCACGACCAGCCACAGCGCGTACAGGCAGCGCGGGCTGTAGCGCCGCTCGAGCAGCGGCGTGAGCGCCAGCAGCAGGCAGGAAAGGGCCGTCATCGTCAGCGTGCACTCCAGGAGGTTCAGCAGGAATCCCCCCATACGTCACCGCCCCTTTTCCCTGGCTTCCTTCACAAACCGCGTCAGCTCGTCCAGGTCCGCTTCCGTCAGCTCGTCCCGCCGCAGCGCGCCGATCAGACTGGCAACGCTGTTGTTGTGATAGCGGCTTACAAACGATTCCGTCTCCATGCGCAGATAGTCCTCGCGCGTGATCAGCGGATAAAAGGCGCGTCCGCGCCCGGCCCCCGGCTCCACGCGCAAAAAGCCGCGCTCCGTCAGCCGTCCAAAGAGCGAGACCACCGTCTGGATCTTCCAGCCCCGCTCGCGCCCGAGCTTTTCCATCACCGCGGAGGTCGTCACCGGCGGCTGCGCGTCCCAAATCACCTGCATCACCTGAAACTCCGCCTCCGGCAATCGCTTGGATTTCATGCGGCGCCCTCCTCTCCAAAACAAGACATGGTGTCTTATATAATCATAGTACCCGATCCATCCCCGGTTTGTCAAGCCCATTTGCGCTTGACAGGCCGCCGTACGATCCGTATACTACTAAAGACATCCATTTTTCAACAGACCGGCAACAGGGGGGACGACCGATGCAGGAGCAGTATTTTCGCGAGTACGCCCGCGCGCTCGGGCGGGACATGGAGTTCAAGGTATACGGCCACGCGGGGAGGCCGGTGCTGGCCTTTCCGTCCCAGGACGGACGGTTTTTCGACTTCAAGGACAACGGCATGGTCGACTGCGTGGGCCATCTGATCGACGCGGGGCGCGTGCAGATCTTCTGCTGCGACTCGATCGACCGGGAGACGTGGTCGGCGGCGTGGCGCGCGCCGCGCGAGCGGCTGGAGCAGCACGAGCGGTGGTTTTCCTATGTGGTGGACGAGCTCATCCCGCGCGTTTGGGAGATCAACGGCGCGGACCACGGCGGCATCGTGACGACGGGCTGCTCGATGGGCGCGTTCCACGCGGCGAACTTTTTCTTCCGCCGGCCGGAGCTGTTCGGCGGGGTGATCGCGCTGTCGGGCCTGTACGACGCGCACTACTTCTTCGGCGACGCCTTCGACGAGCTGGCGTATCTGAACTCGCCGGTGGACTCGCTTGCCAACATGCCGGCGGATCACCCCTACATCGCGCTGTACAACGCGCGGCAGATCGTCCTGTGCGTGGGCCAGGGCGCGTGGGAGCACGAGATGCTGCCCTCCAACCGCCGGCTCGCGGAGATCTTCCGGGAGAAGGGCATCCACGGCTGGGTGGACTTCTGGGGCTACGACGTCGCGCACGACTGGCCGTGGTGGCGCAGGCAGCTGCCCTACTTCCTGGAGCAGATGGTCTGACGCCTACGCGTCGAACAGCGGCGTGGAGAAGTAGCGCTCCGCCGTATCGGGCAGCACGGTGACGACCCGCCTGCCCGGCCCCAGCGCCCGGGCCATTTCGAGCGCCGCGGCGACGTTCGTGCCGCTGGAGATGCCGCACATCAGGCCCTCCAGGCGCGCCAGATCCCGGGCGGTCTGCAGCGCCTGCGCGTCGGAGACGATGCAGACGCGATCTACCAGCGCCGTATTCAAATTGCCCGGCACGAGGCCGTCGCCGATCCCCATCTGCACATGCGACCCGACCCGGCCGCCCGAGAGGACGGCCGCGTTTTCCGGCTCGGCCGCCCAGATCGCCACGCGCGGATTGTGCGCGCGCAGCACTTCGCCGATGCCGGTGAGCGTGCCGCCCGTGCCAAAGCCCGCGCAAAAGCCGTCCACGTCGCCGGCCTGCTCCAGGATCTCCCGGGCGGTGCTGCGGCGGTGGGCCTCCGGATTGGCCGGATTGTCAAACTGGCCGGGCACAAAGACGCGCGGATCCTCCCGCGCCATCTCGTCCGCCATGCGCCGGCATGCCGCGATGCATGCGCCAATGTCGCCCTCGTCGCGCACCAGCACGACCTGCGCGCCGTACTGCCGCACGAGCTTGCGGCGCTCCTGCGACACCGAGTCGGGCATGATCACGCGCACCCGGTAGCCCTTGACCGCGCCGCACAGCGCCAGGCCGACGCCCTGGTTGCCGCTCGTCGGCTCGACGATGACCGTGTCCGGCCCGATCAGCCCGCGCCGCTCCGCGTCCTCGATCATCGCCAGCGCCGTGCGCGTCTTGATCGAGCCGCCGACGTTCAGGCCCTCGAACTTGACCAGCACCTGCGCGCCCTCGGGCGCCATGCGCCGCAGTCGGATCATCGGCGTGTGCCCGACCGCCTCCAGAATGTTGTCATAGACCATCCCGTTCCCTCCCCTTCCGATGCCTTTTGCAGCTTACCGTGCATTGTATCATATGGGGCTGCCGGATGAAAAGCGCCAAATGCAGCCCATCTCTGTCAATGGAGGAGCTCACCGATGCGATCCCTCGTCTGCCTGATTGCGCTGACCTTTGCCCTGACGCCCTGCTTCGCCCACAGCGAAGGCAGCTTTTATGACGCCATGCCCTACTTTTTACAGGTGACGCAGGAGGAGCGTCAGGAGACGGTATCGCGCGACAGCTCCATCCTGCGCGTCTATCCGGACACGCAAAACGACCAGGTCGATGCGGATATGCGCGCGCTGGTGGATGAAATGGCGGAGGCCAACCGGGATCGGCTGCCGGCGCGCGCCAAGCTGGCCGACGCCTGCCTGGACGTGGGGCCGTACATCTCGCGCACGGGCACGAGCTGGATGAGCTTTCTGACCGTCGCGCGCGTGGCGGCGGACCGCGAGCAGCTGTGGGTCGACTACGACGCCCGGGTATACGACATCGAGACGGGCGAGCGCATCCTGCTCACCGACGTGTTCGCGCCGGACAGCCCGGCCTGGGCGCTGCTCTCGCAGGCCGTGCGCGAACAGCTGACCGCCGCCTTTCCGCAGGAGGAGCCGGACGCCGCCGCGCTGGACGCGCTGTGCCGGCCGGAGAGCCTGCAGGACGCGCCCTTCACGCTGGGCGCCGCGCGCCTGACGCTCACCTACCGCGCGGACGCGCTGTATCCGGGCAAAAACACCCTGTTGCACGTCGTCCTCTACTATCCGCAGATTCGCCCCCACATGACGCCGCGTGCGCAGGCCCAGACCGACAACAGCCGCTTTCGCATGGTCGCGCTGACGTATGACGACGGCGGCGCGCGCTCCTACACGATGAACGTGCTCAGCCGCCTGCGCCTGGGCGCGGCGAGCGCGACGTTCTTCGTCGTGGGGAAAAACATCGCCCAGAACCACGACACCCTCTGCCGCCAGCAGGATGCGGGCTTTTCCGTGCAGAGTCATGGCTACTATCACATCTATTCATACGATATGAACGTGCAGGATGCCTTTGACTGGAAGCAGCGCTTTGCCGACGAGCTGAGCGCCGTCACGGGCGTCCCGCCCACCCTGATGCGCACGCCCGGCGGCAGCGACGACTTCTATGTGGAGAACGGCATCGGCTATCCGCTGATCCACTGGTCGCTGAGCAGCGCGGACTCCGGCAACGACGCCTACGCCCACATCGCCGACCGCGTGATTTACAGTGTCGAGGACGGCGACATCGTGCTCATGCACGACATCAACAAGGGCGCCTACCGCTACACGCAGTCCATCGTCGAGGCGCTGAACCGGCGCGGATTTCTGTGCGTCACCGTGCAGGAGCTCTTCGCCGACGCAGGCGTTCCGCTCATGGAGAATCAGGTATACTACGGCGTCGGTCCGGCGGTCGAAAAGTAAAACCCTGCGCCCGTGTCCGGCCCACCCGCCGTTTCCCTCGGAAACGGCGGGTTTTCTTTGCGCCCCTCCACTTGACAAAATCCAGGCGTTGCCGCAAAATGTTGCTGTATTCGCGTTCCAGAGGAGGCCGGGAGATGTCCTTTGACGAGATCGCGTTCTTCAACCGCATGCCGCAGATGCTGCCGCTGTACGCCGCGCTCCGAGAGAAGCTGGAGCGCGCATACCCGGACATGGACGTCCGGGTCGCCAAAACCCAGATTTCCTTTCGCAACCGCCACGTCTTTGCGATGGCCTCGCTGCCCTGGCGCAGGGTCAAGGGCTGGCCGGAGGCATATCTGCTGGTCTCCTTTGGCCTGCCCTGCCGCAAGGAGTCGCCGCGCATCGCGCAGGCCGTCGAGGCGTACCCCAATCGCTGGACGCACCACGTCCTGGTCGTGGCAGAGGATGAAATCGACGATACGCTGATGTCCTGGCTGGACGAGGCGTTTTGGTTTTCCGCAGCCAAGTGAGCGCATCCGCTGAAAACGGCGCTATACACGCCGCGCAGGGCGTGCTATACTGGGGAGTATCCATACCGAACGGAGGGGGATCCGATGCTCCATCCCATCGACGCGGCCACGCGCGCAGCCGAATCGCGCCTTTCGGCCTTTTTCCACGAGCATCCGCGCGCGGCGCTGGCGTTCTCCGGCGGCGCGGACTCCGCATACCTGCTCCATGCCGCCCGGCGCTTCGGCTGTGACGTGCGCGCCTATTGCGTGCACACCGCGTTTCAGCCCGCCTTCGAGCTTGCGGACGCGCAGCGCCTTGCGCGGGAGCTCGGCGCGCAGATGACCGTCGTGCCGCTGGACATCCTGGCGCTGGATACGGTGCGCGCCAACCCGGCCGACCGCTGCTATCATTGCAAGCGCGCGATGTTCGGGCAGATGCTCCGCGCGGCCAAAGCCGACGGTTACGACCTGATGATCGACGGCACCAACGCCTCCGACGACGCCTCGGACCGGCCCGGCATGCGCGCGCTGCGCGAGCTGTGCGTGCGCTCCCCGCTGCGCGAAGCCGGCCTGACCAAGGCGCAGGTGCGCGCGCTCTCGCACGAGGCCGGACTGTTCACGTGGGACAAGCCCGCCTATGCGTGCCTGGCCACGCGCGTGCCTGCGGGCGTGGCCATTGAGGCGGAGGCGCTCGCGCGTGTGGAGCGCGCGGAGGATGCGCTGCGCGCGATGGGCTTTTCCGACCTGCGCGTGCGGCTGTACGGCAGCGCGGCGCGCATTCAGCTGCCTGCCGCCCAGCTGGAACGCGCCGTCGCACAGCGCACACAGATCCTGAGCGCACTGGACGGCGTCTTTGACGCCGTGCTGCTCGACCTGAAAGCGAGGGATTGAGTTTGGACACCCTTTCGATTCTGCAACAGGTGCGCTCAGGCGCGCTCTCGCCCGAGGAGGCCGCGCTGCGCCTGCGCGCGCAGCCCTTTGAGGACCTGGGATATGCCAAGATCGACCACCACCGGGCGCTGCGCCAGGGGGTGGGCGAGGTCATCTACGGACAGAGCAAGACGCCCGAGCAGATCGTCGGCATCGCGCAGCGCCTGATCGCCGCGGGCTCGACGAACATCCTGATCACGCGCCTGTCGCCTGAGCAGGGCGCGGCCGTGTGCGCGGGCGTCGAGGCCCGCTATGACCCCGTATCGCGCATCGCCGTCGCGGCGCCGCGCCCGCTTGCGCTGCGCGGCAACGTCGTCGTCGCCACGGGCGGCACCAGCGACATGCCCGTCGCCGAAGAGGCCGCCCTGACCGCCGAGACGCTCGGCAGCCATGTGACGCGCCTGTACGACGTGGGCGTCGCCGGACTACATCGCCTGCTCTCACACGTGGACGACCTGATGCGCGCGCGCGTCGTCGTCGCGGTGGCGGGCATGGAGGGCGCGCTGGCCAGCGTCATCGGCGGCCTGGTCGACTGTCCCGTCGTCGCCGTCCCGACCAGCGTCGGCTATGGCGCGAGCTTTCACGGCGTGGCGGCGCTGCTGTCCATGCTCAACGCCTGCGCCAGCGGCGTGAGCGTCGTCAATATCGACAACGGCTTCGGCGCAGGTTTCCTTGCGCACCGGATCAATACGATGGGGGGAATCGAGGAATGAAACTGCTCTACCTGGAATGTGCGATGGGCGCGTCGGGCGACATGCTTCTGGGCGCGCTCGCCGGCCTGTTGGACGATCCGCACGCCTTCGTGCGGGAGATGAACGCCCTGGGCCTGCCCGGCGTGCGCGTGGAGATGGAGCCCTCCGCCAAGTGCGGCATCAGCGGCATCCACATGTCCGTCACCGTGCACGGCGAGGCAGAGGAAAGCCTCGACGTCCATGGCGACGGCGCGCACGTATCCCCGCATGCGTTCGTCCATCCCCATGCGCACGAGCATGCGCATGAGCATATGCACGAGCATGTCCATGCCCATGAGCACGAGCATGCGCATGAACATGAACATGAGCACGAGCATGCGCATGAACATGCCCATGCGCATCATCACCACGCCGGCATGCGCGAGATCGAATCGATCATTGCAGGGCTTCCCGTCTCCGACACCGTCCGCCGCGACGCGCTGGCGGTCTATGCGCTGATCGCGCAGGCGGAAGCTGAGGCGCACGGCCGGCCGGTGGAGGAGATCCACTTTCACGAGGTCGGCTCCTTGGACGCCGTGGCCGACATCGTCGGCGTGTCGATGCTGATGGAGCGCATCGCGCCGGATCGCGTGATCGCCTCGCCCGTCAGCACAGGTTATGGTCACGTGCGCTGTGCGCACGGCATCCTGCCGGTACCGGCGCCCGCGACGGCCTCCATTCTGCGCGGCGTGCCCTGCAACGCGGGCCGCGTCGAGGGCGAGCTGTGCACGCCGACGGGCGCGGCGCTGCTCAAATACTTCGTCGACGCCTTTGGCCCGATGGAGGCCATGGCGACGGAGCGGATCGGCTACGGCATGGGCAAGAAGGATTTTCCCGTCGCCAACTGCCTGCGCGCGTTCCTGGGCGAGCATGACGACCTGCAGCCGCGCGTCGCCGAGCTGCGCTGCAATCTGGACGACATGACGCCGGAGGCCGTCGCCTTCGCGTCGGAGGCCCTGCTCTCCGCCGGCGCGCTGGATGTATACACCGCCCCGCTGTTCATGAAGAAGAACCGCCCCGGCGTGCTGCTGGGCTGCATCTGCCCGGAGGACGAAGCGCCGCGCTTTGCGCGCCTGATGCTGGAGCAGACCACGACGCTGGGCGTGCGCTGCTGCGTACAGGAACGCTATGTTCTCTCCACGCGCACGCAGGAGACGCGCCCCACGCGCTTTGGGCCCGTGCGCTTCAAGCGCTCGGAGGGATACGGCGTGCGCCGCGAGAAGCCCGAGTCCGACGACGTCGCCCGCATCGCGCGCGAGGCGAACCTCTCCTTCCCCGACGCCGCCCACGCCGTCGAGCAGGAGGGCGAACGGTAATCGTCCCCCGACGCCTGTCTACATTCGACAGCCCTGCGCCTTTCTCTGTGGCGCAGGGCTGTTGGCTTGCACGCGCCGAACCGGTCAGCGCTTCTTCTCCGGCACGACGATCGCATACTGTCGGGTTTCACGTTCAACGCCGGTTTTACAAAATCCGTTTTTTCAGCGCGCCCGGCCTTGCGAATTGTCCTTCACCTATTCCGGACGAACAGCGGCACATTTCCTTCTCAGTCCTCCAGGAATCCCGGACGCGTTCCCCCTTACGGCACAAACGGTCTTGTCTCCCGCTCCGGCGGCGGACAGTGCGCCCAGGCGGGCGCCTCGCGCCAGCTGACGTTGAAGCCCGCACCATGGCTGCAAAACACCGAATCCGGCGTATCCGCGAGGCTGGCCAGCGGATTGTATGCCGCCGCCGCAACGACCTGTTCCGCGTCGTGGCAGGGCGCATAGTGCGACAGCGCGTAGGAGACCGTGCCGCGCCCGTGCGTCGCCGCCGTGAACGCCGCGGGATAGCGCATGAACGTCGAGGCAGGACACAGGCCCTCGATCGACGCCATTTCATCCGTCTGCTGCGGCGCCTCAAAGTCCGCGCGCAGGCGCGTCAGGTCTGCGAGCACGCGGCCCAGCGCGCCCTGGGGCACGCTCAGCGCAAAACGGCACACCGGCTCGAGCAGCACGCTCTGCGCGCCCATCAGCCCCTGCCGGATCGCGCGATACGTCGCCTCGCGGAAGTCGCCTCCCTCCGTGTGCTTCAGGTGCGCGCGCCCCGTCACAAGCGTCACGCACACGTCCGTCAGCGGCGCGCCGGTCAGCACGCCGCGATGCGCACGCTCCAGCACATGCGTCCCGATCAGCCGCTGCCAGTTGAGCGCCAGCACATCCACCGGGCATACGCTTTGGAATGTCACGCCGCTGCCGCGCGGGCCGGGCGTCAGGCGCAGATGCACCTCCGCATAGTGGCGCAGCGGCTCGTAGTGCCCCACGCCCATCGCCGGCGCTGCGATCGTCTCCAGGTACAGGATGCGGCTGTCGCCAAAGCGCACATCCATCGCAAAGCGCGTGCGCAGCAGCTCCTGAAGCACCTCCAGCTGGATGGGGCCCATGACGCTGACCTCCGGCTCGCCCGTGTCCGGGTCGACGCCGACCGAGAGCGCGGGATCCTCCTGCTCCAGCTGGCGCATCGCGGCCAGCACGGCGTCCTTTTGCAGCGGCGGGCCGAACAGCGCACGGGCGCGCAGCATCGGCCGCGTCTCAAACCGCGCGCGGGCGGGCCGGTCGCCGATGCGGTCGCCGGGCAGCGGCAGGGCCAGCCCCGTCACTGCGACGACCTCGCCCGCGCCGGCCTGTGCAACGGAACGGTAGCGCTCGCCGTGATAGACGCGCAGCTCGTGCGCCTTCTCACGCGCCGTCCCGCCGTCCGCCGTCAGCGCCTGCACCTCGTCCTTGACGCGCAGCCTGCCCGCGAGCACCTTCATGTGCGTCTCCCGCGCCCCCTGGCCGTCCCGGCGCACGCGGAACACGTGCGCGGCAAACGGCTCGTCCAGGCGCGACGCGTAGTCGGTCGTCAACAGCGCGTCCAGGCCATACAGCAGCGCCTCGACGCCCTCGCCGCGCAGGGCCGCGCCGCTGAACGCCGGGAACAGCCGTCCCTGCGCCACCTCGCGCCGCGCAGCCTCCATGAATGCCGCGTCCGTCGCGCCATCCTCCAGGTAGCGCTCCAGCAGCGCCTCGTCGCGCGCGGCGATCTCCTCCCGCTCCGCGTCGGAAAAGCGGCCCTGCGCCGCCCCTTCGCCAAACAGCGCGCAGTCCGGCGTCAGGCGCTTGCGGATGGCGGCGAGCGTGCGGTCCACATCCGCGCCCACGCGGTCCGTCTTGTTCAGGAAGAAGAAGGCCGGCAGCCCGGCCCGGCGCGCCAGCCGCCAGATCGTCTCCGTGTGGCTCTGCACGCCCTCCACGCAGCTGACGACGAGGATCGCCGCATCCAGCGCCTGCAGCGCGCGCTCCATCTCGGCGGAAAAATCCGCATGGCCCGGCGTGTCCAGCAACGTATAGCGGTTTTCGCCAAGCGCAAAGACCGCCTGGCCGGAAAAGATCGTGATGCCCCGGCGGCGCTCCATCGCGTCCGAATCCATGAACGCGTCCTGATGGTCCACGCGTCCCGGCGCGCGCAGCACGCCCGCCAGGCAGAGAATCTGCTCGCTGAGCGTCGTCTTGCCCGCGTCCGCGTGGGCCAGAATGCCGATCGTCCTGTTCATATGCGGCGCATGCGCGCCTTCCCTCCATCCGTCTGACAAAATGCGCCGGAAGCCGCAGCTTCCGGCGCCCGGTTGTCGCGTCCGTCACGCCTTGAGTGTGGGCGGGTAGACGCCCGACGCGTGCAGCGCGCGCAGCGCCTCGGCCACGCGCGGCCGGTCCTCCTGATAGGTCATGCCAAACCATGCCGCGTCCGTGGACAGCATGCGCACGGACAGCCGGCCCGCACGCATCAGCTCGTCGACCATGACGGGCAGCAGGCACTCGCCCTTGAGGCTGTCGGCCGGCAGGCCGCGCAGAAACGCGTCAAAGTACGCCGCGCCTGCCTCGAAGATCCACGGCGTAAAGCCCCAGAAGTTCATGGAGACCAGCGCGTCCGGGTCCAGCGGCACGCCCGCGCCGTCCTCGTGCGTATCGCGGATGCTGCCATCCGGGAACGGACGGATGCCGTACGTCTCCGTCACGCCTGCCAGGCGGCCATCCCGCACTGTGCACACGCCGCGCGTGACCGTGCCGTGCTCGGAGACCGTGTTGCGCAGGCGATAGCCGACCATGGCGGCGTCCCCGCTGGGCGCGAGCTGCTGCAGACAGGCGTGCATCGACTCGAACGCGGGCACGCCGTAGTAGTCGTCGGCATTGAGCACGGCAAAGGGCTCGTGCACGACGTCACGTGCGCACAGGATGGCGTGCACCGTGCCAAACGGCTTTTTGCGCTCCGCGGGCACCGAATAGAACGCGGGGATGGACGAGAAGTCCTGAAAGACGTATTCCACCTGCGCCCGCTGGGCGACGCGATCGCCGACAAGGCCCTTGACCGTCTCCAGCATGTCGCGCTTGATGATGAGCACCACCTTGGTAAACCCTGCGCGCAACGCATCGTATATGGAGTACTCCATCAGCATCTCGCCGCCGGGCCCGATCTGGGCCACCTGTTTGTTGCCGCCGTAGCGCGAGCCCATGCCCGCCGCCATGATGACAAGCGTCGTATTCATGCTCCGATTCTCCTCTTTTCCTGCGGCCTGGCGCCGCTTCATCGGTTTGCTGATGTCAGTATATCAGATTTTGTCTATTTCGTCCAGTCATTGCGTCCAATGTCCGCCTGCCAACAGGGCCTGCTTGTGTTTTTCGCCGCCTTGTGCTACACTGCTGGGTAGATTCACGCCAGAAAAGAGGGGCTTGAGATGATTCTGTTTCTGAACGACTACAGCGAAGGCGCGCATCCGCGCGTTCTGGAGGGGATGCAGGCCGGGAACCTGTCCCAGTGCTGCGGCTATGGGCTGGACGAGGTGTCGCTGCGCGCGCACGAGCGAGTCCGCGCGCTGATTGGCTGCCCGGAGGCGGACGTGCACCTGCTCGTTGGCGGCACCAGCGCCAACCTCATCGCGCTGACGGCGTTCCTGCGGCCGCACGAGGCGGTCGTGTGTGCGGACTGCGGGCACATCAACACGCATGAGACCGGCGCGGTCGAAGGCGCGGGGCACAAGATCCTCTCCGTGCCGGCCGAGAACGGCAAACTGACCGCCGGAGCGCTTCGCGCCGTCGTGGCCACGCATACGGACGAGCACATGGTGCGCCCGCGGGTGGCGTTCATCTCCAATGCGTCCGAGCTGGGCACGGTGTACAGCCTGGACGAGCTGCGGGCGCTGCGCGCGGCCTGCGACGAGCTGGGGATGTACCTGTACATGGACGGCGCGCGGCTGTGCAGCGCGCTGGCCAGCGAGGGCTGCGACGTGACGTTTGCCGACCTGCCGCGCCTGTGCGACGCGTTCTACATCGGCGGCACAAAGAACGGCGCGCTGCTGGGCGAGGCGATGGTCGTCGTCCATCCCTCGCTCAAGCCCGACTTCCGCTATCTGATCAAGAACCGCGGCGGCATGCTGGCCAAGGGCTTCGTCGTGGGGCGGCAGTTTGACGTGCTGCTCGCGGACGGCCTGTGCATGGATCTGGCGCGCCACGCCAACGCCATGGCGCAGATCGTGCGCGCGGCGCTGACGGCGCGCGGCGTGCCGTTCTTCGTGCAGACGGCGACAAACCAGCTGTTCCCCATTCTGACGCAGGCGCAGATGGACTTTCTCTCGCGCGACTTCGGCTTCCAGGTCTGGTCGCCCCTGCCGGACGGACGCACGGCCGTGCGCTTTGTGACCAGCTGGGCGACGCCCGAGCAGAACGCAAGGGCGCTGGCGGACGCGATCGCGCGCATGCCTTGAGCCCTTGAACAAAACAGCGGCGGTCCGGAGATTCCGGGCCGCTTTTTTTGTGCAGTAAAAAGCGGATATACCGTCGGTATATCCGCTTCTTTGATGACGCCTTACTCGGCCTTTTCCAGGCGGATGACGTTCCAGCTGAGGTTGCCCAGGCGCACCTGCAGCCGGCCGTCCTCAATCTTGCCGCCCTCGCCCGCCGTCGGCGCAACCTCGTTGGGGTTCTCCAGGGTGTTGCGCGCCTTGACGTCGTCGTGGTGCAGCTGGATGTGCTCCGCCACGCGCAGGCCGGGGAAGGCCCGCAGGTCGACCGTCAGGCAAACGTCCTCCGTCAGGTCCTTGTTGACCGCGAAGACCGTCACGCCGCCGTCCTCGTTCTCCACCGCGATGGCGTCGACGCAGGGCACGGCGCCCAGGTCCTTGGTCTCATAGGTCGGCGCATCCAGCACCGGCAGCAGCGCCGTGCCGCGACCGTAGCGGGAGGCGTGCATGTACGGATAGAAGATCGTCTGGCGCCACGCGCCGCCGCCCGCCTTGGTCATGATCGGGGCGATGACGTTGACCAGCTGCGCCAGGCACGCCACCTTCACGCGGTCCGCGTGGCGCAGCATGGTGATGAGCATGCTGCCCACCAGCAGCGCGTCCTCGAAGGTGTAGTCGTCCTCCAGCAGCGGCGGAGCCTCGTGCCAGACGCGGCTGTCGTAGTACTGCTGATCGTGGCCGTTGGAGTGGAACCAGACGTTCCACTCGTCGAAGGAGAGGTTGATCTTCTTCTTGCTGTGCTTCTTGCCCTGCACCGCGTCGCAGATGCTGATGACGGTGCGGATGAAGTCGTCCATGTGCGCGCTGCGGGCGAGGAAGTGCGGGGTATCGTCGTCGGGATTGCCGTAGTACTGGTGCAGGGAGAGGTAGTCGACGGTGTCATACGCCTCCTCCAGCACGGTGCGCTCCCAGTCGCCGAACGTGGGCATGTTCAGGTTAGAGGAGCCGCAGGCCACCAGCTCGATGGTCGGGTCGATCCACTTCATGACCTTGCCCGCCTCGTGCGCCACGCGCGCGTACTCCTGCGCGGTCTTGTGGCCGATCTGCCACGGGCCGTCCATCTCGTTGCCCAGGCACCAGAGCTTGACGTCAAAGGGATCCGCCGCGCCGTTCTTGCGGCGCAGGTCCGACCAGTAGCTGCCGCCCTTGTGGTTGCAGTACTCGACGACGTTGCGCGCCTCGTCCACGCCGCGGGTGCCCAGGTTGATCGCCATCATGACGCTGCTGTCAGCCTTCTTCGCCCAGTCGCAGAACTCGTGGATGCCCACCTCGTTCGTCTCGGTGGAGAACCACGCCATATCCAGGCGCCGGGGGCGGCTCTCCTTGGGGCCGATACCGTCCTGCCAGTTGTAGCCGGAGACGAAGTTTCCGCCCGGCCAACGGACGATCGGCACGCCGATCTCGCGCACGAGATCCAGCACGTCCGTGCGGAATCCCTGCTCGTCGGCGAGGGGATGGCCCGGCTCATAGATGCCGGTGTAAATCGCTCTGCCCAGATGCTCCAGGAAGGAGCCGTAGATGCGCTTGTCGATCTGGCCGACGCGGAAATCGCGATCGACGATCATGCGTGCGTTTTTCATGATTGCTTGCCTCCTGTACGGACAACTTTCCTCAATGATAGCATGACGCCCCATGGAATTCAAGCAGAATCGAGAGGCGACAGTACAACTTTTTGACAGGTTCCGTACAAGGCGCGCGCCCGCACAGCAAAGCGCCGCAGGAGGACCTCCTGCAGCGCCTATTTACTGCTCCATTTGTCTGCCAACGATGGACGCGGTGGTTTCGGCGACCTTGAGCTCTGTGTCGCCCATCCTGGCGTTCTGCTCGCGCGAGAGCAGGAGCACCGCGCCGATGGACTCGCCGTCGGCGATGATCGGACAGATGACCTGCGCGGTGTACGCCGCGGCATCCTCCTCGTTGGTGACGGCCAGCATCCGGCCGCCGGACTGGCGGTTGACATTGACGACCTGGCGTCCCTGAATGGCCGCCTCCAGGTCGCGGCTGATGGGCCTGTCGCACAGCTCCTTGCGCGGCACGCCGCTGGCCGAGACGACCATATCCCGGTCGCAGATGCACGCGATGTGCCCCAGCGCGCGAAAGAGCGACTCGGTGTAGTCCTTGGCAAAGGAAGAGATCTCCCCGATCGGGGAATACTTCTTGAGGATCACCTCGCCGTCCTTGTCCGTGTAGATTTCCAGCGGGTCGCCCTCGCGGATCCGCAGCGTCCGGCGGATCTCCTTGGGGATGACCACGCGTCCCAATTCGTCGATTCTGCGCACAATGCCTGTTGCTCGCACCCCGTCTGCCTCCTATCGTTGTTTTCCTCGACAAGCCTAGTATGGAATCTGCCGCCCTGCTTATGCGCAGGCAGAAACGGCAATCGATGGAAAGCAGGACCCCCGGAGGTTCGCTCCGGGGGCCGGGTTATGCGTCTGTGGGCGTCCATCGGGGCGGCACGTCCGGGCAGCTCATCCGCGCCTTGGCCGCGCGCAGCTCGACGTAACAACCGCACAGCGCGCACGTGCCGGCGTTGAGGTGCGCGCAGGCGGCGCACGCCTCCAGCCGCCGGCGCACGGCCTCCTGCGGCGCGCGCGCCCGGGGCTCCAGCAGGTCGATCAGCTCGCGCACGCTCCGCAGCAGCGCCGCCTCGTCGGGCATGTCCTGCAGCAGGCAGCGCCTGCACATGCGGTTCATGCCCGCTCGATGCGCACCGCCGCCACGCTGCAGGGCGGCAGCTGCGCGGTCACGACGCCGTCCTGCACGCGCAGGCCCGCCAGCGGGGCCGGGGTCAGGCGCTCGTCGCCAAAGTCATTGTAGGCGTCCATCGCGCCGTGGAGGACGCGCCCCTGCGCCGCGTGCGCGCCCGCGCCGTCGATGCGCACGTCTGCCGGCGCGTCCGCGCTCAGGTTCGCCAGCGTCACGGTGAGCACGCCGTCCCGCTCGGAGGCCGAGGCCGTCACCTGCCCCATGCGCCACGCACCCTCGCCCACCTCGTCCGACTCGACAAAGCAGTCGACCTCGCGTGCGTCCTGGTGCGGGCGGTACAGGTCAAAGACGTGATAGGTCGGCGTGAGCACCATGCGCTCGCCCTCGGTCAGGATCACCGCCTGCAGGACGTTGACCGTCTGCGCGAGGTTGGCCATGACCACGCGGTCGCAGTGTCGGTTGAAGATGTTGAGCGTGATGGCGGCGATCAGCGCATCGCGCATCGTGTTCTGCTGGTAGAGGAAGCCCGGGTTCGTACCCGGCTCGACGTCGTACCAGGCGCCCCACTCGTCGACGATCAGGCCGACGCGGCGCTGCGGATCATAGCGCGTCATGATCGCGTCGTGACGCGTAATCAGCTCGTCCATGCGCGCGGCTCGAGACAGCGCCTTGTAGAATTCCGACCGCCCGAACTGCGTCGCGCTGCCCTTGGGCACGTCCCAGGAGTCCACGCACAGCGTATAGTAATGCATCGTCAGCGCGTCCATGAACCGCCCGGCGCGCTGCATGAGCGTCTCCGTCCAGGCATAGTCGTCCGCATTGGGGCCACAGGCGATCTTGTACAGCGCGTGGTCGCCGTAGCGGCGGCAGAAGGTGGCGTAGCGGCGGAATTCGTCGGCGTAGTACTCCGGGCGCATGTTGCCGCCGCAGCCCCAGCTCTCGTTGCCCACGCCCCAGTATTTGACGCCCCATGCGTCCTTGCGCCCATTCGCCCAGCGGCGGCGCACGACGGTGGAGTCGCCGTCGCTGTTGAGGTACTCAACCCACTCGGACATCTCGCGCACGGTGCCGCTGCCGACGTTGGCATTGATGTACGGCTCGCAGCCCAGCTGCGCGCACAGCTCCAGAAACTCGTGCGTGCCGAAGGAGTTGTCCTCCACCACGCCGCCCCAATTGGTGTTGACCATGCGCTTGCGGCTCTCCTGGGGGCCGATGCCGTCCTCCCAGTGGTACTCGTCGGCAAAGCATCCGCCCGGCCAGCGCAGCACGGGCACGCCGATACGCCGGAGCGCCTCCACCACGTCCGTGCGCATGCCCTTGACGTTGGGGATGGGGCTGTCCTCGCCCACGAACAGGCCCTGATAGATGCACCGGCCCAGATGCTCGGCGAAGTGGCCGTAGATGTTGCGGTGGATGGTGCCCCGGCTCCTGGCGGGGTTGAGGGTGATCGTCGCCATGCAATCTCTCCTTTTGTCTGTCGCTTACCGCCTGCAAAAGACGGGGATGACATCCAGCGGCGCGGGCGCGCAGACGGTCTGTCCGCCCTCGTACACCTCGCCGGTGTCGGCGTTCTCCCAGCGGCTGCCCGCGGGCAGCACGACCTGACGGCTGCGGACGCCCGGCTCAAGCACGGGCGCGACGAGGTAATCCGCGCCGAACATGTATTGGTCCTTCAGGCCGTCGCAGGCAGGCTCCTGTGGGTATTCGTAGAACATCGCGCGCAGCAGCGGCCGCCCCGTCTCGTGCGCCTCCTGCATCAGCGCGCGCACATACGGGCGCAGCTGCTCGCGGCGGCGCATGTACTTGACCAGGATGGGATACGCCTCCTCGCCAAAGCTCCAGACCTCGTTGTCGCTGCCGGAGTTCAGGCAGGGCGTGCCGTCCGCGCGGCGCACGGGCTGCGCGGGCTGGCGGTCGCCATGCAGGCGCATGACGGGGCAATAGCACGCCCACTGGAACCAGCGCACGAGCAGCTCGCGAAAGCCCGGGTCTTCGGGGTTGCCGTGATGGAAGCCGCCGATGTCCGTCGTCCACCACGGGATGCCCGCAAAGCCCATGCTCAGCCCGGCGCAGACCTGCTTGCGGAAGTCCTCCCACGTGGACATGACGTCGCCCGACCACACCAGCGCGCCGTAGCGCTGGCTGCCCGCCCATGCGCAGCGCGCCAGGCTGACGGGCCGCTCCTCGCCCGCCTCCCGCAGGCCCTCGTAAAAGCCGCGCACGTATTGCTGGGGGTAGAGGTTGCCCACCTGCTGGTTGCTGCCCAGCAGATAGCGGTAGGCCTTGTAGTCATAGGTACCGTATTCGGGCTCGGCCTCATCCAGCCAGAACAGCCGGATGCCGTTGTCATAGTAGTTCTTTTTGCACTTCTCCCACACATACCGGCGCGCGCGCGGGTTGGTCGCGTCGTAGAACATACTGTCCTCGACAAAGCGCATGCCGATCTGCTCTCCATATTCGGCGCGCACGAGCAGGCCCTGCTGGAGCATCTCCTGGTAGTTCTCGCTGGTGAGCGCCACCTGCGGCCAGACGCTGACCATCAGCTCGATGCCCATGGCCTTGAGCTCGCGCACCATCGCCGCGGGGTCGGGGAAGAACTCCGGGTCGAACCGGTAGTCGCCCATGCGCGGCCAGTGGAAGAAGTCGCACACGATCACGTCGATGGGCAGCCCGCGGCGCTTGTACTCCCGCGCCACGCGCAGCAGCTGCTCCTGGTTCCAGTAGCGCAGCTTGCACTGCCAAAAGCCCAGGCCGTACTCGGGCATCACCGGCGCAAAGCCCGTGGCGCGCGCATAGTGCAGGCTGATCTCGGCGGGCGTGTCGCCGCAGGTGATGAAGTACTCCAGCTGCCTGGCCGAATCCGCGCGCCAGGTCGTCCGGTTCTCGCCGAACGTCACCTCGCCGATGGCCGGGTTGTGCCACAGGAAGCCGTAGCCGCGGCTGGAGACCACGAACGGCACGCTGGCCTGGGAGTTGCGGTGCGCCAGCTCCAGCGTGCAGCCCTTCCAGTCCACGCGCGCCTCCTGATACTGTCCCATGCCCCACAGGCGCTCGCCGGGCTGGCCTTCGAACGTCTGGGTGATCGCGTAGTCGCCGCCCAAGTGCGGCTCAAACTTGCGGCTCTTGAGCAGCAGCGCGTTGGCCGAGGCCGTCTCGCGCAGCAGCAGCTCGCCGCGCTGGTTGAAATAGGCGATGCGCGCATGCCGCTGCCAGCCGTCCTCCTCCACGACCGCCGTCAGCCGGCCGCAGCGGATGCTGGCGCGCCCCTCCTCGATCCGGATGTCCACATCCGGGGCGGGCGCAGGATCCAGCAGCGCCCAGCGGGTGTCCTCCAGCTCGCGCATGAGCGCCGCGCGCACGTACAGGCTGTCCGGTCCCCAGGGCTCCAGCGCCAGCGTCTCGCCGCGCCCGCGCCAGATCAGCCGGTTCTCACATCGTTCAAAGGGCGTCATGTGTCATTCCTCCCGATCGCTCTGTCTGTCCAGCGCCTCCCGCAGCGTGCGGCGCACCGCGCCGGGCCCTGCAAGCATGCGCTTGAAGTAGTCCTCCACGCGGCCGGCCAGACCGCATGCGCACAGATCCACGCCCATCAGCGCCTCCTGCGCCAGCAGCGGGCGCAGCTGGCCCGCATAGGACTGCGGCCGGCCCGGCTCCACGCCCGCCAGCGCCGCGCGCAGCTGTGGCAGCTGCGGGTCCGGACTGACCTGCATCGCGCGCAGCCCGTCGTCCACGCCCAGCACATAGCGCAGCCAGGCCGCAATCGCCAGCGGGATGCCCACGAGCGCCCCCACGTCCAGGTCCGGCCGCTCCACATAGCGGCGGATCGTGCCGCCGAAGCGGATGGGGATCTTCAGGCTCGTGTCCGTGGCGATGCGCTGCGGCGCGTCGGGCAGGTACGGGTTGGGCAGCCGCTCGTCGATCACCTCGCGCAAAAACGCCTCGGGCCGGATGATGCCCGGGTCCTCCACGACGGGCAGCCCCTCGACCGCGCCGATGCGCTCGACCAGCGCCCGCAGGTCCGCGTCCCGCATCTCCTCATTGATGCGGGTATAGCCCAGCAGGCAGCCGAACACCGCCAGCGCCGTGTGCAGCGGGTTCAGGCAGGTCATGACCTTCATGCGTTCGCTGCGGTTGACCGTCTCGCGGTCGGCCATGTAGATGCCCGCGCGCTCCAGCGGCGGCCGTCCCGCGGGAAAGTCGTCCTCCACGACCAGGTATTCCGCCGCTTCGGCGTTCACAAACGGCGCGATGTACGTGCCGCGCGCCGTCGTGACGGGCGCCATGTCCTCCAGGCCGTCCGCCTCCAGCGCGCGGCGCACGGCCTCATCCGGCCGCGGCGTGATCTTGTCGATCATCGTCAGCGGGAAGGTCACGCGCCCGTCCCGCAGATAGGCCGCAAAACCCGCGTCCGCCAGGCCGCGCTCGCACCACGCCTGCGCCATCGCCCGCACGGCGTCGCGCAGCCTGTCGCCGTTGCGGCTGCAGTTGTCCATGCTGACCATCGCCACGGGATATGCGCCCGCGCGGTAGCGCGCATGCAGCAGCGCCGCCGCCACGCCCATCGCGCCGGCCGACGCCGCCGGCCCGGCCTCCATGTCCGCCAGCGCCTGCGGCGTCGGCCGGCCATCCAGCCCCGTCAGCGCATAGCCCTTCTCCGTGATCGTAAAGCTGACCATCTGCAGCGAAGGCGACGCGAAGATCCGCTCCAGCTGCGCGCGCCCCGCCGTCTCCTGCGCGTCAAGGCCCGCGGCGATGCTCGCCACGACCTCCTTCTCCAACCGCCCGTCCGGCAGCATGCGCACCAGCAGCGCCAGGCTGTCGTGCGGCGCGTAGATGCGCCGCAGGATCTCGCCGTCAAACGTCTCTGCCGCAATCACGCCCGTGTCGGCCAGGCCCGCGTTCAGCAGCCGCTGGGCGATGTGCGCGACGTAGCCGCGGAAGATGTTGCCCGCGCCAAAGTGCACCCACGCCGGCGCCTCCAGCGTGCGCCGTGTGACCGCCTCCACGTCATAGTCCGGCAGTCGCATGCCCGCCGCACGCCACGCCTGCGCGGCCCCGATCGACTCCCTGTTGAGCTTCATGCCCCTTTGCGCTCCTTTCATCGCGCCGCCGGACACAGGCCTGGCGGCTTTCGTTGTTCACATCCTCAGCCGGCCTGTACGCCGCCGACCCGCTCCGAAATCGCCTCCGCCGCACGCTGCACTGCGGGCAGCAGTGCGCTCTCCATCCGCTCGCCATCCATGCGGCTGACCGGCCCGGACAGGCTGAGCACCGCGACGATCCGCCCGCCCGCGTCCCGGATGGGCGCGGCCAGGCAGCGCATGCCCGTCTCGCACTCCTCGTCATCCGTCGCATAGCCCTGCGCACGCACACGCTCCAGCTCGCCCCGCAGCGCGTCCGCCTGCGTGATGGTACGCGGCGTCAGCGGGCGCAGGTTGCCCGCCCGCACAAACGCCTCCAGCGCCGCCTCGTCGTACTGGGAGAGGAACAGCTTGCCGCTGCCGGTGCAGTGCATCATCGCCGTGCCGCCCACGCGCTGGCGGATGGCGATCAGGCCCTGTCCGGCCTCCACGACATCCATATAGCGGACGCGCTCTCCATCCTGAACGGCCAGGCAGCACGACTCGCCCGTCTCCTGCGCCAGGCGCGCCAGATGCTCATGCGCAATATCGCGCAGGCTGAAGTGCTCCGCGACCATCTGGCCGATGTAGGCAAAGCGCATCGTCAGCCCATAGCGCTTGAGCTCGCCCTCCTCCTGATAGGCATAGCCGCACCCGATGAGCGCCGTGAGCATGCGCAGCACCGTGCTGGCAGGCATGTCCACGGCGGCCGCCACCTGCGACAGCCGCAGCGGCCCGGCGCTGTGCGCCAGCACCTCAATGATGCGGATGCCCTTTTCAATGGATTGATTGGCGTTCAGTTGCTTGCTCATCGCTCGCTCCCCATGTCCGTCTCCCGCCATGCGGTTGTGATGTCTCATTATACCATATGCCCGCGTGAAAAAACAGGGCGGCGGTGGCGCAAAACCCGTGTGCAGGCATTGCAAAGCGCCGTTTTTCGTGCTAAAATTAAATAAACGAAATCTTTTTTCAATAAACGAAACGCCAGTCCAGGCGGACCGGCACCCGGACATCACATTGCAGACAAGGAGGCACACCATGCGGGAACCCATGAAAAAGTACTTTCGGACCGGCCTCGTGCACTTCATGGCCTATCCGTTTGCCATGACGGGCGAGGGCGAGATCGAGCGCAGCGTGCGGCGCGTGCTGGAGGACGACTACTTCGACTTCATCGAGCTGACGCGCATCGCGGACGCGGGCGTGCGTCAGCGCGTGGCCAAGCTCGCGCGCGAGGCGGACGTGGGCATCGCCTACGGCGCGCAACCGCAGCTGATGCGCAACGGCGAGAACCTGTGCAGCCTGGATGAGTCGCTCCGCCAGCGCGGCGTGAACCGCATGAAGGCCTGCATCGACGAGGCCTGCGAGCTGGGCGCGGAGGGCATCGCCTTCCTGGCGGGGCCGTTTGATCCAGAGCAGGTCGAGGCGCACTACCAGGCGCTGTGCCGCACGACGCGCGAGCTGTGCGACTACGCCGCCTCAAAGGGGAACCTGGCGGTCAACCTGGAGGTGTTCGACCGGGATGTGGAGAAGCGCTCGCTGATCGGACCGGTGGAGCTGGCCGAGCGCTACGCGCGCGAGATGTGCGCGGCCTATCCGTTCTTCGGGCTGATGGCGGACCTGAGCCACATCGTCCAGCTGCGCGAGACGTTCGAGCGCAACCTGCGGCCGATCGCGCCGTACCTGCGCCACGCGCACATCGCCAACGCCGTGCTGACGCCCGGCGCGCCCGCCTATGGCGATCAGCACCCGCGCTTCGGCTTCCCCCACAGCGAGGTGGACGCGCGCACGCTTGCGGACTTCCTGCGCAAGCTGTTTGAGATCGGCTACCTGGGCGAGGGCAAGCGGCCGGTGGTCTCCTTTGAGGTCAAGCCCTGGGCGGACGAGGATCCCGAGATGGTGCTGTCGGGCGCGAAGCGGACGCTCGACCTGGCCTGGTCGATGCTGGAGGTGTGATAAAATATGAAAATCGTCGTGCTGGATGGATATACCGAGAATCCCGGCGATCTGAGCTGGGGCCCGCTGCAGGAGCTGGGCGAGCTGACCGTATACGACCGCACGCCGCCGGAGGCAGTGCTGGAGCGCATCGGCGACGCGGAGGCGATCTACACCAACAAGACCGTGCTGTCGCGCGAGCTGATCCAGGCGATGCCGAGCGTGCGCTTCATCGGTGTGCTGGCCACGGGCTACAACGTGGTGGACGTGCAGGCCGCGCGCGAGCGGGGGATCGTCGTGTGCAACATCCCCACCTACGGCACCGACGCCGTAGCGCAGTACGTGTTCGCGCTGCTGCTGGAGCTGTGCCATCGCGTGGCGCACCACGCGCAGGCCGTGCAAGAGGGGCGCTGGACTGCCTGCCCGGACTTCTGCTTCTGGGACTATCCGCTCATCGAGCTCAGCGGCAAGACGATGGGCATCGTCGGCTATGGGCGCATCGGCCAGCGCACCGCGCAGATCGCGCGCGCGTTCGGCATGCAGGTGCTGGCGTATGACGCCTTCGTCCAGGCCGAGGAGTGCGTGCCGCTGGACGAGCTGCTGGAGCGCAGCGACGTCGTCTCGCTGCACTGCCCGCTCTTCCCCGAGACGAAGCACATCATCCGCGGCGAGACCATCGCCAGGATGAAGGACGGCGCGATCCTGATCAACACCTCCCGCGGCCCGCTGGTGGACGAGGCGGCGCTGCGCGAGGCGCTGACGTCGGGCAAGCTGTACGGCGCGGCGGTGGACGTGGTCTCCACCGAGCCGGTCCAGCCGGACAACCCGCTGCTCGGCCTGGAGAACTGCCTGATCACGCCGCACATCGCCTGGGCGCCGCGGGAGAGCCGCCAGCGCCTGATGGACATCGCGGTGGAGAACCTGCGCTGCTTCCTGCGCGGCGCGCCGCAGAACATCGTCGGCTGAACCCTGTAACGAGCGCGGACGGGCATGAGCCCGTCCGCGCTCTGTTTTTGCGCCGTCCGGCAGGAAATTGCGCCCGGGCCGCGAACCCCAAAGAAGAAGCTCGAAGCCATTTCGGACCGGAGGAGGCCCTTTCAGTGACCATCGAGGTGCTCGTTCGGGGAGCGGCGGATGCGCCCGCCGTCTTTCTACTGTCCGGGGATCCCGCGCGCGAGGCGGGCCTGCGCGCGCGCCTGTCGGAGCGCGCCCTCTCGCTCGTGCGCCTTGCCGTCCCCGACTGGAACGCCGACCTCTCCCCCTGGCCCGCGCCGCCCGCGTTTGCCCGTGGCGACGCGTTCACGGGGCGCGCCGGCGCCTTTCTTGAGGCGCTGTGTACGGACGCACTGCCCCGCGCATTCGACGCGCTGGGCTTTGCACCCGCGCAACGCGCGCTCGCCGGCTGTTCGCTGGCCGGGCTGTTCAGCCTGTACGCCATGACGCTCGCGGCGCCCTTTGACGCCTATGCCAGCGTGTCGGGCTCGCTGTGGTTCGACGGATTCCTGCCCTACATGGAGGCGGCGCTGCCCTCCCTGCCGCCACGGCCGGTCTATCTGTCGCTGGGCGAGCGCGAGGCGCACACGCGCAACGCGCGCCTTTCGCAGGTGCAGGCGTGTACCGAGCGGCTGTACGCGCTGCTTTTGGCCCGCAGCTTCCCTGCGGCGCTGCGCCTTCACCCGGGCGGCCACTTCCAGGACGGCGAGGCGCGCATGGCCGCGGCGATCGAATGGACGCTCTGCGCCCTGAAAGGAGACGAAAGATGAACACCACCCTGTGCTATATCGAACGGGACGGCTGCTACCTGATGCTGCACCGCGTCAAGAAGCGCGTCGACCTCAACGCCGGCAAGTGGATCGGCGTGGGCGGTCACTTTGAGGCGGGCGAGAGCCCGGACGAGTGCCTGCTGCGCGAGGTGTACGAGGAGACGGGCCTCACGCTCACACGCTATACGCCGCGCGGCATCGTCACATTCGTGTCAGATGAATGGGGCACGGAGTACATGTACCTGTTTACTGCCGACGGCTTCACGGGAGAGCTGCATGCCTGCAACGAGGGCGACCTGGCCTGGGTGCCCATCGAGCAGGTGGACGCGCTGCCGCTGTGGGCGGGCGACCGGATCTTCCTGCGCCTGCTCGCCGAGGGCGCGCCGTTCTTTCTGCTCAAGCTCGTCTACACGGGCGACACGCTCTGCCGGGCCGTGCTCGACGGACGGGAGTTGCCGGTCGGGGAAACGCCGTAAAGGTCCTTGATTCCCCCCTCCGAATGCAAAAGGCGCATCATTCTGCGAATGATGCGCCTTTTTTTACGCCAGGCCCTCGATCAGCTCCAGCAGCAGCGAAGCAATCCGCTCCGGCGGCTCGTGCCCGTCCCGGTTGATCCACTGCTTCACCATGTGATAGCAGCCGTACGTCAGAAAGCACGACGCATAGCCCAGCTCCTCCGCGCTGTAGCGCGAGGCGAGCACCTTGGCGATCTCGCCGCGGATGTACGGCATGTGAAACAGCCGCTCCGGAAACTGGGGATCGATGTTGTTGTTGATGAGCATGCGGCTCAGCTCGATGTTCTCCTCCAGGTACGTGCACACGCGCGTGAGCGACTCCGCCCGATCTGTGCCGTCCTCCATCAGCGTCTCCTGTACCGCGCGCAGCAGGTCGTCCTCGATGTCCTTGAGCAGATCGAACGGACTGCCGTAATACTTGTAGAACGTCGTGCGGTTGATGCCCGCCTGCTCGCACAGCTCGCGCACCGAGATCTTGTAGATGCTCTCCTCCTTCAGCCGCCGGATCAGGCTCTCCTTGAGCAGGCGCTTGGACAGCATCACCCTTTGGTTCACCTTTTCCTCCATCTGCACACCTTCTTTTGCCCGGTCAGTCGTTTTTCTCAACACTCTTGCTCCATGTGTCGTTTTTGCGTCACCTAAAAAGAATCAGTTGATTGTAAGATCAACATGTGTTTAGTATAATACCAGTGGACGGATTTGTCAACCGCCGAAAGTCGAAAATCCATTTTTTGAAAGATCGCATGCGGAGGATGTCATGAGCTATATTACCTTTGAACATGTCAGCAAGCACTACCACATGGGGGAAAACGTCGTCAAAGCGGTGGATGACGTGAGCTTTGAGATCGAGAAGGGCGAACTATGCGTGGTGCTCGGGCCCAGCGGCGCGGGCAAGACGACGATTCTCAACCTGCTGGGCGGAATGGACCATGCGACGGGCGGCACGATCATCGTGGGCGGCAAGGACGTCACGGCGCTGCACGGCGCAGAGCTGACCGAATACCGGCGCACGGACGTGGGGTTTGTCTTTCAGTTCTACAACCTGATGCCCAACCTCACGGCGCTGGAAAACGTGGAGCTGGCCCAGCAGGTGTGCAGGGATGCGCTCGATCCGCGCAAGGTGATGGAACAGGTGGGCCTGGGCGACCGGATGAACAACTTTCCCGCGCAGCTGTCGGGCGGCGAGCAGCAGCGCGTGTCGATCGCGCGGGCGCTGTGCAAGAACCCGGCGCTGCTGCTGTGCGACGAGCCGACGGGCGCGCTGGACTCGAAGACGGGCGTGCAGGTGCTGCGGCTGCTGACGGACATCAGCCGCGAGCACGGCGCGACGGTCGTGATCATCACGCACAACGCGTCCATCGCGCCGCTGGGCCAGCGCGTCATCCGCGTCAAGAACGGCGGGATCGAGTCGGTCGACCTGTGCGACCATCCCGCAAGCGTGGAGGAGATCGCATGGTAAAGAACATGCTGCGCCGCAAGCTCGCGCGAGACATGCAGCGCTCCGGCATGCAGTTCATCGCGCTGATCCTGCTGTGCGTGCTGGGCACCTTTCTGTACGCGGGCTTGGACGGCATTGCGCGCATGGCCGAGGCGACCAACGCGCGGTATTTTGAGGAAAACCGTCTTGCGCACTTCTGGATCACGCTGCAGAGCGCCGACCGCCAGGCGCTTGCGGACGTCCGGGCTGTGCCGGGCGTCCAGACCGCGCGCGCGCGCTTCTCCCTGGACATGGAGACGACGCTGCCCGGCGAGCCGACGCTGTGCGTCACCGGCTATGACGGCCCGATGGACATCAACGTGCCGATCGTCGAGGAGGGCGAGGCGCTCTCCGAGAGCGACCTGCGCGGCTGTCTGGTGCAAGCGGGCTTTGCGCAGGCGCACGATCTGGCCCCGGGCGATCCGGTGACGGTGCGCTATGGGGATGCGGACTACACGTTCTTCGTGCGCGGCATCGTCTACAGTCCGGAGTTCATCAGCGTGTCCGACGGTGTCTCCGCCGATCCCGAGACCTACGGCTTCATCCTGGTCAACGCGCGCGCGTTTGCGCAGGTTCCGCTCACGCAGATCGTCGTGCGCCTGGAAGACGGCGCCGACGAGGACGCCGCACGCGCCGCGCTGGAGGCGGCGCTGCCGGGCGCGTTCGTCGTCGGCCGCAGCGCGCACCGCAGCACGGCCGCGGCGCAGGACAACGTCTACATGTTCAGCGCGCTGTCCATCGTCTTCCCGCTGGCCGCCTACGTCGTGGCGGCGCTGATTGTCATGACGACGCTCACGCGCATGATCGACAAACAGCGCATGGAGATCGGCACGCTGCGGGCGCTGGGCTTCCCGGCGGGGCAGATCCAGCGCCACTATCTGGCCTATGCGGTCTGGCCCGCGCTGATCGGCTCGGTGCTGGGCGCGTTTTTGGGCCATGAGACGCTGCCCCGGCTGATCTGGGCGCTGCTCATCGGTCAGAATGAATACCCCTATCGCATCATTCCGCCGATCTCGCCGTCCACGTGGACCATTGTCGTCCTCACGGTGGCCATGAGCGCGCTGATCTGCCTTTGGACCTACCGGCGGACGGCGCGGGAGACGGCCGCTTCGCTGCTGCGGCCCAAGCCGCCGCGTTCAGGACAGCGCATCCTGCTCGAGCGCATCCGGCCGCTGTGGCGGCGCTTCGGCTTCAACCAGAAGATGGTCGCGCGCAACCTGCTGCGCAACAAGATGCGCACGCTCGTCTCCTGCATGGGCCTGCTCAGCTGCAACGCGCTGATCATTGCCTCCATCGGCCTGCAGGATTCGGTCGTCCTGACCGCCGAAAACCACTACCTGCACGCGCTGGGCTATGACGTGCGCGCCAACCTCACCGCCGACGCGGACGAGGCGGACGCCTACCGGGCGCGCCTGGACGCCGCGGCGGTCGAGTGCATCATGGAGACCTCGGTCAGCGCCTCCTTCGGTGGCCAGAGCCGAACCACGCTGCTCACCGTCGTGGAGGACGGCCAGCAGATGCTGCACCTGGGCCCCCATGAGACGCTCGCGGTCATCGAGCCGGGCGGCGTCGCGCTCACGGACAAGCTGGCCGAGCAGCTGGGCGTGGGGGCGGGCGACGCGCTCACCCTACGCCTGCCAGGCGACGACGAGCCGTTCACGCTGCCCGTGGGTCAGATCGTGCACAACAACTTCGTGCAGGGCGTGTACATGAACCGCACGACGTGGGAGTCGCTGCGCAAGGGCGCCTTCGTGCCCACGGCATTGCAGCTGCTCGCCCCGACGGACGCCTGCATCGCGCAGCTGGAGGAGATGGACGAGGTCGAAAGCCTTGACTACACCGCCGTCCAGGTCGAGGACGCGCTCGTCTCGCTGCACACGGTCTCGTCCGTGTTCCTGGTGCTGACGTTCATCGCGCTGGCGCTGGCGTTCGTCATCTGCTACAACATGGGCCTGATCAACTTTGCGGAGCGCACGCGCGAATATGCGACGCTGAAGGTGCTGGGCTATCATCAGCGCGAGATCCGCCGGCTCATCCTGCGCGAGAACATCATCATCTCGCTGGTCGCGATCGCGCTGTCCATCTGGCCGGGCATTGCGCTCACGGATATCATCCTCATCGTGTGCGAGACCGACTCCGTGCGCTATGTCGGCCAGGTGCCGGCCTCGGCCGTGGCGATCAGCTGCGTCGCCACCTACGCGTTTTCCATGTTCATCCAGCGGCTGCTCGTGCACAAGGTGCGCTCCATCGTCATGGTCGAGGCGCTCAAGTCCGTCGAGTAAACCTGCCATTCATTTGGAAAGGAAGGAATGTCCTCATGAAAAAGCTGTCTGTCCTGTTGCTATGCGCGGCGCTGATCTGCGCGTCCTGCCCGGGCCTTGCGCAGGCCGATTCCACGGCCGCAAGCATCAACGCCTCGATCGTCTCCTCCACGACGCACTTCGTCACCGCACCGTTTGCGGGCACGCTGCTGCCCTTCACCCTGGAGGCCGGCGAACGCGTGACGGCCGGCGACGCGCTCTTTGAGCTGGACACGGTCAAGGTCTACGCGCCGCAGTCCGGCACGCTGAGCGCCGTGTTCGCCGCGCCCGGCGATGTAGCCGCCGACATCATTGCGCGCTACGGCGCGCTGGCCGTCGTCGAGCCGGAGCTGCCGCTGTACGTGGCAGCCTCCACGTCCACCGCAGACAAGGACGACGAGGACAAGTACCTGCACGCGGGCGAGACGCTCTACCTCAAGTGCGGCAGCGAAAAGGGCACGGGCCGCGTCACGTCCGTCTCCGGCAACGACTACACCGTTGAAATCCTCACCGGCGACTTCGTGCCGGGCGACACCGTGCGCTGCTACCGCGACAGCGGGCACGACTCGGACAGCATGACCGGTTCGGGCAAGGTGCAGCGCTATGCCGACAGCGCCGTCACGGGCAGCGGCCGCGTGCTGCGCGTGCATGCGCAGGCGGGCGACGCCGTGCGCGCGGGCGATCTGCTCTTCGAGCTGGTGGATGCCGCCAGCGCGCCCCCGACCGACGATTGCACCGTGGCGGCGCCGGCCGACGGCGCCGTGCTCTCCGTGGACGTGACGCCCGGCGCGCAGGTCTATCAAGGCCAGCTGCTGTGCCGCATCGCAGACCTGACGGCGCTAGAGCTCAGCGCCGAGGTCGACGAGGTGTACCTGAGCCGCCTGAGGGTGGGCGACGCGGTCTCCTTTGTGATGGACGCCTACCCGGAGGAGACGCTGACCGGCGTCGTCACCGACATCCGTCCGCTGGGCGAAACCCGCCAAAACGCCGCCTACTTCGACGTACGCATCTCCCTGCCCGAGGGCCACAGCCTGCTGCCGGGCATGAACGCCACGGTCTATCTCAACTGACAGATACGCCGCGCGCCGGGCACATGCCCGGCGCGCTTTTTCATGCTTCCAGCGCAATGGCCTTCAGCCGCTTCATCGTCTCATCCCCGCCGCGCCCGAACCGGTCGTGCAGGCGCACGTACTCGCCGTAGAGCCGGTCATAGACCGCCGCCGCCCGTCCGTCGGGCCGGTATGTACGCGCCACGCCGCTGCCCATCGCCCGCGCGGCCTGCGCCGCCGTGGGGTGAACGCCCGCCGCGACGGAGGCAAAGATCGCGCTGCCCAGCGCCGGCCCGTTCGCAGTCTCGCACACGTGCACCGGCAGGTTCAGCACGTCCGCATAGATCTGCATGGCCAGCGGGTTCTTCAGCGCGACGCCGCCGCTGGCGTAGAACGCATCCACCGGCACGCCGTGGGCGCGGTAGTTTTCCAGGATGACGCGCGCGCCGTAGGCAGTGGACTCCAGCAGCGCGCGGTAGATCTCCTCGGGCGTCGTGCGCAGCGTCAGGCCCATCAGCAGGCCGCTCAGGTCCGCGTCGGCCAGGACGCTGCGGTTGCCGTTCCACCAGTCCAGCGCGAGCAGGCCGCTCTGACCGGGGCGCAGCCGCGCCGCCCGCTCGGTCAGCAGCGCCTGCACGGACAGGCCGCGCGCACGCGCCTCCTGCGCCACGCATTCGGGCGCGCAGGCGCGCTCAAACCAGTGGAACTGGTCGCCCACGCTGCTCTGGCCCGCCTCATAGCCCGCATAGCCGGGCAGCACGCCGTCCCAGACCGCGCCGCTCATGCCCGGCACGGGCCGGAGCGCCTCGCCCATGACGACGTGACAGGTCGACGTGCCGATGATCGCCAGCAGCTTGCCCGGCCCGTCGATGCCGGCCGCGGGCACGCATACGTGCGCGTCAATGTTGCCCGCCGCCACGGGAATGCCCGGCGTCAGCCCGCAGCGCGCCGCTGCCGCCTGCGTCAGGCGGCCCGCGCAGCTGCCCAGCGCGACGACCGGCCCGCCCGCCTTCTCCTGCGGCGCGCGCGCGAAGGCCGGGTTCAGCCCGGCAAAGAACGCCTCATCCGGAAAACGGCCCGTGTAGAACGCCTTGTAGCCCAGACAGGCGGCGCTGCGCGTCTGCCGGCCGGTCAACTGCCAGACGAGAAAGTCCACCGCCTCCGCGTAGTGCGCCATCGCGCCGTAGACCTCCGGCGCCTCCTCCAGCACCTGCAGCAGCTTGGGGAAGAACCACTCCGCATTGACCAGGCCGCCGTACAGCGGCAGCCACGGCTCGCCGCGCCGGCGCGCCAGTTCGGTCATGCGCCGCGCCTGTCCTTGCGCCGCGTGGTGCTTCCACATCATCATGTAGGCGTGCGGCACGCGCCGGAACCGCGCATCAAAGCACAGCGGCACGCCCTGCGCATCCACCGGCAGCACGGTGCTGGACGTGCAGTCCAGCCCGATGCCCACGATCTGCGCCGGGTCGGCGGCCTGCGCGAGCGTGGAGAGGATGTAAAACAGCACGTCCAGATAGTCCTGCGGGTCCTGCAGCGCCCAGTCGGCGGGCAGCGGCACGCCGCACGGCAGCGCGCGGTCGAGCACCGCATGCGGATAGTCCATGGAAACGCTGGCGATCTCCCGACCGGTCGCCGCGTCGGCCAGCACGCCGCGCCCGCTCAGAGAGCCGAAATCGATGCCGATGACATACATGGGGCGTCCCCCTTTCGCTTGATCTACCGTATTTATAGCACATTCTGCGCACGGCCACAACACATTTGCCGGCCTGCGCGTTTTTTTTGCGCAACCCGGCTTCTTCCTTCTTATCCCGCTGTTTGCCGCTGCCGAACCCGCTCAAAAAGTTTAGAGATTGTAAATTTCACGTCTCCATACCGTAAGAGAGACGGCATCCAGAATCCGCACGTTTTTTCATGCGCCCCTCAAAAGACGAACGGACGAAAAATGTCCTTGTAAACTTTGCGAAAATCGCTTGACAAAATGCGCGGAATATGGTTTAATCTCTGTCGCAACATAACCTTGAAGTATCGTATTTCTAAACTCTTTATCTATTTTTTCGATTTTTCGGCGCATCGCGCCCTCCAGGAGGCTTCCATGCAGACCATTCTTTCCATCCGCGACCTTCGCGTCGTCTTTGAGGACGGATTCACCGCTCTGGGCGGCGTCAGCCTGGACATCGGGCAAAACGAATTCGTCACGCTGCTGGGGCCGTCCGGCTGCGGCAAGACGACGCTGCTGCGCTGCATCGGCGGGTTTGAGACGCCCACCGGCGGCGAGATCCTCTACAAGGGGCAGAACATCATCCCCCTGCCGCCCTACAGGCGCAACATCAACACGGTCTTTCAGCGCTATGCGCTCTTCCCCCACCTGAACGTCGCGCAGAACGTCGCGTTCGGCCCGGGGCTGCGCGGCGCGGACAAGCGCGAGACGGCCGCGGAGGTCTCCCGCATGCTCGGCCTGGTCGGCCTGGCCGGGTTTGAGAAGCGGCGCATCGCCAGCCTGTCGGGCGGACAGCAGCAGCGCGTGGCCATCGCGCGCGCGCTGATCAACAAGCCCGACGTGCTGCTGCTGGACGAGCCGCTGGGCGCGCTGGACCTGAAGCTGCGCCGGGAGATGCAGGGCGAGCTCAAGCGCATCCAGCGCGAGAGCGGCATCACGTTCATCTTCGTGACGCACGACCAGGAGGAGGCGCTGACCATGAGCGACCGCGTCGCCGTGATGAACGCCGGCAAGATCCTGCAGTTGGGCACGCCTGAGGACATCTACAACGAGCCGCAGAGCGCGTTCGTGGCCGACTTCATCGGCGAGAGCGACATCCTGCCCGGCACGATGGTGCGCGACCGGCTGGTGCGTTTTCTGGGCTGCGACTTCCCGTGCGTGGACGTAGGCTTTGGCCAGGATGCGGCGGTGGACATCGTGCTGCGCCCCGAGGACGTCAAGCTGCGCCCCGAGGACGACCCGGCCTGCGCCGCCATGCCCGCGGGCGAGGTGACGTCGCTGCTGTTCAAGGGCGTGCACTATGAGATGAAGGTGCGCGTGGGCGTCGACACGCTGCTGGTGCACTCCACGCACGCGCGCCCCGTAGGCACGCGGGTGCGCCTGTTCGTCGCGCCGGAGGACATCCAGGTCATGCACAAGAGCGACAGCTCGCCTGACGTGCTCAAGCGCCACGCGCAGCGCGCGCAGTGAAGGGGGCCAGCGCATTGAAGAAGAAAAACCGGGCGCTGCTCGTGCCCTTTGTGCTGTGGGCGGCGATCTTCATCGTGCTGCCGCTGCTGATGATCGTCTATTACGGCGTTACCGTCGAGGTCACGCCGCCCTATGAGGAGATCGTGCAGGCGGATGGCAGCGTTGCGTTCGCGCTCGAGGATGGCGCCGTCACCGCCGAGCGCCCGCAGAAGGAGACGGTCTTCTCGCTGTCCAACTTCCGGCGTATGCTCGAGCCCACCTACCTCAAGCTGCTGGGCCGTTCGCTCAAGATCGCCGCGATCACCACGGGCATCTGCCTGCTGCTGGGCTATCCCGTGGCCATGATCCTCAGCGGGCGCGACTTCAAGCGCCCCGCGCTGTGGCTGATGCTGATCATCCTGCCCATGTGGATGAACTTCCTGCTGCGCACCTACGCCTGGATGAGCATCCTGGAAAACAGCGGCATCCTCAACAGCTGGATCACCGCGCTGCGCGAGGCCGTGCCCGCGCTGGACGCGTGGCTCACCGACCGCGGCGTGGGCCGCAAGATCATCTTCCTCTACAATGAAAACGCGGTCATCCTCGGCATGGTCTACAACTACCTGTCCTTCATGATCATGCCCATCTACACCGTCATCGTCAAGATCGACCGCAGCCTGCTCGAGGCCGCGGCAGACCTGGGCGCCAGCCCGACCCAGAGCTTCCTGCGCGTGACGCTGCCCTATTCGCTGCCGGGCGTGCTGGAGGGCGTGACGATGGTGTTCGTGCCCGCGGTGACGACGTTCGTCATCAGCCAGCTGATGGGCGGCGGCAAGGTGCCGCTCATCGGCGACATCATCCAGAACCAGTTCGGCAAGTCCAGCGACTGGCACTTCGGCTCCACGCTGTCGCTGCTGGTCATGGTGGTCGTGCTCGCGTTCATGGGCGCGCTCAACCGCATCGACAAGGAAGAGGCGGCCCAGAAGGAGGTGCGCATCCTCTGATGAAAAAGGCGCTGCGCCGGGCGTACATCGCGCTGATCATGGCGTTCCTGTACGCGCCGATCGTCCTGCTCATCCTCTACTCGTTCAACGACAGCAAGTCCCGCGCGGTGTGGGGCGGGTTCACGCTGCGCTGGTATCAGGAGCTGTTTTCCGACACGGCCATCCTCTCCGCGCTGGGCACGACGCTGACCGTCGGCCTGCTCTCCGCCGTCATCTCGACCGTGCTGGGCACGGCGGGCGCCATTGCGCTGTTTCAGCTGCGGCGCAGGCCGCGCCATGCGCTGCTGAGCGTGATCAACCTGCCGATGCTCAACTCCGAGGTCGTCACCGGCGTCTCGCTGATGCTGCTGTTTGCGATGGCGCACGTGCAGCTGGGCTATGTGACGCTGCTGCTGGCGCACGTGGGCTTCGGCGTGCCGTACGTGGTGCTCAGCGTGCTCCCCAAGCTGCGCCAGCTCGACCCGCACCTGGCCGAAGCCGCGCAGGATCTGGGCGCCACGCCGCTGCAGGGCTTCCTGCGCGTCATTCTGCCCGACATCATGCCCGGCGTGTTCTCGGGCTTTCTGATGGCGCTGACGATGTCCATCGACGACTTCGTCATTAGCTTCTTCACGACCGGCAGCGGCGTGAGCAATCTGTCCATCACGATCTACACCATGGCCAAGCGCGGCATCTCGCCCAAGATCAACGCGCTCTCGACGCTGATCTTCCTGTGCGTGTTCGCGCTGCTCATCGGCCTGAACCTGCGCGACTTCAAGCGCGGCGGCCGCAAGAAGCCCGACGAGGTGCGCATCCCCTATTGACGCGCGGCTGCGCTTGTCATACGCCAACTTCGCATCATGAAAGGAGAGGTTCCCCATGAAAAAGCTTGCCCTCTTCGCCCTGATCCTCGCGCTGCTGTGCGCGGCCCTGCCCGCCGGCGCGCAGGAGACGATTTCCGTCTACAATTGGGGCGACTACATCGAGCCGCAGGTGCTGGAGCTGTTCGAGCAGGAGACCGGCATCGAGGTCATCTACGAGACGTTCGAGACGAACGAAGACATGTACGCCAAGATCGCCATGGGCGGCGCGAGCTACGACGTGATCATCCCCAGCGACTACATGATCGAGCGGATGATCCAGGAGGGCCTGCTCCAGGAGATCAACTGGGACAACGTGCCCAACGTGAAGAACATCGACCCGCGCTTCATGAACGCCGCCTACGACCCGCAGAGCGCCTACTCCGTGCCCTACACCTGGGGCACGATGGGCATCCTGTACAACGAGTCGACCGTGGTGGAGACGCCCACCAGCTGGCAGACGCTGATGGACCCCGCCTACACCATGGACATGCTGATGCTCAACTCCCCGCGCGACACGCTGGGCATCGCGCTGGTGATGTGCGGCCATGACCTGAACTCCACCGACCCCGCCGACCTGGAGGACGCCAAGAACCTGCTCGTGGAGCAAAAGCCCATGGTGCTGGCCTACGTCGTGGACGAGGTCAAGGACAAGATGATCGCCGGCGAAGCGTCGGTAGCGCTCGTCTGGAGCGGCGACGCGACGTACTGCATGGGCGAAAACGACGAGCTGAACTACGTCGTGCCGGTCGAGGGCAGCAACATCTTCTACGACTCGATCTGCATCCCGTACAATGCGCGCAACGTGTCCGGCGCGGAGAAGTTCATCGACTTCCTGTGCCGCGCGGACATCGCCGCGATGAACTACGAGTACGTCGGCTATGCGATCCCCAACACGGCCGCGATCGAGCTGCTGGGCGCGGAGGAATACAACGCCTCCCCGGTCAACAACCCGCCGCAGGAAGTGCTGGACAAGTGCGAGGTCTTCAAGTACCTGGGCGACGACACCCGCATCTATGACCAGATCTGGACGGAGATCATCTCCGAGTTCTGATGTCGTTTTCAAGCGCAGAGCGCCAACCGGCCGGTTGGCGCTCTTTCGCAGGATGCATGCAAGGGGGGCGAAGATATGATCGTTTTGATTGCCGGTCCCTCCCATACGGGGAAGACCGCGCTGGCGCAGAGGCTGCTGGAGACGCTGCGCTATCCGTATCTGTCCATCGACCTGCTGAAGATGGGCCTCATCCGCAGCGGGCAGACGGCGCTGACGCCCGAGGACGACGTACAGCTGACCGCCTATCTGTGGCCCATCGTGCGGGAGATCCTCCGCACCGCGCTGGAGAACCGGCAAAACCTCATTGTGGAGGGCTGCTACATTCCCTTTGATTGGTACAAGGACTTCGACGCGCAGGCGCTTGCCCAGATCCGGCATTACCGCCTGATCATGACGCAGGCGTACATCGAGCGCCACTTTGACGACATCCTGCGCCACGCCAACGCCGTGGAGTGGCGGGCGGGCGATCCGCTGTGCAGCCGGGACTTTCTGCTCGCGGACAACCGGCGCGAGCTGGAGCTGAGCCGCCGGTATCCGTGCAACCGCATCCTGATCGACGGCGCCTACCGTGTGGAGGCGGACCCGGACGCGTTCCTCACCAGCGAGCGGCTCGCCTACCGGCGCATGTCGGAGCGGGACTTTCCGGCGCTCTGTCGGATGCTGCAGGACCCGCAGGTCATGTACGCCTGGGAGCACGCGTTCTCTGACGACGAAGTGCGGGCCTGGCTCGACAGACGTCAGGGCGGGTATGCGTCGCGCGGATACGACTACTTTCTGGCCGTCGACCCGTCCACGGGCGAGGCGGTCGGCCAGATCGGCCTGCTCGACGAGGAGATCGACGGACGGCACTTCGTGGGCCTGGGCTACATCCTGTGCAGGGACGCCTGGGGCCGGGGCTATGCCACCGAAGGCGCGCGGACCATGCTGCAATACGCGTTTGAGGCGCTGGGCGCGGAGGAGGTCGTCGCCACCATCCGGCCGGAGAATACGGCCTCGCGCCGCGTCGCGCAGCGCCTGGGCATGGCGCTCGAGGGCGAATATGTCAAGCGCTACCGCGGCCGGGACATGGTCCATCTGATCTACAGGGCAAGGCGCTGAGACAACGACATCCGGGAGGCGATGACATGAAGGGCTTCACGCGCAGCAATCCGCTGTTCTCTCTGTGCGGCCTGAACTGCGGGCTGTGCCCCATGCACCTGGGCGGATACTGCGGCGGCTGCGGCAACGGCAACCAGTCGTGCGCGATCGCGCGGTGCAGCCTGGAGCACGGGCAGCCATCCTACTGCTTCGAGTGCGCGCACTATCCCTGCCCGCGCTACGAGGGCTTTGACGACGCCGACTCCTTCATCCCCCACAGCCGCCGCCGGGCGGACGTGGAGCAGGCGCAGCGCATCGGCGTGGATGCATATACCCTTGAGCTGCAGGAGAGGATGCGCATGCTCGATGAGCTGCTCGAAGGCTACAACGACGGCCGGCGCAAGAGCCTGTTCTGCGCGGCTGCCTATCTGCTGGAACTGCCGGCACTTCGCGGCGTGCTGGAGCGTCTGCGCGCCGATCCGACACTTTCGGAAGCGCCTGCCGCGCAGCGGGGCGCGCGTGCCGCGCAGCTCCTGCAGGACGCGGCCGATGGCTGCGGCGTCCGCCTCAAGCTGAACAAGAAGCCGCGCAACGAAAGCGGCCCGCAAAATTGATGCGAATCGCCGATTTCTTTGATCTTCAAACCGTGATATAATGGCGAGGCATTGAACATTCGGAGATGAACATAATAATGAAGAAAAGACTGTTGATCGCGCTGGCCGCCCTCGTCGTGCTCCTGCTCGTGGGGCTCGGCGGGATCGGTTGGTATCTGGTCGACTTTGCGCTCGTGCGCACCGACACGCCGCCAGATGTCTCGCCCGACTCCATCGTAACGGCGCAGGACGCGTCGGTCATCGACGCCAACCTGGCCGCCATTCGCGCGCAGAAGGAGGACTGGCTCGCCTCCGCCACCGTCGAGCGGGAGCAGATCGTCTCCGCCGACGGGCTGACGCTGGTCGGCGACCTGTATTGGACCGACCCGCAGAGCCATCTGTGGCTGCTGGGCATCCATGGCTATACCGGCCGCAAGGAGGACTTTCAGAACATCGCCAGCTTCTATGCGGCCCGCGGCTATAATGTGCTGCTGCCCGACATGCGCGCGCATGGCGAGAGCGAGGGCACGTACATCGGCATGGGCTGGCTGGACCGCAAGGACGTGCTGCTGTGGATCGACCGCATCGTCGAGCTGGATCCCCAGGCGCAGATCATCCTGCACGGCGTGTCCATGGGCGGCGCGACCGTCATGATGACGGCGGGCGAAGCGCTGCCGGGCAACGTGAAGGGCGTCGTCGAGGACTGCGGCTACACCTCCGTGTGGGACATCTTCGCAGACGAGCTGGACTACCTGTTCCATCTGCCGGCCTTTCCGGTGCTGACGGCGGCCGATCTCGTGGCGCGCGTTCGGGCGGGCTACGGCTTCACCGAGGCCTCCGCGCTGGAGCAGGTCGCCAAGGCGGCCGTGCCGGTGCTGTTCATCCACGGTTCAGAGGACAACTTCGTCTACACAGACATGGTCTACGACCTGTACGACGCCTGCCGCACACCCAAGGACCTGCTGGTGGTCGAGGGCGCGGGGCACGGCGAATCCTATGCGATGGATCCCGCGCTGTACTTTGATACGGTGTTCGGCTTCATCGAGGGCAACTGCATTCCGAATTGAATGAATAGAGCGGGGCGGACGTGCCATACGTCCGCCCCGCCTCTGTCTGCGCGTGTCTTTGTCCCCGCATGGAGTTCTTGCGCCCTGCTTCTGCCGTCCTCATCCCTGCTCCGTCCTGCGCAAAAAGTCGCGCCCGCCCTCCAGCTGTTCGGGGCGAAAGACGTGAAAGGCCGGATAGACCGTGTCGGCAAACAGCGGAATGTCCCGCGCCGCGGCGCGCACGCAGAAGTGCCGGTCCTCGCCCCAGAAGCTCAGATTGCGCACCGGTCGGAAGTTCACGCCCTGCTCCAGCGCGTCGCGCCGGACCATGGTGCATGCGCCCAGGCCGCCCACCTCGTAAAGCCCCGGCGCGCGCAGCATGTCAAAGAACGCATAGGTCCGCGCCCGTTCCTCCGCCGGGGTGAGCCGCTCCCCCGGTTCCTGGTCAAACTGCGTGTAAAAGTCCCGCAGCCATACCTGCGGCTGTTCCACGGCGTCCGCCTGCCAGCGCGTCCAGAACACCTGCGAGACGATCGCTTTTCCCGTGTCCATCAGGTGCCGGACTGCCTTGGGATGCACCAGCACGTCGGAGTCCACCAGGAACAGATGGGTAAATCCCTCCCGCAGCGCGCGGTCGATCATGCGGTCCTTGTACCGCGCCACCTTCCAGATGGCGTGTTCGTCCCAGTTGTGTCCCCGGTACTGCCGCCCCGCCTCCTGCCGCGGCGGCGTCTCCACCGTAACCGCCGGCACGGCGGCCTGAAACGCCGCCAGCAGCGCCTTGGAGCGCGGATCGTGGTTGTCGTCCACAAAGCAATAGGCCGTCTGTACGCCGGGCAGCTCCAGACGACGCAGCGACCGCAAAAACAGCTCCAGGATCTCCGGCTCCTGGCAGACCGGGCAGCCGATCAGCAGCCTTTCCGTTCGGACGCGCCTCCCTTCCAGCCTCATCCCGCTACAGCCTATGTCCAGCTGTGGACTCGCATGCCGGTTCGGCGGAATCGCCGTCCTCCCGCCGCGCGCAGAGGATGGTCTGCTCCAGGGCCGTGGCCGCGATGCCCGGCGCGCGGCTCTTCTGACGCAAAAACAGGATGGAGCGGGCCGGGATTCGCTCCCGCAGGCGCAGTCTCAGGATGCCCGTATGCTCGGATTCGCCCTGCAGGAAGGCCTCCGGCACAAAGCCGACGCCCAGATCGCTGCGCACCAGCGGCAGCACCTGATCGGCGGTGGCCGCCTCAATGCTGGGCGAGAGCGTCAGGCCATGCCGGTGAAACCAGGCGTCGTACAGGTCGTAGGTCATCGTCTGCCGGCCCAGGCAGACGATGGGATACCGGCTCAGCTCGGCCAGCGCGACCTCCCGCCCGGTCAGGTGCGCGTAATTTCTGCCGCACACGGCGACCTCCTGGATCTCCATCAGCGGGACGGCCAGACAGTCCGCCGGCAGCTCGACGGGCGTCGTGACGACGGCCAGGTCGGACAGGCCGTTGCTCAGCGACTCGACCGCCTGCGGCGTGGACCCGTTGTTCACCCGGATCTGCACGCCGGGATAGCGCTCCTTGAACCGCTTGAGGATGGGCAGCAGAAAGCAGCGGAGGGCGACCTCCGTCGCGCCGACACAGACCACGCCGCCCTGCAGGCTCCGGCTCAGCTCCAGCTTCCGCTCGGCGCTTTCGATGTGCTCAAACGCGATGCGCACGTGCGCGAGCAGCGTCTCCCCCTCCGGCGTCAGCGTCACGCCGTGATGATCGCGCACCAGCAGGCGGCATTGCAGCTGATCCTCCAGCCGGTTGAGGGTGCGGGTGACGTTGGGCTGGGAGGTCATCAGCTTGCGCGCCGCGCCCGTCAGGCTGCCGCACTGGGCCGCGCAGAAGAAGACGCGCAGGTATTCAAGGTTGGCCTTCATGATACAGCTCCATGCAGAATCGATATGGAATCCATGTAAAATATATATTTTACAAATGGACTCATTCTGATTATACTGACAGGGTCTGCGGATTGCAAGTGCAACGGGCAGGAATTCCCGGAAAAGCGGCCGGACGCGCGGGCCGCATGAGAGAGGAAGTCGAGAGCCATGAACAAAGACCTGACGGTGGGCAAGCCGTCCTCCGTGCTGTTTCGGTTCTGTCTGCCGCTGTTTGGCAGCATCATCTTTCAGCAGCTGTACAACATCGCCGACAGCCTGGTGGCGGGGCGCTTTGTGGGCGAGAATGCGCTGGCCGCGGTGGGCAACAGCTACGAGATCACGCTGATCTTCATCGCCTTTTCCTTTGGCTGCAACATCGGCTGCTCGGTGGTCGTGGCCGAATTCTTCGGCGCCAGGCACTACGAGCGGATGAAGACCGCCGTCACGACGGCGCTGATCTCCTCCGGGGTACTGTGCGCGGCGCTGATGGCGGCAGGCCTGATCGGCTGCACGGCGCTGCTCCGCCTGATCCGCACGCCCGCGGAACTCATGGCCGATTCGGCGCTGTATCTGTCCATCTATATCTGGGGACTGCCCTTTCTGTTCTTCTACAACATTGCGACGGGCATTTTCTCCGCGCTGGGCGATTCCAAGACGCCGTTTGTGTTCCTGGCGATCTCTTCCCTGTCCAACATCGTCGTGGACATCCTGTTTGTCACGCTGCTGCACATGGGCGTGGACGGCGTGGCATGGGCGACGTTCCTGTGCCAGGGCATGAGCGGCGTGCTGGCGCTCGTGGCGGTGTTCAGGCGGCTTCGAAAGATCGTGACGGACAGGCCCGCGCCGCTGTTTTCCGGGGTCATCCTGCGCAAGATCGTGCGCATCGCGGTGCCCAGCACGCTCCAGCAGAGCTTCATCTCCGTGGGCAACATCCTGATCCAGAGCGTCATCAACGGATTCGGCGCGGGTGTCATCGCCGGCTATTCGGCGTCGGTCAAGCTCAACAACCTGGTGATCACCTCCTTCACCACGCTGGGCAACGGCATTTCCAACTACACGGCGCAGAATCTGGGCGCGGGCAAGCCCGAACGCGTGCGTCAGGGATTTTCCGCCGGCCTTCGGCTGGTCTGGGCGCTATGCGTTCCGCTGGCGCTGCTCTACTTTGCAGCGCCCGAAATGCTGCTTCGGCTGTTCATGGAGCAGCCGACGGCCGCCGCCACACAGACGGGCGTCATGTTCCTGCGCATTCTCTCGCCGTTCTACTTCGTCGTCTCGGCCAAGCTGGTGGCGGACGGCATCCTGCGTGGCGCGGGCAAGATGGGCGCCTTCATGACCGCGACGCTGACCGACCTGGCCCTTCGCGTCGTGCTCGCCTTCGCCCTGTCCCGCACGCCGCTGGGCGCAACGGGCATCTGGTGCGCCTGGCCCGTCGGCTGGTGCATTGCGGCGGCGCTATCGGTGGCGTTTTATCACGGCGGATACGGCCGGACCGCATCGGGGCTCCGGCGTCTTTTCAGGCGCAGGCCGGCCTGAGCATCCATTCTCCAGGCAAAAGAGAGCGAACGCATCCGTTCGCTCTCTTTTTTGGGGTGCAAGCGCCGTCGGCGTCCGTCTGGGGGACGCGGGTTCCACTGTTGAAAAAATTGTTGCCTAAACTTGCCTGGACCTCTTGAGAGTCCTGGATCAATACGCTATGGTTTCCTCTAAGCACAAGCATGGGCGGGGCGTATGCCTTTTTCTCCCCGCGCAGCGCCGGCATAGCTGTGTCCCGTTTGGGGGCGGTATCACGGTTGCGGAGTGATTACGGCATGAACATCCATCGCAAGATGTTTCACAGTGGGCATCTGTACCTTGACATAGACGACTGCGAAGTCGACACGCTCCTCCCCTCTGTATTTGAGACGCTCATGGCGCAGGAGGGAAAGCCCCTGCAGGTCGGCGTCTCATCCGACAGGTCGCGGCTGGTCGCACTTCTCAGGCAGTCGGGCTTCGAACTGAAGCGCAGATGCTATGAGATGGACGTAACGGCGTCAGATCTGGCCGTTCCCCTGCCGGAACGGCCACAATGCCTCGCCACGGCCTGCGCCGGCACGGCCGCCTACGATTCATGCGTGGAAAAGATGTACCGGCACTACCTGGATACGCATTCGGCAGTCAACCCCTTGACCTGCCCGCAGGAAGCGTTTTATGGCGTTTTGCTGCAATCCGGCACCTATGAAGAGGGCTATCCGGACATCTGTACCACCGCCTGTATGCGCCCGTGATCCAGATCCACATCAGCCCTATGCCCGGCAGATGATGCCGTCCCCATGGCCAGATCGGATCTACCGCATGGAATGCCCGCAGGGTGCGCCGATGTCGTCGTGCAGGGCAACATGTACCCACACAGGACGTCCAACTGGCGGACCGTATCGTGGTGTGCGGAATGCCTTTGCAGACGGCGGCATAGGATCTGGGGCAGAATCGTACCGCAGGGAAACGTGAAAAGAGGGTTTTTCGCCTTGGCTGAAAAAGAGGTATTGCTGGTGTTTGGCACGCGGCCGGAAGCGATCAAGATGTGTCCGCTGGTGCTGGAGCTGAAAAGGCGTGGACACATGAACGTAAAGGTGTGTGTGACGGGACAGCACAGGGAGATGCTCCAGCAGGTTCTGCACACGTTCGGGGTTGTGCCCGACTATGACCTGCACGTCATGAAAGAGGGGCAGGATCTGTACGATGTGACAAGCCGCGTGCTGTTGGGCATGCGCGACATTCTGGTCCAAGAGAAGCCGGACGTTGTGCTTGTGCATGGCGATACAAGCACCGCTTTTGCCGCCTGTCTGGCCGCATTTTACGCGCATGTTCCGGTCGGCCATGTGGAGGCGGGCCTGCGCACATACGACCTGGAGTCCCCTTATCCCGAGGAATACAACCGTCAGGCCATCGGCATTTCCGCGCGGTGGCACTTTGCGCCCACGCAGGCCGCCCGCGAGCACCTGCTGCGCGAGGGAAAGGATCCCGCTCGAATTTACGTAACGGGCAATACGGGCATTGACGCGCTGCAAACCACGGTGCGTCCGGATTACAGCCATCCCGAGCTGGACTGGGCCAGGGACAGCCGGCTGCTGGTCATCACTGCACACCGGCGTGAAAACCTCGGCCAGCCTATGCGCGAGATGTTCCGCGCCATCCGCCGCATCGCCGAGGACTTCCCGAATGTGAAGGCAGTCTATCCGATTCATCTGAATCCGCTGGTGCGGCAGATTGCTGCCGAAGAGCTGCAGGGATGCGACAGCATCCATCTGATTGAGCCGCTGCCGGCCGAGGATTTTCACAACTTTCTCAAACGCAGCTATCTGATCCTGACGGACAGCGGCGGCATCCAGGAAGAGGCGCCGGCGCTTGGCAAACCCGTGCTGGTCATGCGCAACACCACCGAGCGGCCCGAAGGGGTAGCTGCTGGCACGTTGAAGCTGACGGGTACCGGCGAAGCGGCCATCTACAGCGCGTGCCGGACGTTGCTGGAGGACCCTGAGGCCTACCGCCTGATGGCCCAGGCCAAGAATCCCTACGGCGACGGCACCGCCAGCCGGCAGATTGTCGATATTCTGGAGAGGGAACTGCATGCGCAGGCGTAAGCGGGTTCGTCGCAGGCGCCGCTCGCCGGTCAAGTAGGTGATAGGCCTGCTTGTGTTGTGCGCCCTGGCGGCGGGATGGCTGTATGTACATGGGAAGATGGTCCAATGGGAGCGCACGGCGGAGGCATATCGCACGTTTGCCGGGACGGAAAAGGACTGGATTCTCAGCTGTCAAACGGATGACGGCCTGATCCTCTATCGCCAGTGGGATCCGGAGGAATACCGGGAAGAGCAGACGGTCTTCCCCTATTTCTCCACCATCGCTGCGCTGGGCCTGCTGTCCGGCACCGTGACAGAGGAGCATGCCGAGGGTGCGCTCCGATACCAGCAGTGGTATCTGAACCACCTGAACACTTCGGCACAGGACCTTCAGAACGGCCGGGGCACCGTCTATGACTGCCGCGTGATTCGCGAAGGCGCGTCTTTGCGCGAGGAGAGCCTGCAAACCTACGACTCTGTGGATTCATATGCAGCGATGTTCCTGCTGCTGGTGGATCGCTATGCCCAGGCGGTGAGTGACGAGCTTCTGTTCAGCCGCACGGAGGATATACTGCTCGTCCTGGAGGCCCTGCTGAACACCATCGGCCCCAACGGTCTATCCTATGCCAAATCCGAATATCCCGTGCAGTACCTGATGGACAACTCGGAAGTGTACGCCGGCCTGTGCGCCGCCGCGCGCATCCTTGAGCGCATGGATCCGTCGGGTCAGCTGGAGCAGGTCCGTACGATGGCGCTGCAGCTGCGGGAGGCAATGGATCTGCTGCTGTGGAATCATACCGGGGGGCACTATGAGGTCGGCCTGTTTGAGGGCGATCTGCTCGATTTCGATGGCTGGACGAGCTTCTATCCGGACGGCGTGTGCCAGCTGTTCCCCCTTTGTTTTGGCGTATTGTCGCCCGATTCCGAGCGCGCCGCGCAGCTGTACGATCAGTTCTGCCGGACATGGAGTTGGGAGCGTCTGGAGCACCAGCGCCGGGATATCAACTCGTTCTACTGGTGCGCAATCGGCTATGCGGCGGCCATCATGCAGGATGAGACACGTCTGACCGTATACATGGATCAGTACCGGGACGGAGTGACGCAGGCAGGACGCGCGTATCCCCTTTACACCGGAGAAGCCGGCTGGATGGCCATGGCCTGCGGCCACATGGAGGAGGCGTACCGTCAGAGACTGCAGTGGACTGGCCTCGCACACGCCGCGGCGGACTGGTTTGCTGATGGCTGGAAGCGTTTCAGCGCCACCTTCTGAGCCTCTCCGCCCGATTGCAGGCCGCAGCGCAGGCGCCGTGGCCTCCCCTGCCCTCCCCCGCAGCGACGGCATTGTTGCCTTGAATTTCTGAGATCCACTTGAACGATGGTA
>DVFJ01000037.1 GCA_018713325.1 Candidatus Onthenecus intestinigallinarum | reverse complement strand
CAGAAACATATGAAGAATCTTGTTCTACAATCTTTCCTTCTCCGAACTTGTTATGTTTAACTTTCTTGCTTATCAAATTCATAGCGGAGAACTCCTTTCTTAAGCTAATATCTTATAGGCATTTCCAATTTTATACATTGTTTCTCCTGCCATATTTAGTCGCCTTATTCCTAAGATTTTTAAAATACTTTCTTCAGTTTCATAATAAGCTAACGTAGGAGAAATCAACGCCCGTCGAAATAACTTTCTTAAAAATGCAAACCTCATATAAAGAATAAAAAATTTAATTTCTACATCGATACATTTCTTTTTTATTCCGTCGTAAACGTGGATTAATCGGATAATGTCTTTAACTATGAGAAACTCGCGCTCACAGCTGCGGGTAGATTTCGTCGAAGATCACGTGCAGCAGCGCGCCCGCCCTGCGGCTCTCGGCCACGACGGTGACGACCGCGTCCTTGTCCCGCATGAGGATGGAGAACTGGCCGTACTTGCCGTCCGCGCGGAACGAGCCCGCCTCGCCGCCCCAGAACAGGTAGCCGTAGCCGTAGGCGTCGCGGTCGTTTTCGACCTGCTTGCTCGTGCTCTCCATCACCCAGCGCTCCGGCACGAGCTGGCGGCCGTTCCACCGCCCGCCCTGCAGATACAGCTGCCCAAAGCGGTGCAGCTCCGACAGTGTCAGGAACAGCCCGCCCGCGCCGAACGTGTTGCCCAGCGGGTCCGTCTCCCACATCGGGCGGCGGATGCCAAGCGGCGCGAACAGGCGCGGCGTCAGGTAGCTGACCAGGTCGCACCCGCAGCGGCGCTGCACCAGCAGGCCCGCCAGATACGGCCCGACGTTGTTGTAGCAAAACCGCGTGCCCGGCGCGTCGGTGAATGGGATGGCCAGCGCCAGGCGCGCCCAGTCGTCCTCCTCGTACAGCGGCCGCTGCGCGCCCATCAGGCTGCCCTGCGCCTGCCCCAGGCACATCGTCAGCAGGTCGCGCACAGTCGCCTGTTGCAGGTGCTCGTCCGGGTGCGCGGGCAGGTCATCGGCAAAGGCGTCGACCAGGCGCTCCTGCAGGCTGAGCAGGCCCTCGCGCTCGGCGATGCCCACCGCGCAGGAGGTGAAACTCTTGCTGGCGGAGTAGACGTTGCGCCGGCACTCGTCGTCCCAGAGCTGCTGCGCGCGCAGCTCGCCGTGCTGGGAGACCTTCACGCCCAGGATGCGCAGCGGCTCCGCGCGCTCGGCAAAGCGCGTCAAATCCATTGCCATCCCCTCCTCACAGCTGCTGGATCAGCTCCACGCGCTCCTCGTTGGGCCCGCGCAGGATGAAGAAGCGCACGCCCCGCTCCCAGAAGGGCAGGAACTGGATCTCCGCCTGATACATGGGCAGGCCCATCTGCACGCACGCCGCGTGCGCCGCCTCGATGTCCTTCACCGCCAGCGCGATGTGGTCCACCGCGCCCGCGCACAGCGCCGCCCGGCCGTTCTCGTACGCCTCGATCACGAAGCCGTCCCTGCCCAGAAACGCCACCTGCGTGCCGCCGTTGTCGCGCTCGTGCAGCACGGAAAAGCCCAGACGCTCGTAAAACGCCTTGGTCTTTGCCATGTCGTTGGTGGGCAGGCCCACGTGGTCAAGCCCCGTGATGTTGTCCCGAATGTCCATCGAAATCCTCTCCTTTCGTCAGATCAGCATCAGTACCAGCGAAGCGCACAGCGCGGCCGCGCACGCGCCCAGCGCCACGAGCACCATGGACTTGCCGCGCCAGGCCAGCAGCAGCGCGACCGCCGTGCCCAGCAGCGAGGGCGCCGGCGCGCCGGCGGAGGTGAAGACGTCCGGGAACGTCATCGCCCCCAGCACCGCGTAGGGCACGTAGTAGAGAAACGAGCGAATGAACGGGCTGTTCAGCTTGCGCTGGAACAGCGTCAACGGGATGGCGCGGATCAGATAGGTGACGCCCGCCATCACCAGCACGTACAGGCAATATGTCTTCGCGTCCATCTACTCCGCCTCCCGCACCGGGAAGCGCCACGCACCCAGCGCCGCGGCCGACACCGCGCACAGGATGATCGAAAAGCCCCCGGAGATCGAAGAAAACGCCGGCGCATAGCGCAGGATGCAGCTCATCACGGCCGCGGCGACCACGACCAGGCGCACGCTGCGCCGGCTGCGCGCAGGCGGCAGGATGACCGCCAGGAACATGCCGTAGATGGCGATGCCCAGCGCATCGGTGAGCAGCGCGGGCAGCAGCGCGCCCGCCGCCGCGCCCAGCAGCGTGCCGCCGGCCCAGCCCACATAGGGCAGGCAGATCAGGCCCGTCAGATAGGCCCGGCCGATCTCGCCCGGCTGGCTGGAGGCGACGGCAAAGATCTCGTCGGTGTTGCCAAACGCCAGCAGCGCGCGCCACGGCGTGGTCATGCCCGCATCCAGCCGCTGCGAGAGCGAGAGCGACATCAGCGCATAGCGCAGGTTGATGACCAGCTGCGTGAGCGCCATTTCGTACAGCGGCGCGCCCGCCACCATCAGCGAAAGGCCCGCCACCTGCCCGGCGGAGGTCAGGTTGGTCATGGAGATGAGCACCGCCTGCAGCGGCGTCAGCCCGCCGCCCGCCGCCTGGATGCCAAACGCAAAGGCCACCGACAGATAGCCCAGCGCGATGGGCACGCCGTGGCCCAGCCCGCGCCTGAACGCCGCCTTACCCAAGGCGCTCGCCCACCAGCCGGTTGACCAGCCCGCCGTCGGCCTTGCCCTTCACCAATGGCATCAGCGCCTTCATCACGCGGCCCTTGTCCTTGGGGCCGGGCGCCTCGATGCAAAGCTGCTGCAGCACCCCGTCGATGGCCGCGCGGATCTCGGCCTCATCCATCTGCCTGGGCGCAAACGCGCTGTACACCTCGATGCGAAAGCGCGCCTCGGATTGAATGTCCTCCCGGTTCGCGGGCGCGGTGTCCAGCGTCTCCTGCGCCTGCTTGATCTCGCGCAGCACCACGGCGTCCTCCTCTTCGGGCGTCAGGTCCGCGCGCTTGTCGATGTACTTCGCCTTGAGCGCCGAGAGCAGCAGCGACAGCGCCTCCTTGCGCTCCTTGTCGCGCGCCTTGAGCGCGGCCATCATCTCCTGGCGAACCAGGTCCATCTTCGACATGGAAAATGCCTCCTTTGCATCTGTTTGCGCTCTTATTGTAGTCCCGCAGGGGCCCCTTGTCCAGCCCCTTTCACGCCGCATCCGGCCCGATGAGCCGCGCACGCCTTCGCAGATAGTAGCCCACGCCCGTCGCATCCGCCAGCAGCCAGCCGATGGGCACCGCCGCCCAGATGCCCGCCACGCCCACGGCCGGGATCGCCGAGAGCAGATAGGCCAGCGCCACGCGCGTGCCCAGCGAGATCGCCGTGAGCACGACCGACATGCCCGGCCGCTTCACCGCGCGGTACAGGCCGTAGAGCAGGAACAGCCAGCCGATGCCGCAGTAGAACGCGCCCTCGATGCGCAGGTAGCCCACGCCGATGGCGACGATCTCCTCCTCGCCCGCGCCGACGAAGATCCGCATCAGCGGCCCGGCAAACGCGCACACCAGCGCCGTGACCACGAGGCAGAACGCCGTCGCGGCCGTCGCCGCGCTGCGGATGCCGCGCCGGATGCGCTCCGTCCGCCCCGCGCCGTAGTTCTGCGCCACGAACGTCGAAAAGGCGTTGCCAAAGTCCTGCACCGGCATATAGGCGAACGAGTCGATCTTGACCGCCGCCGCAAACGCCGCCATCACCGCCGGGCCGAAGCTGTTGACCAGCCCCTGCACCATCAGGATGCCGAAGTTCATGACCGACTGCTGCACGCAGGTGAGCGAGGAGAGCTGCACGATGTCCCGCACGACCGACCGGCGCAGGCGCATGTGCCGCCGCGCGGGCCGCAGCGCCGGAAAGCGCGCCAATGCATAGGCGGCCAGGCCCGCGCCCGCGATCCACTGGGCGAGCACCGTCGCCAGCGCCGCCCCGCGCACGCCCCAGGGGATCACCAGCACGAGCAGCAGGTCCAGCCCCACGTTGAGCAGCGCCGACACGGCCAGAAACAGCAGCGGCACGGTCGAATTGCCCACCGCGCGCAGCAGCGAGGCGAAGAAGTTGTACAGGAACGTGGCCAGGATGCCGGCAAAGACCACGGTCACATAGTCGCGCATCAGGCCGTAGACCGCCTGCGGCGTGCGCAGGAAGCGCAGGATTGGGTCCGTCAGCGCGTAGACCACCGCGTTGATGAGCACCGCTGCCGCGCCGATCAGCACGAAGGCCGCAAAGACGCCCCTGCGCAGCCGCTCCTCATCGCGCGCGCCAAAGCACATCGAGAAAAAGGCGCCGCTGCCCAGGCACAGCCCCAGCAGGATGGAGGTGAGGAACGTCATCAGCGTGTAGGCCGAGCCGACCGCCGCCAGCGCGTCCGCGCCCAGCGCGCGCCCGACGACGATCGTGTCGGCGATGTTGTACAGCTGCTGGAGCAGGTTGCCCAGGATCATCGGCAGCGCAAAGCGCAGCATCGCGCCCGTCACGCTGCCGCTCGTCAAGTCCCGCTGCATCTCAGGCCTCCATGCCGTTCAGAAAGCCCAGCGCCACATCCAGTGCGGCGCGCAGGCCCAGGGGCAGCGAGTCCAGCCGCACCCATTCCCCGCGCGTATGCGCGCCGCCGCCCACATAGGCGCCCATGCACACCGCCGGGATGCCCATCGACAGCGGCACGTTGCAGTCGGTCGAGCCCGCCGACGCCCGCGGCCGCTCCCCTGCGGCGCGCTCCACTGCGTCCGCGCAGCGCCGCACGAGCGCCCGCTGGCGCTCGGGGTCGACCTCGCCCATGCAGGGCCGCTCGCCGATCAGCTCGACCGTCAGGTCCAGCCCGTCCGCCCGCATCGCCTCCACGCGCGCCCGCAGGGACGCGCGCATCGCCTCCAGGCAGCGCCGCTCGTCGGAGCGGTACTCGTAGAGCATCGACGCCTCCTGCGCGATGGCATTGACCGACGTGCCGCCCTCGATGACGCCCACATTGTACGTCGTGCGCCCGCCCTCCGGCACGCGCTGCGCGTACAGCGCGCACACCAGCTCGCTGAGCGCGTGGATGGCGTTCCGGTTGCCGAAGGCCGCGTAGCTGTGTCCGCCCTCGGTGCGCGCGGTGATCCGGTAGCGCTCGGAGCCGACCGAGCGGTCGCACATGCCGCCCAGCGTCGAGTCCAGCGACACGACCGCCTGCGCGCGCACGCCGTAGCGGTCCATCAGCGCCCGGCAGCCCTTGAGGTTGCCCAGGCCCTCCTCGCACGTGTTGAACGCAAAGACCAGCGCGCCCTGCGCGGGGCGCAAGTTCCGCTGCACGGCGTAGCGCGCGGCGAGCATCAGCACGGCGACGCTGGCCGTGTCGTCGCCCACGCCCGGGCAGTACATCACGCCGTCCTCCACCCGCCGGGGCATCGGCTCCAGGTCGGGAAACACCGTATCGGTGTGCGCCATGAGCAGCGTCACGGGGCCGGCGTCGTCGCCCAGGGGTAGGATCACATTGCCCGCTCCGTCGATGAACGCGCCGCGCGCGCCCGCGTCGTGCAGCCAGCCCTCGATAAACGCCGCGCGCCGCTCTTCCCTGCCGGAGGGCGCGGGGATCGCGCACAGCGTCCACAGCAGCGCACCCAGTTCCTCCCGGCACGCTTCCACATAAGCCATCGCCTGATCGTCCAACATGTATTCGGCCTCCCGCCTTCAAAAATCCGTCTTTGGATTCGCCCCCGGGGCACCCGATTCCTGCCTGCCGCTTGCCAGCGCGGCAGTTTTCGCCTATAATTGGTCCAAACCCCGCGAAAGGAGTCGGATCATGCGGCCGTTTGAACAGCTCTTGGATTCCATGGACTACCTGGTGCACGGCAACCGCATGCTGGCGGGCCTGGGCGTGTGCTACGGCACGGCGCGCGACAGCCGCCATGCGCTGTGCGGCAACGCGCAGGAGGTGCTGCTCGGCCCGGACGGCTTTGCGCCTGCCGCCAGGCCGTTGACCGGGCGCACGCTGTACGACCTGGCGTCGCTGACCAAGCTGTTCACGTGCCTGTGCGTGCTGCGCCTGCGGGAGGACGGCCGCCTGTCGCTGGACGAGCGCTTCGGCGAGGCCGACCCGCGCTTTCCCGGCCTGCGGGATGTGACGGTCGGCGACGTGCTCTCCTTTCGCGCCTACCTGCGCTCGCCCTCGCGCGTGGACGAGGCCGCCAACCGCACGGAGGCGCTTGCGCGCGTCTTTGCCATCGCGCCGGCCGCACCGCCCGCGGTCAAGCTCTACACGGACATGAACGCGCTGGCGCTGGGCCATCTGGTCGAGTTGCGCGCGGACATGGAGCTGTACGAGTATGTGCAGCGCGCGGTGCTGCGCCCAGCTGGCATGACGGAGACGTTCTGCCGCGTTCCTCCGCAGCGGCTTGGCGACTGCGCCAACTACAACTACGAGTGCCGCCTGACGGACGGACGGCCCGTTCTGCGCACGGACGCGCCGCCAGGCACGCCGCACGATCCGAAGGCGCGCGTGCTCGGGGACGGCGGACGCCATCTGTCGGGGCATGCGGGGCTGTTCAGCACGCTGGGCGACATGACGCGCCTGGCGCAGGCGCTGCTTTCGGGTGAGGTGCTGCCGCTCGCCGTCGTCCGGGAGATCGGCGTTAACCGCACGGGCCGGCCCAATGCGGATGGCACGCACGTGCAGTACCTGGGCTATCAGTGCTTCTCGCGCCACCCGCAGCAGCGCCTCTCGGAGGTGCCCGCCTATATGGGCCCGTGCGCGCTGGGGCTGAGCGGCTTTACCGGCAACCACCTGTCGCTCGATCCCGAGGCGGGCGTGTTTGCGCTGTTTCTGGGCAACCGGGCGCACGCGCGGCTGACGACGCTCGTACCCCCGCTCGGGCTTTCGGAGGCGGACTTCGGCCTGGACGCGGACGGTGCGGGACGGGTGCGCTGGCCGTCGGGCCTGGCGTCGCCCGCACCCGGCCTGGCGCTCTGGTCGTCCGTGCGCTACGTCTACCAGAAAGACAAGCGCCTCCACGCGCCCATCTGGGCGGACATGGAGGCGCTGGGATGGCTCGTCAGTTCTCGGCGCGAAAGCCCTTGCCGATGATCTCGCTCGTGTTGGTGATGAGCATGAACGCGTGCGGATCGATGGCCTTGACGTGCTGGCGCAGGCGGATGGCCTGACCGCGCGTGACGACCGTCACGATGATCTTGCGCTTTTTGTGCGTGAACGCGCCCTCGCCGTCGTAGGTCGTCGCGCCGCGGTTGAGCTCGTTGACGATGAAGCGGCAGATCGGGTCGGGATGCTCCGTCATGATCGTGAAGAACTTGCACAGGTTGATGTTTTCGATGACGCTGTCCACCATCAGCGACTTCATGCCCAGGCCCAGCAGGGAGAACAGGCCCGTCTCCATGCCGAACACCGCCGCGGAGGCGACGACCACCAGCACGTCCGTCAGCAGCAGCGCGCGCCCGATGTCCATGCGCGTGTACTTCTTGAGCAGCATGGCGACGATGTCCGTGCCGCCGGTCGAGGCGTTCATGTTGAAGAGGATCGCCGAGCCGAACGCGGGCAGCATCACCGCAAAGATGAGCTCGAGCAACGGCTGGCTGGTGAACGGCGCGGGCATCGGATAGACGCGCTCGAGCACGAACGTGACGCCCGACATCAGCAGGCTGGCGTAGGCGGTGGCCAGGCCGAAGCGGCCGCCCATCGCACGAAAGCCGATCAGCAGCAGCGCGGCGTTGAGCAGCAGCTGGATCGCGCCGGGGGTCATGTGGGGCAACACCTCGCCCAGCACGACGGAGATGCCGCTGACGCCGCCCGTGGAGAAGTGGTTGGGGAACTTGAAGAAGTAGACGCCGACCGTCACCAGCAGCGTGCCGAACGTCAGCTTGAGGAGGTACGTCAACTTGCCGTTGTCGTTCATGTGAACACCGTCCGCGCACAGGTTTTTACATAGTTTAACATACGCGGCATCGTTTTTCAATGTAAACTTCGCGTACAACAAAACGTGCGGCCCGTTGAGGGCCGCACTGTAAGGATATGCCGCGTCAGAACGCGATGACCACGCCGCCGTCGTTGGCGTACATCGTCGAGAGCGCGCCCGTGGGCACCACGACGATCTCGCGCAGCTGACGGCAGACCGAGAGCAGATCCTGCCTGAACTGCTCCGCGCGCTCCGGGCAGTTGCAGTAGGCCATCACCAGGCGTACCGACTGCTGCGGCAGATCGGCCAGCCGGTCTGCCACGGCCTGCGCCATGACGTGCAGCGCCTTTTTCGTGCCGCGCACCTTCTGATAGGCCTCGATCTCCCCATCGTTGGACTGCATCACCGGCCGCAGCGAAAGCGCCGTGGCCAGCAGCCCGGCCACCTTGCTGATGCGCCCGTTGCGGATCAGATTGCCCAGGTCCTCCAGCACGAACATCGTGTGCATCCGGTCCGCACGCGCGTCGGCCTCCCGCACGATCTCCTCAAAGGGACGTCCGGCCTCAATCATCTCGCCGATCGCCAGCGCCTGCAGCACCTCGCCCGCCGACGCGCTCTTGGAATCGACCACGTGGATGCGCTTTTCCGGGCTGCGTTCGAGCACCATGTCGCGCGCCAGCATCGCCGCGTTGTACGAGCCGCTCAGCTTGCTGGACAGCGTCACCACGATGCTCGCCTCCGCCTGCTCCATGTGCGCGGCGTATTCCTCCGGCGAGGGACAAGACGAGCGCGTTCCCTGATGGGCGGACGCCATGTCCCGAATCAGCGCCGGAATGTCCACCGTGCCGTCGTCCACATACTCGCGCGCGCCGTCCACGATCACGCGCAGGCTCGCACGCCTGGCGTCAAACCGCGCGTACATCTCCTCCGTCAGGTCGCAGCAGCTGTCGACGATCAACTGTATCTTCATCGCTTCGTCCTCCCGACCGGTCTGCAAAGTAGTTTTCAAAACCATTTTATATGATTTATTATACAACATCCCGCCGCGAGCGTCAACCGGCGATTCCGGGGCTTTGCGCGCCGCCGCTTCACCCCTGTGCGAGCAGGCTGACCAGCTCGCGCAGCAGCGCGGGCGCCTTGCCGAACGAATAGGTCAGGTCCACCCGCTCGGTGTAGCGGTGGGCGTCCTTGCCCAGCGGGCCGAAGTTCACAAACGGGATGTTCAGGCGGCGCATCTGTTCCAGCGGCAGGCCGTACAGCGCGCCCCACGCAGGGAAGCACGCGGCCAGGGCCCCGGCGTCCACATCCTGCCCCAAAGAAAGGTAGCTCATGTCTGACAGCCCCATGAAGCACGGATCGATCCGCAGCCTCTCGCCAAGCTGCGCGCCCCGCTCGCACAGGCGCTCGCACGCGCGGCGCACGAGGCTGCCCGCTTCGGCGGCGGGCGCGTGCGGGTAATACGGCGGGCAGCAGAACAACACGATCAGCGGCTCGCGGTTGGGCAGCATGCCGTGGGCGTGCGCGACCGCCGCCACGCTCGCCTCGCGCACGTCCGCATCCGCATGCGCGCGCAAAAACGCCGCCATCTCGCGATCAAACGCCTCCCCGTGCGCTGCGCGGCAGGCGTCGCACAGCTGCGCGTACGTCATCACGCGCGGATAAAACTGCGCGCCGGGCGCCGGCCTGCCGGACAGGCGCGCGTACGCCTCGCGGCGGGCTTCCACCTGTGCCAGCGTGCGCTCAAACGCCCGCTCGGCCGCCGCGCGCATGCGCTCCATCACCTGCGCCGGCGTGCTGCGGGCGGTGATGACGTTGTAGTAGGCATAGGCCGCACAGGGCGTCTGCACGGAGTAGGCCTCCTTCAGATCGCCCTGCTTGAGGCAGCAGGGCGCGGGCGTGCACACGCCCTGCGCGGCGTCGGCGAACGCCGGATTGAGCTCGACCTCCTGCGTCACCGCCGCGCACAGCAGGTCGGCGTTCAGCCCCGAGAAGGGCTCGCCCACGTGCGTCTCCTTGCCGAAGCAATAGACGGCGGGCATCAGCTTGCCGGCCGTGCCGACATGCATCACGCGCACCGTATCATCCCGCTCGGGCGAGATGTTCGGCTCGCTGACGACGCAGGCGGCAATGTCCAGGCCGTTCTCCTGCGCATATCGCTCCAGGTATTCCACCGCGCCGATCATGCCGCAGGAGTTGCGCTCCTCGTCCGGCACGCTCACCAGCAGCAGGTTGCACGCAGGCGCGCCGGACGCCTGCGAGAAGTCGTACAGCAGCTCGATGTCCGCGGCGATCCCCCACTTCATGTCGCACACGCCGCGCCCGAAGAGGTAGTTCCCGCTCTGCAGATCCTCCAACGCCGTATCCGGCAGGCGCATCTCACCCGCGCGCAGGCGGCGCGTATACGCCTGCGGATCAAAGGCCGCCTGCGCCAGCGCGCCGTACTCGTCCACGCCCACGACGTCAAAGTGGCTGAGCAGCATCACCGTGCGGCGCACGCCCGCGTCCGCGCGCAGCAGCGCGAAGACCATCTCGCCGTCCTCCGCCCGCTGCGACACCGGCAGCACGCGCACGTCGTCCGGATGCGCGCAAAAGTAGGGGATCTGCATGAGCATCTCGCGCAGCGCCGCCGGAAGGGCGCGCTCGCCCGGCGTGTGGCTGACGCTCGGTACCGCGCACAGCGCGAGCAGGTTTTGCATCATTCGTTCCGCGTTCATCTCATCGCCTCCAAGACCCGATGTTTCAGTATACCACGCCCGCGCACGGATGAAAAGCGCTCGTTGCATTCGTCAGGGGGAGATGCTATAATGCACATAGCATCTGTCCCGTACATCACACATCCAGGAGGAATTTTTATGCAAAAGCCCATCACCGTCGCCATCGCGGGCCTGGGTGGGCGCGGCAAGGACACCTATGCGCCCATGGCCCTGTCGCGTCCGGACCTGATGAAGATCGTCGCCATCGCGGACATCGTGCCCGAAAAGGTCGCCGATGTGGCCCAGACCTATGGCGTGCCGCCGGAGGGCTGCTTTTCCAGCGCCGAGGAAATGCTCGCTCAGCCCCGTCTGGCGGACGTGCTGTTCGTGTGCACGCAGGATCGCCAGCATGTCGGCCACGCCATCCCCGCGCTGGAGAAGGGCTATCACATCCTGATGGAAAAGCCCGTCTCGCCCGTGCTCTCCGAGTGCCAGCGCGTGCTGCAGGCCGCCAAGAAGGCTCAGCGCCAGGTGGTCGTCTGTCACGTGCTGCGCTACACGCCGTTCTTCCAGAAGATCAAGGAAGTGATCGACTCGGGACGCATCGGCCGGGTCGTGTCGGTCCAGTCGCTGGAAAACGTGGTCTACTGGCATCAGGCGCACAGCTTCGTGCGCGGCAACTGGCGGCGCGAGGAGGACACCAGCCCGATGATCCTGCAAAAGAGCTGCCACGACCTGGACATCCTGCTGTGGCTGCTGGGTGAGCGGTGCGCGCGCGTGTCGTCGTTCGGCTCGCTGTCCTACTTCCGCGAAGAAAACGCGCCGGCGCACTCCGCCGCGCGCTGCCGCGACTGTCAGGCGCGCGAAGGCTGCCCTTACGACGCATACAAGATCTACCTGACCAACGAGGAGACGGGCGTGCTGCGCGGGCATACCGGCTGGCCGGCGGACATCGTGTGCATGCATCCGACGGAGGCGGGCATTCGCGCCGCGCTCGAGGACGGCCCCTACGGCCGCTGCGTCTACCGCTGCGACAACGACGTGGTCGACCACCAGGTCGTGAACATGGAGCTCGAGCACGGCCAGACGATCGGCTTTACGATGTGCGCCTTCACCAAGACGGGCGGGCGCACGCTCAAGATCATGGGCACGCACGGCGACATCCGCGCGGACATGCACGAGAACTTCATCGACGTGGAGGTCTACGGCGGCGAGACGGAGCACATCGACGTGCGCACGCTGGCGGCGGATCTGTCCGGCCACGCGGGCGGCGACATCCGCATGGTCGAGGAGTTTTTGGAGATGCTGGCCGCGGGCGGGCAGCCCAGCGGCACGCTCTCGACGCTGGAGGCCTCCATTGAGAGCCACCTGGCCGCGCTCGCGGCCGAGCATTCGCGCAAGCATGGCGGCGCTTCCGTCGAGATCGCGTCCATGCGCGGGCTGTAATCCTGACGAACAGACATGATAAACCGGCGGCACGGAGAAGCAATTCTCCGCGCCGCCGGTTGATTTTGGGTTTTATGCATCGCACCCGTAGATCTCCCACTCCGTCAGCGCCGGAAACGCAGACGGGTCGTCCGACTTTTGCAGGCGCTCCAGGCGCATCCAGGTCACGGTATGCTCGCCCAGCTCGACCCGCTGCCGTCCCGCCGCGCGCTGCAGCGGGAAGGTCTGCTCCGTGCCGTCGGAGAGCACGACTGTCGCCTGCGTCCAGTATGCGTCGTGCGGAAAGTCCGCGCGCAGCGTCAGCGCCATGGCATCCACCCGGACCGGGCGGCCAAACTCGACCGTCAGGTGCGCGTCCGTACGCGCGCCGATGCCCCAGGACTGAAACGGCCACTCGCCGTGGCTGCTGTTGAGCCGCATGCCGTCGATGACGTTGCGCGCCGCGAACACCGCCTCGCCGCGCGTCTCGACATTGGCATGCGCGTGCGGGTAGGCGTCCGCCTCGCCGCGCTGGTCGGCCGGGTTGAGCGCCACATTGCGGTAGACCCTGCGCGCCGCGTCGTCCAGCGCGCGCGCCACGATGACGTGCCGCGCGCCGGCAAAGGCCTGCGGCGCAAAGGCCAGCCGGCCCTCGCCGTGCTCGATGCGGTACGTCATGCGCCCGCCGGGCAGGTACACCTGGGCCTCGTCCAGCGCCGCGTCCAGGCGGACCGCGCCGTAGACGCAGCCCTCGTCGAGCGTGACGGCCAGGTAGTCGCCCGGCCGGTATTCCGCGCCGTAGAAGAGCTCGGCCTCGCCCGGCCGCTCCGCGCGCGCGAGGCACTGGTGGTTGGCATTGAAGACCTGTATCTTGGGCATGCTGTCACCTCCGTGATGCTGCCCTAAAAGGTACCATAAATCGCCCTCAAATGCAAGCGCATTTTCAGCGCGCGAGCGCCGCGCCCACGAAGTCGCGGAAGAGCGGGTGCGGCCTGTTGGGCCGGCTCCTGAGCTCGGGGTGGAACTGCACGCCCACAAAAAACGGATGCGCGGGGATCTCGACGATCTCGGCCAGGCCGCGCTCGGGGTTGACGCCCGTCACGCGCATGCCGGCCGCCTCGAGGCGTTCACGGAAGTCCTCGTTGAACTCATAGCGGTGGCGGTGGCGCTCCGACACCTCCGTCTCGCCATAGGCCGCCATCGCGCGGGATCCCTCCGCCAGGCGGCAGCGATAGGCGCCCAGGCGCATGGTGCCGCCCTTTTCGTCGACATGCTGCTGATCGGGCATCAGGTCGATGACCGGATAGGGCGTGGCGGGGTCGACCTCGGTCGTATGCGCGCCGCGCAGGCCCGCCACGTCGCGCGCAAATTCCACAACCGCCATCTGCATGCCCAGGCAGATGCCCAGGAACGGCACGCCGTGCTCGCGCGCATAGCGCACCGCGGCGATCTTGCCCTCCAGCCCGCGCGCGCCGAAGCCGCCGGGCACCAGCACGCCCTGCGCATCTCCCAGGCGCTGCGCTGCGTTCTCATCCGTCAGCTCTTCGGCGGGCACCCAGTCGATCTGCACGCGCGCATGGTGCGCGATGCCGCCGTGCGTGAGCGCCTCCACGATGCTCAGGTATGCGTCCGGCAGCTCGACGTACTTGCCCACCAGCGCGATGCGCGCCGTGCGCTGCGGCGTCAGCTGGCGCTCGACCATCGCGCGCCACTCGGTCAGGTCCGCCTCGGGCGCGTCGATCCCCAGCAGCCGGCAGACCTGCCCGTCCAGGTTCTGCGCGTGCAGCAGCAGCGGCACCTCATAGATGGAGCGGGCGTTCTGGTTGTCAAAGACGTTTTCAGGCGCGACGTTGCAGAACATCGCGATCTTGTCGCGCATCTCGCGCGGGATCGGGTGCTCCGCGCGGCAGACGATCATGTCCGGCTGAATGCCCAGCCCCGCCAGCTCCTTGACGGAGTGCTGCGTCGGCTTGGTCTTCAGCTCGCCCGCCGCCGCGATATAGGGCACGAGCGTCACATGGATGTACAGGCTGTTTTCGCGCCCGACTTCCGTGCGCAGCTGTCGGATGGCCTCCAGAAAGGGCTGCGACTCGATGTCGCCCACCGTGCCGCCGATCTCCGTGATCACCACGTCCGGCGCCGGCTCGTGGTGCGCCACCTCCAGCACGCGCCGCTTGATCTCGTCCGTGATGTGCGGGATGACCTGGATCGTCGCGCCCAGGTATCCTCCCTTGCGCTCGCGGGAGATGACCGTCCAGTACACGCGGCCGCTGGTGACATTGGCCGCCTGCGTCAGCGACTCGTCGATGAACCGCTCGTAGTGCCCCAGGTCCAGGTCCGTCTCCGCGCCGTCGTCCGTCACGAACACCTCGCCGTGCTGGTACGGGTTCATCGTGCCGGGATCGACGTTGATGTACGGGTCGAACTTCTGGATCGAAACGCGCAGGCCGCGGCATTTCAGCAGCCGCCCCAGCGACGCGGCCGTGATGCCCTTGCCCAGCGAGGACACGACGCCGCCCGTGACGAAGAGAAACTTGGTGTTCATCCGCTCACTCCTCTTTCCTCGGCCAAAAACAAAAAATGGACGGCCTATTATACGCCCGTCCATTTTATTTCGTCAAGTAAGTTTTGCGAGTTTTTTCTGTTTTTGCAGGATTTTTTATTTTTTGCACATGGTTTCCAGTTTTTTTGACCCGCATATGCAGGTTTTGAATTTTATCCTGCACAGTTCCCGAAAATGCCGTTTCACCTGTCGCCCTTGTCGTAGGGCACGCCGCTGGCCTTGGGCGCCTGCGAATTCTTGGACGTGAAAGCCAGCACGATGAGCGTGGCGATGTAGGGGAACATCTTATAAAAGTCGCTGGGGATGTTGAGCTGCACCAGCAGCGGGATGCCGGAATAGGCCGAGGCCAGCGTCTTCATCAGGCCGAAGAAGAACGCCGCCATCAGCACGCGCACCGGCCGCCACTGGCCGAAGATCAGCACGGCCAGGGCCAGGAAGCCGTAGCCTGCGACCGTCGCATTGAAGTTCGTCGAGGTCGGGATGACGAACACCAGGCCGCCCAGGCCGCCCAGCGCGCCGGAGATCAGCACGCCCGCGTAGCGCATGCGGTACACGTTGATGCCGACCGAATCCGCCGCCTGCGGATGCTCGCCGCAGGCGCGCAGGCGCAGGCCGAACTTCGTCTTGTACAGCACGATCGTGGCGACGACCAGGATCAGCAGGCCCAGGTAGGTCGTAATGTAGCAGTTCTGGAACAGCAGGTTGCCCAGCACGGGGATGTCGCCCAGCACCGGCACGGACTTGATGCGGAACGTGTTTTCAAACACGACCTGCTGCACGCCCGTGGGCTGCAGCGTGCGCGCCGCATAGATGGCAAACGCCGGCGCGAACATGTTCAGCGCCGTGCCGGAGATGACCTGATCGCTGCGCAGGTTGATCGCCGCATAGGCGTGCAGCAGCGAGAAGATCATGCCCGAGAGCATGGATACGAGGATCGCCAGGGCGAGCAGCCCCTGGCCGCTCATGCGGTCCTGCAGCTGGTTGATGAGGAAGATGCCGCAGAAGGCGCCCATGATCATGATGCCGTCCAGGGCGATGTTGACCACGCCGCTTCGCTCGGAGAACAGGCCGCCCAGCGCGACGATCAGCAGCGGGATGGAGAAGAACATCGTCTGCTGCACGAGAAAATACAGAATATCCAATTATGCTTCCCCCTTTTCCCCTTCCGTCTCGGCCGACGCGCGCCGGCGCTGGGCGCGCATGGCAAAGAACTGGCGCACCAGCAGCGAGAACGCGCTGAAGTAGATGATCGCCGCGATGATGATGTCGATGACCTCGGGCATGTACTGCAGCGTCTGCAGGTAGTTGCCGCCGATGGTGATGTAGGAGATGAAGATGCCCGCGAAGATGATGCCGATCGGGTTGTTCATGCCCAGCAGCGCCACCGGAATGCCGTTGAATCCCTCCGCCGCCAGCTTGTCCACGACCATGATGTGCTTGCCGCTGGCGGGCGCCAGGTACAGCAGCGCGCCGCCCACGCCCGCGAGCATGCCCGCGATGACCATCGAGAGCACGATGCTGCGCTTCTCGTTGATGCCCGCGTACTGGCTGGCAAAGCGGTTATAGCCGCAGGCCTTGAGCTCATAGCCGAACGTCGTCTTGTTGAGCAGGATGTACAGCACGATCGCCAGCGCGATGGCGATCAGGATGCCGCCGTTGACGCTGGACACGTCGTGGTAGCTCTCGCCGCGCAGGTTGTAGAAGATGTTGTCCAGCCCCATCTTGGGGATGACCGCCGTCGTGGCGACGTTGGCCGACTCGTTCTTGAGCTGGTTGTACACCGTCTGCTTGACCAGGTAGTTGACGCCGTACATGCCGATGTAGTTCATCATGATCGAGGAGATGACCTCGTTGACGTTGAGCAGCGCCTTGAACAGGCCCGGCACCAGGCCCCACAGGCCGCCGGCGAGCGCCGCCACGAGGATCGCGACCGGCCAGTGCAGGGCGGCGGGCAGGAACGTCCAGTGCACGCCCACATACACCGCCGCAAACGCGCCGACGATGAACTGTCCGGCCGCGCCGATGTTGAACAGGCCCGTCTTGTTGGCAAAGCCGACGGAGAGGCCGGTCATGATGATGGGCGTGGCGAAGTAGAGCACCTGGCCCAGGCCCTTCATGCCGCCGGTAAAACCGCCCGCCAGGATGATGCCCAGGCCCGGGATCGCGTTGGATGCGTCCGTGATCGCCAGGATGGCCACGCCGAAGAGCAGGCCCACGACGATGGCGATCAGCGACGCCGCGACGCTGGAAATGCCCTTGGATTCGAGCAATTTTCGCACGGTCTTCACTCCTTTTTGCTGCCGGCCATGTACAGGCCCAGTTCCTGCGCGGTGGCGTTTTGCGTCTCCAGCTCTGCCACGATGCGCCCTTCAAACATGACGAGGATGCGGTCGGCGACGTTGAGCACCTCGTCCAGCTCCAGCGAGACGAGCAGCACGGCCTTTTGCCGGTCGCGCTGGGCGACCAGCTGCTTGTGGATGTACTCGATGGCGCCCACGTCCAGGCCGCGCGTGGGCTGCACCGCGATGAGCAGGTCGTTGCCCAGGTCGATCTCGCGCGCGAGGATGGCCTTTTGCTGATTGCCGCCGGACATGGCGCGGGCCGTGGTCTGCGCGCCCTGGCCGCTGCGGATGTCATAGTCCTGAATCAGCCTGTCCGCATAACGCCGGATCTCGTCAAACTTCAGGAATCCCTTCTTGGCAAAGCGCGGGGTGAAGTACTGCTTGAGCGCGAGGTTTTCCGCAAGCGTGTAGTCCAGCACCAGGCCGTACTTGTGCCGGTCCTCGGGGATGTGGCTCAGGCCCGAGACGTTGCGCTCGCGCACGGACAGGTGCGTGATCTCGCGATCGCCCAGGAAGACCTTGCCGCTCTCGCAGGGCATGAGGCCCGTGAGCGCGTAGACAAGCTCGGACTGGCCGTTGCCGTCAATGCCCGCGACGCACACGATCTCGCCGCGGCGCACGTTGAAGCTGACGTCGTCCACCAGCGGCTTGTGACCGTGCTTGGCGCGCACCGTCAGGTTTTGCACGACGAGCACGGGCTTGCCGGGCCGTGCGGGCGCCTTTTCGACGGCGAAGTTCACCTTGCGCCCGACCATCATCTCGCTCATCTCTTCCTTGGAGGTCGTGGCCACGTCCACGGTGCCGATGTACTTGCCCTTGCGCAGGACCGAACAGCGGTCCGCGGCCTTTTTGATCTCTTCGAGCTTGTGGGTGATGAAGAGGATGGACTTGCCCTCCTTCGTGAGGTTTTTCATGATCTCCATCAGCTCGTCGATCTCCTGGGGCGTGAGCACGGCGGTCGGCTCGTCGAAGATCAGCACCTCGTTGTCGCGGTAGAGCATCTTGAGGATCTCCACGCGCTGCTGCATGCCCACGGTGATGTCGCTGATGCGCGCGTCGGGATCCACCTTGAGCCCGTAGCGCTCCGAGAGGGCGACGACCTTTTTGCGCGCGTCGTCCATCTTCAAAAAGCCGTTGCGGGTCGTCTCCACGCCGAGGATGATGTTCTCCAGCACGGTGAAGTTGTGCACGAGCTTGAAGTGCTGGTGCACCATGCCGATGCCCAGCGCGTTGGCGTCGTTGGGGTCCTTGATGCGCACCTCTTTGCCGTCCTTCTTGATCGTGCCCGCCTCCGCCTGGTACAGCCCGAACAGCACGCTCATCAGGGTCGACTTGCCGGCGCCGTTCTCGCCCAGCAGCGCGTGAATCTCGCCGCGGCGCAGCTGCAGCGTCACGTCGTCGTTGGCGACGATGCCCGGGAAAACCTTGGTGATGTGCAGCATCTCGATGACGTAGTCCATGCTCTCACTCCTTTGGTTGTGGCCGGATCTGCCGGCGCCTTTGCCCTGCCCCCGCCCGCGCAGGGCAAAGGCGTCAACTGCAAAAAAGCGGGCGAGCGGTTTTGCCGCCCGCCCGCTGATCGGGACAGAATCGCTTACTCGACCACGGTGGTCTTGACGATCGTCAGGCCCAGGTCGCCGGGGGTCATGTCGTCGGTGCTGTTGTTCACGGCATACTCGCCAGACACGACCTTCGCAAACAGCGCGTCGTAGTCCTCCTGGGAGAAGGTCGCAAAGCGCGAGGACTCCATGGGCAGCTGCACGCCGCCGTTGGCCGCGTCGCAGATGATCTGGCGGCCGCCCTCAAACGTGCCGTTGTAGAACTCGGTCACAGCCTCGTAAACGGAGGCGCTGACGCCCTTCATCGCGGAGGTGATGACGGTCTCGGACTCGCCGCTCTGGTCGCCATCGACGCCGATGACGGCCTTGCCGGCGGCCTCAGCCGCGGACATGACGGAGTTGCCGACGGAGCCGCCGCAGGCAAAGATGACCTCGGTGCCGGCCTCATACCAGGAAGCGGCCAGGGTCTGCGCCTCGGGGGTCGCATCGAAGCTGCCGGTGTAGTGGTACATCAGCTCCACATCGGTCAGGCCCAGCTCAGCGGCGGCCGTCTCGGCGCCCTGCGCGAAGCCCTTGCCAAAGCGGATGACGGCGGGCACGGCCATGCCGCCCATGAAGCCCAGCTTGGTGTAGCCGTCCTTCACGGCCGCGTAGCCGGCCAGGAAGCCGGACTGCTCCTCAGCATACATGACGGACAGGACGTTCGCGTCGATCTGCTCAACGCCCTCCACCGTGGGGGCGGAGTCGACGATGACGAAGGACACGTCCGGATAGATCTGCTGCGCCTGACCCAGGGCTTCGGCGAACATGAAGCCCGGGCAGATGATCATCTTGGCGCCATTCTGCACGGCGATGTCGATCTGCGCGAGGTAGCCGTCGGTGGTGAACTCGGTCGGCTTGTAGTAGTTGTACGCCTTGCCGTTCTCTTCGGCGTACTGCTGCATGCCCTCGTAGCAGCCCTGGTTGAAGGACTTGTCGTCGATCGTGCCCGAGTCGGTGATCAACGCCAGTTCAATGGTCCCCTCTGCGCTGACGCAGCAGACCATGCTCAGCGCCAACGCGAGCGCAAGCAGCATCGAAACCAGTTTCTTCATCCTGAAAACCTCCTTCATAATCGGGCCTGACCGCCGGAACAGGCCGGCGGCACGTCCGTGTTTATTGTAGCAGGTTTTCGTCCATTTTGGAAGCACATTCGAGCAAAAACCTGAAATTTTGCGACAGTTTTCACAAATCCGTTTGGCCAGGATCGGCGCTATTTTTTCAGACCTGCAAACCCCTCGCCCATCGCCTCATGTACCTCGCTGACGGTGACGAATGCGCGCTCATCCTCATCCGCGATGATCTCCCGCAGCTGCGTCATCTCGTTTTTGTTGATCACGCAAAAGACCATGCCCTTTTGCGCGCCGCTGTAGCTGCCGTAGGCGGACAGCAGCGTCGCGCCGCGGTCCATCTCCGTGTTGATGCGCCGCGCAATCTCCTCCGCCCGATCGGAGATGATGAAGAACTGGTGCGCCGTATTCCAGCCCTGCAGCACCATGTCCATCACCTTGGTGGAGATGAATAGCGCGATCAGCGCCCACAGCGCAGACTGCGCATCGAACACCAGGCCCGAAGCCAGCACGACCGCACAGTCGATGCCGAACAGGAATGTGCCCACCGTAATGACCGGAAAGCGGTTGTGCACCAGCTGTGCGGCCAGGTCCGTTCCTCCCGTCGTTGCGCCGCCGCGCAGCACAAGGCCCAGCCCGACGCCCAGCAGGATACCGCCGTACAGGCTGGCGAGCATCATGTCCTGCGTGACCGCCCGCTGCGGCAGCAGGTCGATGCAAAAGGACAGCGCCAGCATCGCCACGAACGACCGGAAGACAAACCTGCGCCCCACCGCCCGGTAGCCGATCAGGAAGAGCGGCACGTTGAGCACGGCGCTGATCAGGCCCACCGGTCCGCCCGCCACCGCCGCAATCAGCGTGGCGATGCCCGTCACGCCGCCGGGCGCGATGTCGTTGGGCACAAAGAACTGCGCGAACGACACGCCCGCGATCAGGCAGCCCAGGGCCATCTGCACATAGGCCTTTCCGATATGTAGCAACGTCTTCTTCTCCTTCATGCGCTCTCCTCCCACGGCGTCCCCGGCCCGCCGAGCTCGTCCGCCAGCGCGCCTTTCAAAGAGGGAGGCAAGCCTCCCCCCGAAATGCCCTCACGCGTCCCGCCGTGCAAAGCCCAGCGATACGCGCATCGCCTCGTCCACGCGGCGCATCAGCGCCTCGGGCAGCTTGCCCACGCGCCGGCCCAGCCTGCGCTTTTCCAGCGTGCGCACCTGTTCCGCCAGCACGAGGGAATCCTTCAAAAGCCCGCTCTCTCCGGCCGGCACGGCTACGTGCGTGGGCAGATTCGTCTTGCCCGTGCGCGAGGTGATCGCCAGCACGATGACGGTCGGGCTGTACCGGTTGCCCAGGTCGTTTTGAATGATGAGCACGGGCCGAACCCCGCCCTGCTCCGAACCCACGACGGGATCGAGGTCGGCATAGTAGATCTCTCCGCGTCTGAACATGGCCTACCACACTCCGTAACATGCTTCGGCCCCGTTCCCCTGCCCTACATTCTATGCGTCTGCGCGCGCCGTGCCTACAGGCATCCCGCCACGTCCAGCGCGGTCACCTGCCGCGTGCCCAGCGCCGCCTCCGCGCGCCGTCCCGCGCGCGCATGCCACAGCGCCGCCATGCGCGCGGCCTCTGCGGGCTCCAGCCCCTGGCACAGCAGCGCGCCCAGCACGCCCGCGAGCACATCGCCGCTGCCCCCGGTCGCCAGCGCGGGCGTCCCCTGCGCCATGAAGGCCATGCCGCCGTCGTGCGCGATCACTGTCGTGCCGCCCTTGAGCAGCACGACCGCGCCCAGCCGCTGCGACAGCGTCCGCGCCGCGCCGGCGGGATCGTCCGTCACCTCGCCCACCGGCACGCCCAGCAGGCGCGCCGCCTCGCCGGGATGCGGCGTGACGGCGGTGTTCGCGCCCGGGCGCAGACCCGACGAGGCCATCAGGTTCAACGCGTCCGCGTCGATCACCTTGGGCAGGTCGCTCTCCAGCGCCGGCCGGATTGCCTCCAGCACGCCGGGCCGCTGCGAGAGCCCCGGCCCCACGCACAGCGCCTGTTTGCCCCGCATCAGCTCCCCGAGCGGTCCGCCGGCCTCGGGCGCGAGCGCGCCGTCCCGCGTGGGCAGCGCCGCCGCCATCGCGCAAAACGCCTGCGCCTGCAGCACGGGCAGCACCTCCTGCGCACAGGCCGCCGTCACCAGCCCCGCGCCCGCGCGCAGCGCGCCCTGCGCGCACAGCACCGCCGCGCCCGCCATGCCGCGCGAGCCCGCCACGATCAGCAGGTGGCCGCACGTGCCCTTGTGCGCGTCCTGCGCGCGCGCGGGCAGGCGCAGGTCTGCATCCTCCAGCACGTCCGGGCCGGGCGCGCCGTCCAGCTGCGGCGGGATACCGATGTCCGCGACCGTGAGATCGCCCGTCAGCGCCCGCCCCGGGAAGAGCAGGTGGCCGGGCTTGGGCCGGTGAAACGTCACCGTCTCCGCCGCCTGGACCGCGCAGCCCAGCACGCGCCCCGTCGCGCCGTCGATGCCCGAGGGGATGTCCGCGCTCACGACCGGCAGCCCGCTCGCGTTGATCCGGCCGATCAGCGCCGCATGGACGCCCTCAACCGGGCGCGCCAGTCCCGTGCCGAACAGCGCGTCGACGATCGCCGCCGCGCCCGTCAGCGCGCCGGGATCCTCCGCCGTCAGCAGCGGGATGCCCAGCGCCCGGCACAGCCCCGCGTTGACCGCCGCATCGCCCGAGAGCGCCTCCGGCGGCGCCGCGCACACGCATACGGCCTCGCCGCCCGCCTGGCGCCACAGCCGCGCCGCGGCGTATCCGTCTCCGCCGTTCCCGCCCGCGCCGCATGCAAACGCCACGCGCGCATCCTGCGCCACATGTCGCAGCAGCGCCTGCACGACGGCCTGCGCCGCGTGTTCCATCAGCAGCAGCGACGGATAGCCCGTGCGCTGCATGAACGTCCGCTCCATCGCCCGCATGTCCGCGGGAAAAATCGCCCGTCGCATGTCATCCCTCCGCAACCGCCATGGCCACCGCCATGCCGCCCTCGTGCGAGATCGAAAGGTGCATCGTCCGTCCGCCCAACGCGGCCAGGCGCGCCGCCGCCGCACCCGTGAGCGCCGCCCGGGGCGCCCCCTGCGCGTCGTGCGTCACGCCCACCTCGCGCAGCGGCACGGCGAGCCCGACGCCCAGCGCCTTGAGCATCGCCTCCTTGGCCGCAAACAGGCCCGCCGCGCTCTGCGCGCCCATCGCGCCGCGCGAGGCGATATAGTCGCGCTCCTCCTGCGTGAAATAGCGCGCGAGAAACCCTTCCCGTGCGATGGCACGCTCCATGCGCGCGATCTCGCACAGGTCCACACCCAGGCCAAGGATCATGCCTCGTCCCGCGCGGCGACCACCGCGTTGGCGATGGCGCGCGCCATGGCCTCCGCCGCCGCGGCGCACAGCATCAGCAGCGGCAGGCGGCAGGCCGTCTGGCCCGTGGCCATCGCAAAGATCGTATCGCCGTCCATCATCGTATGTACGGGACGGATGGCGCGCGCATAGCCGTCGTGCGCCGACAGCGCCAGACGGTTTGCCTCCTCCTTGGACAGCCTGGCGTCCGTGGCGATCACGCCGATGGTCGTGTTTTCGCCGATGCGCCCCTCGAGCCGCGCGCCCGTCAGCGACGCCTGCGCGGGCGTCGCACGCCCGCCGAGGTGGCCGCAGGCCAGAATCATGCCGCTCTGCGGATCGTACACGTCGCCACAGGCGTTGACGCAGACGATCGCGCCCACGTGCGTGCCGTCGGCCAGCGTGATGCTCGCCGTGCCCGTGCCGCCGGGCGCAGGCGTCGCGCCGGGCACGAGCTTGCCCACCGTCGCGCCGCAGCCTGCGCCGTGCGCGCCCTGCAACACGACGTTGGACGCCACCTTGCACGCCGCATAGCCCATGTCCGCCGTCGGGCGCACGTCCGCCCGGCCGACGCCCAGATCGAACAGCACCGCCGCCGGCACGATCGGCACGCGCGCGACGCCCACGTCCACGCCCTCGCCGAGCTCTTCGAAAAAGCGCATCGCGCCGTCCGCCGCCGCCAGGCCGAACGCGCTGCCGCCGCACAGCAGCACGGCGTTGGGGCCCTTGACGAGGTTGCCGGGGCGCAGCAGATCCGTCTCCCGCGTGCCGGGCGCCGCGCCGCGCACGTCCACGCCGCCGACCGTCTCGGGCGGGCAGAGCACGGCCGTCACGCCCGTGCGCGCCTCCCGAAGCTCCACCTGGCCGACCGTGATGCCCAGAACGTCCGTAATGCTGCCTTCATACATAGCCCATCACTCCTCTGACCGATACGTCGCCCGCGAGCACCGTGCGCGGGCCGTCCTGCGTCTGTACCACGAGCGCGCCGGACGCGTCGACGTCCTGCGCGGTCCCTTCGAATGTCTCGTCCACACTCATCACACGCACACGCCGCCCAAGCGTCACCGAGCGCGCCCGATAGGCCGTCATCCAGTCTTCCCCGCGCGCAAAGGCGTCATAGCGCGCCTCGAAGCGCGCCATGAACGCGCACACGACCGGCGCACGCAGCACGCGCTGCCCGCAGGCCGCGTCCAGGCAGGTGGCCATGTCGCGCAGGTCCGGCGGGCTCGCATGCACGTTGGCGCCCACGCCCGCCGCGACAAAGTCGACCTGCGACTCGTCCGCACCCATCTCCAGCAGGATGCCGCAGGTCTTTTTCCCGTCGATGACGACGTCGTTGGGCCACTTGATCTGCGCCTGCGCGCCGCACACGTCCTCGATCGCCTCCGCGACGGCCAGCGCCGTGAGCAGCGTCAGCTGCGCGACCTGCGACGGGTGCGCCTTCGGGCGCAGCAGCAGCGTCATGAAGACGCCCGCGTCCGGCGGCGAGGTCCACACGCGCCCGCGCCGGCCACGACCGGCGGTCTGCTCGTCCGCCACGACCAGCGTGCCATGCGGCGCGCCCTGCGCGGCCAGGCGGCGCGCCCACAGGTTGGTCGAATCGACCTGCCGTTCAAACAACGTCGGCCGGCCGGCCCATACCGTCCGCAGGCCCCGCTCAATCAGCGGCGCATCCAGCGCGTCGGGGCAGGCCGCCAGGCGATAGCCGCGCCGGCCCACCGCCTGCACGTCGTATCCCGCCGCGCGCAGCTGCTCCACGCGCTTCCAGACCGCCGCGCGGGTGATGCCCAGCCGCTCGCTGATCTGCGCGCCAGAGATTACCTCGCCGCCCAGCAGCAGGCGAAGCACCTCGTCCATGATCGCACCTTCCTTCCTGTAATCGTATGTTCTATTATACCACAGACGCGGTCCGACCTCAAACGCCGCGGCAAAAAAGCGTCCTTTCCGCTCCGAAAGCGACCGCACGGGTGCAGGATTTTCCTTTTTCGGATCGTCATATATTGGGGCGCTTGCCAAAGCCCCTCATTTTTCGTATAATTTAGGATTGAATTCCGATACTTCCTATGGAGTCTTCACGGCAAAGGAGAATGTGCGAAATGCCCCAGCCCAACCGGATCATCCAGGCGCTCAAGCAGAACATCGCCACCGTCATCGTCGGCAAGGAGGAGGTCGTGCATCTGGCGCTCATCGCGCTGGTGTGCGGCGGCCATGTGCTCATCGAGGACGTGCCGGGCGTGGGCAAGACCACGCTGTGCAGCGCGCTGGCCCGCTCGTTGGCCTGTTCGTTCCGGCGCATCCAATTCACGCCGGACGTCATCCCATCCGATATCACGGGCTTTTCCGTCGCGAACATGAAGACGGGCGAGATGGAATACCGCCCCGGTGCGGTGATGAGCCAGATCGTGCTGGCGGATGAGATCAACCGCACCTCGCCCAAGACGCAAAGCGCGCTGCTGGAGGTCATGGAGGAGCACCAGGTCACCGTCGACGGCACGACCTACCGCCTGCCCCAGCCGTTCATGGTGCTCGCCACGCAAAACCCCGTCGACTTCGTCGGTACCTATCCGCTGCCCGAGGCGCAGATGGACCGCTTCTTCATGCGCATCTCCATCGGCTATCCCTCCGTCGAGGACGAGATGGAGATCCTGGAGCGCTACAGCCAGCCGACGACGCCGCTGTCCGCCCTGCAGCCCGTGTGCTATGCGGAGGACGTCGTGGCCATGCAGGAGCAGGTCAAGGCCGTCTACTGTTCGCGCGAGGTCCGCTCCTATGTGGCGAATCTGTGCGCCGCCACGCGCACGCACCCGGCGCTTCAGCTGGGCGTATCCACGCGCGCGGCCATCGCGCTCATCCACGCGGCGCAGGCGACGGCGCTGCTGGACGGCCGCGACTTCATCCTGCCCGACGACGTGCAGCAGATGGCCCATTCGGTGCTCTGCCACCGCATGATCCTCTCGCCCGAGGCGCGCATGCGCGATCAGACGGCCGAGCAGGTGCTGTCGGATGTGCTCGCGCGGGTCAAGCTGCCGGTGAAGCTGCCGTGACGGCGCGCCTGGCCGCGCTGCTCGTCGCCGCCCTGTCGCTGCTGGCGGCGGCGCTGTCCACCGGCGGCGCGCTGTACTTTCTGTTTTTCCTGCTGCTTGCATTGGCCGCGCTGCTTTCGCTCGTCAGCGTGACGTGCGCGTATGCGCTCTCCCGCTTCTCGTGTGAGCTGGAGCGCGCGCGCGTCATACGCGGCGAGGAGGCCGTGCTGCTGTGCACCCTGCAGCTGCGCGTGCCCCTGCCCATCGCGCCGCTGCGCCTTCGCGTGACGCCGCCCGGCCTGGACGCAGAATACGAGGCCGACGTCGCCGCCCGCGCCTTCGGGCGCAGCGTGGCGCGGCACCGGTTTGCATGCCCGCATGTGGGCGTGTTCTCCTGCGGCGTGCGGCGCGTCGTATTCCGCGACGCGCTGGGGCTCTTTGCGCTGTCCAAGGGCGCCGGACAGGGACTGCTGCCGCTGACCGTGCTGCCCGCCGTGCTGCAGGAGACGCCGCTGCGCTTCAGTTCGGACGACTCGGGCGACGACAAGATGGCGCGCGCGCGCGACGACGCCACCTCGCCCGCGGACGTGCGCGCCTATCAGGAGGGCGACGAGCTGCGCCGCGTCCACTGGAAGCTGAGCCTGCGCCGCCGCTCGCTGATGGTCCGCACGTTCGAGGAGCCCGCGCGGCCCGACGCGCTGATCCTGATGGACTGCTCGCCGCCCGCCGCCTCCGGCGAGACGGCGCTGTACATGCGCGACGCGCTGTGCGAGAGCGCGGCGTCGCTGGCTTCGGTGCAGCTATCGGCCTCGCACATCGTCCGCATTCCGCTCTCCTGCGCCCGACCGCGCGAGCTGGCGGGCGACCATGCGGCGCATCTGCCGCTGATCCTAGAGGGCCTTGCCGGCGCGTCGTTTGACGGCACGGAGCGCTTTGAGCGCGTGCTGATGCTCGAGACGCGCCGCATGCGCCGCACGGGCTCAACCGCGATCCTGACCACGCACCTGTCCAGCCGCATCGCCGACATGATCGTTACGATCCGGCGCATGGGGCCGCAGGTGCGCCTGATCTACGTGCACGTCAACGAGCTGACCCCGGAGGCCTCGCTGCTGCTCACGCGCATCGAGTGCGCGGACATCGAGGTCGAGACCGTCATGCTCATCGATGAAAGCGAGGCGGTGCGCGCATGAGCCGAAATCGTCCCTCTCCCCTGCGCGCGATGCGCGCCCGCCTGCCGCGCGTGCTGGAGAGCGCGCTGACCGCGTTTCTCTACGCCGCGGGCCTGCTGCTGCCGCTGTGCAGCGCGCTGGCGCTGCCCGTCGGCACGGCCGACATGCTGCTGGCGTGCGCGGGCTTTTCGCTGTTGCTGGCCCTGTTTGCCCTGTCGCCGCTGACGGCCTTGCTCGGCGCGGCGGGCGCGCTGCTCTCGCTTCTGCCCTACGCGCTGCGCCTGCCTGCCCAGCTTCCCGGCCTGGCACAGGCATTGGCGCTGGCCGCGCAGGGCGCGCCGCTGGCGCTGCGCCTGTATGCAGGGACGCTCTATCCCCTGCTGGCACTGCTGTTCGTGCTGCTGGCATTCGTGCTCTCTCACGCCAGCGGCGGCTTCTACCCCGCGCTGGCGCTGGCCGCGTTCGTGCTGCTGGCCGCCTGGTTTTACGGCGCGCGCGGGGACGTGCTGCTGTGCCTGCCTGCGCTGGCCGCGCTCGTGCTGCTCTATGCGCGCGCGGGCGAGCACGGCGCGACCATCCTGCGCGCGCTGCCCACGGCCTTGACCGCGGCGCTGCTGGCCGCATTGCTGATGCCCGCCGCCGCGCCCGTCTCCAGCGCCATGTCCGACTTTGCCGAGCGCGTGCGCAGCGTCGTGTACGACTACTTCTTCTTCACCGAGCCCCGCACCGTCTTTTCCCTGCTGCTCAGCGGCTATCAGCCCCTGGGCGCGGACCAGCTGGGCGGTCCTGCCAGCCCGACGGATGACCTCGTGCTGCGCGTACAGACCAGCGAGACGGTCTATCTGCGCGGCGTCGTCAAGAACGAATACACCGGCACGGCCTGGCGCGACACGGTCGCAGGCCGCCGCTATCTGTTCATCGACCCGCGCTACCGCACGCTGCGCGACGGGCTGTTCGACGCAAGCCTTCCGGCGCAGGATCTGCGCACGGGCGATGCGGCGTTTGATGAGCGCACCGTCACCGTCGAACTGCTCGCGGACGGCACCTCAACACTCTTCGTCCCCCAGCGTTTGACAAACATCTCCTCCGCAGAGGGCTTCGTGCCCTACTTTGGCTCCAGCTCCGAGGTCTTCATCACGCGTGACACGCAGGCGGGCGACGCATATACCGTCACGGCGCCCCTGCCCTCCGCGGACGACCCCGGCATCGACCAGCTCCTTTTGCAGGCCCAGAGCCGCGCGCGGTCGCGCGACGGCTCGGCGGGCGCCTCGGACTGGGCCGCCATCTGCGAGACGTACGCCGCCTATCCCGAGACCGTCGAGGACGAGGTCGTGCGCATCGTGTCCTACCTGGTGCAGGATGCCGCCACCCCCTATGAGCGCGCGCAGCGCATTGCGGACTTTCTGCGTCAGGACTATCCCTATACGCTCGACCAGTCGGTTCCCACGGCAGGCCGGGACTTCGTCTCCTGGTTCCTGCTCGACGAGCGGCAGGGGTACTGCACGTCGTTTGCGTCGGCAATGGCGGTCATGTGCCGCATCGCAGGCCTGCCGGCGCGCTATGTGGAGGGCTATGTCGCGCGCCCAGGCGACAGCGGCATCGCGCACGTCTCCCAGCAGGACGCGCACGCCTGGGTCGAGGTCTGTTTTGAGGGCTTCGGCTGGCTGACGTTCGATCCGACGCCCGCGCAGGGCTCCGACGCGCCGGACGCACCGGATGCGGGCGGCCCCGACGAACCGCAGTCCTCCCCGGCCCCGGATGCGCCCACGCCCACGCCGGAGCCTGACGGTGAAACGCGGGACGGCGATTCACAGAGCGAGGACGAGGGGCCTGCCGGGCAGGGCGGCGCATCGCCCACGCCGGATGCCTCCGCCCCCACGCCCACACCCACGCCTGATCCGGAGGATTCCCCGGACGATCCGATCGCAAGCCCGACGCCCGATCCGTCCTCCGAACCGACGCCTGAGCCGAGCCTGCCCCCGGACGCGACGCCCTCGCCGGAGCCGTCGCCGACGCCCCCGCCGGACGATCCCCCCGCCGACCGTCCGCCGCGCTGGCCGTGGCTGCTGGGATTGCTTTTGCTGGTCGCCGCCTTCGCGGCGCGCGTGCTGTGGACGCAGCCTGCCCGCACCGCCGCGCGGCAGCGCAGCGACGAGGCGCGCCTGCTGTGCTGGTACCGCGGCGCGGAATCGGCGCTGTACGCCGCAGGCCTTGTCCGCCTTCCCGGAGAGTCGCCGCTCGCCTTTGCCCGGCGCGCCGAGGCCGCGCTGGGCCGGGGCGTGCGCCTGACGCCCTTCGTGCGCGCGCTGTGTCTGGTGCAATACGGCGGACGCGCCGCATCGCCGGACTGGCTGCGCCGCGCCGAACGCTGCTACCGTGCGCTCGAAGCGCGCCTGACGCTGCGCCAGCGGGCGCGCATGATCGTCCGCCGCGCATTGCGCGGCCTGGGCAGCCTGAAATCCCTCTGACGCACGCGGGCGCGCCTCCACTCTTCGGAGGCGCGCCCGTTTTTCTGCGTGTGCCGCTTAGTTCTTTCGCGTCATGTTGTTGGCCCAGCGCCCCAGGCGCAGCACAGCCAGCGCCCAGAAGATCTTGGCGTTCATCAGCACCTGCACGACGACAAACGCGATGCGCACGTCCGGCCTGCCCACTGCGGGCAGCACGAACGCGCAAAGCAGCGCCGCCGGCACGACCACAACCCACATATACCCCGAATCCAGCATGACCGCCGAGCGCGTGTCGCCACCCGCGCGCAGGACGGAAAACGTCGTCATATAGAGCGCATTGGCAATCACCAGCACGGCCTGCACGAGGATCATCTGCGTGGCCATCTCGCGCAGGTCGGCGTTCAGCGTGCCATAGGCCGCGGGCACGACGAACGCCAGCGCGCAGCCCAGCACCAGGCACGCCGCCCCCAGCATCGACGCCAGGCGCAGCAGGCGGCGGGCCTGTTCCTTGGCCCGTGCGATATCCCCGGCCCCCAGCGTCTGCCCGATGATCGCCGACGCCGCCGAGGACATGCCTGCCGTCAGCACGTAGATCAGCGTCGTCGTCTGATCCAGCAGCGAGATCGCAGGCAGCGCGTATTCCTGCACGTGCGCATACGTCCAGAAGAAGATCATCTGTCCGCCCGTCCAGAGCACTTCGTTCGCCGTCAGCGGCACGCCCTTGCGCACAAACGTGCCCAGCACGCGCCGCGGCAGGTGGCGGAAGCTGCCGACGTCCCGCGTGAAGGGCGTCTTCTGGCGCTGGAGCACGTACAGGTAAAAGCCCATCTCCACCAGCCGGGCGATCAGCGTGGCCAGCGCCGCGCCGCGCTCCTCCAGGCGCGGAAATCCGAGCAGGCCGAAGATCAGCAGGCTGTTGAGCGCGATGTTCACCAGCATCGTCACAAAGCCCGCGATCATGGGCATGCGGTTGCGGCCCAGCGCGCGCAGCGCGTGCATGCACGCCAGCGACACGCCCGTGGGGATATAGCTCCACTTGATGACGGACAGGTAGTCCAGCCCGGCGCGCATCGTCTGCGGGTCGGTGACGAACGCGCCCATGATCTGGCGCGGGAAGAAGTGCAGCGCCAGGAAGAAGATCACGCCAATCGCCAGCCCGCCCATCACCTGCAGGCCGAACAGCTGCTGCATCGTGCGCCGTTCACGCGCCCCGTAGTACTGCGCGATGAGGATGCCCCCCGCGCCCGTGAAGCCGAAGAGCAGGCACAGAAAGACCGTGTAGGGCTTGTTGGCCACCGATACGCCGGCCAGAGAAGCCGCGCCCAGCAATCCCACCATGAAGTTGTCCGCAAAGTTGAAGAGCGCGGAGATCAGCTGCTGGGCGATGACCGGCAGCATGATCGCCGTCGCATATAGGTAAAAGTCCCGGTTCTTCCGTACATCCGCGAGCATACAAGCCCTCCCGTGCGCGCTGTCATTTCATACAGTATAGCATAGATCGCGCAAGCTGCAAAGGGCAAACGGCCCGCCGGAAATCCGGCGGGCCGCTTCTTTACGCGTCTGCAACGCTGTACAGCTCCAGGCGGTCGATCAGTCCTTCGACGACGCCCGGGATCTCGTGGAAATTGCGGGCGCTCAGGCGCAGGCGCAGCCTGTCCGCGTCGCCGGTCCACTTGACCGGTACGACGAAGTCCTCGTAATAGATCTCGCCCTCAAAGTCCGCCTCCATGGACTTGGTGCCGAACGTGTGCCATTCGCCCTGCGCAAAGACCTGCAGATCGAACAGCGGATTGACCGCATGCCCGGAAAACGGATGGATGTACATCTTCGTCGAGCCATCCAGATACAGCCGCAGCAGCATCTCCCGCCCGGGGTGCGACGCGAGCTCAAACTCGATCTCGCCCCGCTCCGAGCAGAATGTCAGCGTCGTCTGCAACGTCGTATGCCCGTCATGCGCGCCCAGCTGCATGCGCACGCCGTGGAGGTTATGCGCCTCGCGGCTGTCCGCGCAGCCGAATGCCAGCGCATCGGCAATCTCCCGCCGCGGCGGCTCGCTCAGGCGGATGTAGCCGCAGTAGGTCTCGTCCTTGACCAGGCGGATGGGCCTGAGCACGCGGTGGCCCGCGCCCGCGCCCTGCAGCTCGACGCAGAACGTGCACGGCTCGCCGTTGGGCGCAAGCGATGCGAGCAGTTCCGCCTGGTTGCCCACGAACAGCGCATCCTGCGGCGCGCAGGCCACCAGCAGGTTCGGGCCGTAGGTGACGCTGACGTACTCCAGGCGGTCCGGCATGCGCTCCGCCGCCAGCGCAAAGGGCAGCTCCAGGCGCACCACGTCGCCCGCATGCCACGTCCGCGTCAGCTGCACAAAGCCGTGCTCCTCGCGCTCCTCGCATGTGCCGTCCGGCAGCGTAATGCGCGCGGGGCCCTGCAGCCAGTGCGGCAGGCGCAGGCAGAGCGTCAGCTCGCCCCCGTCCAGGAACTCAAAGGCAATCCGCCCGTCATTGGGGTATTCCGTGCGCTCCACGATGCGCATGCCCGTCGGCCCGTGCGTGTAGGCGCAGGGCATGTACAGGCAGGCGTAGGCGTGCGCCGCATCTTCGAGGAACGCGCCCTCCGTCAGGGATGCGTACGTCTCCGCGCCCGTGCCATAGCAGCACCAGAACGAATCCTCCGGCGTCCCCCACTTCTTGTAGGCGCTGTTCTTCAGGTTGAGGTTGTAGATGAACATGCCCGTATCGGGGTTCTGCTGCGCGAGCACGGCGTTCACGAACCGGCGCTCCCACGCGTCCGCGGCCACGGCGTCCGGCGAGATCTCCAGCAGCTTGCGCTCGACGCGGTTGAGGTTGTGCGCGCAGCAGCTCTCGCCGCCCTCGACGTTGTGGCGCGACTTCGTGTCCATGATGTGGAAGTAGACGCGCTTGGGATAGTTGTACAGCTCCGACTGATAGTCGGGGAATGCGCTGCGCCCCGAGACGCTGCCCGTGGGCAGTTCATGCCCTTCCCGGTTGGCGCGCATGAAGCCGCGGGCCGCGTCCAGCGCCGCCTGCTCGCCGGTGATGCGATACTGATCGACCAGCGCCTCCACATAGGGGCTTTCGGAGTTGGCGTGCTCCATGCCGTAGGCGAGGCGGTCGTCGTCCCGGAGGAACATGTCGTCGAACCAGCTGCGCCGGAAATAGCCCGCCGTCTCCAGGTCCCTGGGATCGTGCGTGTGCTCGTAGAGCATGAGGAACGCATCCATGATGCCGCCCGCCTCAGAGAAGAACGGCTCCACGCGGCGGCTGTTCGTCGTGCGCTCCCGCTCCTCCTGCGTCAGCGGCTCCATCACGGTCCGCACACGCCCGGCCATGCGCTTGGCGCCCTCCAGCGCCTCCTCCATGCCAAACTGGCGGTAGGCGAGCAGCAGCGCCACCATGTCCTTGTGGATGTCGTACATGACCGCCTTGATGTGCGTATGCGAGTAGACGCTGTCCGTCTCCAAGCGCATGCGCCCGACGAGCAGCGCGTCGTCCTCCGGGGTGAGCATGCCTTCGGGGCAGGTCTTCGCGGTCGCCCGCTGGCATTCGAGCATCGCTTCGACCGTGTACAGCGCGCGTTCTCGCGCCGCCGCGGCGATCGAATCGTCCAGCCCGGCAAAGGCGCGATGCAGGTTGCACAGCGCCCGCACGTAGTAGTAGTGGTAGCTCGGCCAGCCGCCGTAGGGCTGAACGCCGCGGGTATCCACACCGCATGGGATACGGATGCAGGCGACAATGCGGTCCGGGTTGAGCGAGAGCAGCCATTGCGCGTTGCGGCGCATCTTGCGCTCGATGTCCGTGCCGGCCAGCGGGCGCACGGCCTCCGCGCCCGCGACGTGCAGCGGGGTTCGGTTGTCCATGCCAATGCCTCCTTTAAGGGTGGATTTTCTGGCGCGATTATACCATATCCGTGCGCAGATGCCCACAGTCCGCCGCATAGTCCGTAGCAGAATCCACAAAGCGTAGGTCTATCCCAGTCTCCAAAAAAGAGCGCGCGGGGCGCCCCGAAGGGAACCCCGCGCGCCGTGCGCGGTGGATGAAATTACTCGGCCTTGGGGCCCGCGGCGACGACCGCCGGGTCCATGCCCTCGTACTTGGCGAAGTTCTTGACGAACATCGCGGCCAGCTTCTTGGCCTGCTCGTCATAGGCGGCCTTGTCGGCCCACATGTCGCGCGGGATCAGCACCTCAGCGGGCACGCCCGGGCAGGAGGTGGGCACCTGCACGTTGAAGATCGGGTCGGTCACGAACTCGGCCTTCTCCAGCTCGCCGTTGAGCGCGGCGGTGACCATGGCGCGGGTGTAGGGCAGCTTCATGCGGTTGCCGCCCTTGCCGGCGGGGCCGCCCGCCCAGCCGGTGTTGACCAGGTAGACGTTGGTGCCGTACTTCTCGATCTTCTCGCCCAGCATCTCGGCGTACTTGGAGGCCGGACGCGGCAGGAACGGCGCGCCGAAGCACGTGGAGAACGTGGCCTGCGGCTCGGTGACGCCGCGCTCGGTGCCGGCCAGCTTGGCGGTGTAGCCGGTCACAAAGTGGTACATGGCCGCTTCCTTGCTCAGCTTGCTCACCGGCGGCAGCACGCCGAAGGCATCCGCCGTCAGGAAGATGACGGTCTTGGGGATGCCGCCCACACCCGGAATCGCGGCGTTGGGGATGTACTCGACCGGGTAGCCCACGCGGGTGTTCTCCGTCACGGAGCCGTCGTTGAAGTCGAACACGCCGTTCTCGTCGATGGTGACGTTCTCCACCAGGGAGCCGAACTTGATCGCATTCCAGATGAAGGGCTCGTGCTCCTTGGACAGGTTGATGCACTTGGCGTAGCAGCCGCCCTCGAAGTTGAAGACGCTGTCGTCCGCCCAGCCGTGCTCGTCGTCGCCGATGAGCTTGCGGTTCGGGTCGGCGGACAGCGTGGTCTTGCCGGTGCCGGACAGGCCGAAGAACACGGCGGTGTCGCCCTCGTCGCCCATGTTGGCCGAGCAGTGCATCGGCAGCACGCCGTCGGCCGGGAGCAGGAAGTTCATGACGGAGAAGACGGACTTCTTCATCTCGCCCGCATACTGGCTGCCGGCGATGACGACGACCTTCTTCTCAAAGTTGACGCAGATGGCGGCCTCGGAGTGCACGCCGTCCAGCTCGGGGATGCACTTGCAGCCCGGCGCGCAGATGACCGTGAAGTCCTCGGAGAAGTTGGCGAACTCCTCCGCCGTGGGGCGGATGAGCAGGTCATGCATGAACATGTTCTGAGAGGCCAGCTCATTGATCACGCGGATGCCGCGGCGGTAGGTGTGATCCGCGCCGGCAAAGCCGTCGAACACGAAGACCTCACGGTTTTGCAGGTAGGTGGCCACGCGCGTAAGGATTTTATCAAACTTCTCGGGGGTCATCGGCACGTTGATCTTGCCCCAGGCGATCTCGTCGTGGATCGAGGGGGTGTCGACCACGTAGCGGTCTTCCGGCGAACGACCGGTGTACTTGCCGGTCATGACGGCCAGCGCGCCCGTCTCAGACAGCACGCCCTCGCCGCGCTCCAGGGCCTTCTCGGTCAGGCTGGCGACGGACAGGTTGTGGTAGACCTTCGTGGGGTTGATGATGCCCCACTTTTCGAGGTTGACGGTGCTCATTTCTGATGTCCCTCCATGCGTTTTTGTCACATCCGCACCGCAGCGCGGACAGGAAGATTGCAACATGGGCAAGCCGGATCTGATAGAAAATCCAATCCTTACCCTCATTGTTATATTTTCGACGAAAAACCTGTTTTTCCTCCCGGACTCGAAAAGAAATCAAAAAAATTTTTAGATTTTCTTGATTTGCGCCAGCGCCTGCGCGATGTCGGCAAACGCCTGCACGGAGAGCGTCTCGCCGCGCGCCGCGGGCTCGATGCCGGCGGCCTCCAGACAGGCCTGGGCCTGCTCGCGCGTCAGGCCGAAGGCGGGCTGCAGGTTGTTCAGCATCGTCTTGCGCCGCATCGCAAACGCCGCGCGCGCCACACGCATCGTCAGGCCGGCGTCAGCCTCCGGCACGGGCGGCTGTTCACGCATGTCCAGCACCATAAAGGAGGAGTCCACCTTCGGCCGCGGTATAAAATATGCAGCGGGTACCGCGAGCGCCTCGCGCGCCTTAGCATGCCAGGCGCACAGCGCCGACAGCAGGCAGTAGGCCGCATCTCCCGGCTGCGCCGTCAGCTTCTCGCCGACCTCGCGCTGCACCATGACGGCGATGCGCGCCACGGGCAGCCTCTCGGTCAACAGGCGCGTAAGCACCGGCGTGGTCACATAATAGGGCAGGTTGGCCACAACGAGAAACGGCCGCCCCTCGCCAAAGGCCTGCGCCGCCAGCCCACACAGGTCCGCCCGGGTCGCGTCGCCCTGCACGAGCGTCACATTGCCGCGGCCGGCCAGCGCGTCTTGCAGCACGGGTATCAGCGCGCGGTCGAGCTCCAGCGCCAGCACCCGGTGCGCGCGCGCCGCCAGACGGGCGGTCAGCGTGCCGCTGCCGGGGCCGATCTCCAGCACGTCGTCCTGCGCCGTCACGCCGGCAGCCTCCGCCAGGCGGTCCAGCAGCGCCTCATCAAAGATGAAGTTCTGTCCCAGGCTGTGCTTGAAGCGAAATCCGTGTCTTTCGATCGCCTCTTCATGCCGTCCCATGCGCGTCCTCCTCTCTGCGCGGAAGCATCATCGCATACAGCAGGCGCACAGCGCCCGCAATGAGCAGCAGGTCTCCAACGCTGGCAAATCCGCCGGCCAGCGGGATGACGTCGCCAAGCCACGCCAGGCGCGTGGACGCATCCCGCAGCGCGTAGCCGTAGATCTCCCCTGCCGCGAGCATTCCGGCCGCCTGCGATGTGGACGACACGGGCATGCAAAACCCGTTGAGCGCGATGACGGCGAAGTTGCACAGCGCGCCCGCGCCAGCGGCCCATGCGCCGGGGTCAAAGCGCCGGTTGCGCCAGGCGAACAGCAGCAGCGCCGCATACTGGATCGGCACCTGCAGGGCGAGCGCGCCGTCCGGCAGCCTGACATACCGGGAGGCTGCCTGAAAGGCAGCCTCCAGCAAAAAGGCCAGGATGGGCAGCGCCAGCGCCTGGATCTCGCTGTGGGCGATCCGGCGCAGGCCGCCGCCCCTGCGGCGCGCCAGCAGCAGGCACAGCGCGACCGGCACGGCCGCCAGAATGAGCATCACGATGGCATTCCTCCGCTTCCTGATGAGAAGGCCCGCCGAAGCGGGCCGGAAGGGATCAAGGCAGGTCGAGCGTGCGGGCCACTTCTTCCATTGCGGCGACGACCTCGCTGTGGAACTGGTTGCCCGCCTCCGCGCGCAGCACGTCCAGCGCGCGCGCCTTGGGCATCGCCTTGCGGTAGGGCCGGTCGCTCGTCATCGCGTCAAACGCATCCGCGATGGAGAGGATGGCCACCTCCAGCGGCAGCTCGGACAGGGGCTTGCCGTCGGGATACCCCTTGCCGTCAAATCGCTCGTGATGGTGCAGGATCGCCTGCTTGGCCGTCTCGGCGATGTTGAGCGAGCTGATGATGCGATAGCCGATCACCGGATGCTGGCGTACGATCTTCCATTCTTCGTCGTCGAGCGGTCCGTGCTTGTGGAGCACCTGATCGTTGACGCCGATCTTGCCGATATCATGCAGCAGGGCGGCCACGCGCAGGTCGGCGATGCGCTTGTGCGGCAGGTTCATCACCTGCGCGATGCGCACGGCGTATTCGCTCACGCGGCGCGAATGGCCCTCGGTATAGGGGTCCTTGACTTCGATGGCGCTGGAGAGCGCCGCGATCATGTTGATGTATTGCTCCTTGCTCTCCACATAGAGTTTGAACGAATACCGCGCCAGCAGCAGCGGCAGCATGAAGATTGCCAGCAGGTATTCGCCGCCCGGCAGTTTGAGCATATAGGCCAGCAGAATGCCGACGGGCATCGTCGCCAGGATGTTGGGCAGAATGCCCACGATGTTCTCGCGCAGGTTGCCGCGGACGTCCTCGCCGCCCAGGGCAAAGAGCACGAGCAGCAGCAGCAGGTTGACGACCATGACGACCGCGGAGAACAGCGTGCTGGGCAGGATCGAATACGGGATGCGGAAGCTCTCGTTGTTGCCGCCCAGGAGCAGGAACACCACATTGGCAAACGAGAGCGCGATCAGCACGATACAGGTGTTGAACAGCAGCTGAACCGGCCGGTGCAACAGGCTCAGGCCCAGCTTTTGCGTCCGGCCCTCGCGCGCAAACATAAGCGGCGTGCTCAGCGCGTAGAGCAGCTGCACGACCGACGCCTCCATCGTCAAGACGGCCGCAAGCACGATGATGAAGGAGACGTCTACGATGTGCTCTTCGGATAACTGTAGCGGAATGGAGCGAAAGACGGCCATCAGCACCAGCATGATGACCATCTGTGGCAGGGCGTTGGACGGCCCCGCCTCGCGAACGATCAGCACCGAGGGCATGACGTCCACGGCCGTAATCAACAGTCCAACGAGAAATATGAAAGCGATGTAGACCTTTTGGCTTTTATTCATCAGCTACCTCCGCCTGCTGCGGCGGTGCAAACAGGGGCCGAATGTATAGAAACAGATCCGGCCGCATGGTTCCAGATGATCCTACCTAAAGCTTAGTACTTCCAGTTCCAGCCAAAGAAGGCGCCGGAAGAGAGCAGGAACGCAGCCACCGCCGAGACGGCCAGCATGATCTTCTTCACGATATATAGCCTCCTGTTTCACAGGCTCTGCTTACCGCTAGTTGAGCAGGCTATATCCGCTACGCTTTGAAAGATGCCGTTGTGGCCGGATCTGTTTCGTCAAATGAGAGGCGCGAAAAAAGGCATGGCAAAGTGGGCTTCTGTTACAGGGAACGCTTGATGTAGCTCACGCGGCGGTTGACGGCGTCCATCGTGGCCTTGACGACGGCCTTGTCCGCATCGTCGCGCAGGAAAGCGCCGCCGAGCAGCAGCTCGGGGCCCTTCACGCAGTTGACGCTTGCCAGCACGGCCGCCCGTCCACTGACCTGCGCCGTCTGCACGTCGATCAGTTCAAACACAGGCGCGCCCATGAATTCGTTGATCGCGCTCACAGTGGCCATGGCGACCATGCGCTGACGGGAGAACGCGCCGCTCTGGCAGGAGGCCAGTCCCTCATACTCGCGGTCGCCGCAGCCCAGCCGCACGCCCACAGACATGCTGTCCCGCTGGGAATGCAGGTCGATGCCCTCGTAGAGCAGGCGGACGTTTTGGACAGGAAGGGACTCCTCCCGGCTTTCTTCCACGGGGATGCGCGCTACGCTGATGACGCGATAGTCGATCTCCGCGTCAAAGGCGGCCATCAGGGCAGACTGGATGTCGCGCGTCACCTGCTTGGCGGTGCGCCGCTCATCCGCGATGACGTGGATCTCCTCCACCTCTCCGCGCTCGCCAAAGACCACGCGCGCGGACTGTACGCCGTCAATTTTGCATATCAGGTTTTTCCAGGCGACCTCTCTGCTCATCTCCGACGAGCGCGTTTCGCGTTCCGACACGTTCATCAGCCCCCGTCCGTGTTCTTCCATAAAAACAATATTAGCATACCACATTGCACGTTAATCCGCAAGGAGATTTTTGTTTCCCGCTCCCGAAAAAGGAATTTTTTTTCCACAAAAAAGCGGGCGTCCGCGCATCCTCTGCGCAGACGCCCGCGGCCCTTAACGCGGCCTTTTTTCGCCGATGTAGATGAGGCCCACGGCGTCGGGACCCGTGTTGGATGCGACCGCCGCGCCCAGGTATCCGCAGAAGGCCGGCGGATATCCAACCGCCTTTTCGCACGCCTCGGCATACGCGCGAATATAGCGCTCATCCGTCGCGGCGATGCCGTATGCGCCGCCCTCGACGATGCGCGCGCGCATCAGTGAAGCCGCGGCGCTGGCGGCCGCCTTTTCGCCGCGCACCTTGCGCACGACTTCGGACACGCCGTCGTTGAGCGTGAAGATCGGGTGCAGCCCGAGCAGTTCGCCCGCAATCGCAGCCGCCGCCGAAATGCGACCGGACTTGCGAATGACCTTAAGCGAATAGGCGCACAGCAGGATCTCCGTGCGGGCGAACGTGTCCTCCAGCCGGTCGATCACCTCGTCCATGGGCGTGCCAGCGCGCAGCGCCTGCGCCGCCTGTACGACGGGGTAGCCGTAGCCCAGGGAGTAGCAGTGGCTGTCGACGATGTGCACGCGCAGGGCGCTGTCGGGCCGCTCCTCGCGCAGCTGCTCGGCTGCCTGATGGGCGGCGGCGTTGGTTGCCGATCCGGTGGAGTTGATGCTCACATAGAGCACCTGCTCCACGCCCGCGTCGTCATACGCCTTGAACTTTTCCAGGAACTCATGCGCCGTCACCTGAGAGGTCGTGGGAACGCCCTTTGCATTGCGCAGCATCTCATAGTATTCCTGCGGGGTAAAATCCTCCCGCTCTGTGTAGGCGTTACCATCCAGCGCGATCTTGAAGTTGACGATGTCGATTCCGTTTTCCCTTTGCATTTCCTCTGATAGGTCGCAGGCCGAATCGGTCAAAACTGCGATCTTCTCCATCCAATCATCCTCTCTGTTTTGTCGGTCCGATAGCCCTAGGTTGGAAAAAGTGCAAATAAAATAAAGTCCGGCGCAATGCCTCACTTATTTTACACCCTGGACGTCCTTTTTGCAATCGCCCCGCGCACATCCGCATGGAGCCCTCAATGTTTCGTTTGCAAAAAGCCCTAAAATACGCTATACTCTTAGGCAGTGAATACGTTGGGAGGGAGGGACGATTTATGGAATGGATGGACCAATTGGAACTCTACTTCAGCATCGGCATTACGCTGACGATTCACCTGCTGGAGCTCATGGGCGTCGTCATCATCATCCTGGGCGCCATACGCGACTTTTTCTGCTTCTTTTCGCGCCGCGGTTCCAATATCCGGCTGGATTTGGCGCAGTCCATGGCCTTGGGTCTGGAGTTCAAGCTCGGCGGCGAGATCCTGCGCACCGTCATCGCGCGCGACTGGAACGAGATTCTCACCGTAGGTGCCATCATCATCCTGCGCGGCGCGCTGAATTTCCTGATCCACTGGGAGATCCGTCATCTTCAGCACGACGACGAGATCCTGCACGAGACGTTGGAGCCGCACAAGAACGCGCAGCCGGACAAGGCCTGATCTGCCACGCAAACGACCGGACGCCTTTGGGCAGTCCGGTCGTCTTTTTTTGTTCAGATGCGCTCCAACAGCCACAAGACTGCCAGATGCGCCGGATACAGGCCATATCCCGCCCACGCGGGCAGGCGTGCATTTTGCTTCCAGGGGAAGAGCATCAGCGGCAGCGCAAGGACGGCCAGCGCCTGCAGTCGAAGCCAGGGAGACAGCAGCACCGCCGCCGCGCCTTCCGGCCGCAGCGTCAGCCCCAGAAAGGACGTGACGGTGCTGGAGGAGGAGCCCCAGTACAGGCAGAACGCCGCCATCACCGCAGCCAGCGCGCCGGCGCGTTCGCGCGCGCCATACAGCAGCACGATCAGCAGCACGCCGCGCCATCCGTAGTCGCACCCCAGCAGCTGCGCCAGCAGCAGCGAAAGCGCCAGCCCCACGCCCGCTGCCAGGCGTCCCAGCGCCCGCGCCGCCGGGCTCATGCGCTCCCAGGGCTTTTCCGCGACGGCCACGAGCGCCAACAGCCCCAGCAGCAGCGTCAGGAAGATGTTCGGCTCGCGCCACGTATGCGCCAGCGCCGCCATATAGAGCGGCTGGGAGATCAGCCCCACCGCCAGCAGGCGCAGCGCGTACCGCCAGACGTTGCGTGTGTAGCAAAACCCGACCACCAGACACCAGGCGTACAGCGGAAACGCGATGCGGCCCAGTATACGCATCTCCGGCACGTCGGGGAAGAGCATTTTGCCCATGTGGTCGGTCATCATGAAGACTAGGGCGATGAGCTTGAGCGTGCCGGTCGCAGTGCTTGCGCCCAGAACCGGCTTTCGCAGCGAATGTGCGCTTTGCATGGGCGTTCCTCGTTTCTTTGGCAATTTTCGGATTGTTTTCTGTGCGGCGCGCCCGTTTTCCTGCGCAGTGCGTCAAAAAAAGGAGCCTCTCGGCTCCTTTCTTTCTCAGTAGCGGTTCTGACGGTTGCGCTCAAAGCACTCGCGGCAGTAGACGGGCTTGTCGCCACGGGGCTGGAAGGGCACCTGCGTCGTGCAGCCGCAGCCATCGCAGACGACTTCGTACATCTGGCGCTCCGGACGGCCGCCGCCGTTCTGGGCGCGACGCGCCGCACGGCAGCTGGGGCAACGGCCCGGCTCGTTCTGGAAGCCCTTCTCCGCATAGAACGCCTGCTCGGAAGCGGAGAAAACAAATTCGGCGCCGCACTCGCGGCAGGTCAGCGTCTTGTCCTGGTACATGAATCAAACCTCCCGAAAAATTTGTGCCTCACCCGACGACAAACCCTGATGTGCTCCAGACGGACTTCCGATCATCGAACGAAGCGATAGACGAAGGAGGTCTTGAAAACGAACCGGGCAATCCCATGGTTGAGGTCCAACGTCGAATATTATAGCACGTTTTGCTTTGCTTGACCAGTCCCTTTTTTTGTTTTGATTCACCGAGCCCTCGTCAATTCATTCCAAGCACGAAAATTTGCCTTTGTTCGGCAGGATTCTGCGCATGTGGGTCGAATCTCTCTACCAACATTGCTCATGTTTGTATAAGTTCGTATTTATTTTTCTCGTGGAGGGGATTATGAACTACGTGGCCTTTGGGCGGCGCGTACGTCAACTGCGCCGGTCGCTTCATTGGACGCAGGCGCAGCTGGCGCAGACATGCGGCATTTCCCTCTCGTTTCTGGGTCACATCGAGCGCGGAAGCCGTAAGGCCAGCCTGCAAACGTTGATGGATCTGTGCGGCGTGCTGGGCATCAATCCCGACCATCTGCTGGAGGATTCCCTGGATACGGCTGCGGAGTCGGCAGATGGAACGGAGAGCGCCGAGCGGGTTGCCGGGCCGTCCGTCTTCCGCGCGGCGCCTGACGAGGATGCCCAGAGCGACGTCTCCCCAGACCGGTCCGATCCCGTTCCGGAAGACGGCGGCGCCTGCGTCGGCTACGCCGCCGACGGTGATTCGCCGGATGAAGCGGTCGACAGCTCGTCCTGGGCATATGATTTCGGTCCGCCGGCGCACGCGGAGCATACGTTGCGGCAACATGTCGCGTTCGTCGACCTGTGGGCCGCAGAGGCGGAGCATCCCACGCCAGAAGACGCGTCCGACTGTCCGGAAGAAGACGGGGACTTGTCCTGATTTGCGTCCAGGGCCGGCGCAGGCTGTGTACGGCAGGACAAACGTGCCCGAGTGGAATGGCGAAGGAGGGACTTCCATGAAAGACCTTACGGCGTTGCTGCGCCGTCCGTCTGGACGCGTGGACGTGGTCCTTGACACCGATGCCTATAACGAGATCGACGACCAGTTTGCCATCGCCTACCTGCTGCGCGCGGGCGAACGGGCCGCCATCCAGGCCTTTTACGCCGCACCTTTTTACAACGAACGGTCTGCCGGCCCCGCGGACGGCATGGAGCGCAGCTATCGAGAGATCCTGCATCTGCTTCGCCTGGCCGGCCGGGAGGATCTGGCTTCCGTCACGCTGCGCGGCTCCGAGCGCTATCTGCCCGACGAGCGCACACCTGTCGACTCGCCCGCTGCGCGCGACCTGGTTCGGCGCGCGGCGGCTCATACGCCGGAGGCGCCGCTGTATGTACTGGCGATCGGCGCCATCACCAACGTCGCCTCCGCCCTGCTTCTCGATCCGTCCATTGCCGGCAGCATCGTGATCGTCTGGCTGGGCGGGCACGCGCTGCACTGGCCCGACACGCGGGAGTTCAACATGTGCCAGGACGTGGCGGCCGCCCGCGTCGTCTTCAGCAGCGGGGCCGCGCTCGTTCAGTTGCCCTGCATGGGCGTCGTCGATCAGCTGCGCGCAACCGAGCCGGAGCTTATCCGCTGGTTGCGCGGTCGTAACGCGCTGTGCGACTACCTGGTCGACAATACCGTCGCAGAAGCGGAGCGCTATGCGGCCGGCAAGCCCTGGAGTCGCGTGATTTGGGATATCTCCGTCGTCGCCTGGCTCCTGGACGAATCCGGCAGCTGGATGCGCGACGAGATCATTCCGGCTCCCATCCCGCAATACGACCATCACTACAGCTTCGACCCGCGCCGGCACCCAATCTGCTGCGTGCGCGCGATCGATCGGGACGCGGTGTTTGAAGACCTGTTTCGTCGGCTCTCGCAGATCTGATCCGCGATGGGGCGCGGTCTGGTTTCGGCCATCCGAAGACCAGTTCGCCCCCTTTTTTTAATGCCGCAGGGCTCGCCTGTGCCAAAACAGCTGCCAGCTGCAGACAATGCGCCGCAGGGCGCCCGCGCCGGGCAGCTCTTTCTTTTTGAGCCAGCCCTTTCCTGTCACGCCGTACGGTCCACGCGCATCTTGTCCGCGATCAGTGCGATGAATTCCCCATTCGTCGGCTTGTCGTCCGGCGAACAGACATTTGCGCCAAAGACCTGGTTGAGGACCTCGACGCGTCCGCGGCTCCAGGCCACCTCGATCGCATGACGGATGGCGCGCTCCACCTTGCTGGGGGAAGTGGAGAACTTGCGGGCAATGCCGGGGTAGAGTTCCTTGGTGATGCGGTTGATCATCTCGGGTTGGTCCATCACCAGTTTGACCGCTTCGCGCAGAAACTGATATCCTTTGATGTGCGCCGGGATGCCGACCGTCAAAAAGAGAGAGGCAATTTTCTCGTCTGCCGACCTGGAGCTCTCGGCCGGTGTGGGCGGAGGCGACATCAGCGCCTCCTGCAGGGTAGGGCGGGTGCGCGCCACCTCCACGACGCGCTGGTAGAGCGTGGAAAAGTCAAACGGCTTGATCATGTAATAGCGGGCGCCCAGCTGTACTGCACGCATGATAAAGTCGTCCCTTCCCAAAGCGGTCAGCACGATGACCCCGGGCTTGCGCTCCAGGTCCATGTGCGCCAGCTGCTCCAGCATCGTATAGCCGTCCATCTGCGGCATGATGATGTCCGTGAGCAGCACGTCCGGCTGCGTTCTGGGGAGCAGTTCCAGCGCCTCCACACCGTTGCCCGCCTGACCGACCACGCGCACGTCTTCGCGCTGTGTGAAATAGTCGGCGATGATTCGCCGAAGTTCCACGTTGTCGTCCACAATGAGAAGTTTTACTGGTTCCATTCCGGCCGTCCCCCATCTTCAAATTTCTATTTTCCAGCCCCGTGCGCCGCACGTGGCGAAAAATGACGTTTTTTGTCGAATTCATTATATTTCATCACCATTTCGACGTGGGAAGATTGTACCACACTTCAAGCCATTTGTGAAGCCAAAAACAGTAATTTTTTTCGATTTTGCTTCTTTTGTGCTGTTTTTCGATAGATTAAACGAAAAAAACCATTCCCGATTCAGGTGATCTTGGTACCACCCATCGGGAATGGAGGAAAAATATAGGTATTTTGAGTTACTCAACTTCAACCCAGCGCTGGCAGCGCTCAACCGCTCTGTGCCACTGCCGCAGGATTTTTTCACGCTGCGCAGGCTCCATCTGCGGAGTCAGGCGCACATCGGCGTTCCAGATGCCGGTCAATTCGTCGAGGTCTTTCCAGATGCCGACCGCTAGGCCCGCAAGCATAGCCGCACCCAGGGCGGTCGTCTCGATGACGGCTGGACGCACGACGGGGACGCCCAGCACATCGCACTGGAACTGCATCAGGAAGTTGTTCGCGCTCGCGCCGCCGTCCACGCGCAGGCCGCGCGGGGTAAAGCCGCAGTCCTTCACCATGGCGTCCACAAGGTCGGCGGATTGCAGGGCGATGGACTCCAGCGCCGCGCGCACGACATGGGCGCGGCCCGTGCCGCGGGTCAGGCCGATGAGCATGCCGCGGGAGTACATGTCCCAGTACGGCGCGCCCAGGCCAGTGAACGCGGGCACGAGGTAGACGCCGCCGTTGTCGGGCACAGAGGTGGCGACGGCCTCGCTGTCGGCGGCGCGCTCGATGAGGTGCATCTCGTCGCGCAGCCACTGTACGGCGGCGCCGCCGACGAAGACGCTACCCTCCAGCGCATAGTGCGTCTTGCCGCCGATGCGCCAGGCAACGGTGGTCAGCAGGCCGCTCTTGCTCCGCACGGGCTGTTCGCCGGTGTTGACCAGCAGGAAGCAGCCGGTGCCGTAGGTATTCTTCATCATGCCCTCTTCGAAGCAGGCTTGGCCGAAGAGCGCGGACTGCTGGTCGCCCGCCATGGCGGCCACGGGGATGGGGCGGCCAAGGATCTCAGGGTCGAGCATGCCGATCACGCCGGAGGTATCGACGATGCGCGGCAGCACGGCCGCCGGGATGTTCAGCTCCTCCAGGAGCGTCTCATCCCAGTCCACCTTGTGGATGTTGAGCAGCATCGTGCGGCTGGCATTGCTCACGTCCGTCACGTGCGGACGGCCCTCGATGAGGTTCCAGGCCAGCCAGCTGTCGATCGTGCCAAAGCACAGGTCGCCGCGCTCCGCGCGCTCGTGCAGGTTCAGTTCATCCAGCAGCCACTTGAGCTTCGTACCGGCAAAGTATGCGTCGGGCAGCAGGCCGGTCGTCTCGCGAATGTACTCCTCCAACCCCTGCGCGCGCAGCTGCTCGACGATGGGCGCGGTGCGGCGGCACTGCCAGACGATGGCGTTGTACACGGGGCGGCCGGTACGCCGGTCCCACAGGACGGTCGTCTCGCGCTGGTTGGTGATGCCGATGGCCGCGATCTCCTCCACCGGCACGCCGGAGAGCTTGACGGCCGTCTGCAGGGCCTCCTTCTGCGTCGAGAGGATGACGTCCGGATCGTGCTCAACCCAGCCGGGCTTGGGATAGATCTGCGGGAATTCGATGCCATGCACGGCGATGACGCGCGCGAATCGGTCGAAGATGACCGCGCGCGAGCTGGTCGTGCCCTGGTCCAGGGCGATCACATATTTTTTCATGTCGATCCCTCCATTTTGTCCTCATTATAGCATAGCGCATACGATACGGCTAGAGAACAGAACCGAAAAATCGACATTTTCGACAAAAAAGCAGGGCATCCACCACGCGGATGCCCCGTTTTTGTCAGGCCCACAGCGCAAAATACGCGATGACCAGCGCGCCCAACGCGATGCGGTACCAGCCGAAGACCTTGAAGTCGTGCCGCTGCACAAAGGCCATGAGAAACTTGATCGCCAGCACGGATACCACAAACGCCGTCAGCATGCCCGCGAGCAGCAGCCCCGCCTCTGTTCCCGTGAAGGCCAGGCCGAACTTGAGCAGCTTGAGCAGGCTTGCGCCGAACATCACGGGGATCGACATGTAAAAGCTGAACTCCGCCGCGGCCGGACGCGCCAGCCCCAGGATCATCGCACCCAGGATCGTAGAGCCCGAGCGCGACGTGCCCGGCACGAGCGCCAGCACCTGAAACGCGCCGATCAACAGCGCCTGAGCGTAGGAGAGCTCCTCCAGGTCGTTCAGCCGCTTCCTGTGCAGGTCGCGGGCGTTTCGGTTCTCCAGCACGATGAACAGCACGCCGTAGACGATCAGCGCCGCGGCGATGACGAAGGGGCTGTCGTAGAAAAGCGCGTCGATCGCGTCGTCGAACGGCACGCCGATGATCGCCGCGGGCAGGCTGGCCACCAGCACCTTGCCCCACAGGCGCAGCACGTCCTGCCTGACTGGGCGCGCCCGATTCGCCGAAAACGGCCAGAGCTTGTGAAAGAACAGCAGCACGACCGCCAGGATGGCGCCCAGCTGGATGACGACGAAAAACATCTCCTTGAACGCGTCGCTCGCGTTCAGCCGGACGAATTCGTCGACCAGCAGCATGTGGCCGGTGCTCGAGATGGGCAGCCATTCGGTGATGCCCTCGACCAGCCCGAGAAAGATCGCCTTGAGCATTTCCACGGTATCACGTCCTCACAGCATTGATGTATCCATGTCTATGCGCGCGATCAGAATCCATCCACTTCCCACTGCGCAATGCGTCCGCCGGTGAGCGCCTCCAGCTCGGCGACTGTCGCGGCGCCCTCCAGCGGCGCCGTCAGGGCGAGCATGAGGTGCCCGTCCTCTACGCGCTCGCACGGAAGACCGGCCAGCACGGGCGCCGGCCCCTCCACGAAGGCCGCGCCGCGCGCGCGCGCGACCTCGCCCAGCAGCGCGTACAGCGCGCCCTCCTCGCCCGGCACGCACGCCGCATCGCGCACAAGCAGGCCGTCCTGCTGCGCCTTGACCTCCACATAGGCGCAGATGCGTCCGCCCTCCTCCAGCACCCAGGCATCATGCCACTCGGAGAGCACCCAACGCTCCCAATAGGCGCTCTCCCCGCGCCAGAACGCGAGCGGGAACTGACCCATGTACAGGTCGTACAGGCCCTGCGCCGCCGGCAGATCCGCGCGCTCAAAGGCGCGCACGCTCTGGCCCCGTCCCAGGGCCGGCAGGCTCTGCGCGCGCACACGGCCGTAGTGCGGATGCACCGGCGTAAAGCCGTGGCGTCCGTAGTGCGAGGTCAGCACCCCGTAGAGGGCGCGCAGGTACATGCCGTGCGCGTCCATGTAGTCGTCGGCCATCTTCAGCAGGCGGTCGGACAGGCCGCGCCCGCGGTATTCGGGCAGCGTGCAGACCTCGCCGATGCCGCCGGTGAGCACCGGACGGCCGCCGAGCATCAGGCGGCGCGTGAAGACGCGCACGCTCGAGACGAGCCGGCCGTCCTCCTCCGCGACGAAGATGCCGTCGATGTCCGCCCAGGGATCCATCTCAAAGTGCCGCCGGAAATACGCGGAGCCGACCGGGAAGACCGTTCCGCACAGCGCATACCAGGCGTCCAGCTCGTGGGTTTTTAGGGTTCGCATCGCCATGATCGTTCCTCCTTCGTTGTCCATTCAGTTCCATTCGTCGTCCGCGTCCTCGTCGCGCCCGAGAGGCAGCACCTCCCGCGCCGCATCCCCCGGCAGGGGCTGCACGTCCTGCAGCCGCTCCTGGATGGTGCGCGTCTTGAGCGCGGCGTCCTCGATCGACTCGGAGGCCGCGCGCAGCTTCTGCTGCGTGCGCGCGAGCAGCTCGCTAAAGCGTCCGAATTCCGTCTTCACCGCGCCCAGCAGCTTCCATACCTCGGCGGACTGGCGCTCGATCGCCAGCGTCCGGAAGCCCAGCTGCAGGCTGTTGAGCAGCGCGCACAGCGTCGTCGGCCCGGCCAGCGCCACGCGGTACTGGCTCTGCAGCTGGTCCTGCAGCGCGCCCAGGCGCAGGGCCTGCGCGTACAGCCCCTCGGAGGGCAGGAACAGGACCGCATAGTCCGTCGTGTGCGGCGGGACGATCAGCCGGTCGCGGATGCGGCGCGCATGCAGCCGCAGGGCCGCCTCCAGCGCGCGCTGCGCCGCCTCGATCACGCCCGCATCGCCGCTGTCGGCGGCGTCGAGGTAGCGGCGGTAGTCCTCCTGCGGGAAGCTCGCGTCGATGGGCAGGTACACGCGCCCCTCGCCGCTGCCCGGCATGAGCAGCGCGTAGTCCGCCGTCGCGTCGCCGTCCGGATTGACGCGGGCGCAGGCCTCGTACTGGCCGGGCGCAAGCATCTGCTCCAGCAGCGCGCCCAGGCGCACCTCGCTCCACGTGCCGCTGACGTTGACGTGCGTCAGCACGCGCTTGAGATCGCCCACGCCGCTGGCCAGTGTCTGCATCTGCGACAGCTCGCGCGTCACCTGCTCCAGCCGGTCGCTGACCGCGCGGAACGACTCGCCCAGCCGCCGGTCCAGCGATCCGGAGAGCTTCTCGTCCACCGCCTGGCGCATCTGCTCCAGCTTCTGTTCGTTTTCGCGCCGGATGAGCGTCAGCCCGCCCTCCAGTGCGGCGCGCACGCGCTCGATGCGCTCCTCATTGCCGGCCAGCTTGTCATCCAGCACCTGCGTGATGCGCTCCATCTGCGCCTCGTAGGCCTCCAATCGCTCGCCCACAGTGCGCTGCATCCGCTCCATGCGCTCCTCGTCGGAGCGGTTGACCGCGCGCAGCTGGCCGCCGAAGGAGTCGAGCTGGCCCTGCTGCGTGCGCGCCATCTCGCCCATCATGCGCACGAGGGCGTCGTTCACGCCGCGCACGTCGGCGCGCAGCTCTTCGCGCTGCTGGCGCTCGCGCTCCGCGGTCTCGCGCGCCTCCCGCTGCGCCTGCTCCTGCAGCTGCTGCGAGAGCGCGCCCAGGCGCTGCTCGAGCCGGCGCGTCTGCCGGCGCGAGAGCAGCCACATCGCCAACAGCAGCAGCAGCGCCGCCGCCGCGCCGGCGATCACCGCGGTGGGATGCGCCTGGACAAACGAGAACATCTTTGCAAAACCCCTCTCCTGCGCCCTCCGGCAAACCGGGTGGCAGTCCGGCATAGAATATGCTATAATGATCTTTACAGGACAAACGCCATCAAATGGAGGTGCCTATGGAAAGACGCACGCGCCGCCCCGAGCGGCCCCCCGAACAAAGCGACCCGCAGGAGCGCGCGCAGGCCTCCGGCGAGCGCGCCCTTCGCATCGTCACCCTTGCGCTGCTGTGCGGCATCGTGATCCTGTCGATCGTGCTCGCCGTACTGGTGCTCTCGCGCCGCCAGGCAGGCCCGGCCGATCCGGCCGGAGCCGCGGCCACCGCTTCGCCCGCCGCATATGATCCCGGCATGCCCTTTGGCGCGTCGGAGCTGACGCAGGCGCAGCTGCAGCGCGCCATGCAGGAGGGCTCCTTCGACCTGGAGGAGGGCGAGGCCGGCCCGCGCGGCATCTCGCTGGGCGATTCGATCGACACGGTGCTCGACCGCCTGCCCGTCGCCTACAGCGCGGACATGGAAACCGACCTGGCCGTACTCTACTCCGCCGCCGAGGACGGGCAGACGCTGCTGCCGCCCTACGCCACGCTGAGCGTCGCGTCGGACAAGCTGGAGATCACGCTCGTCGCGCCCATGACCGAGCTGCCCGAAGACGTCGGCGCCTGCTTTGTCAAGTCTCCCAGCGTCTGGTGCCGCTACACGATCGATCCGACGGACAACACGGTTTCCCGCATCACGCTGGGCGCCTCCAACCTCTGAGCGCCCGACGGCGCCCCGTTCACGGGGCGCTTTTTTTGCATGGATCAGAAGATCGCGTCGACGAACTCCGAGGCGTCGAAGGCCTGCAGGTCGTCGATGCCCTCGCCCACGCCCACGTAGAGCACGGGCACGTTGAGCGCGTCGCGGATCGCCACGGCGATGCCTCCCTTGGCCGTGCCGTCCAGCTTGGTCAGCACGATGCCCGTGATGTCCGCCACGTCGTTGAACTCTCTGGCCTGCGACAGGCCGTTCTGCCCCGTCGTGGCGTCGATGACCAGCAGCGTGCGCACCTGGGCCTGCGGATACTCGCGCTCGATGATGCGCGACATCTTGCGCAGCTCCTCCATCAGGTTCTTCTTGTTGTGCAGACGGCCCGCTGTATCGACGATGAGCAGATCCGCGCCGCGGCCCTTGGCGGACTGCACCGCGTCGTAGACGACCGCGGCAGGGTCGGTGCCCTCGTCGCGGCGCACGAGCGGCACGTCGGCTCGCCGGGCCCAGATCTCCAGCTGATCCGCCGCCGCCGCGCGGAACGTATCGGCCGCGGCGAGCATGACGGTGTGCTGCGCGTCCTTGAAGCGCAGCGCCAGCTTGCCGATGGTCGTCGTCTTGCCCACGCCGTTGACGCCCACGATCAGCATCACCATCGGCCACTTGAGCGGCGGGCGCGGCATGTTCATCTTTTCCTTGAGGATGTCCTTGAGGATCTCCCGCGCGCGGTCGGCGCTGCGGGTCTTCTCCGCGGCGACGCGGCGCTTGAGCTCCGCAATCGCCTCGTCGGCCGTCTTCATGCCGATGTCCGCCATGATCAGGATGTCGGTCAATTCCTCATAGAAGTCCTCGTCGATCTCGCGCGTGGAGCCGACCAGCTCGTCCACGCGGCCGGCGAGCGTGTCGCGCGTACGCTGAAGGCCCTCCTTCAGCCGGGCAAAGAAGCCCTTCTTGCGTTCCTCTGTCATCAGGACTGTCCCCCTTCTTCGAGTTGGTCGCTCAGCTGTACGCTGATCATGCGCGATACGCCCTTTTCCTCCATCGCCACGCCGTAGAGCGCGTCGCAGCGCTCCATGGTGCCCTTGCGGTGCGTGACGACGACGAATTGGGTGTTCTGGGCGAATTCCTTGAGATAATCGGCGTAGTAGGAGATGTTGGCGTCGTCCAACGCGGCCTCGATCTCGTCCAGGATGCAAAACGGCGTGGGCTTGAGGCGCAGCATCGCAAACAGAATCGCGATCGCCGTCAGCGCGCGCTCGCCGCCCGAGAGCAGGCTGAGCAGCTGCAGCTTCTTGCCCGGCGGCTGCGCAACGATCTCAATGCCGCAGTTGAGCACGTCGGTGGGATCCTCCAGCTTCAGCTCCGCGCGCCCGCCGCCGAACAGGCGCGTGAAGGTCTGGGTGAAGTAGACGTTCAGCTGGTCGAAGTTCTGCTTGAACTGCTTCTCCATCTTGCTGATCAGGCCCTCGATGATGCCCTGCAGGTCCTCCTGCGCGCGCAGCAGGTCGTCGCGCTGGGCGCACAGGTCGTCGTAGCGCTCGCGGCAGGCGCGGTAGTCCTCGACCGCGTTGACGTTGACCGAGCCCATCTGGCGGATCTCCCCGCGGATGGACGCGATGCGCTTCTCGCTCTCGGCCGGCTCGAACGCGGGATCGCGAAACTCCAGCGCGCCCGCGTACGTCAGCTCGTAGTCCTCCCAGATGCGCTCTTGCAGCTGGTTCAATTCACTCTGTGCGCGGGAGAGCTGCAACTCCGCGCGGTGGTGCTTGTCCACATCCTGAGCGACGGTCTCGCGCAACGCGTCCAGGCGCTCCGTCAGCTCGCGCACCGCGCGCTGCCGGTCCGCGCGCCGTCCCTGCGCGACCTCCAGCGCCTCCTTGGCCTGCGCCAGCCGCGCGCCGCACGCGTCGCGCTCAGCCTCGCCATCCGACAGCTGCGCCTGCGCCTGCGCCTGGCGCGCCCGGCTGTCCGCCAGGGCACGCCCGCTCTCTTCCCGGCACGCAGCCAGCGCCTTTCGCTCCTCCTCCAGGCGCGCGCCGTCCCGACGCAGCGCCTCCAGCTCGCGCTCCAGCGCGGCCAGCTCCACGCGCCGAGCCGTCACCTGCTCGCGCATGGCGTCCACCTGGGCGCGCTCCTCGGCCTGTGCCTGCGACAGGCGGGCCGTCTCCTGCTGCATGCGCGCAGTATCCTGCTGCGCGCCGTCCTGGCGCTGCGTCATACCGGCGAGCTGCTCGGCGATGTCCTGCAGGTTGTCGCCGATCTGCTCGCGCATCGCCTGCGCCTGGCGCATGCGCGTCTCGTGCTGCATCAATTCCGCCTGCGCGGAGGAGACGCGCTCCTGCTCGCGCGCAACGGCGATCTCCTCCTGGTGCAGGCGACTGAACATCTCGCCGCGCAGGCGCTTTTCCTCGGCGCGCGACTGTTCGATCTCCTCCAGGCTCTTGCGTATGGCCGCGATCTGCGCCTCGTTTTGCGCGATGCGCTGCTCGTGCTCCCCGATCTCGCGCTCGCGCGAGAGCAGGCTCGTCATGCGCGACTGCGAGCTGCCGCCCGTCATCGAGCCGCCCGAGTGCATCACGTCGCCCTCGAGCGTCACCAGGCGGAAGGCATGCCGGCCGCGGCGCATGATCTGGATGCCCGCATCCAGGTTTTCCGCGATGACCGTGCGCCCGAGCAGGTTCTCCACGACGCCGCGGTATTTTTCGTCAAACGAGATCAACTCCGACGCGACGCCCAGGCAGCCGGGCGTCGAGAGCGCCTGGCGCTCCGCAGGCGTCAGCACGCGCCCGTGCACGCTCGTCAGCGGCAGAAACGTCGCCCGGCCAAACCGGTTGCGGCGCAGGTAGTCGATCATGTCCTTGGCGACGTACTCGTCCTCCGTGACGACGTTTTGCAGCGCGCCGCCGAGCACCGCCTCGATCGCGCGCTCGTATGCCTTGGGCGCGCGGATCAGCGTGGCCACCACGCCGTGCACGCCGCCCTGCTTTTCGCCGTAGAGCAGCACCTGCTTGACCGCATGCTGATAGCCCTCGTAGTCGCGCTCCATCTCGCGCAGCACGCGCAGGCGCGAGGTCAGCGCCTGCTGGCTGCCCAGCAGCTCCTGCAATTGCGCGCGCAGTTTCTCGCCGCGCTCGCCATGGGCGCGCACCTGCGCGTCGAGCCGTCCGGCCTCTTCCTGCATCTCACGCAGGCCGCCGTCGACCTCGGACAGCGCCGCCTGCGCCGCCTCAAGCGCCGCCTGCAGCCGCGCCCGCTCCCGCTCCATGTCGCCCTGCTGCGAGACGGATTCCTCCAGGCGCTTCTCCAGCGACTGGCGCATCGTCGTCAGCCGCGTCTGTGTGGCGCGCACGTCCGACAGGCGGTTCATCGCGTCGATGATCGCCGCCTTGTTCGCGTCCAACGTCCGCTCGGTCTCCTCCGCGCGCGCCTGCGCGCGCGCCAGATCCGCCTCCATCGCGGCCAGCTGCGCGCGGCCTTCTTCCAGCAGGCCGCTGCGGCTGCCCGCGTCGCCGCTGCTGCTTCTGGCCAGCTCCGCAAGCGCGGCCAGGCGCTTGTCCGCCTCGTCCATCTGCGCGCACAGCCGCTCCTCGTCCTGGCGGGCGTGGGCGATCTCGGCGCGCAGGACGTTGTTCTCGCCCTCGCGCGCCTCCAGCTCGCGCGTCAGGTCCAGCGACAGCGCGTGCGCGGCGGAGACCTGACGGTCCAACTCCGCGACGGCCTCCTCCTGCTGCGCGCGCTCCTGCGCATCCGCCTGCGAGCGGCGTTCGCCCTCCGCGATCGCCTCCTGCAGGCCGTCCAGCGTCTTTTGCAGCGCGTCCATGCGCTCCTTGGCGCGGTCGGAGCGCACGACGAATGCGTTCAGCTCCAGCCCGCGCAGCTCCTCCCGCAGGGCGATGTAGCGGCGCGCCGTCTCGCTCTGCTGCTGCAGCGGCTCCAGCTGGCCCTGCAGCTCCTCCAGAATGTCCTCCACGCGCAGCAGGTTCTGGCGCGTGTTCTCCATGCGGCGCTGCGCCTCGTCCTTGCGCACCTTGTACTTGACGATGCCCGCAGCCTCCTCGAACGTCTGGCGGCGGTCCTCCGAGCGGGCGGAGAGGATCTCGTCGATGCGGCCCTGGCCGATGAGCGAATAGCCCTCCTTGCCGATGCCGGTGTCGCGGAACAGGTCGATGATGTCGCGCAGGCGGCAGGCGGTCTTGTTGAGCTGGTATTCGCTCTCGCCGCTGCGGTAGACGCGCCGGGTGACGCAGACCTCGGAAAAGTCCACGGGCAGCGCGCGGTCCTCGTTGTCGAACGTGAGCGATACCTCACAGTAGCCCAGCTTCTTGCGCTTCTCCGTCCCGCCGAAGATGATGTCCTCCATGCGCCCGCCGCGCAGGCTGCGCGCGTTTTGCTCGCCGAGCACCCAGCGCACCGCGTCGGATATGTTCGACTTGCCGCTGCCGTTGGGACCGACGATGCCGGTGATCCCCTGATCAAAGACGATCTCCGTGCGGTCGGCAAACGACTTGAAGCCGTATATCTCCAGTTTCTTCAGCCGCAAAGGCCTTCCAACTCCTTACTCTTGACGGGTCAGGCGCTCCAGCGCCGCCTGCGCGGCATGCTGCTCCGCGCGCTTCTTGCTCACGCCCGTGCCGCGGCCGATCAGCGTGCCGTCCGCGCGCAGGACCTCGGCCGTAAACGTGCGCGCATGCGCCGGCCCGGTCGCGTCGACGATGCGGTACTGCGGGACCGGTTCGCCGGTGCCCTGCAGGTACTCCTGCAGGCACGACTTGGGATCGCGATCCTCCTGCTGCGCGGGCTCATAGTCGCCCATCATGCGGTCCACCAGCGCCGCGGCGGCGTCCAGCCCGCCGTCCAGGTATACGGCGGCCAGCACGGCCTCCATGGCGTCGGCGAGGATCGAATCCTTCCCGCGCCCGCCGTCCAGCTCCTCGCCGTGGTCGAGGCGCAGCGCCCCGTCGACGCCCAGCGCGCGGGCGGCGGCGGCCAGCGTCGCCTCGCACACGAGCAGCGCGCGCCGGCGCGTGAGCTGGCCCTCCTGCATCTGCGGGCAGCGCGCGTACAGCTCGCGGCTGACGCACAGCTCCAGCACCGCGTCGCCGAGAAACTCCATCCGCTGGTTGTCCTGCGCGTGGTTGCGCAGCGCGTAGGAGGGATGCGTCAGCGCCTGGCGCAGCAGCCGGCTGTCGCGAAAGGCATAGCCCAGCGCGCCCTGCAGGGATTCGATGTCCATGTTTCCTCTCTTTCCGCGCAAAGCATCAGCACTGTCGCCCGCACCGGGCCGCACTGCTCATGCTTCGCCGCATACGCGTCCGTCGGGCGCGGGCGAATGCTCGCCCGCGCCCGCTCCGCGCGTCACTGCTTGTTTTCGATGTACCGGACCAGGTCGCCCACCGTCTTCACGGTGGTGATCGCATCGTCCTCGACGGTGATGTCGAAGTCCTGCTCGATGTCCATGACGAGCATCATGACGTTGGCGCTGTCGGCCTTCAGGTCCTCCTGCAGGCGCGCCTCGAGCGTGACCGCGCTTTCGGGCACCTTGAGTTCCTGCACGATCATCTTCTTGACCTTTTCAAAGACCATGGATAACGCTCCTTTCCATGCCGTTGGGGGTTCAATCTTTCTGTTGTTCTTCCTGTGCGAGCACGAGGTTGGTCACCTCGCGGCGGATGATGCCCACCACCTGGCCCTCGACCATCCTGCGCGCCTGACGGATCGCGCAGAAGATGGCGCGCGCGTTGGAGTTGCCGTGCGCCTTGACGACGGCGCCCTCCACGCCCAGCAGCGGCGCGCCGCCGACCTCCGTCGAGTCCATCGAGCGCTTGATCTGGCGGAACGCCGGCTTGCTCAGCAGCGCGCCGAGCTTGCCGCGCGTGGAGGCCATCAGGCCGTCCTTGATCATCGAGAACATCGTCGAGGCCATGCCCTCGGTGTACTTGAGCACGACGTTGCCCACAAAGCCGTCGCACACGAGCACGTCCGCCTGGCCCGAGAGGATCTCGCGCGCCTCAATGTTGCCCGCAAACCGGTAGGGCTGTCCCTGGCTCATCAGCTCGAACGTCTGGCGGGTCAGGTTGTCGCCCTTTTCGGCCTCCACGCCGATGTTGATCAGCCCGACCTCCGGCGCGCGCACGCCCATCACCTTTTCCATGTAGACGCTGCCCATCAGGCCGAACTGCACCAGCCACTCGGGCTTGCAGTCGACGTTCGCGCCGGAGTCGATGAGCATCAGCGGCCGGCCGGGCGCCGGCAGCACGGGCGCGAGCGCCGGGCGCTCGATGCCCTCGATGCGGCCGATGCGGAACATCGCGCCCGCCATGATCGCGCCCGTCGAGCCCGCGGAGACGATGGCCTCCGCCTGGCCCTCGCGCACGAGGTTCATGCCCATCACCAGCGACGAACGCGGCTTCTTGCGCAGCGCCATCACGGGGTGTTCGTCGGTGGTGATGACGTCGGGCGCGTCGACGATCTCCAGGCGATCGGCCACGTCGGCATATTCGCCCAGGCAGGCGCGCACCTCGTCCTTCCGGCCGACGAGCACAATGGAAACATCGGGAAACTCCCGCAGCGCGTCGATGGCCCCCTGTACGTTGACGCCCGGGGCCAGATCGCCGCCCATGGCATCCACTACGATCTTCATACTCCGCCTCCATCCGCAAGGTATCGATTTATTGTATCAAATTTTTCCTCAGGGTTCAAGCGTATACCGCGCGCGGGCGCCGCCGATGAGCCGCGGGCGCGCATAGGCCATGACCAGGTGCGCATGCCCTACGCAGTCAAAGGGGGCGCGCAGCGGCACGGCCACGCGCCGGATGTGCATGCCCACGAGCGTATCGCCCACGTCCAGGCCCGCATCGGCCTGCACGCTCTCCACGAGGACGGGATCGCGCAGCATACGATAGTAGGCCGACGCGCAGGAGCCTCCCGCCTTGGGATACGGCACGGCGCTGACCTCCTCCAGCCCGCGCAGTTCCGCCTGCGTGCGCTCGATGACGAGCGCGCGGTTGAGGTGCTCGCAGCACTGCACACAGCCCGAGACGCCGTGCGCCGCGCACGCGCGGTGGAACGCCTCCGCCAGCGCCGCGCCCATCTCCGGATCCGACTGCTTGCCGATGCGCCCGCCGCACACCTCGCTCGTGGAGCAGCCGAGCACGATCAGCCCGCCGGGGGCCACATGCCCCTCCGCCGTCAAAAATGCGACAGCCCGCTCCAGATCGGCAGCGGCCTGCGCGCGCAATGCCTGCGCTTCCATTTGTCAACGCTTCCTTCCATGTTGTCGGTATGAGCTTTACCGGCGCCGGGTGAACGCATACGCGCCGATGCCCACGGCGACGGCCAGGTTCAGCGAATCGATCTCGCTGCTGTGGGGGATGAGCACGCTCGTGCCCAGCTGCGCGAACGCATCCGGCAGCCCGCTGGCCTCGTTGCCGAAGATCAGCGAAAACGGACGGACGGCCTTCTCCGCGGCCTCCTCGACCGGCACCGCGCCCGTGAGCATGAACGGATAGAGCGCATGCTGCGAAAAGGCGGCGCGGTAGTCGTCGAAGTCGTCGTAATGGCGCACGCGCAGCGAAAAGAGCGCGCCCATCGACGCGCGCACGACGCGCGGATCGAACAGGTCGACCGCCGGGCGGATGATCGCCACATCCCGCAGGCCGAAGCCCAGACAGGCGCGCAGGATCGTGCCCAGGTTGCCGCTGTCGGAGGGATGGTGCAGCACGACGTGCGCGCCGTCCGCGGACAGCTCGCTCTCCCGCTTTTCAAAGACCATCGCGGCAAAGCAGTTGTCCTTGTGGGCAATCCGCGCCAGCGCACGGTCCGCCACCTCCACGCGCACGCCCGCCGCCTCGCTCGCCTGCGCCAGGCTGCGCACGCCCTCGCTGTGCTCCGCGGCGCTGCTCACCAGCAGGCGCAGGCACCGCTCAGGACATGCCCTCAGGCATTCCGTCGACGGAAAGATGCCCGGCGCATAGGAATAGGACAGCGACCGGTCGTAGGCCTCGAGTTTGGGCATGCACATTCCCCCGTCTGCTTCTTCGCGCGCCGTCCGGGCGCACGCGTCTATTGTAACAGAAAAACGCCCGAAGCACAATGCCCCGCGGCGCTTTCAGGCGGCGTAGCGACGAAAAGGGCGCCGGGTCAGGCCGCGCCCTGCGCACAGGTCACGCACCACGTGCCCGCAATCATCAGCGCCAGCGCGGCCATAAAGCCAGGCGTAGGGATCTCCCTAAAGATGATCAGGGACAGCCCCGCGCCGATGAACGGCGCGACGGCATAATATGCGCTGGTCCTGGCCGCGCCCAGTTCGCGCTGCGCGTAGATGTACAGCGCGATGCTCAGGCCATAGGCGACGAACCCGAGGCCGAGGGCCAGCAGCGCAGGGAGCCACGCGGGCAGCGGTTCCCCCACGTACAGGGCGATGCACAGCGAGCCCAGCCCGGAAAAGATGCCCTTGATGACGACGATCTCCACCGGATCCTTGGCTGAGAGGCGCCGCGTGCAGTTGTTTTCAAATCCCCAGCAGACGCAGGCGATCAGGACCCAGACGGATCCCGACGAAAAGGAAAAGCTGCCCGCGTCCTGCGCCGACAGGAGCGCCGTAGAGAGCGTGACCAGCCCGATGCCCGCCCACAGCCTGCGGGAGATGGCCTCGCCAAAACAGACCAGGGCGATGAGCGAAGTAGCGACGATCTCGAAGTTGTTCAGCAGCGAGGCGTTGGCGGCGGTCGTGCGCGAGAGGCCCACCATCAGCGCGATGGGCGCGGCGATGTCCAGCGCCACCATCCCGACGGTAAAGGGCAGTTCCCTGCGCGTGAGCCGCTGCTCGCGCCCGGCGCGCCCGCTCCGGCTGCGCAGCCATTGCAGCGCCGCCATGCCCAGACCCGCGCCCAGATAGAGAAACGCCGCCATCATCGTCGGCGCCACGTCGCCCAGCAGCAGCTTGGAAAGCGGCGAGTTGAGCGCATAGAAGGCCGCCGCCAGGACGGCGCAGGCCACGCCGCGTCTCTGCCCGTCGTTCATGCAAATCCCCTCACTTCATGAAGCGGTCCAGCGCCGCCGCCAGATCGTCCAGCGCCTGCCTGTCGCCCTCTTGAACCGCGTCGGCCACGCAGTGCTCGATGTGGTCCTTGAGCACCTCCCGGCCGATGTTGTTGATCGCCGCCTTGGCCGCCGCAATCTGCGTGAGCACCTCGCAGCAGTCCCGGTCCTCCGCCACCATGGTCTTGATGGCCTCCAGATGCCCGATGACGCGCGAAAGGCGGTGGATGACCGCCTGGGAGCGCGTGTGGTGATGCGCCATGCCGTTTCTCCTCCCCTCATATCCCCCCAGGGGGGATATGAGGATTATAGCACGCGTCCGGACGCTTTGCAAGCCGTCCGCGCATCCGTCGAACCCTCGGGGCCGGGCGCTCATAGGGTGATGCGGAGGTCTTTTTGTGAAACGATGTGTTTTTGCATTCAGCGTCGTCGCGGCGTTCGTCTGGCTCGCGCTGTCCTGCGCGCTGGCCATCCCCTGGATCAGGGACGTATCCGCGGCGCTTCCATGGAGTTATACGGTTTGGGTCGTGATGAGCATCGCGCTGCTGCCCGGGTATCTGATGGGGGCGATGTTTCTGTCCAACCTGCTGCACGCCCGTCCGGCGCGCCTGCCAAGCGTCAGGCCGGCGCCCGTCAGCGTCCTCATCTGCGCCAGAAACGAGGAGGCGTCCGTCTACCGCACAATCCGGTCGGTCGTCGGGCAGCGGTATGACGGTCCCATCACGATCCTGTGTGTAGATAACGGCTCCACCGACCGGACGCGTGCGGAAATCGAGCGCGCGGCGTCGGAGCTTGGACGGCAGGACCGGACGATTCTGCTTCTGACCTGCCGCAGGCCCGGCAAGGCGCACGCGCTAAACGAGGCCCTTGCACACGTCGGCACGGAGCACTTTCTCACCGTCGATGCGGATACGGAGCTGGAGGCGCGCGCCCTGGCGACCCTCCTGGCGCGCATCCAGTCCGACGGGGCCGCATGCGTGGCGGGCAACCTGCTGGCCGCCGAGCCGAAGACCTGGGTCGGCAAGATGCAGATCTACGACTACCTGCTCAGCATCGCCGCCGTCAAGCGCTACCAGGGCAGCTATGGCGCGACCCTCGTGGCGCAGGGCGCGTTCAGCGCATACGAGACGTCGGCGGTGCGCCGGATCGGAGGCTGAACCCCGGGGGTGGGCGAGGACATCGTGCTGACCTACCGCCTGCTGGCGCTGGGGCGCGCTGGGCGAGGGGGATGTTCGAAGGGCTGCACGCGGTCCGTCCGTGGCGGCAGTCCAGCCTGTACGCCGGGTATTTTGAGGCGCTGAACGCCTCGATCGTCTATCTGGATCTGGCGTACGTGTTCGGCTTTCTGGGCGGTACGCTGTTGGCGCTGACGGGCGCGACGTGGTTCGTCGGGTGGATGACGCTGCTCACGCTGCCCGGCCTGATCGCCGGCTCGGCCAGCGTGTACGCCTTCCAGCGCGGCATCCGCGCGGTGCGCGTTCGGCACAGCGCGCTCGGGCTGGCGTGCTTTTTCGCGCTGTTTCAGCCCATCCAGTCGCTGTGCTCGTTGACCGGGTACGCGCAGGCCTTGACGCGATGCCGGACTGCCTGGAAGGCATAGTCTTGAGAAGGCATTGTGAAAGGGGTTTTCAGATATGTTCAAGGGATGGAAGGGGACGCTGCTCTATCTGCTCGTGATCGCGGCGGCGCTTGCCTTGCTGCTTTCCTTCTGGTGGGCGGGCCGGGCCGCCGAATCCGAGGAAGGCGTGCATCTCCCGATTCTGATGTATCACGACATCACCGACAATCCGCTTGAAGCAGGCGACTACGCGCTGACGTCGGATCAATTGGAAGCGGACCTGCGTGCGCTGAAGGACAGCGGCTGGACGCCCGTCTCCGTCTCCGAAGTGCTGCGCTACGTGCTCGAGGGCGATCCGCTGCCCGACAGGCCCGTGCTGCTGGTCTTCGACGACGGATACCGCAGCTTTTTGACCCGGGCGCTGCCGCTGTTGCGGGCCCATGACGCGCCGGCGGCGGTCTCCGTGATCGGACGGCAGGCGCAGCAGGCGCGTGCGGGGGACGGCGGCGCGTTCATGAGCTGGGACGAACTGCAAGAGGCCGCGCAGTCGGGGCTGGTGGAATTCGTGAGCCGCTCCGCCGGTCTGCACGTCTACTGCCAGCGCTCCGGCGTGGCCCGTCTGGAGTGCGAGAGCGAGGCGGCATATACGCAGGTGCTGCAGGGCGACCTGCAGCGGATGACCGCGCTGTGCGAGGCTGCCGGCGTCGCGTTTGAACCCGTGTTCGCCTATCCCTACGGCAGCCTGGAGCCGCTGGCAGAGCCGCTCCTGCAGGCGCACGGTTTCCTGGCCACGCTCACCAGCGAGGAGCACGTCAACGTGCTCACCCGCTCCGCAGACTGCCTCTATCTGCTCGGACGCCTCAACCGCTCCGCGTTTTTGCAAACGCAGGACGTGCTGGACTGGATGGAAAGCGGACGCTGAGCGCACTTCGCAAAAAACGCCCTGCCGGCCCAGGCCGGCAGGGCGTTTCGCACGGCGTCATCGCGTCAGCTCGATGGACTCCACGCCGGACAGGTCCGGCTCGCCGCCCTCCCATGCGGCGTAGAGGTAGACCTTCAATGCATCCGGCAGGCTGCCCGTCCCCTCCAGGGTGAAGGTGACCTGCGTCGCTTCGGCGTTCACCTCCTGCACGCGCCACAGCGCCCCGTCTTCGTCATACACATCGGCCGTCACCCAGCAGTCGGCTGGGTCCGTCCCCTCGGGCGGCGCGGCCAGGAAGCTGTCCAAGGGCATGTCGCTTCGCACGGTCAACACGGCGCTCATTGCGGAGACCTCCGCCTCAGCCGTGCACGTCGCGCCGCCGATGCGCGCCTGGCCGGACATGCGCTGCGCCTGCGCCTGCGCGCGGCCGACCTCGGCGGTGATGGTGCCTGCATCCTCCCGCTCCGTGCGCATGTACCACGACGCGCCGTCAAAGTAGACCGTCGTCTCAAACCGATACAGGGGGATGCGCAGCGTCAGGCGCTCCCGATCGCGGATCGCCTCCGGCAGGGGCGTGGCGAAGTCGCGCATCTCGCAGTACGCGCCGTCCGCCGTGTAGCGGCCGTCCGCCTGGCTGGGCGGGATGTCGACGCCGTCGTCCGTGAGCGTATGGTCGCCTGCGACGATGCTGTAGCGCCGGTATCCGCCCGGCTTGCCGGCCTCGGCGGCCTCGTTGAACGCGGCGACGACCTCCGCGCCCGGCTCGTCCTGCGCAACGGCGGCCAGCATCGCGCCCGTCCGCTCCATGCCGGCCAGCTCCTCCGCCGTGGGCGTATACGCCTCGCAGCCGGCGGCATTGTCGATCCGGAATGCGACGCTCAGCGTCAGGCCGTCGAAGTAGGCGCCGTCGATGGCGGCATGCACCTCGCCCAAGCGTTCATCCTCCACCTGCACGGGCTGCGCCGTCTCCAGCGCGGCCTCCTGCGCCACCCTCGCGTAGCGCTCGTTCCGTTGGCCGAAGAGCTGGAACAGGTTCAGCCCCTCCGCGACGGCCACGGCCGCCGCAATCGCGACCAGCGCCAGCGCCGCCGCCAGCGCCATGGACAGCTTGCGTTTCATCGTCCGCTCCTCCTTCTGGCATGTTGCCACCGCGTCCCGGATGCGCGCGCGGCGCTCCCCTGACGCCTCCAGGCCGGACAGCTTGCGCTCCAGCCCCTCCCGAATCCGCGCTTCATTCCACATCGTCCAACCCCTCCAAGCTGCGTTTGAGCATCCGTTCCGCCCTTGCGAGCCGGTACTGCACCGTCCTGCGCGATACCCCAAGCGCCTGCGCGGCCTCCTCGACGCCGAGCCCCTGGTAAAAGCGCAGGATCACCGCCTGACGCAGGCGCTGCGGCAGGCCCAGGACGGCCTGCGTCAGTTCGTGGTCCGCCGGCTCAAACGGAACGGCGGGCTCGGGCAGGTCCTCCAGGCGGACCGCCTTGTCCACGTGCCGCATCCACCCGCCGCGCCGCATGTCCCGGCACGTGTTCACGGCGATGCGCATCAGCCAGGTCTTCTCCGACGCCTCGCCCCGGTACCGTCCATGCGCCCGCCACGCCTTGACGAACGCCTCCTGCACGGCGTCCTCCGCCAGCTTTGCATCCCCCAGCAGCAGGAAACACGTGCGCAGCAGCGGGACCTCCCAGCGCGCCATGGCCTCCTCCAGCCAGCTGTCGCTCTGCGGCATGTTCCTCCCCCCTTCACCTATATAGACGAGTCGATCGCACCAAACGCGCAATGCCCGGCGAGACAAAAAAATACCCCGCCCTCGGAGGAGGGGCGGGGACCGGTTGTCAGTCCACGGGCCGGCGTTCCCGGCACGGGTTGCCGTATGCGACCATGCGCGGCGCGACATCGCGCAGCACCACGCTGCCTACGCCGACGATGGCCTCCCGGCCGATGACGACGTCCTGGCGGAGCCGGTGCCGATGCCACGGCTCTTTACTCCTTTTCCAGCGGGATCTTCTGGATGGTCAGGCGCGCGAGGCACGAGCCGTCCTCCACGCCGCCCGCGCAGTAGGCGACCAGCATGGCCCCGTCCCGGGTGAAAAACGCCGCAGGGTAGCAGTAGCCATGGCGCGGGTCGTCCTCGATCGGGCGCATCGGGCTCCAGGTGACGCCGTCGTCGTCGCTCGTCGCATAGACGAGCGGCGTGCGTCCGCCGGTCCAGACGCCCTCGCAATGCTGGCTCTTCTCCATGTGGTTGGGCACCGGGTTCCAGAAGGCGAACAGGCGGCCCGTGTCCGGCTGGCGCAGCAGCTTCATGGGCGACAGGGGCGAGGTGAAGCGCGAGGCCTGCGGCGTGGACCAGTGCAGCCCACCGTCGCGGGAGAAGGCCTCATACTGGTACATCTTGTCCGTTCGGAAGTACGCCCACAGCGCGCCGTCGCGCAGCTCGAGGACGCCCGGCTCCTGCAGGCCGGAGCGCGTGCCCGAAAACGGCGGATGGATCACGTCCGGCGCCTCGCTCCAGGTCGCGCCGTCGTCGTCGGAGTAGAGCATGCAGGCGCAGGCGCAGGGGTCGAAAAAGAACTTGCCGGTCCGTTCGTCCAGGCCCGTGCGGTGATAGGCCAGCGGCACGAGGATGCGTCCCGTGTGCAGGCGCTCCACGCGGCTGTTGTTGAGCACGAACCAGCCGCGCCGGTCCGGCAGCGTGCACTCCGCATGCCGGCCGAAGGTGCGGCCCTCGTCGTCCGAGCGCGCCAGCATGATGCGCGTGTACCACGCCTCCTTCACGATGTAGAACAGGCCGATTTCCCCGCTTTGCAGGCGCAGCAGCGAGACGCTCATGACGTTTTTCACGCCGAACGGCGCTGCGCTGACGACCTCCCGAGGCTGCGACCAGGTCTCGCCCTCGTCGGCGGACTCGATGGCGACGAGGGCCGACGGCGCCTCGTCGTCGTTTTTCTCAAAGAAGCGGGTGTAGACAAAGAGAATGGAGCCGTCCGCGCGGCGCACGAAGTCGCCCTCGCTGTGGCGCGCATACGCGCGGTCCGGGCGGATGTCCAGGACCCTGCGGCTTTGTTGCATAAGCGTCCTCCTCGCGTTGGCGCAGATTCATCCGCGCCGGGAAGCGCAAGAGACGCATGGCTGCGTCTCTTGGCCTTCCGATTCGGTTTTACGTAGGGGATTGAGGCCGGTTCCTCATTCGCTGTACATGTTGATGATCTCGTCGATGGTCGGCGCCTTGGACATCCGGCGGACGATTCCGCCATCCACGCTCATCATGAGCGCAAAGGACGGTGGTCGAGGCGATCGGCGCCACGTTCAGGAACACGAAGCACTGACTATATCGTGTCAACGCACTCCATCCAGTCCACTCGCCGCCCCACATATTGCGGCAAGGGCTTGTCATGCGTCCGCAAACGGGGCTCAATAACCATTCTGGTCCCATGGCCCCGCGGGGGCGCCGGTTCGTCTCAATCCCGTTCCCATTTCAGCAGCCGGCACGTGCGCGCGTCGAGCTCGAATTCGTACTCCACGCCGTTCAGCCACGCATCGCCCTCATAGATGAGCATACCGTCGTCCTCGTCCAGCTCCAACGCATGGAATTCAGCGTCGGGCCGGTAGAGCGTCATCGTTTTGAGCGCGCCCTCCATCGTCAGCCGCCCGTCCGAAAAGTAATCTCCAAAGCCCAGCGTCCGCGCAACCAGTACGCCGCCCTGGACGGTCACCGTGCCGCATATCGATTCGCTCAGCAGTTGAAGCGTCTTGCCGCCCTCCGGAGAATCCTGGGCAAAGAGCACGCGCGCGTCAGGGTATGCCTCCAGTGCCAGCCGCTCGGCCTCTTCGCGGGACTGGACGTCCGAGCCCGCCGGGGCGGGCGTGCGCGTCGTCAGGAGTACGGGCGCGTCCGCGTGCAGGTCCCATGCCAGATCCAGCGCTTCGCCGGAGGGAAGCTCCATCGTCAGCACGCGCAGCCCGCCCACCGTCTGGTCGTCGGTGATCGTGGCCTGCGCGGGCACCAGCGCCTGCGCGGCCTCCGGCATCGCCTCTGCCCGGGCGCACAGCGCCAGCGCACAGGCGACAGCCGTAATCAGAAAGCCCTGCATCCGTTTCATGGCGTTCCTCCTTTGCCGGGCAAAATCAAGGTAAAACAGCTTCCCTCTCCCGGCGCGCTGCGCACGTCCACGCGCCCGCCGTGGAGCTGGGCAATGCGCGCCGCCAGCGAAAGTCCCAGCCCCGAGCCGACGTGGCGCGCCGGGTCGGCCTGATAGAAGCGCTCGAAGATGCGCTCCATGTCCTTGGCCTCAATGCCGGGCCCATCGTCCTCCACGGACAGCCACGCCTGCGCGCCATTCCGGCCGGCACGCAGCCGCACCGTTCCGCCCTCGCAACCGTAGCGCACGGCGTTCTCCACCAGGTTCATCACGACCTGCAACAGCATGGCATGGTCACCGCTCACCTCGACAGGCAGACCACCGTCAGTCTCCAGTGTCATTTGTTTTGCGGCCGCCGCATCCTCAAAGGATGCCACGGCCAGCTCTGCCAGCATCTGCAGATCCACCGTCTCGCGTTCCAGACGAAGTTGTCCCGCATCCATCCGGGCCAGCAACAGCAAACGCCGGATCAGTCCGGCCATGCCTTCCGCCTTGCCGTGGATGCTCTCCAGCGCCCCCCGCCGGTCCGCGTCGTCCGCCGCGTCGGAGAGTGCAAACTCGCTCTGCGTCAGGATGGAAGTCACCGGGGTGCGCAGTTCGTGAGAGACGTCCGACGTGAACTGCCGCTCCCGCTCAAACGCGCGATCCAGGCGTTCAAACATCGCGTCAAACGTCCGCGCCAGCGCGTACAGCTCGTCCTTGGCGCCCGTGAGGGCGATGCGCTTTTTCAGGTCCGCGCCGTCGGCGATGCCCTCCGCCGTGCGCACGATGCGGGACACCGGCCGAAACGCCCGCCAGGCGATGCCGTAGCCGCCCAGTCCCGCCAGCAGCATCAGCCCCGGCAGCGCCAGCAGCGACAGCCGGCTGCGCCCTTGCAGCAGCCCCTGCGCCGCGTCCGCCGAGATGCCGCACCGCAGCCAGAGGCTCGGTCCGTCGTCAAACGAGAGCATCGTGTCGTATAGGAACCACTCGCCGCCCGCCAGCCCCTCTGCGCGGCGCATCTCCCCTTCGGCGAACGGCAGCTCTGCCAGGCGTCTGCCGTAGACCAGGTCTCCGTCCAGGCTGAACAGCGCCACATGCGCGCTGGGCAGATCATCCAGGTTGCGGTCAATGTCCAGGTCGCCGTCCTCATAGCGGATGTCGTCGCGCGCCAGCTGGGCCGTGGCCATGAGCGAATTGCGATAGTAATCCCGCAGCATGCCCTGCTCGCCGATGAGCTGGAAGGCCATCGCCGCGCTGGCGATGAGCGCGGCCAGCAGCGTGCACAGCAGCGTCACCCGCAGCTTGATGCTCAGCTTCACGCGTCCTCCCGCAGGACATAGCCCACGCCCCGGACGGTCTTGATCAGCTTGACGTCGTATCCGTCGTCGATCTTGCGGCGCAGATAACGGATGTAGACGTCCACCATGTTCGACGCGCCCATGTAGTCGTAGCTGAACAGCTTCTCGCCGATCTGATCGCGGGAGAGCACCGTGTCGCGATGCGTCGCCAGGATCTCCAGCAGCGCGTATTCCCGCGCGGTGAGGTCGATGCGCCGGCCGGCGCGCGTGACCTGGCGCGAGGCGGTGTCCACGTGCAGGTCCCCCACGTCGATGGCGCTCGCCGCGCGCCGCGTTCCGCCGCGCCGCGCCAGCACGCGGATGCGCGCCAGCAGCTCGCTCAGCGCAAACGGCTTGACCAGATAGTCGTCGCCGCCCGCATCCAGGCCGGTCACGCGGTCGTCCACCGAATCCCGGGCCGTGAGGAACAGGATCGGCGTGTCCATCCCCTGCGCCCGCGCGCGGCGGACCACGCTCAGGCCGTCCTCGCCGGGCATCATGATGTCCATCAGCACCACGTCATAGGCGGTCGCCTGCATGTAGTCATAGGCATCCCGTCCGTTCTCACACACGTCCACGGCATATCCTTCCGCGGTCAGACGTTTTTTGACCGCGCCGGAGATCGCCCGGTCGTCCTCCGCCAGCAGTATGCGCACGTTCGTCCCTCCGTCACAGATACGACGGGGGCCCGGAGCGCGCAGGCGCCCCGGGCATCCCGTTCTGGATTTGCTTGCAGCTCAGCGGTCCACGGCCTCAAACTCCATGGACACGGTGCGGTAGTCGTCCTCGCCATAGAGGGACACGCCGCTGACCGTGATCGTGTAGGTCGCGCCGTAGTCCAGGCCCTCCGCCCGCACCTCCAGGCTGTCCGAGTCGGACTCCAGCACCCGCACGTCGTAGGCGGCGCCGCTCTGGTCGGTCAGCTCGACCTTCAGCTCGCGGTAGTCCACGCGCTCGAAGAAGTCGATATCAAGTTCCTCGTCCTTCCAGTCGTACTCCACGGACTGGATGGCGGGCACGCCCTCTTCGGGCAGCGCGATCTGCGCGGTGGCCGTCACGGCCTCGCCGGAGCGGCGTTCCAGGATGCCGGAGAAGGTCACGTCATACGTCGCGCCGCCCGGCAGGTCCTCGACGTAAAAGGTCAGGTCGTCCTCATCCTGCTCGACGATGGTCGCGGGGTATTCGACGCCGTCCTGATCCCTGAGGGTGACGGCCGGGTCCTGATAGCGCACGTCGCGAACGAACTCGACCTCGATGAACCCGCGCCCCTCATAGTGGATCTTTTCGACGATCGACGTCTCCGCCATAGTGGAAACGGTCATCAGCATCAGCGCCAGCAGTACGACAATCCCTTTTTTCATTTTCTGTTTCCTCCTTGTCTTCGCCGGTTCCCGGCGTCTGATATCAGGATAGCACGGGCGGATTAAAGAAACATGAATGCGCAAAACTTTTTTCTCGCCTTGTCCTTACCGTCCATTATACCGGATTTTTGCCGTTTCGCAAGGGCGGGACCTTACTGCTCCCGCATCAGTTCATACCGCCGAAAGTCCCGCAGCGTCGATACGTATGCCTCGATGTCCTCGTGCGTCCGGCGCATGCGCGCCAGGTACAGCCCGGCGAGCGGCGCGGACGCATCCGCCTCGCTCAGCAGCACGTATGTCCGGGCGATGTCATACGCCGCCGGTCCCCTGCACACGTTTGCAAAGTCCACGATCACCGGCCGCCCGCCGCCGGCCAGCACGATGTTGTAGGGATGAAAGTCCCCATGACACAGCACGTCTCCCGGCGGCAGCGCGCGGATCCTGCGCAGGAGGGATTCCTCCGCGCCCGCGCGGACGGCCGCGTCGAGCATCCGGTCCGTGTACGCGGTCGCCGCCGGAGCGGTATGCGAGAGCCAGGACATATGCAGCTGTGCAAACAGGTCCATCGCCTGTTCAAACGTCCGCGCGTCCAGCATCCGGGACGCCAGGCTCGGGCCCCGCACGTTTTCCATCGTCAGCCCGACGCGCCCCTCATACGCCGCGCATGCAAAGACGCGGGGAACCTGCGCCATGATCCCGCTCACCATGCGGTGGTTCTCGTATTCGCGCCGCGCCGCATCCATGGAATAGCCCTGCTTGAACAGCTTCAGCACCCGCCGTTCGTCCAGCTCAAAGATGTCGGCCGTTCGCCCTTCGGCGATGCGCCGCCAGTCCCGTCTGAGCACTGCGCCTTCCTCCCCTCACACTTGTCCACGCCGCGCCGCCCTGTGCACGCGCCCCCTGCGATTATAGCGGATTTTCCGCCGGGGTTCAACGGCCGTTCACCCGGCGCGGCGACAAAAAAACGCCGGCCCGATGGGCTGGCAAAGCGCAATCTACCACTGCGCCCGGGCAAAGGCGAGCACTTCGCCCGACAGCGCATCCCGGTTTTCGGGCGTGATCGCAAAGCAGCGGCAGCGCGGATGCCGCCGTACCGCCTGCAAAAACGGCGTGTCGTTGTGCTTGACCGCCGCGATGACCGGCACGTCGCCATCCAGCAGGCGCATGACGGCCTCGCAGAACGGCCTGGATTCGGACTCCATGAAGCCGATCTCATCCAGCACCACGACGCTGCCCGGCGGCGGATCGCAAAGACGCCCGGCAAAGCGGTCGAACGCCTCCGGATACACCAGCGGATGCCGATCCTTGCAGTAGCCCACCAGCCGGTCCGGACATTGGACGTACGGCCCGCCTGCGTCGTAAATGTAGACGGGGCTGCCGTTTACCGCGTCGGCCAGGCCGTCCTCCTTGCGCGTCTCAAAGCCGAAGACGGGCCTGTCCAGTCCCGCCAGTACGCGTCCAATCAGCGTGCTCTTGCCCACGTGGCGGGCGCCAACGATCAGAATGTGCATGGCTTCTCCCTCCCGGCCCGCTCGCGGTTCTGCGCGCGCACGAGCACCATCTCCGCGGCGATGCTGACGGCGATCTCCTCCGGCGTCACGGCCCGAATATCCAGTCCGACCGGCGTGCGCATGCCGTCGATGCGCGCCTGCGGGATGCCGGCCTCCCGCAACTTCCCGGCGACGAAGGCGCGCTTGCCCTGGCCCCCGAGCATCCCCACATAGGCGCGCTCCGCGGCCAGCACCTGGCGCATCACGCACAGGTCGGACGCGTGCGTGCTGGTCATGGAGACGACGTAGTCGTCCCGCGTCAGCGTCAGGCGGTCGGCGATGCACTCCAACGAGCCGCAGATCACGCGCTCCGCCTGCGGAAACAGCGCCGCATCCGCCAGCGCCTCGCGGTCGTCGAACACCGTGACGCGAAAGCCCACCGAGGCCAGCAGCGGCGCAAGCGCGCGCGCACAGTGGCCCGCGCCGAAGATCACCGCGCGCTCACCCGGGCGCAGCGGCACCGCAAGGCAGCCCCCGCGCATGACGCACACATCGCTACACAGCGGCGCGCAGTCCGCCGGTGCCTCACCCGAAAGCGGCGCGCGGTCTTCGCCCAGCAGCGCCGGCGCGCCGCCGTCCAGCCGCAGGACCAGCCAGCCGTGCCCGCCCTGCTCCAGGTGCGCCACCAGCCGGGTTGCCAGCGCCGTCCAGCGCGGATCGCCACTTTGGACATACTGGAAGTATGCCGACGCGCCGCCGCACGCCGTACCGGATTCCTCGCCGGAGGCGTGCGCATGCATGCCGCCGCGCCGCTCTTTCAGCATCTGAACGGCCAGGTCGGTCATTGCCCGCTCCGTCTCGCCGCCGCCGACCGTGCCCGCAATGCGCCCCGCGCTGCCCACCAGCATCTGCGCGCCTGCGCCGCGCGGCCCGCGGCCCGTATCGGGCGTGAGCGTCACCAATACGGCGTCCCCACCCGCAAGCAGCCGCTCCAGCAGCTGCGCAAAGATCTCCTTCATGCCCATTCCTCCGATCGTCCGCCGCATCCCTCACAGGCCGCGCGGAATATCCGCAGCGTTCAGGCACAGGATGCCCACCGCGCGCGCGTGCCGCAGGTAGTACGGAAAGTCGTCCCGCCCCGTCCGCTCAAGCCGGGCGCAAAGCGCCGCCTCCGAGGACGATCCGTCATCCCAGCCGTAGCGGCGGAAAAAGATGCGCGCATCCTCCAGGCTGCGAAAGGGCTGGCCCAGCTCGAGCGAGCGCGTCTCGCCCGCAAAGGGCACCCCCAGCTGCTCCAACAGCCGGCAGGTCTCCCGATAGCCCACATAGGACGGCGTGCCGCCGTGCCGCCGGCCTGCGCGCTCGTCGCGCAGCACCATGAACGCCTCGCCCCGGCACTGCGCGGCCGCGATGCGCAGCCCCTCGACGCCCCCGCCGAACAGGCAGAAGACCATCGCGTCATAGGGCGTCTCCGGCGGCGTATCGCCGACCTCCCCGCAGCGGATGTCGACGTTGCCGATGCCGCGCGCGACGCAGTTGCGGCGCAGCACCGCCAGCGCCTCGGGCGAACGATCCACCGCCGTCACCCGGCCCGCATGACGTGCCAGCTCCAGCGACAGATAGCCCAGCCCGCAGCCCGCGTCGCAGACGTGCGCGCCCGGCGCGAGCCGCGGGCCGATGTATGCGGCCAGCTCCCGGTTGTACGGCGCATGCTCGCAGGCGTCGATCATGAAGCGGATCGTATCCGCATCCCAAAACGCCACATCCTCCCCCGCTTTCCGGCCGCCTCAGGCCTGCCGCTCCTGCTCCGTCACGCACTCGCTCTTGAGCCTGCCGACCAGGCTCTGCAGCGCGTCCACCACGTGCGGGCGGATGTCGCCGCCGATCAGCACGCGCATGATGTCCTCGCCCACGCCGAGGTCGCCCTCGTTGAGCCAGACCCGTACGTAATAGATGCCCTCCATCGCGCGGGTCTGTGCGACGGCCTCCTCGACGCGCGCGGCGTCGTAGCCAAAGCGCATGCCCGTAACCGGCCGCGCGTCGCGCTCGCCCTCTCGCACCTGCGCCTTGGCCGTTACGCGCACCACGCCGTTGTGGAACAGATACATGCCGACCTTGTCGGCGTCCGGGGCCTGCTTGGCCTCCTCAAACCATGCGTCAATGGAAGGTACGGTCTTACCCATGTGCATCCTCCTCACTTGTCGCCGGCTGCGCAGTCGGCGGAGCCCTCCGAGGCGAGCATGTCCAGCCCGTGCTGGATCGGCTCGACGACGGCCAGCAGGTTCTCCCGGGCCGCCTTGGGGCTGCCGGGCAGGTTGATGATGAGCGTCCGGCCGCGGATGCCCGCCGCGCTGCGGGACAGGCATGCGCGCGGGGTGATCTGCAGGCTCATGGCGCGCATCGCCTCGGGAATGCCGCGCGTCTCGCGCTCCACGACGGCCAGCGTCGCCTCCGGCGTGACGTCGCGCGGGGAGAAGCCCGTGCCGCCGGTGGTGAGCGCCAGGCTGACGCGGCGCTCGTCGCAGCAGCGGATGAGCTCCGCCTGGATCTGATCCATCTCATCGGGGATGATGCAGGCGTAGACCACCTCAAAGCCGTGCTGCGCCAGGAGCGCGCACAGCATCGGGCCGCTCTCGTCCACGCGCTCGCCGCGCGAGCCTTTGTCGCTGATGGTGAGGACCGCCGCCGTATACTTCATCGCTTGTCTTCCTCCCTGTGAAAGTCGCCGTGCACGCCGCCGGTCTTGTCCAGCAGCCGCACGTCGGTGATGACCATGTCCTTTTGCACGGCCTTGCACATGTCGTAGACGGTCAGCGCCGCGGTGGAGGCCGCCGTCAGCGCCTCCATCTCCACGCCGGTCTTCCCGTCGCAGGAGACCGTCGCGCGGATCTCCACCGCGCAGCGCGCCTCGTTCAGGGACAGCTCCAGGTTGATGCCGCCCAGCAGGATCGGATGGCACATGGGGATCAGGTCCGGCGTGCGCTTGGCGCCCATCACGCCCGCGATCTGCGCCACGGTGAGCACGTCGCCCTTCTTCATGCCGCCGGAGCGGATCAGCTCAAACGTCTCCCGGCTGACCAGCACGCGCGCGCCGGCCGTCGCCGTGCGGCGGGAGGGCGCCTTGTCGCCCACGTCCACCATCCTGGCGCGGCCCTGCTCGTTGAAGTGCGTGAAGTCGCCCTGGTTCTGGACGCCCGTGCGCGGCAGGCGCTCCAGGATGAACGTGGCGATCGCCTCCACGTCGTCCAGGCCAAAGCGCGGCAGGTCTGTCTGCACGTCCCCGTCGTCCGTGACGATGGCGGCGTAGCAATCCAGGTCCTGCGCAAAGCCCAGGCCCGTCGCCTTGCGGCAGATGCCGATCTTCGGGACATCTCCGGTGCAGTAGCCCTCCACCAGGATGATGTCGACGTCGTGCACCGCCTCCAGGTTCTGCTCCAACGTGCGCGCACGCCGCTCGATGACGGCCGTCTGCTCCGGCCCACTGACGATCACCATATCGGCCCCGGCCTGCGCGAAGCGCCACGAGTCCTTGCCCTCGCGGTCCAGCTGAATGTGGTGCGCATCCTGCTTGATGGCGCACACGCGCAGCCCGCGCTGCTTGAGCTCGCGCACGATCTTTTCCAGCAGCGTCGTCTTGCCCGTACCCGAATGCGCGGTAAAGGCGACCGTGGGAATGGATGTCATGGCTTTACCCTCCGATTTGATTCATATTGCGTCCCGCCAAGCTGTGATGATGCGCGGACAGCTCCGCATGGCAGGCGGGCTTGTTCCAGATGACCTCGCGCATCCGCTCGCGCATCTGCTGCTTTGTGAGCCCCCTGAGGGAGATCTCGTCCGCGGAGTGCAGGCAGGGCTTGAGCTTGCCGTCCGCCGTCAGGCGGATGCGGTTGCACGCGCCGCAGAAGTGATCGCTCACGGGGCTGATCAGGCCGATGTTACCCTGCGCGTCCGGCAGGCGGTACAGGCGCGCCACGCCGCCGTCGGGCGCTACGGGCACGGCCTGCGGCAGGCGCTCCAGCACCGCCGTGCATGGTATGAACGCCGCCTCGCCGAATTCGTCGCTGTCCAGCATGGGCATCAGCTCGATGAAGCGCACGTCCACGGGATAGCGCAGCGTCAGCCCGGCCAGGCGCCCGACCTCGTCGTCGTTGAACCCGCCGATGAGCACGGTATTGATCTTGACGCGCCAGCCGGCCGCCAGCGCCGCCTCCAGGCCGGCCAGCGCCTGCTCCAGCCTGCCCACGCGCGTGATGCGCGCATACTTGTCCGGGTCGAGCGTATCCAGGCTCAGGTTGATGCGGCTCACGCCCGCCTCGCGCAGCTGCGCCGAAAGCTGCGGCAGCAGCACGCCGTTGGTCGTGAGGCACAGCTCTTCGATCCCCGGCACGCGCGCCGCGCGGCGGCAGATGGAGACGATGTTGCGCTTGACCAGCGGTTCGCCGCCGGTGACGCGCAGCTTGGTGACGCCCAGCGAGGCGGCGGCCTCGACCGCGGCGATCATCTCATCCTCGGTCATCATCTGGGCGTGCGGCTTTTTGCACACGCCCTCCTGAGGCATACAGTAGCGGCAGCGCAGGTTGCACCGGTCCGTCACCGACAGGCGCAGGTAGGTGATGTTGCGTCCGTATTGATCGATCATCGCTTAATACCTTCCGAATGTGCAGTTGGGGTAGTGGCAGGCCTTGCACATCTGGCACAGGCCGCCGTCGCCCAAGTTGATCAGGTCGCGCCGGGTGAGCCGGTCGCCGGCGAAGATCTGCGGCAGGAGCACGTCGAAGATCGTCGTGGGCAGGCTGATGGCCGCGCCAGGCACGCCGAGGATCGGGATGTCGTCCAGATACGCCACTAGGGTCATGTTGCCGGGCTGCGAGGGCACGCCGTGCGTGACGACCTGCGCGCCGAGCCGGCGGATGGCCGTGGGCGTGAGGTCGTCCGGGTCGACGGACATGCCGCCGGTGAAGATCAGGAAGTCCGCGCCCTGCTCCAGGTGCGCACGGGCCGCGCCGACGATCATGTCCAGGTCGTCGTCGCAGATCGTGACGCCCACGATCTGCGCGGGATAGCGCTCCATCTTGCGGCGGACGACCGGCTCGAACTTGTCCTGGATGCGCCCGTTGTACACCTCGGAGCCCGTGATGACCACGCCGATCTTGCGGGGCCGGTAGGGACGCAGGTCCAGCAGCTTGCGGCCCTGGCACAGGCGCTCCGCCTCGAGGATCTGCGACTCCTGCGTCACCAGCGGCACGATGCGCATGGAGGCCAGGCGCGCGCCCGGCTCCACCGGATAGTGGTCCGGCAGCGTGGAGATCGTGATGTCGCCGATGGCGTTGATCTCGCGCAGCAGCTCGGTGTCCACGCGGAACATGCCGCGCTCCCGGGCGATGAGCAGCACCTTGCCCTCGGAGGGCGGGGTGTACTCCGCGCCCGGCACGGGCGCCATCGCCGCCATGCGCAGCGCGCAGTCCTCCTCGTGCAGCTCGCCCGCGTTTTCCTCCCACACGAACACGTTCTGCTTGCCGATGTCCAGCAGCGCGGGAACGTCCTCCTCGGTGATGACGTGGCCGCGCTTGAAGGCCGCGCCCTTGAATCCGTCGACCATCTTGGTGATGTCGTGGCACAGCGTCATGCCCACGGCGTCCTGTACGCGAATCTTCTTCATAGCACAAATCCTTTCAGCACAGTCTGCGGTTCGAGTTTCCCGCTGCCGGCGGGGACGATCGCCATCGCGTCGCAGCCGATGGCGCTGGAGAGCACCACGTTGCCCTGATCGCCGGGCAGGACCATCCGCACGGTCCCGTCGGACAGGTCCAGCCGGCCGCGCAGCACGCGCGTGCCGCGGCTGGGCTTGTCAAAGCCGTCCTGCAGCGTGACCGTAATCTCCCGGGGCAGCGCGTCGGCGCGCCCGGCCAGCCTGCGCAGCGCCGGCATCACGATCACATATAGGTTCGTCAGTGCGGAGGCGGGGTTGCCGGATAGGCCGCACACGAGTTTTCCGTCCTTCACGCCGTATGCGCAGGCCATGCCGGGCTTGAGGTCCACGCCCCGCACGAGCGTCTCGCAGCCCGCCAGGTCCATCGCCTCGGGCGTCAGGTCGTAATCGCCCACGGAGACCCCGCCGGTGAGCAGCACCGCGTCGCAGTCCGCCAGGGCCTGGCCGATCAGCCGCGCGATGCGCTGCGCGTCGTCCCCCGCGATGCCCAGGTACACGGGCTCCATGCCCTCCCTGCGCAGCGCCGCCTCCAGCATGGACCGGTTGGCATTGCGGATCTTGCCCGGCGCCAGCGGCGCGTCCGCCTCCACCACCTCGTTGCCCGTGGAGATGAGGCCGATGCGCGCCCGGCGGTACACCGTCGCCAGCGCCTCGCCCTGCGCGCACAGCGTGCCCGCGACGCCCGCATCGATCACGCAGCCGCTTCGCGCGAGCACCGTGCCTGCCCGGACGTCCTCGCCCGCGCGCACGATGTTCTCGCCCGGCCTCGCAGGCGCGAACAGGCGCACCGTGCTCTGCGTGAACTCCGTGCGCTCGTACATGCGTACGGCGTCGGCCCCCTCGGGGATCGGCGCGCCGGTCAGGATCTTGCAGGCCGTGCCGGGCGTGACGGGCCGCGTGGGCACTGCGCCGGCCGCGACCTCCTCCAGCACCGTCAGCTCCACGGGATGCTCCCGCGAGGCGCCCTCGGTATCCGCCGCACGGAACGCGTAGCCGTCGTAGGGCGAGCGGTCGAAGGGCGGGATGTTCTCCGCGGCAATCAGGTCCCTGGCCAGCACGCGGCCCGCGCTCAGGGACAGCGCGACCTGCTCCGTCCCCACGGGCGACACGCGGGCCATGAGCAGATCCCGCGCGGTGACATGATCGATTGACGATCGCATGGGCTTCACTCCTTCAAAAGCAGCATGGATTCCGGCGGCAGGCACACGCGCAGGCGCTCCGCGCGGATCTGCCGCCAGCGCTCCTTGTCCAGCTCCCAGCCGATGGGACGCGCCGCGCCCTCGGGCCTGAGCAGAACGGTACAGGAAAACGGGTTCTCGATCGTCTCCTCCACGCGGCAGAGGAACGCGTTCGGCTCCCCCTGCGCGTCCGCAAGGCGCACGTCGTGCATGCGGATGCCGACGTATTGCACGCCGTCCGCGGATGCGGGCAGCGCCAGCTCGACGCCCCAGTCCACGGCGCGCGCGCGCCGCTCGCCGATCGCCTCGACGGGCGAGACGTTCTTGCAGCCGGTGAGGATCGCGCCGTTGCGCGTCCTCGGGTTGGCAAAGACCGCCTTCTTTTCGCCGGTCGTCTCGATCCGGCCGTCGTGCATGATCGCGACCTCGTCCGACAGGCGGAAGACCTCGTCGCGGTTGTGGGAGACGAGCAACACCGTCTTGCCAAACCGCCGGATCGCGCCGCGCAGCTCCTGCTCCAGCTGAAAGCGCAAGTGGCTGTCCAGCGCGGAGAACGGCTCGTCCAACAGCAGCACCTCCGGCCGGTTGACCAGGATGCGCGCCAGCGCGGCGCGCTGCTGCTGCCCGCCGGAGAGCTGGTGCGGCCGCTTGCGCTCCAGCCCCTCCAGGCGCATCGCGGCGATGGCCTCCGCCGTCTCCTCCCGCGCGCGGCGTCTGTCGCGCACGCCCACGGCGATGTTCTGCTCCACCGTCATGTTCGGGAAGAGCGCGTACTGCTGAAACAGATACCCGACCCGGCGGCGCTGGGGCGGCAGATTGACGCCCCGACCGCTGTCAAAGAGCGTCGTGCCGTCCAGCGTGATCACGCCCCGGTCCGGTCGCTCGATGCCCGCGATGCACTTGAGCGTCATGCTCTTGCCGCAGCCGGACGCGCCCAGCAGCGCGAGCACGCGGTTCTCCGCCTCGAACTTCACCCGAAGGTGAAAATCACCCAGCGTCTTCTCGATGTCCACCGACAGGGCCACTTATGCCGCCTCCTTTCGGGTGCGGCGCTTGCGCTCCAGCATGTTGACCGCCAGCATCACCACTGCGGAGATGGCCATGTTGATCATGACCCACCGGAAGGCGAGCGCGTCGTCGTTTGTGCGCCACAGCTGATAGACCGTGGTCGAGATCGTGGCCGTGCGCCCGGGCGTATAGCCGGCGATCATGCTCGTGGCGCCATACTCGCCCAGCGCGCGCGCAAAGGCCAGCACCGTGCCGGCCAGGATGCCCTGGCGGCAGTAGGGCATGCGGATGCGCCAGAAGATGTAGCGGTTGGACAGGCCCAGCGTCTGCCCGGCGTGGGCCAGCGTCTCGTCAAAGGACTCGAACGCACCGCGCGCCGTGCGGTACATGAGCGGGAAGATGACCACGGCCGTGGCGAAGATGGCCGACCACCAGGTCATGGTGAGCTTGAGGCCGAAGGTCTCCAGCACCCACGCGCCGATGATGCGCTTGGGGCCGAGCACGCGCAGCAGCAGATAGCCCACGACCGTGGGCGGCAGCACCAGGGGCATCGTGAGCACGACGTCCAGAATGCCCTTGACCGCGCGCGGCGCTTTGGCGATGTAGTATGCGGCAAAGATGCCCAGAAAGAAGATGACCACCGTGCTGATGCCTGCGATGCGCAGGGAGTTGATCAGCGGAAACCAGTCCATGGCGTTCACCGGCCTTTACAGCAAAATGAAGCGGGCGGGCGAAGACCGCCCGCCCGCAGCGGCGCGCGTCAGGAGAGCGGGCTGAAGCCGACGGACTCGAACACGGCGCTGGCCTCTTCTCCGGTGAGGTAGTCCAGGAAGGCCTTCGCGGCCTCTTCGTTGCGGGTCACGTTCAGCACGGCCGCCGGATAGATGACCTGGCCGCACATCTCGGCGGTGGCGGTATCCACGACGGTCAGGCCGGCGGAGTACGCGTCCGTGCCGTAGATGATGCCGCAGTCGACCGTCGCCTCGGCGACCTGCGTGGTCACTTCCTTCACGTTGGAGCCGTAGGTGATGACGCCGGCCCCGGCCAGCTCCGCCTCGTCCAGCTCATAGTAGGCCAGGATCTTCTGGGTGTACTGTCCGACCGGCACGTCGGAGTTGCCCATCGCCAGCATGACGCTGCCGTCCTTCAGGCCTGCGACCAGCGCGTCGTAGGAGTCGATGCCCTTGGGGTTGCCCTCCGGCACGGCCAGCGCGACCTTGTTCTCCAGCAGGTCGATGCGGGTGCCCTGCAGCACGAAGTCCAGCCCGTCGGGGTTCGCCTCGGACTCGATGTCCAGCTCGTTCATCTGCTTGGGCGCGGCGGAGATGAACACGTCGCAGTCCGCGCCCTCTTCGATCTGCGTCTTGAGCGTGCCGGAGGAGTCGAAGTTGAACACGAGCGTGACGTTGGGCGCAACCTCGCGGTACAGCTCGCTGATCTCATTCAGCGTTTCGGTCATCGACGCCGCGGCGAACACGATGAGCTCCACGGGCTCCTCTTCCGCCCCGGCATAGGCCGGCACGGACAGGGTCAGCGCGCACACAAGCGCCAGAAGCAGGGCGACAAAGTTCTTGGTTTTCATGGCTTTTCTCCTTTATGTATTGATTTTTGGAGAGAAAGCCGTTATCATGTCCTTGATATGGTGCACAGAGGGGGCAGACAGCGGCTTTCTCTCCATATCCATAGGAAACGGCTGAGCTCGCACCTCGGCCGTTTTCTATCATGGCAAGCGGACGGCGCAAAAAAATCCGCTTCCAAAAAGGAAGCGGACACAGACAAGGCGAGCCGCACGGGCCCCCCCGCATTTGTATGCCGTCTCCTTTTCAAACAGGAAGGCCACGCCGTTTCCAGCATAACCCTAGGTCAATCGCTTGACGCGGCCCCGATTCCATCGCTTGCGCATTAGGAAGGGGGGCTCGAAGACACTATTATCTTATCGGTTCTTGGCGCATCTGTCAATAGCCTTTTTGCCAGCCGACGGCCCCATGGCATCGGGGGCGCGCAGATTTTGAAAGGGGGACAATCGCCGTGTCCGAAAAGCTCATCTACCTGGTTCGCCACGCGCAGCCGGACGCTCCGGCAGGCGAGCAGCTGTGTCTGGGGCAAAGCCTGGACCTGCCGCTGAGCGCGCACGGGCTTTCGCAGGCCCGGGCGCTTGGCCGCTTCTTCGCCGGCCGAGGCGTTGAGGCCGTGTACACCAGCCCGCTGCTGCGCGCCCGGCAGACCGCCGCGTGCATCGCCGGAGACGCGGCCGCGCCCTGCGTGCTGAGCGACCTGATTGAGCTCTACGGCGGCGAATGGGACGGCCTGTCGTTCGACCTCATCCGCGCCCGCTATCCGGAATACTTCGGCCCCACGCCGCGGCGCTCGTGCCCGCCCGGCGGTGAGACGGACGAGCAGGGCCTCGCCCGCGCCCGCGCGGCGCTCGACCATGTCGCGCAGCGCACCGGCCGCTGCGCCGTGATGGTCGCGCACGCCGGCCTCAACCGTCTGTTGCTGTGCGCGCTGCTGGGCCGCCCGCTGTGCGAAAAGAAGCGCATTCCCCAGGGCTATGCCGCAGTCAACCTGCTCCAGTACGCCCACGGCGCGTGGCGCGTGCTGCAGGTCGACGGCGGCCCGGCGCGCCCGGCCGAAGGCGTTTCCAGGCCGGCAGGCGGGGGCAAAACGCGCCAATGAAGCTCGCAGCGTCTGCCGTCGTGGACGTTTCAGCCGCTTGCAGGCGATGTCCATTTTGCCTTCGGCAATGCGCAGGCCCTTTTCCCCATTATCGCCGCCAGGAGAGCAGCAGCGCCGAGTGGAGGATGACGACAACCGATCCCGCGTTGTGCACCAGCGCGCCCGTCACCGGGCCCAGCACGCCGGCGATGGCCAGCAGGATGGCCAGAAAGTTCAGTCCCATGGAGAGGCACAGGTTCAGCCGGATGGTCCGCATCATCCGCCGGGACAGCGCCAGCAGGTGCGGCAGCTCCCGGATCTCGTCGTCGACCAGCGCGATGTCCGCCGCCTCTACGGCGATGTCGCTGCCCACGCCGCCCATCGCGATGCCCACATCCGCCTTCTTCAGCGCCGGCGCGTCGTTGACGCCGTCGCCGATCATGCACACCGCCCTGCCGTCCGCCTGGTATGCGCCGATCCGACTGAGCTTGTCCTCCGGCCTGCACAGCGCATGCACCTCGCGGATCCCCAGCTGCCCGGCGATGAACGCGGCCGCCTTCGGGTTGTCGCCGGTGAGCAGCACGGCCTCCACGTTCTGGGCGCGGATGGCTTCGATCATCGCGGCGCTCTCGCCGCGGACGGTGTCGGCCAGCGCGATATAGCCCGCCGCCGCGCCGTCCACTACGGCGTAGATGACGGTGCAGCCCTCGTCGAGGTAGCCTTCTGCGCCGGACGTCAGCTCGGGCGGCATGACAGCCTCCCGCGCGACGAGCTTCAGGTTGCCCGCCCGCACCTGCCTGCCCCCGACCGTGGCCGCCACGCCCTCGCCGGGGATCATCCGGAACGCCTCGGTCACGGGCAGGGCTGCGCCGGTCTCCTGCCGGTAGCAGCGAACCACCGCCCTGCCCAGCGGATGCTCGGACAGCTGCTCGGCCGCCGCCACCAGCGCATAGAGCTCCTCGCGGGCATACGGCGCCGCGCACTCAACCGCCACAACCCGGGGCGTGCCGTATGTCAGCGTACCGGTCTTGTCGAACGTGATCTTCGACACCTGCGCGAGCCGCTCCAGCGCGTCGCCCTCGCGCACGAGGAAGCCGTGCCGCGTCGCGTTGCCGATGGCGGCCATGATCGCCGTAGGCGTGGCCAGCACCAGCGCGCACGGGCAGAACACGACGAGAATCGTGACGGAGCGGATGACCTCGCCCGTCGCCAGCCATGTCAGCACGGCGGCGGTCAGCGCGCCGACGACGATCCAGGTCGCCCACCGGTCGGCCAGCCGCACAATCTTCGCCTTGCCCGCATCCGCCGTCTGTACCAGCCGGATCATGCGCTGGATGGAGCTGTCCTCTCCGACCTTCGCCGCCCGCATCTCGAACGCGCCGAACTGGTTGACCGTACCGCTGGACACCTCGTCGCCCGCCGCCTTGTCCACCGGCAAAGACTCGCCCGTCATGACCGCCTGGTTGACGGAGGTCTGGCCGGACAGGATGACGCCGTCCACGGGCACCGTCTCGCCGGGCAGCACGCGGATGCGGTCGCCGACCCGCACCTGCTCCGCAGGCACGATGCGCTCGCCGCCCTCCGTCAGCACGCGGGCGGTCCGCGGCGTGAGATGGACCAGCCTGCGGATGCCCTCGCGTGCCCTGGCCACGGTCAGTTCCTCCAGCAGCGCGCCCAGCTGCATGATGAAGGCCACCTCGCCGGCCGCGAAGTCCTCGCCGATGATGACCGACGCAATCAGCGCGATGGACACCAGCACGTCGGCCTTGATATCCAGCGCCGTCACCAGCCCGATGATGGCCTCCAGCACAATCGGCAGGCCGCACAGCACAATGGCGATCCACGCCGCGTCGAACGGAAGCGGCGCCAGGCCCAGCGTGCTCGCCAGCAGCGCCGCGCCCGATACCGCAAGGAACACGATGTCCTTGCGCACACCGCCCCATTCCAGTAGTGATTCCAACCGCTCGATGACCCGTTTCATGTCCGATCTCCCTTCCTGCATCCGCTTCGCACGCGTCTATTATACATATAGGGGTATTGGTATGTCAAGAGGGTAAAAGAGAAACCGGCCCGGGAAGACGGCCGGCCTCTGTCAGCGCATGTTGGCAAAGCGTTCCACAGCCTTGGCGAAGCTGGCGATCGTCTGATCGGCGTCGCCATGTTCGATGCCGTCGCGCACGCAGTGGCGGATATGTCCCTCCAGCACCACCTGACCGGCCCTGTGCAGCGCGGACTTGGCGGCATTGATCTGGGAGAGCACGTCTTCGCAGGGAACGTCCTCGTCGATCATGCGGTCGATGGCCTGCACCTGACCGATGATCTTCCTGAGGCGGCGGTGCAGGTTTTCCGAATCCATGCATTGTCTCATGGCTCATCCCTCCATACCATTAGGGGTATATCCATATGATAAGCCGCCGGACGCGCTCTGTCAATCCCCATCTGGCCTGTCAGCGCTTGGTGGTGGCCTCGATCGCCTTTGCCAGGCTCTCCTCGGTCTCATCCGGTCGCAGCCTGCGGGCGGCGACCACGCGCCGCTCCTCCTCCTCGTCCACGCAGGTGACGAGCAGCAACAGCTGGTCCTGGGGCGTCACATCCAGCGCCGTGCGGTACAGCGAGCAGGACATCAGCGCGTCCAGCGCTTCGCTGCGCTGATCAATCCAATCCGCGTTCAGCTTGGCAAAGTCGACATAGCGGTCGTCCAGCCGGTCAAGGCTGACGGTCGACACCGCGAAGATCACATACCGTCCGTCCTCATAGGCCGTGTCAAAGGTGATGAAGGGGTTGTTGCGGTAATAGGTCATGTTCTCATAGTTGCGCAGGCTGCCGAACATCGCGCCGGTCTTCATGTTGTGGCCGTAGAGCATGAGCGTATAGGGTCGCGTCGACAGATCGCAGGTCTCCTCCAGGAAGATCGCGCCGTTGACGTTGTGGTAGCCACGGTAGTCCCGGTTGAGATAATACGCGTTGTCGCGCTGGACGACCGCCTCGTCGATCATCTCGTCGATGGTCAGCCAGCCGATGATGTCCGCGTTCTGCCGCTGGATCTTCTGAAAGCGCGTGCGCACGTTGGCGTAGGGGTTGTCCGGATAGGCGAGCGGCTCCAGCACCGTCGCCGGCGTGGACGAAGGCGCGGGCGACGGTTCGGGCGTGGGTGAAGGCATGGCTGTGGGCGTGGGCGCGGCCTGTGCAGGCGTGGCTGCGACGGGCTCCTCCTGCTCGTAGTAGATCGCGCGCAGCTCCGCAGAGGCGCGCCGCGCCTTCACATAGTCCGCTCCATAGGAGATGAGCCGCACGAGGCACAGCGCCAGCACAGCCATGCAGCCGGCGGCGCACATCCGCATCAGGCGGCGTCTGCGCCAGACTTGCGGCGCGTGGGCATATTGCCGTGCCCTTCCTCCGCGCGCATGCGTCGAAGGCGCGCGGCCTCCGTCGAAGCTCCAGCTCTGCGGACGCTTCCCCGCCGCGCGCCCCTCGCCGAAGCTGCGGCCCTGCGGACGCTTCCCCGCCGTGCGGCCCCTGTCGAAGCTACGGCCCTGCGGGCGCTTCCCCGCCGCGCGCCCCTCGCCGAAGCTGCGGCCCTGCGGACGCCTTCCCGATGCGCCGTATGTCCGCTCTGTTGTGCGCGCAGGCCTGCGTTTCATGCGCAAGCGGAGCCGTCCGAACCAATACCGAGCCATCTTCTCACCCATGTCGTTTTGTCATAAACGGATATATTATACCATAACCTGCCGGGATTTGAAAGACGCCGCCTTCTCCCCGCGCCATTTTCAGCCGGAAAAGGCGCGGACCTGGAAGCATGCCTGCACATGCTTTGCATTTCCGCGCTTTTCTGTTATGCTTCGCTCATCCCGGCGGCCTGCGGCAACAAGCGCCGCCTCGCCAAGGGGGAACTGCGCGCGGAAACGGACGGCGACGCCGTCGGCTTTTACCGCGCCTGCGGGTTTTCCATCGTCCCCCTGGGCGAAAAATACCCCGGATGCGTCCGCTACCTGTGCCGTCTCATTCCGTCCTGACGGGCCTTCGTCACCGCCTTCCGGTCTGTCCGTCCATGAGCGCCTTCAATTTGTCCGGAAAGTTGACCGTCATCCCCTCCGTATGCAGCGGGAAGGTCCTTCGCATGATCTCCTCATCCGAAACGCCCCAGAGTCTGACCCCTGCACCCCATGCGTGTGCCAGCTCGACCTCCGCCGCTGTCACGCTCCTGGCCGGCGGGCAGATCTGGCTGCCCCGGATCTCCCGCAGCTTTTGCAGCCCTCCTTCGTCGATGCTCTCCCGGATCAGCCAGGACAGCCGGATCGCGCCATCCAGCGCCCGAACGCGCCGGAGCGCCTCATAGGAGAAGGACGTGATGTAGACGCGGTTCAGGTCAAAATACCGTCTTACCGTCTCCAGCGCCTCCCGCTCAAAGCCCGCGCCCTTGAGTTCAACCGCGAACGTCAGGTCCCGGCGTGCGAAGGTCTGCGCGAAGTCCTCAAAGCGCACGATCCGTTCCCCCTGAAAGGACGCGTGAAACCACCCGCCAAAGTCCAGCTCGCGCAGTTGCGCGTAAGTATGTTCGCCAATTGTGCCGCTGCCGTTGGACTTGCGGTCGATCTCCGCGTCGTGAAAGAGGACGATTGTCCCATCCCGGGTCTGTTGCAGGTCCAGTTCGATGCCGTTGGCGCCCATCCGCACGCCCAGCTCAAACGCCGCCATGGTGTTCTCGGGCGCATAGGCCGACGCCCCTCTATGGGCGTAGTTGATAAACATGCGATTCTTCCCCTCTGTCTCAGTCCACAGTATAGAACATCAATATTTTCTGTAGAATGCGGCAATACCTTGCGTATTCAGGACGTCAAAAGCTGTGACTTCAATGCGTTGGCATCAACGTTGCGTTTCAGTCGCGTCTACACGCATACAATGGCGCAAGGAACGATTTGAGGTTGGGGATACTCATGGGGAATGCAGCATGAACCCCTCCGCTTTCCCTACCGGTGCCTTTCAAAAGGCGGAATGGATCCCTTTAACGGTACGAAGACAGTGCGTCTCCCGCGTCATAGCAATTGAGCGCGATGCCGGCGCTGTCCACAAAGCGGCTCACTCCGCACAATGCCAGCAGCGTACCGTCTGTCGGACGGTATCGCTGGTCGAATGGTGCGGCGGCATGCTCGTGTTCATACCGGGACAGCGCCTCCACGCGCTGCTGGAACGCTTCTGCCTGCTCGGGGATATATTCGCCCACGGTGGGGCGGGCAGGATTGATCCACATGCTGAAGGATTCGGGATTTTCCAGATGGATTTCCGCCAGAAGGCCGGCATAACATGCGCTGTATGCATCCAGATCATCCTGGGAGGGATCGGCGGATTCTTCTTCCCAGTCGTAGAGGCCCCATTGCTCCCATCCGCCGCCATCCAGCGCCAGCTGAGGACTCAGCAGGTTTTGCAATGCCTCGTTTGACAGCGCACGATGACAGCTGCACCACGCATAGAACTCGTCGCACTCGACGCCGCCGGTCACATGCAGCGTTCCGTCATACGCGATGCGCAGCGTACCGAACCCCCGTGAATTGAAGTCGTAGAGATATTCTGCGTACAACGCCGCGCCTTCGCTCGACTCTCCGCGCGCAAAGTGAATGGCAGCGTTGGCAAATCCATTCGTCATGGGTAAATCAAAGGTGAGCTCGCCTGCCAGCTCCACCGCCGCCATATTGGCATTCCACTCGTAGACCGATATCACGCAATGCGTCGTTTCAGAGCCCTGCGCTTGAGCGGGCGGCGTATCCAGGCGCATGACGAGCAGTTCGTTTTGCCCGTCGCCGTCGTAGTCGTAGAGATCCGCGCCCAGCAGTCCGCAAAGCCGTTCTGCGGGGATGGATGACTGTGCCGGATCGCTCGCAAAGCGCTCTTCGCCGCTGTCCACCATGCCGTACTGCTCTGCAAGGCGCTCCAGCTGGGCCCACAGCAATCCGTCGTCGAACTCGGCCGTCGGGATCTCGCCGGGTTCGCCGCCCTCGGGCCATAGCTGTACGCGATTGACCAGAAATTGCACGTCGGCGGAGTCCGTCTGTTCCACGATGGTATCCACCCAGCCGGAATATGGCTCGTAGCCATCGGCGTGAACGGCGATGCGATAGCTTGCGCCATCGTCGAACAGCCGAATGTGACACAGCCCTGCGCCGCTGGTACGCAGCGTAATCAGGCTCATGCCGCCGTTCAGATCGTTGTCCTCGAGCACGGGCGCATCGGCATCTTTGCCGGTAACCAGCGTTACCAGCGCATTTTCGACGGGTACGCCGTCCCGATCGGTGACCTCGATGATGCATGTCGACTCCTGCTTGAGCAGACCTACGCTCTGGAGGGATTCGCAGAGCTGGTCGTATTGCTTCAGGGACAGGTCTCCGTTGCGTTCCATGATGCGTCCGCTCGTGCGCATGGCATACGCCAGATCAAAGAAACCCGCATCGCTTGGCAGCAGGAACAGCGCCCGGAACAACAGATGCGACATCTTTTCCATGCATTCCGCGACCGGCATACTGTCGCGCCACTCCCACCAGAGCCGGTACAGTGAGTACGTGACGATCGTGCTGGAGGCATGGCCGTCCGTGCCATCCGCGTAGTCGGCATAGTGGAACAGCGTATCCGCGCCGCTCGGATAGCAGCTTCGCACGGCATTGGTCCAGTCGGGATCGCGTCCTGTGGCGTATGCCTCAGCCAGCTCGGCAAATGCATCGCTGAACGCTTCCCGGATGCCGCCCCCCTCGTCGTCGCCATCGGAAACGATGCCGCTGATCGTCCGCTCGACGCCGTGGGCGTATTCATGGACCCCTGTATTGGGATTGGCTGCATATTCCCGCCCGGCGTTGTCCAGATAGACCAGTATGCCGGCTTTTTCTCCCGGATACATGTTGACATTGTCCGTGCTGACGGTGTTGCCGTTGGGCACGCCCTTGCTGTTGTAGACGATTTTGATGTTTGCCCGGGCACCGTTGAAGCCATCCCAGCCCAACACCTCGTGGAAGTAGTCGTAGGCCAGCGCGGCGCTTGCATAGACATTCCGCGCATAGGCGTCCGCGTCCTCCGGGTCGTGCAGCGAGACGGGCTCATCGATCAATCCTTCCGAATAGGTCAGACCGGCAGGCCCCCGATCCAGCAGCGCATCCAACAGATTCTTTTTGACGTAATCCTGCTTTTCGATCAGAGGGTCGTCGTCCTCTGTGGTGATCAGGGGGACGACCAGATAGCCTTGCGCATCGTAAATTTCAAAGCAGCGCGCTTCGTCGCGCAGGAGATACTCGCCGTTCTCCTCGCAGGGGAATTCGGCCCGCCATGGATAGGTGTCGAGCGTCATTTCGGCGGTGGACAGCTGATTGTCGATGACGTCCAGCAGCCCGCCCGTTTCCGCATCCAGCAGAATGTCCGGCGCGGCGCCGGAACCCAGGACGGAACCGTCTACCAGGCAGGCCAGGCGCGGCGCACTGCCGCCTGCGTAGACGACCTGTTCGCTCGCGCGCTGCACGTCTTCAGCGGTCAGCGCGCCGTCTCCATCGAGCAGGCCTGCGCCATGCGCCCAGTCTGTCGCCGCCTGCGCCAGCGCATTCCAGTCCGCCTGCCGGGCCTCCAGATCTCCGATGGGCACGTAATCGCCGCTGATTGCACGCACGGTGCCCTGTGCATCGGTCAGGACCATCATGCGATGGCCCCATACCCTCATGCCCTGATGAATCTGCTGAAACTGGTAAAATGTCTCGCCTTCCAGCGATGCGGTGCGCTCCAGTTGCAGCTCTGCGGGGTCGCCGCACAGGTTCATGTCGACGGCTGCCTGCGCCGCCTGCTGCGCATTGTGCGCGATCACCGGATTGTCGAATGCATAGATTCCAGTGTAGTCATGATGGAGGTATGCGCCGAATGCAGGCGCTGTATTCAGCGCATTTTCGGCAGCTGCCGAGGCCGTGCAAAATGACGGAACAGGCAGAAATACCTGTGCGCACAATGCCACCAGCAAGGTGGCAGCCAGCCGCACCCTTCGTTCTCGTTTCAGCATAAGTCCGACATCCCCTGCCAAATGACGATTTCTATGGGTGATTTTCGCGCTTGAACATGTCATTTCCTGCCCAATGGATGGAGATTTCGGGCGAATTGTGAAAAAAATGGCATCCTCTCAAGGCCGTCCTTTCGAGCCGGCCCCTGTGCTGGCAGTGCGTCCGGTTGGACCGGCAAACGATGGCATTGCCCGTCACATGGAGGCGCATGAACCCTTGATCCGGCCGCCTCCATGGCTGCGCCGCCTGCCGCGCACCGGCACGTGACAACACCCCCCCATTGTCATTCGGCCGCCCCAGCAGCATGCGTCAGCGGCTGGCCCTTGCCCGTGCCGCCGCGCGCCCAGTCCCACAGAGCACCGGGGAGGCAGCCATGGCCGCCACGGCGACGGACGCATCCAGCACCGCGCCGCCTCCCAGCGCCACAATGAAGTCGCATCCCTGCTCCCGGGCAAAGGCAGCTGCTTCCATGACGCATTCCCGGGACGGGTTTTCATGGATTTTCGGACAGACCGCGTAGTCAACCCCAGCAGGGCGAGCTGTTCCTCCACCCTGGCCAGGGAACCGGTCTCCCGGGTAGATTTGCCGGCAGAAATCAGCAGCGGCGCTTTCTTGCCCGGCATGGGCTGAGCGTGCAGGTCGTTCAGTTGTCCACTGCCAAAGGGCAAATGCGTGGGGAACAAAAGTCAAAACGCGGCATTTTTCTGTTTTTCAAGGCATCATGCCAAAGGCGTTCACGGCCATTCCTGTGATGAGGGAAAAGACCACGACGAACCCGATGTACAGCAAAAAGCGCCTGATGCCCAGCACGGTTTTGAGCGCGCCGAGGTTGGTGATCTTGGTCGCCGGGCCCGTGAGCATGAACGCCGCGGCGCTGCCCAGCGTCATGCCGCTTGCCAGCCACTCGATCAGCAACGGAATGGCGCCGCCGCCGCACATGTACAGCGGAACGCCCAGCGTCGCGGCCAGCAGCACGCCGAACCCACCGCCGCCAAACAGCTCCGCGGCCCATTCCCGGGGCACGTGAATCTGATACAGCGCGGTCAGCAGGATGCCCACAGCCAGCCACAGGGCGGTGGCCCGGATGTTGCGCAGCACGTTGAGCAGATAGCGAACCAGCGGATGGGGGTGCGTGTCCCGGCTGGCGCGGAGGTGAAAGCCGCTGAAGTGAAAGAAGGGCCTGTCCCGGAAAAATGCGCGGACCAGCCATCCCGCCGCGCAGCCGCACAGGAAGCAGGAGACGAACCGGACGGCCAGCGCCGTCCGTCCCAACGCTGCTGAATAAAGCAACAGCTGCGGGTTGAGCAGCACGGAGGACATCATGAACGCCGCCAGAAGATCGTCCCTGACGCCCTGTTCGGAAAAAGAGGCAGCCAGAGGAATGGTGCCGTACATGCACAGCGGCGAGGCAATGCCCAGCAGGCTGGCCGGGACAACGCCCAGCCAGCCCCATCTGCCGCGGCCGACGCCGGTAACAGCGACGTGAATGAACCGCTTGCCAAACACCGACACCGCCGATCCCAGCAGGATGCCCAGCGCCCAGTAGGGCACAATCTGCCGCAGCTGGATGTCCAGGTAATACCACAGATAGATGGCCTCGCGTTCAATCCAGTCCATCATCGATGTTCACCAGCGTGTAGTTCCGGCTGCCAAAGCCGATGTCCTGCGTATGCTCCAGCGTATGCAGGCCGTTGCGGCTCTCGATGCGCTGGATGAGGGAGCTGCCGTCCGGCGCGCCGTACACCAGATCAATGCACGCCTGGTCCAGCGCCACCGGGTCCAGGGAGGCCAGGATGCCGATGTCGTGCATGTCCGGCTCGGCGGGGTTGCCGTCGCAGTCGCAGTCCACGCTCAGGCGGTTCATGACGTTGATGTACAGGGCGCGCTCGCCGCTTCCGAAGTAGTCCACCACAGACTTGGCCGCCTCGGCCATGGCCTCCAGGAAGGCGTCCTGCTCCCCGCCCCACATGCTGCCGCCGGTGCCGCCGGAATGAATCCACGCCTTTCCCTCGGAGGAGGCGCACCCGATGGACAGGTTCTTGATCGCGCCGCCAAATCCGGCCATGGCATGGCCTTTGAAGTGGGAGAGCACCACCAGAAAGTCGTAGTTTTGCAGATTTGTGCCCACGTAGTTTTCGGAGAGCACCGTGCCGCCGGTGACCGGCAGGGTCATGGAGCCGTTTTCATCCATGATATCCACGTCCGCGATGGCCGTATAGCCGTGATCCTCGGCCAGCTGGTAGTGCATGGCCGTGGAGGCGCGCTGCCCGCCGTAGGCCGTGTTGCACTCCACGATGGCGCCGTCCACCGCCTGCACAAAGTCCCCGATGAGCTCGGGGCTCAGGTAATTGCTGCCGGTTTCCCCGGTAGAGAGCTTGACCGCCACGTTTTCGCCCTGCGCCTGGCGTCCCAGGGCCTCATAGACGGCCATCAGCCCCTCGGGGGTGATTTCGGAGGTCATGTAGACCACGGGCGCGCCTGTGCCCGGCGCGATATCCAGAACCGCGCTGAAGCTGCCCTCCATGGCAGCGAACAGCTCCATATCCCCCTCCAGCTTGCCAAGCGGCGCCAGCCCTTCGGAATACCGGAAATCCTGATAGAAGATGCACAGGTTGCCCCAGGGCGCATAGTACGCCAGCATCCCTACATCCGGGTCGCAGCTGTCCGGCGCGTCGGACAGATCCAACTCCTCTGTCGGGTAGGCAATCTTTTCCGTGCCGTTGTAATCCTCAAAGGTCAGCGTCATCGGAAGCTGGGAAAGCAGCGACCGCGCCGCGGAATTGTCCTCCAGCGTCAGGGTCAGGGAACCGCCCTCCACGCTGAGCTGCAGCGCGGGAAGGTCCTCCGCCAGCGCAGGCATGCTCAGCCCTGCGGCCAGCAGCGCAAGCAGCAGACATAGCGTCTTTTTCATTCCGTCACCTCAAAGGAATCGTTCAGGGCAAAGGGTAAATCAAGCGTCTTGAGCCATTCCTCCACAGCAGGGCCACAGGTAGGAATCTCCGGACGGTAGACGCCGATGGGCGCAAGCACCGTGCAGTCCTGCGGGAGCGAGGCGCTCATGTCCCGGACCGAGCCGGAGATGCCGCCCGTGCCATGGGCCACGAAGGGAATGACCGTCTTGCCCGAAAAGTCGTATTCCTCTACAAACGTCAGCACCGCCATGGGGCAGGAGTACCACCAGTTGGGCATGCCCAGAAAGACGATGTCATAGTCCTCCATGTTCTCCACATGGGTACTCAGCGCCGGGCGCGCGTTGTCGTCCAGCTCGTTCGCCGCGCGGTCCAGGCAGTCGTCATAGTTGCTGGGATAGGGCTGCTCCACCCGGATGGAAAACAGCTCTCCGCCGGTGAGCCGCTGGATGTGCGAAGCCATCATCGCCGTGTTGCCCGGCATCAGCAGGCTGGCGGAGGATGTCGCGTCCACGCCGCTCCGGCTGTCGCCCATGTTGTCATAATGCGCCAGCGCGCTGGCCAAGGAGGCCGCTTCGTCCTCGATGACGGTGTTTTCCGCCCAGGTGAAGTACGCAATCAGCACGGAGGGTTCCGCCTCCTGCGCGCAGGCGGGAAGCGCCAGCAGGAACGACGCCAGTAAGGCAAAGATGCTTCTCATGCAAGGTTTTCCTCCTTTGCTTTCGGATTTCGTGTGATTCGGAGCGCTTTACCTATGTAGTAGGACAGCGCGGCCCACACGCACAACACGGCCGCGTAGGAGGAAAAGAATACCGCCAGAGGTTCGCCGTATTCCAGAAAGGCGAATTCCCGGAGCATGAACAGTTCCATCCACAGGCCCCGCGTGGCAAACTCCCACAGGCCAAAGGCAACCGTAACTGCCAGCACCAGCCTGGAAAGCCAGACGCCGGCGCGGTTTCCCAGCTTTCTAAATTTGCCCAGCACGATGTGCCAGTGCAGCCCGATGTGCAGCCCCGTGAGCACAAGCGCCCACATGGTCGCCGGCATGTGAATGCGCCGCCCCACGGCCCGCATGCGCAGGCCCAGGAAGTCAAACACATGCCGGGACACCAGAACCGCGCTGACGATCACCGCGACCATCGCCAACGTCAACAGCACATCCACCAGTGTCAGCCACACGCGGGAGGCGGAGTACCTGCCCCTGAACAACCCCCGGCGCCAACCGGGATTGAGGGCGTGATGCAGAAGAAACAGCACGCATAGCGTCACGCCCGTCCATTCATGCATCCGGTTGTCCATCATGTGATAGCCCATCTGGCCCAGGAACAACACGGTCATGGCGATATCCACGCCTGTTTTGATTCGCTGTTTCATCTCCATTCCACTCCTGTCAAAGGTTTTGGCCCAGCTGATGGGCCTGCTCCCGAAGGCGTCCGCCAGCAAAAAGGTGGCCGCCCTGCGGGCTCGATCTGCCCATCAAGATGAGAATGTTCATGCGAGCGCCTCATACTGCTCGTCCGTCACCGGCTCCAGCCACTCGTTGCGGGCATCCGTGCCGGGCACCTCCACCGCCAGGTGGCTGAACCAGCTGTCCTGCGCCGCGCCGTGCCAGTGCTTCACGCCCGCGGGAATGTTCACCACACCGCCGGGCGTGAGCAGCTGCGCGGCCTTGCCCCATTCCTGATACCAGCCGCGTCCGGCCACACAGATCAGAATCTGTCCACCGCCCGCCTGGGCGTGGTGGATGTGCCAGTTGTTGCGGCAGCCGGGTTCAAAGGTCACGTTGAAGATGCCCACCTGCGCGGTGGAAAGCGGCGCGAGGTAGCTGCGCCCGCTGAAATACTGCGCGAAGCCGTCGTTGGGCGCGCCGATGGGGAACACCATCGAAGCCGCGTGCGCCTGCATGGCGTCCTGCTCCGGCGCGGCATCGTCCGCCCAGACCTCCTTGGCCATGTTGAAGGCCGCCCAGGCCTTGGGCCAGCCTGCATAGAAGGCCGCGTGGGTCAGAATTTCCGCGATTTCCTCTTTGGTGATGCCGTTTTGCCGGGCCGTGGTGAGGTGATAGCGGAAGGACGAATCCGTCAGGCCCTGCGCCATCAGCGCCGTGACCGTCACCAGCGAGCGGTCCCGCAGGGAGAGCCTGTCGGTGCGGTTCCAGACCTGCCCGAAGAGCACGTCGTCGTTGAGTTCGGCAAATTTCGGGGCAAAAGCCCCCAGCGCGTCGCGCCCCGCGGTTTGCTTGACAGACATGATTTTGTCTCCTTTCATCCATCTCAAATGAGGGTTACTCCGCCGTATAGGGGGCGATCCCCTTTTCCGCAAGCCATGCCTGCATGTCCTCCGCCGTGGTGGAGGCCGGGAAGCGCGCGCCCTCGATCCAGTGGACCGTCTCATCGGTCAGCGCGGCGAGGATCTCGCCGGTACGCCCGTAGCCGCTGCTGGCGGAGGTGCAGAAGGTGATCACGGTCTTGCCGCTCAGGTCGTAGGCCTCCACAAAGGTCTCGATGAGCCGCGGCGCCTGTCCCCACCAGATGGGGAACGCCAGCACCACCGTGTCGTACTGCTCCATGTTTTCCACCGTCGCGGCCAGCGCCGGACGGCTGGTCTCGTCGTTCATCTCCTGATTGGCACGGCAGTTGCTGTCGCTGTAGTTGAGGTCGGCGTCCGTATAGGGCACTTCCGGCTCGATGCAAAAGAGGTCGGCGTTGAGGTATTCCGCCGCGTACTCCGCCAGCGGCCAGGTGTTGCCCGTGGCCGAGAAGCAGGCGACCAGCACGGTGGAGTCGGTGGGGGTGAAGGCCGTCGCTTCTTCCTCGGCGCAGGCTAAGGTCAGGCCCATCAGCAGGGCAAGGGCAAGGACAAGCAGCTTTTTCATCACGATTTCCTCCGTCCTCTCTGCGGATTGATTTTTTGTTCAGCCAAGCTCGTTGAGCCAGTTGCGGATCGCGCCGAGGCTTGCGCTGCTGCTCAGGCGCCTGCCGGGCAGAAAGACGGCCTTTGTGGGGCAGGATTTTTTCAGGATCTCCGCTGTGCGCCCCATGCCGCTGCCGCCGGAGGTGGCAAAGGGCACGACGCGCTTGCCGGAAAAATCGCAGGAGGCCAGGAACGTCTCGACGATGCGCGGGGCCTGATACCACCAGATGGGAAAGCCCAGAAAGACGGTATCGTATGCCGTCAGGTCCGGCGCGTCCCCGGCGATTGCCGGGCGGCAGGCCGGGTCTCTCATCTCCACGGAGGAACGGCTTTGATCGTCGTGCCAGTTCAGGCCCGCAGCGGTATAGGGCTGCGCCGGCCGAATCTCATGGAGGTCCGCTCCGGCGGCCTGTGCGATGGTTTGGGCCAGGCGGGCGGTCTCCCCGCTGGCGGAAAAGTAAGCGACAAGGGTTTTCATGGCAAATGCTCCTTTCTGCTTCAGACGTTGGGTGTGTTGGACGACCAGACCTGCGGCCTGTTCGCCGTTTCTCGGGTGTTCTGCGCCATCACGCCCACCAGGGCGTGGGGCGTGTAGCAGGCTTCCAGATAGGCGTTTTCCTCCACGGTGAGCGCCAGCTCCGCGGCCCGTGCCGCGCCCTCCACATGGCTGAGCTTGGTCGCTCCGGCCACGGGAATGGCGCCTTTGCCCATGAGCCAGGCCAGCGCGATTTCCGTCATGGTCACGTCATGGAACCGTGCCAGCTCCGCCACGCGCTCGATGACGCGCTCGTCCTGCGCCGCAGTCGCGTCATACTTGCCCCTGGCGTACTCGTCCTGTTCAAGGCGCTTGGAGCTCTCTCCCGGCAGCCTGGACAGCCGGCCCCCGGCCAGCGCGCTGTAGGGCGTAACGGCAATGCCCTCCTCCCGGCAGTAGGGAATCATCTCCCGCTCCTCCTCCCGGAAGATCAGGTTGTAGTGCCCCTGCACGCTGACGAAGGGCGCGAAGCCCTCTCGCCGGGCCAGCTCGTTGGCCTTGCAAAGCTGCCAGGCAAAGCAGTTCGAGATGCCGATATAACGCGCCTTGCCTGCCTTGACGGCGTTGTTCAGCCCTTCCATGATCTCGTAAAGCGGCGTGCGGTAGTCCCACATATGGCAGATGTACAGGTCCACATGGTCCATGCCCAGGTTTTGCAGGCTCCTGTCCAGCATCCGGCGCACATGCTCCTGACCGCTGACGCCCGCGTCGATCTCCGCCTGACTGCGCACGGGAAACTTGGTGGCCACCACCACGTCCTCCCGGCGGGCAAAGTCCTTCAAGGCTCGCCCCAGGTACTGTTCGCTGGTGCCATTCTGGTACACGATGGCCGTGTCAAAGAAATTGACGCCCAGCTCCAGCGCCCGGCGGATGACGTCCCGGGACGCCTCCTCGTTCAGCGTCCAGCTGTGCTGGCCGTGGGCCGCGTCCCCGAACCCCATGCATCCCAGACATACCCGGGAGACATGCAGATCAGATTTTCCCAGCTTGGTGTATTGCATTGTGGCTCCTTTCCGGCGTATTGACTTACGCCTTCTGCCCGCGCATCTGGTAGCGCAGGTAGTCCAGTCTTTGCAGCTGCTTTTCCTTCAGGTGAATTTCATCCAGCGCCGCGTTTCGCCGCCGCTCCAGCATGTGCAAGCGCTCCCGGGTGGTGTCCGCGTCCGAGAGCAGCAGCCGCATATAGCGCTCCACCTCCTCCACGGCAAAGCCCATGTCGTGCAGCGCCATGATGGTGCTCAGGCGTTCCAGATCCTGGTCGTCGTACTGCCACACGCCCATGACCTGCTTGACGGCAGAGCACAGGCCCCAGCTTTCGTACTCATCCAGAATCGCGATGGGAATCTGGTAGCGCTCGCTTGCTTCTTTCTTGGTCATCATGCAATCCTTTCCCCTGCTCCATATTCTCTGGCGGCCACGCGCTTTTCAAATGAAAAAGGGCGCCCCGGATGGGACACCCTTATTGTAGTGCGATTCCGTTGTAATGTCTAACACTTATCTCGCATCATTAGAAATGTCTTTCAGGCATTGTTTTGCATGGCTGATCCATGCCCCGACTGCGGGGGAGGTCGCCTGCTGCTTTTTCCAGACCAGAACGGATCCAAGCCGGATGGGCGGCTCCAACGGCACAAACCTAAGGCCCGGATAGGCGCAGTCAAGCCGTATGGTCAGCGCATCGCCAAAGCCGCCTTTCACCAGCATGGCGGCGTTATACAGAAGGTTGTAGCGAATCGGAATCTGGAGCTGATCCACGCTGCCGCCAAACCAGTTGGCCAATTCATTCTGCACCAGCGCCCGGCCGGGGAGCATCAGCGGACGCCGCGCAAGATCCTCCGGATGGACGGATGCAAGCGTCCCCAAGGGCGAATCCTCCCGCGTCAGGACGCCCCATTCCTCCCTGATGGGCACGCGCAAAAACGCATATCGGGAAATATCCACCGGCTCAAGCAGCAGCCCCACATCCAACGTGCCGTTTTCAATGCGCTCCTTGATCTGATCCGCATTGCCGCTGTAAAAGCGGTAGCTCACCCGGGGATACCGCTGGCGGTATGTGGCAAGCATCTCGGCAAGTACGGACACGCTGCGCGTCTCGCCGCTGCCGATGGCGATCTCGCCGGTCAGTTCTTCTTCCCTGGCCGCAAAATCCCGCTGTGTACGATCCGCCAGATCGACGATTTCCTGAGCCCTGCGCCGCAGAAGCAGACCATCCGGCGTCAGGACGATGCGGTGGTTGCTGCGCACAAACAGCTTCGCGCCCAGCTCCTCCTCCAGATCCTGAATTTGGCGGGACAGCGTGGGCTGCGTCACATGCAGAAGCTGCGCCGCATGGGTGATGTTTTCCTCCCGGGCAACCATCAGAAAATACCGGAGCACGCGCAGTTCCATGACATCAATCCTTTCCTGCTTCTATCCGGGTTTGATTGTACCATGTGCGGTGCAGACGGGCAAGCATCGATACATGCTCTATACTTGCAACCTTCGAGTCCAAAACCGCAAAAAGAAAGGACGCCGACATTGTATCAATATCGATGTCCTTTGGTGTGTCTGCACTCATATACTGATACAAGTTACGATTGTATAGCAAACGGATTCAAGTGGTGCGATTTGCCACCCCTGAACACCCACGCACACGGGATTATCGAGCGATTACCATCATTGTATTTCATTTGCGTTCCTCTGTTTCTTATTCTTCATTGAAGAATGGATTACCAACCTCACGAAAGCTACGAGAAGTCCGATACCCGTGCCCAATGGGAACTCTGCTTCCACGCCATGCACCCGGATCACGATGCCCCCGGAGGAAGACTGTGGCGATACGGTCTCAACCGCCAGCTTTTCCGGCTCTACTCTGACAAGCGCACCGCTCCTGTTCCTCGTCTCACGAAGAGCTTCTTCCCGGATGATTCTCAGCCAGTAATCGTAGCTGTTCTTCCGTACTCCGTTTTGCTGGCACCATGTCTGCACGCTCTGACCGCTCTGCTGCCGCTCATGAATCAGCTGTCTCCACTCGTTCATCTTTGTGATTCGCTTTGCTTCCGATATCGTCATGTGCTTCTCTATGCTGGTTATTGACGAACTGTCCTCATTCAAGAACAGCCGGGCGAAGCGGTTTCTGGCGCTCAAGAAGGTGCTGGGGCAGTTCACCCGCGTGGTCGGCCTGACCGGCACGCCCGCGCCCAACGGGCTGGAAGACCTCTGGCCGCAGATGTACCTGCTGGACAGGGGCGTGCGATTGGGCAGGACGATGCACAGCTAACGGGATGGTTACGGGAGATGGTGACAATCAGCCGCTATTCCAGATCGTCCAAGGCGATGGTTCGGAGGATTATGAGAACAGTCATTCCCTGCGAACGAAGCAGCGCTGCGGGCCGTAGGGCGACCTTCTCTGTACCCCGGCGCTGTTCCCCTTGTACTTCTCCCAACCGCCGATGCGCATTAACATGCCGAAGATATTATAGGCGATGTCCTTGAGGCGCAGGTCGTTGCGCAGGATGAGCGTCAGGTTGCCCAGCGTATCCTTGACCTTTCCCTGCTTGTCCAGCTCCAGTTGCTCCTGCCAGCTATTGTTCTGAGGTTCGGTTGCGGCGATCTGTGCCTCCAACGCATCCAAATCGCCAAACTCCTGCACGGCCTGTGCCCGGCGCTCCTCGGCGAGCGTGCAGCGGGTGGCCTCGTCCTGCGCTGCGTATTCCTGCATGCGCTTCATGGACGATGCATCGTCGCCCACGCGGGAGCCGTCCGGGGCCGTGCCGCCCGGCGTGAACAGATGCCAGCGCACGAGGTCGAAGGCGTTGCACAGCTTACCACTCGCCGGGTCAGTCGCGTGATGGGAGAAGGCGTACTTGTCGTCGTACACGACCAGACCGCCCGTCGTGCTGCCGCCCGCGAAGGTGTAGCGGTCGGCCTGGGCCGTAGGATTGTACCTATCGGCAAGGATATTTTCCAGCACATCGGTAATGCTGTGCGCCCGGCAGAACGCCCCGATGATGCCGCGCTTGATCAGCGGGTCTTCCTGCTTGGAGACTGTGCGGCGCATCTTCGCCTCCACCGGCTGAGTGGTCGGCCAGAGGGAGGCGTCCTGCCAGTCGGCGTAAGTGGCGAGCACATCGTCAGGGTCGAGAAACGGCTGATCCGCGTACCGGAAGACAAACTCGCCATCCTCCGGTGTGCTCGGCCAGTACATCAGGCGGGCAGGCTCGAAGGTCGTGGGATCGAAGCGCGAAAGCCTCAGATCATCGGCGATGCGGCGGGAGATTGCCGCATACTCGTCCGGCGTGACGGTACGGGATAGGGGAACGATGAGCCGCAGGCGCATCTTCTCCGGCGTGTGGCTGTGCGTGCTGTAGAGCGCGTAGGCGTTGATGAACGTCATGTCCAGATCGTCCAGCAATCCGGTGTCCGCATTGTCCGCGTCGAGACAGATGAGGCAGCGGTTGACCACGCTGGCGCTGCTGCGCCTGCCGTTCTTGAGATAACCGCCGACAAAGCCGCCGACGTCCTTGATGTTGTCGCGCTCGGCCTTGGTCATGGCGGCGTAGTCGTTCACCGTCTCGCGGGTGCGGGTCGTGTTGGCGAGCTTGTCCAAAAACTCGCTCCAGAGCATCTCCTTGTTCTGCCACTGCGCCGCCTTGCGGCTCCTGCCGATGGCGATGAGCAGCTTTTTGTCGTGGGTGACTTGCATACATAAACCTCCCAACTGTTTCTCGGCACAAAAAAGAGGCGCGCCTTGCGGCGAGCCTCGCGGTTGCGTATCGGTGTTTACTCCTTCAGCGGTATGGCCATCACGCCCTCCTCCGTGCGCACAAAGATCTCAGGATAGCGGAACCGGCGCTCATACTTCTCCATGGATTCGTCCGGCAGGCTGGTGAAATTGTCTTCTGCCAGTCCGCAGATGAAAAATGTGCCTGCAATGATCACGTCCCTGGATACCTGACGGTTGAGCTCATAGCCC